>JAZDHS010000024.1:0-70482 GCA_043805735.1 Candidatus Omnitrophota bacterium | reverse complement strand
CGCGCAAAGATCTCGGCAATGACGTCGAGATCTTTTAAGGTAAGCTCGCACTGGTCAAGCTGGTGGTCGATGAATTTATTGTTAATAATTTTATGGACCAGGTTTTTCAGGCGTGCCGGGGTCGGTTCGGCCAAGGCCCGTGAAGCCGCTTCTACTGAGTCGGCCAGTAAGACCACTGCCGCTTCTTTTGTCTGTGGCTTTGGCCCGGGATAACGGAATCCCTCTTCTCGGGGCATTTGGTCATCCTCGGTTTTTTCCAGGGCCCGCCGATAAAAATAATAAATTAGGCTTGAGCCATGGTGTTGGTCGATAAAATCAATAATAACCTGATTGAGTTTATATTTTTGGGCCAGTTCGATTCCGTCTTTGACGTGGTTGGTGATAATCAGGCTGCTCATGCTGGGAGTAAGCTTGTCGTGTTTCTTTTTCGCGGTTACCCCGACCTGGTTCTCGCTAAAGTATTCCGACTTTTCGATTTTGCCGATATCGTGGAAATAAGAGCCTACCCGGGCCAGGAGCGCATTGGCGCCGATGGCGTCACAGGCCGCCTCGGCCAAGTTTCCGACTATTAAGCTGTGGTGGTAGGTCCCCGGGGCCTTTAAAATCATTTCTTTCATCAACGGATGATTGAGGTCGGAAAGTTCCAACAGGCTAATATTCGTGACCTGTTTAAAAAGGTTTTCGAAGATTGGCAGAATTCCCGTAATGATAATGGCCGAACCTAAGCCATTGATCAGTCCCCAGAACCCTTCCTTGATAAAAACTTCAATTTTTAATCCATGGAGTAGTTCGATGGCGCAAATAGCGCTAAAATTAGCCACCCCGACCAGGGCGCCGGTCATCAGGATTTGCGAGCGGCGGCGGGCGCCTTGGATAAAAATAATTCCAATTATTCCACCGACGAAAGATACGGTGGCCACATTGATTTTATCTCCGGCAATAATACCGGTGAAGATGCTCACGGCAATAGTTATCACGATGGCGGGCCTTAAACCAACCAGCATGGCAATGAGTATCGAGGTAATCGCAGTCGGTATGGCGTAACTGGGCAGCGGCGAATAGGTAATTATTTTTGCCAAAAGCAGGCCGATAATAAATAAGGTGCCCATGAGCACGAGTTTGCGCGTGTTTTGGAAAATCCGTGGTTCATAGAAGCGCAAATAAAGGTAAATAATCACTAGAAAAATTAAGGTCAGAATGGTCGCTCCGGAAAAATAAGTAAAGCGGTTGACCTCGATCTGCAGGTGGTACATTTCCTGAATTTTTTGCAAGTGTTCCTTGGTCACCCTTTCGCCGCGGGAAATAATTAGTTCTTCCCTTCTTACTTCCTTTTCCTTATATTGTACCGGGGTGTCATCAAAAACCTTTTTTCGCCTTTCCTGAGTTAAGGCCTCATTAAATTTAAGGTTATTTTCCAGGATGCCTTCAATTAAATCCAGGGCGACTACCCTTAACTTGCGGTTTTCCGGCAGTAAATCTTGGGCTTGAGCAGTAAGATCCTTTTTGGCCTGGCTGATAGTGCTAAGGCCCTTGACGGTCATTTCCTTTTCTTCCAGGGTGTCCAAATTCCTGATTGTAACCGTTTCGCCCGCTTTATTTAATTTCTTCTCTTGGGAAGAAGTGATAATCCCTAAAGAGAGCACTTTCGCCAACAGTGTTTTCGTCAGGCCTTTAGCCTGTTCGAGGTTGGGTTCAGCCAGAGGCACTTTTAAGTCTAATTCCGGCAAATTCATTTCCTTAAGAATGGCTTGCGCCTCTTGCAACTTTAACTCATCAGTCAAATCGGCCTGTTTTTGTACTTCACCCAAGCGCGTAAAGAACTCATCAATAGTTTTGTTCATCTCCTGGGTAATTTTTCCGCCGGTCTCGTAGATATCTTTTACTGTGGCCGCGGCCTTCTGGCGTTCACTCGCTGTTTTTTCTTCATCGACCCCGACCGTATATTTGAAATCGATTGGGGCATAAATGGTGCGTAGCGAGACGTCTCCCTCTTTCAATTCTTCGCCGTAGGGCTTTCTACCGATATAGACGGTAGAAATTGCCGCGGCGCAGATGAACAGGCTTAAGAAAATACGAATAATAACTTGCAGTGCAGTGGCCTGAGGTTTTTTCCAGTGGAACACTTTTTTCATCATTTTTTATATTCAGCGACTCCGGGAATCAGCAGTTTTTGTCCGGGGAAGAGTTTATCCGGACTTTTCAGCTTGTCGGCATTGGCTTCATAAATAAGCTTCCACTTCTTAGTGGTCCCGAAAAATTTCTGTGATATTTTTTGTAGCGTATCGTTCTTTTGCACCGTATAAGTACTTTGCGCAGCGCTAACCGGCATGGTTATGCTTACTGATGACTCTTCGCTATCCCCAGAGCTGCCTTCTAAGCTGGTGCCAGAGGTTGTCTCTGAACCCGCGCCGGCCTTTTGTTTCTGGGGCAGGAGATCCGGTAATTCCACTTCGGTGCGGTAAATTTTCCGATCCGTAAACGTCGGTTCTTTCGGCGCGGAAGAGGCCTCACCCTCAATAAATCCCCGGTTTCCGGCCACTTCCTGGTCAACGCGGGGCACCCGGTCGACGGAGTGGCGCACGGTTGGCCCGGAACATCCAGTAAGATAAAGTGCTATTCCTATACCAGAGATAAGATAAAACAATCGCTTCATTACTTCCCCCCTTTTTGTTAAACTCTAAACACTAAACTCTAAATCCTAAACAAACTCAAAATTAAAAATACAAAACAAAAAGTTTTGGATTTTGGATTTGTTGAGAGTTTAGGGTTTCGGGTTTATGGTTTAATTTCATCTCTTTATGTTTATGTGCAGTTCTTTCAATTGTTGCGCCGATACCGTGGCCGGGGCCCCGGAAAGCGGGCAAATTCCTTTTTGCGTTTTCGGAAAAGCAATGACCTCACGAATGCTCGTATCGCCGTTTAAAAGCGCAATAAACCGGTCGATCCCTAGGGCAATGCCGGCATGTGGCGGAGCGCCGTGTTCGAGCGCACGCAGAAGAAAGCCAAAACGTTCCTCAGCCTCTTCCTTTTCGATTTTAAGTATCTGGAAGACTTTTTCCTGTAAAGCCCTTTTATGAATCCTGATGCTGCCCGAACCTATTTCTACGCCGTTGAGCACTAAATCATAAGCGCGGGCCACAATCGAGCCCATTTCTTTTTCGGAAAATTCCTCGCTACCTGGAGCCGTAAAGGGATGGTGCTCGGAGTCCCACCTTTTTTCCTCGGCGTTATATTTAAACAAGGGAAAATCTTTGACCCAGACAAACTTAAAACGTTCGTTGTCTTTACGCAGGTCGGGTTTATCGGACTGATATTTTTCCTGGGCGGCCTGATAGGTAATGCGTTCTAGCGGGATCGGCAAATCTAACTTCAGGACCGTTTTAAAGAGATGATGCAGTAATTTTTCAATTAAACGGTAAATGTCTTCTTCATCGACAAAAGACAGTTCAATGTCCAATTGGGTGAATTCCGGCTGCCGATCGGCGCGCAGGTCTTCGTCACGCAGGCACTTGGCAATCTGGAAATATTTTTCTAATCCACCGACCATCAGGATTTGCTTGAATAATTGCGGCGATTGCGGCAGGGCGTAAAATTTACCGGGATTTAAACGCGAGGCCACTAAAAAGTCACGCGCGCCTTCCGGCGTGCTCTTGGTCAGTAAAGGCGTCTCGACCTCCGTAAAACCTTCAGCATCAAGGAAATCGCGCATTGCCTTGATCACTTTGTGCCGTAACTCTAACTTTTCAATTACGCCCGGTCGGCGCAGGTCAAGATAGCGGTGGGTGAAACGGACTTCCTCGGTGGCCTCGATCGTGCCGGAAATTTCAAACGGCGGGGTTTGCGAAGTGTTTAAAATCTCAAACTCCGTAACCGCAACCTCAATCAGGCCGGTAGGGATTTTAGGATTCTCTGTGCCTTTTGGCCGGGGCTGGACCTTGCCTTTGATTTTTAAGACAAACTCCGAACGGATGTCGGCAATCTTTTCAATCGCTTTTTTACCCCAAAAAACTATTTGGGTCAGGCCAAATTTATCACGCAGGTCAATGAAAACAATATTGCCGTGGTCGCGCCGGCTATGGACCCAACCACAAAGTGTTACTTCTTGGCCTAGATGTTTATCGTTGAGTTCTCCGCAGGTATGTGTGCGCATCATTAGTTATTCTAACTCCTGTGCAAGTCTTGCGATTTCGACTTCTTTTTGGGTTTTATCGCGCATGTTACGTAAGATTACTTTTTGTTTTTTGACTTCTTCTTCGCCGATAATGACGACGTTCGCCGCCGCTAATTTATCGGCCAGGCGCATTTGGCTTTTCAGTGATTTATCCTGATAATTCATCTCCGCGCTAATGCCCTCACCGCGTAGCGAGTTTAAAAGAGAAAAAGCCAGTGGTTGGGCTTGATCTCCGAGCACCGCAATAAAAACGCGCATCCCCGGTCCCGGTTCGCCGGGCTCTACTATCTTGGCCGCAATTAAGCGTTCCATGCCCAGGGCAAACCCGACTGCCGGTCGCGGCGGCCCGCCGAGATCGCTGACTAAGCTGTCGTATCTTCCCCCGGCCCCGAGCGCATTTTGCGCCCCTAAATTCGGATGTACAATTTCAAAACAAGTAGTAGTGTAGTAATCCAGCCCGCGTACTAAGAAGGGATTAAGTGTATAAGGAATGCTCAAGGTATCGAGAAGTTTTTGCACTTGTAGGAAATGTTCTTTGCTTTGCGATCCCAGCGCTTGCGTTATCGGCGGCAATTGGCGGGTCACTGCCTGGCAGGAGGTATTTTTGCAATCAAAAATACGCAGCACATTAGTTTTTAGCCGGCTGTGGCAATCCGGGCAGAGTTCTTTAATTTTACTCTTTAGGGCTGTTGAGATTAGCGACTTAAACTCTTCGCGGTCTTGTTGTGAACCGATACTATTTAAATGGACGGTGAAGTTATTTACGCCGGTATGCTCAAGGATTCTTACGGCTAGGGTAATCACCTCTGCATCTAAGTAAGGTGAGCCTGAGCCGATTGCTTCTACCCCGATGTGATGAAACTGGCGCAGCCTTCCGGCTTGCGGCCGTTCGGCCCGAAACATCGGGCCGAAATAATAAAATTTGCTTAGCTGCTCGCTTTGGTCTAGATCGTGCTCCAGGTAAGCCCGGACTACCGAGGCCGTTCCTTCCGGCCGCAGGCAAAGCACTCTTTCTTTACGGTCCTTGAAAGAATACATCTCTTTGCGGACGATATCGGAGCTTTCGCCGATACTGCGCGTAAAAAGGCGGGCTTCTTCCAGAAGAGGCGTGCGTATTTCTTGATAGCAATAGAGTTCTAATAAACTTCTTGCTTTATCTTCGATTAACCGCCATATTTTTGCATCGTATGGCAGGATATCTTTTGTTCCTCTAACCGCTTTTATTCTCATTGTGCCTGTCAAAATAGTATATAAAAAGTCTCAAGGCGTCGGCCTTAAAGGCCTTTCATTCTAAGTAGTTATATTAATGCGCAGTAAAGACAATATTCTCGGAGTAAAGTTGCTGCAGCGGCTAATGCTGGGTTTGCGCTACTTGATGTCCCGTTTCATGATTAAACCGGGTTTAAAGACCGCTACCTTTTTCGCCGGTACGGGAACTGCCTGTCCGGTGCGTGGGTTCCTACCGGTGCGGCCGCGTCTAGCTTTAACCTTAAAAATACCAAAGTTGCGCAGCTCTACCCGTTCCCCCCTGGCTAAGGCGGCAACAATTTCATCTAACGCCTTTTGCACTACTTTCTTTACGTCTACCTGCTTAATATTCGTTTCTTCGGCAATCTTGAGGACGATTTCCTTCTTTGTCATTTTTCATTTCACCTCCTTAATGAGCACGCAACTTACGGAACGATAGTGACGTAAGTTGTTGTGCGAATTAATGTGCTAACTATAAGTAATTTCAAGACTTAAATAATATAGCATTAAAGAGTTTAGCTGTCAAGGAAAAATGCGGTAATGTGGATAATCGGCGGATTTAAAGACTGGTCAGCTTCTTAGTGTTACAACCCCTTCTCCCAGAGCGGTTTCGATTTCGCTGACCAGCTGTTCCGAGGGTTCGCTATAGAATTCGGGATTGACTTCCAGCTGGACCCGGTGGTGGTCGGGGCTTTGCAGGCCTAGGTAAACCGGTATTTTTCCAGGGTGGCGTTTGAGGATGTCTTTGAGCTTGTTGAGCATTTGTTCTTCCAGGCCGGTAGTAAAAAGCGTAATTTGGATCGAAATGGTATAGTATTTATGCACATCCGGCAGCGGAATAATTTCTTCGGCTACTATTTGCGGTTCCCGGTCGCGCAGGCTGATCCGCCCTTTCATGAAGATAATCGAGTGTAGCTTGACAATTTGGCTATATTGGGTAAATACCCGTGGAAAGACGAGCACTTCGATGAAGCCGCTGAGGTCTTCCAATTCCAATATAGCCATTTTTTCATTTTTTCGGGTGATCAAATTGCGGACCTTGCTGATTACCCCGCCAATAGAGATGGCCTCCCCTTCTTTCAAATTGGCGATGTCTTGGGTGGAGTGGGTGGCATAGGCGTTTAAGGTTTTGGCATAGCGGGCCAGCGGATGCCCGGTGATATAAAAGCCGAGCATCTGTCTTTCGTAGGCCAGGAGTTGGTTTTCCGGCCACTCCGGTAAATCCGGCGTGTCGTAAAAGTCTTTTTTAAAAGTTTGGGTTTTGTTGTTGGCGTCAAAGAAAGAGAATTGGCCGTTTTGCCGGTCTTTTTGAAATCCTTGAGCCATTTCCAGCGCCTTATCCAGGTTGACCATTAGCTGGGAACGAAATTGCCCGAAACTATCAAAAGCCCCGCATTTAATCAGACTCTCAATAACCTTTCTATTTACCAGGCGCGAATCGGTGAATTCGCAAAATTCAAAAAGAGAATTAAACCTTCCCTGTTTATTACGGGCGAGGATAATGGAGTCAATCGCGCCCTGGCCCACATTTTTTACGGCCGATAACCCGAAGCGGATCGAGGCATCGGAGACCATGGTGAATTTGGCAAAACTCTCGTTTGCGTCGGGAGAAAGGATCTCGATCGCCATTTTATTGGCCTCGTTGATATAGACCACGATTTTGTCGGTGTTGTCTTTTTCACTGGTGAGTAACGCGGTCATGAATTCAACCGGAAAATTAGCTTTGAGATAGGCTGTGCGGTAAGAAATCAGCGCGTAGGCCGCGGAATGCGATTTATTAAAACCATAGCCGGCAAAATATTCGATCAAGTTAAAAATCTTGCTGGCCACTTTTTTATTAATTTTATTGCGCACGCAGCCGTCGACAAAAAAGTTGCGTTGTTCTTCCATGACCTGCGTATCTTTTTTGCTCATTGCCCGCCTTAAGATGTCGGCCTGGCTTAGTGCGAAACCGGCCAGTTCGCTGGCAATCTGCATGACTTGCTCCTGGAAGATAATAATGCCGTAGGTTTCTTTGAGGATCGGCTCAAGGTGCGGGTCGTCGTAGCTAATTGGAACCTGGCCGTGCTTACGTCTGATAAAATCATCGACCATACCGCTGCCGATCGGGCCGGGACGATAAATCGCCAACAGCGCTACCAGGTCTTCAAATTTTTCCGGTTTGAGTTTTTTAAGCAGGTCGCGCATTCCTCGGCTTTCTAACTGAAACACGCCCACGGTCTTGGCCTGGCCGAGGAGTTCATAGGTTTTTAAGTCTTCTAAGGAAAGCGTGGTTAAGTCCAGGTCGATGCCCTTCATTCGTTTGATAATTTTAATGGTCTCGTCGATTACGGTGAGCGTGCGCAGGCCTAAAAAGTCCATTTTTAACAGGCCGATTTTTTCCAGGGAGCCCATCGCGACCCCGGTAGTAATCTGTCCATCGCTGGTTTTAAATAACGGGATGTGCTCGGTGAGATTATCCTCGCAAATCACAACTCCGGCAGCGTGCGTAGAGGCATGACGGGTAAGCCCTTCCAGCGCCAGAGAGGTATCAAGCAGTTCTTTAATCTGGGGGTTGCTTTTGTAGAGACTTTTTAGTTCTGGCTCAGCCTGAAGAGCGGAGGTCAGGGCGATATTCAAGTCAGTAGGGATAAGCTTGGCAATTTTATCGACCTCGGCATAAGGCATCCCCATTACGCGGCCGACATCGCGCACCACCGCCTTGGCCCCCATCGTGCCGAAGGTGATGATTTGGGCGACGTTTTGTTTACCGTATTTCTCAGTAACGTAATTAATGACATCACCGCGGCGTTCATAACAAAAATCGATGTCAATGTCGGGCAGGCTGACGCGTTCAGGGTTGAGAAAGCGTTCAAAGATCAGGCCGTATTTCAGTGGGTCAATGTCGGTAATCCCCAAGATGTAACTGACGATACTACCCGCCGCGGAACCGCGGCCGGGGCCATGGGGGATCCCCTTTTCTTTGGCGTAATGGATGAAGTCCCAAGCGATTAAAAAATAACTAATGTATCCGGAATCTTTGATTACGTTGAGTTCGTGGTTTAAACGGTCGATGATAATCTTGTCGATTTGGCCTTTATACCTTTTCTGCAGGCCTTCGTTGCAGAGTTGCCGCAGATAGTCTTCCCGAGAAATACCTTCGGGGACTTTATAGTGAGGCAGATAGGTTTTTGAGAAATCGATCTCCATGTTGCATTTTTCGGCAATGGCCAGCGTATTGGAAATTGCCTCCGGAGTTTCCTTAAACAGCTCGTGCATTTGCGCCGCATTTTTAAAATAGAATTCATCGGTGGCCATCTTCAGGCGGTTGGTGTTAGAGAGGGTAGTTTGGGTTTGGATGCATAAGAGCGCGTCGTGCGCCGCGGCGTCTCTTTTGCTTAAATAGTGGACATCGTTGGTGGCAACTATTGGAAGAGCAAGCTTTTTACTCAACTCAATCAGCGCGCGATTGACTGTTTTCTGCTGGGGTATTCCCTGATCCTGCAGTTCCAGATAAAAATTGTCTTTACCCAGAATTTCGCTGTATTCACCGGCCAGTTCAGCCGCCTTTTGCGCCGACCCGGTAAGAAACGCATGCGCAATTTCTCCGTGCAGGCATCCGCTTAAGGCAATCAGGCCTTGGCTGTGTTGACGCAAGCATTCTTTGTCGATTCGGGGCTTGTAATAAAATCCCTCAAGGTAGCCAATGCTGACCAGCAGCATTAAATTTTTATAACCTTTTTCGTCTTTGGCCAGCAGTGTAAGATGGTAGGCGTTTTCCTGATTGTTCTGCAGGGTTTTTTCCAGGCGGCTGACGGGGGCGATGTATATTTCACAGCCGATCAGCGGTTTTACACCATCGACAATGCATTGCTGGTAGAATTCAATTACACCAAAGAGGTTACCGTGATCGGTAATGGCTAAGGCGGGCGCGCGTTCATTACGGGCTAAATTAAGCAGGGCGTCAATTTTACAGGCCCCGTCTAAAAGGCTATATTGAGTGTGCACGTGTAAGTGCACAAAATCGGAATGCTGAGTCATCGGAATTTAGTAGATCCACTGAAAGGAATTGCTTCGACAGAAGCATCTTACACTGATTTTCAGTCGTTGTCAAGCCCAGTGTTTTTGCTGAAAAACTCTTTACAAGCGGCGGGCGCGGTGTTATACTAAATATGCTATGTACGAGCAATTTTTTGGCCTGAAAGAAAAGCCGTTTAACGTTACTTCCGATCCGGCCTTCCTCTTCTTTAGCCGTAAGCATAAAGAGGCGTTCGCCCACCTGATCTACGGGATTAAAGAGCGCAAAGGCTTTTTGGAAATTACCGGTGAAATCGGTACCGGCAAGACCACGATCTGTAAGGCGCTGTTGAATTCCCTGGATAAAAACACTAGAACCGCCCTGATTCTAAATCCCGAATTAAGTAAATATCAATTACTCCGTTCGATTGTCCAGGATTTGGGCATTGAGGTAAAAAGGTCACCCGAGCTTTCGCTTTTGGATGCCCTGAATAACTTTCTGATCCAGCAGTTAGCCCTGGGTAACAATGTGGTGGTCATTGTCGATGAGGCCCAGAATTTAAAGAGCTCTCTTTTGGAGGCAATCCGTTTACTTTCTAACCTGGAGACGGAAAAAGAAAAGCTGCTGCAGATAGTATTGGTCGGGCAGCCGGAATTGCGCCAGCGGCTTAAGCTTCCCGAATTACGCCAGCTAAGGCAGAGAATCAGCGTGCGTTATCACATCGCGGCGTTAGACGAAGATGAAGTAGAGGCCTACATTGCCCACCGGCTTACCGTTGCCGGGGCGTCGGGAAATACCTTTTTTACTAAAGGGGCAGTCAGCGAAATTTATAAGTACTCGCAAGGGGTACCCCGGCTGATTAATATCCTCTGCGATAAAGCTTTATTAGCGGCATTTGTGGAGGAAACCAAGACGATTACAGTAGAACTGATTATCCGTTGTATTCGCGAATTGGAAGGAATGGAAATGGCGGCAAACGAGGAGGTTCGGTTATGAGTATTATTAACGATGCCTTGAAGAAAGCAGAAAAACAACAAGCCGGTTACGGTGATACGAAGATGCGTGTACTTAACGATATCAACGTCATGTCGCGCACTGCTCGCAGTCATTCCACGCGCCGCTGGTTTTTATGGAGCGGCACCGTGATTGTCTACGGGTTATCGCTTTATCTTTTCTTGTCCCCTGGCCCAGGGTCTATTCCTCTTGAGCCGACAAGGGCGCCGGCACAGCAACAGGCTCTTCACCGGGTGCCACTGGCGCAAAACGTACTGAATTTAAGAAAGATTGATTTTGAGTTTCCGACAGTCGATTCGGCTAATTTTCAGCTCAGCGGCATTGTTTATGACCAGAAACGGCCGCTGGCAATTATCAACAGCCGCATTGTTGGTGAAGGCAACCTGGTTGATGGAGCCCGGCTTTTGGAAATCCAGCCTAATTTCGTTAAGCTTTCTTATAAGGATGCGGAATTTAATTTAAAGATTAAGTAACCGGATAGGTTTTAGACACGTTGCATTCTGGCGTGCAGGGCGTTGACGATAACTTTTTGCGCAACGCCCTCTTTTATGATTACTTTACCGATACGTACCGGAAGGACAAAACGGTTTTTGCCTAAGTTAAACTTCTTATCGTGAGCCTGGGCGGCAATAATCTTTTCGATCGTTACCCCGCTCATCTGAGTAGGAAGACCGGCTTTGCGGATTAAGGTTTCGATACGCCGGAGCGTACTTTCGCCAACTAGGCCCAGGCGTAAAGCGATATCACCGGCAACGAGCATCCCGATGGCGATGGCGAAACCATGGGGCAGTTGTGCCGAATAGTCATATGCGGCTTCAAGCGCATGGCCGATAGTATGGCCGAAGTTGAGAGTCATGCGCTTGCCCTTATTGTCGTATTCGTCCCGTTCCACTACGCGCGTCTTTATCCGGCTGCATACCTCGACGATATGCTGCAGCTTTTTTCGGTCGCGTTTAAGAATATCGTCAACAGAGCGTTCCAGGAAACAGAATAATTGCCGATCGGCAATAACGCCGTATTTAATAATCTCAGCGAGCGCGTTACGGATTTGTTTTTCTTCTAAGCTCGCCAAAAAGTCGATATCACTCAAGACTAAAAGCGGCTGGTAGAAAGAGCCGACTAAATTTTTTCCGCAAGCGAGGTCCAGGGCCACTTTACCGCCAATACTTGAGTCTACCTGGGCCAATAGCGTTGTCGGAATTTGTACATACGGGATACCCCGGTGATAAATTGACGCGCAGAAGCCGGCAAGGTCGCCGATTACCCCCCCACCTAAAGCAATAATAAAAATGCCCCTTCCCCCGTCTAATTCTGCGCATCTGGCCACCAGGCGTGTGCAGACCGCGAAAGATTTACTTTCTTCGCTATCCGGCACTTCTTCGCAATACACTTCATAGCCGGCATGCGCCAACAGTGTTTTTAACTTTTCGCCGTAAAGACGATAAATGGTGGGGTTGGTGATGACCAGGGCAACTTTACTTAAAGAGAAAGCGCCGAGCAGCCGGGTGAGCCGGTTGAGCGTTCCGTGGCCGATAATGATATCATAGCTGCGTTGACCAAGCTTTACGCGAATTCGTTTCACCCCGCCCTTCCTTTCAATCTATTCCCCACCCTCTTAGGAAGGGCGGGGTTCATAAGATGCCTGCTCCTAATAAACGGGAGGCAAAAGTAACTACCGGCCAAATGACTCGGCCTAATAATCCCAGCCACGCCAGGCCGAGCAATATCACAAAGCCGTAAGGTTCAATTTTCAGGTAAGTATTGGCAAGCTCTTTTGGTAAAATGCTCAAGACAATCTTTGAGCCATCCAAAGGCGGTATGGGAATGGCATTGAAGACCGCGAGCACCAGGTTTACCATGATGCCGTAATTCAAAAATACCCAACCATAGCTATTATACGGAAAAAGCCCCATCCTTAGTAGCAGCGCAAACAAAACCGCCAAGACCGCATTTGCGCCGATGCCCGCGGCGCTGACTAAAAGGAGGCCCTTTTTGCCATTGCGCAGGAGAGCGAAATTGATCGGCACTGGCTTGGCCCAGCCGAAAACTATTGGCGATCCGCTTAAAGAAAGCAATAAAGGAAAAAGTATCGTTCCCATCGGGTCGATGTGGGCGATTGGGTTAAGCGTGAGACGGCCAGCGAATTTTGCGGTCGGATCTCCCAGCTTATTGGCCATCCATCCGTGGGCAACTTCATGAATAATAACCGCCAGCAGAAAAAGGGCGATGAAAAAAAGGGTCATTGTGCCAAGGCCTTAACCTGCGTTGCGCTAATCAGTGGATAAGCAAGACCGGGTAGCTCTTGTATTTCGCCGACCACAGAAACATTACGGTAGATATATTGATTAAGGTTTACGCTGTCGCTTTTAAGGTAGTAAGTTGTGCCGTTGTCTTGGACTAACTTGTGGGCGGCTGGCCGTTTGTGAAACTTACCTACATCTTGAATGATTCCCGTGTATTCATCTTTTGCAAGCTTAGCCGTTTGGGTTGATTTTGGTTCCGGCAGAGGCGGCTGTTCGGTTATTTGCGCAGGCGTAGGTTTCTCGGCCTTTAGCGTCAGTGGCTCTTGCGGCGGCGTTTCTTGGACCACTGCCGTGGCCAGGCTAACCGCGGGCAGATATTTTTTCGACGATAGCTTAAGATAATCTTTTTGAATCCAGCCCGCTGTTTCTTCCTCAGGTACGATGAGTAGCCACTCGCCCTCTTGCTTACGCACTACGATTTTGTCTCCTTTTTGCAGCGTACCCAGTACGCTCGATTTTAACCCGGGTCGGGCGCGTATACGTAATGCGCCGGCAGTAACAACATTATCTTTGACATAGTCTTTATGGACATAGGCCAGGCAGTTTTTCGGCAATTTTACTTTATACCAACCGTACTCCTCACCCAAGACCACTACCGGCATACTTTTTTCTAGTTGGCCCAGTGACTCAAAGTTGACGCCTTGGCCGGCACGCACGTTGACCTTTTCTCCTTGAATAGTGGCGTACACCGCTTCAAATACTGCCGGAGCTGTTTCTTGAGCAAAACAAAACGCCCCTGTGGTGATACTTATACATAAACAAAATAAAACAGTAATGTTCCTCATTTTTTTACAGCTTCTTTCTTCTCAGTAGCGGCGGCTGGTTTTCCTGCGGCTGGTTTTGCGGCTGCACCGGCCTCGGGGGCAGTGCCTTCCGCGCCGGCCGCCTCCGCGGCCTTTTTCACTTTTTTAGCCTTCCAGCGCATTACCTTGAGCTTGGCTAGCCCATAGACCG
Organism: Candidatus Omnitrophota bacterium; assembly: GCA_043805735.1. Taxonomy (GTDB): domain Bacteria; phylum Omnitrophota; class Gorgyraeia; order JAFGHF01; family JAFGHF01; genus JAZDHS01. The sequence goes on along the minus strand of JAZDHS010000024.1, from coordinate 56,795 downwards.
AATCCCCGGGCTTCCACTTCTCTTTTTCCAGCATTTCTTTTATTCGTTCGTAGCGTTTCATTACGCTGTGTCTTCTTTTTCCTTTACCTTTAGGAACTAACGAGGGATGCAACGACATTCTATTATTTCTCCTTTCGAAAAGCGGAAATTACCTTTATTTTTTTACTAAACGCACGTAACAGTCACTATAGAGCTTTTTAAGTTTTACGAGGTCTTTTGAAGCCTCGCCCTTACTTTTATAATTTCCGATACAAAGCGCAGTAAGTTTATTACTGGAAATGGGAAACGAGCTGTAGCCGATTTTCTTCAAGCGGTCGGTTTCTTTTTGTACGGAAGTGCTTTGACGGAATGTTGCCACCTGTATAGTATAAAGCTGTTTATTGGCAATTTTGATCTTTACTTTTTTCTCCTGTGGCGCAGGGGCCTTCTTTTCTTCTGCCGTTTTTGTGGGTAGTGGTTCATCTTTGGGCTTAGTAGTTTCTTTAATCGGGGATTTAAGCGGAACTTCTTTAATCAGGTTTTCAGTTTTTGCGCTTTCCAAGCTAGGCGTGGGCTCAGCTTTAATTGCGATTACATCGACATCAGTGGAAAGTTTCGCCAGGTATTTGCCTTTTTCTACCCCCAAAGAATAACAGACGATTAAAATCATAATCAGGCCGATAGAAACAATGATCACGTTTTCGTAGGATAAAGAAAGCGCAATTTTTCCTAAAGCCAGCTTCGAGGTACGCGGTTTTTTAGACATGCAGGTATAATCGTTGAAGAATTCCACCTGTTTGTCTTTATGTTCCGATTCGAACATGTCCCCTCCTTAAGTTTGAATGTTTAAAATTTTTTCTATTTTGAAAATAATTTTTTTATCTTGGGTATAAGCATAGGCAGTAGAGGCGCCGATCCGGTGTGGCAGTAAAATTCCTTGAGTGACTAAATAGTCTAGCGCTTTTTTTACCTCTTTACGCTCACAGTTGAGCCATGCGGCGATTGCCCGGGACGTATCCACCGTCGAAGGATTCTCATGGAAAAAAGAGATCACCTTTCGATTTAAGGGTATTTCACAGACTTTTTTTAGACCGGTCATTTTGGATACCTTTAAGCAGCCTTTTAAATGTTTTTCGCTTAATTAGTTTTAAAAAAGCCTTAATTACTCGCGGGTCAAACTGTGTACCGCTTTTACTTTTAAGTTCCTTAATTGCCTCGGCAATAGTGGTCGACTGGCGATAAGGCCTAAGGGAAATCATTGCCTCCAGGCTGTCGGCAACCGCCATAATGCGCGCACCGATGGGGATTTGCTCCCCTTTTAATTTATCGGGATAGCCCGTCCCGTCAAATTTTTCATGGTGGTGCATAATAATTCCTACCGCTGGCCTTAAGCGTTCCATCGGGCTTAAGATACGCGCGCTTTTTCTAGGGTGCTCTTTGACAATTTTGTACTCTTTTATTGTCAGCGGCGTCGGTTTCTTGAGGATTTCTTCGGGAATCCCGATTTTTTCCGCATCGTGGAGCATCGCCGCATAGCGCAAATTGCGCAATTCTTCGCTGGAGAGGCTTAGCTCTTTGGCGATATGCATAATAATTTCAACAATATGCTTGGAGTGCGTATATGGCGCTCCGGATTTAAGCTTTAAAAGCGTGGAAATAAATTTGACCGTGCCCGAGAGCAGATGCTCCTGTTCACGATACATTTGCGCGTTCTTAATGGCGCCGGTGGCTTGTTCGGCCAGGGCGTTAAGAATTTCCAGGTCAAAATTATCAAATGGACGGCCGGACATTTTATCGAATACAGAAATAACGCCCAGCGGTTCTTCATCGACGAATGGAACGCTTAAGTAGGCCTTGTTGAGTACGATTCGGCCGCTGTGCAGGACCTTTTTTTCTAAGGTTTTCTGGAAGGCCGAAACGCAGGCCTTCTTTTTGGAGACATCGATAAAGGCCTTGGAGACCAATTGCTTGCTTTTTTTGTCTACCAGGCTGATCAGGCAGCGCTTAGAACGCAAGACCTGTAAAGAAAGCCGGGCAATGCGCGGAAGCAGCTCGTCGAGATCAAGGCTTGAACTAATCAGCCGGTGGATAGTGTGCACCGTGGAAAGCGCAATGGCTCTTGGCCGAATAGTTTCGTATAGTTTAGAAAGTTCAAGTTCTTTTTGGATTTTTTCCAGAATCGTGCTATTGAGGGCCTCGAATAAACGCAGGGATTCAGGGGTAGGTTCCTGTTTTAAACTGCATAAAATGAGAAAGCCGTAAAGCGCGTCACCTTGAGAGAGCGGAAAGCATAACCCGTACAAGTGGTTATCGCAGCTGAACTTTTCAATGCTATGCGTTTTTTTTGCCCGCTGGAGTGCCCCGCTAATGCAACCCAGGCATTTACTGCGCACCGCACTTTTCGACAAGGTGCAGTGGTGGGTACACAAAGCGTCCGATTCTGGGGCGCAGAGTTCGATAACGTGCTTGATCTGGTTTTTTTTGCCTTGCGCGTCAGCTTCCAGCGCCGAGGCGCTATCCACTATCCAAAGAAAAGAATCTTTAAATAAGCCGCCTAAGATTTCACTTTCTTTTTTCAGATCGTAGCTTTTGGATAGTTTCTCAAAAAGTTGCTGCTGATACCCGCTATTGTCTTTCATAGCTTATAATTATACCGCAATAGTCTCTATAATGTCAATGTTGACGAGTGAATTTAGACCCCAGCTTACAGGAATGCCGGGGTCTACCCTACTGGGTTAGGCCCTTCGTTAATATGGAATTACGAAGGCCTATACTTTAGGGTTAGACCCCAGCTTAAAGGAATGCTGGGTCTGCCCCTCTGGGCTACCCTAATTTTTCTTCGTAAGGCTGAAAGAGCCGGCGGTACTCATTTTGGGCATAACGGTCGGTCATTCCCGCAATGTAGTCGCAGACTACCCTGTATACGTCTTCATCTTTTGAACGCGCTAGGCTGGTGGGAGGTAATTGTTTAGGGCTGGCGACGTAACATTTAAAAAGCTCTTCGATAAATCTTTTGGCCTTATTTGACATCCGCACAACCTGATAATGCTGATAGAGGTGCTGGTTGAGGAATTGGCGCAGCTGGGCGCATTTTTTGGCTACGCCTGGGCTAAAGCTGATCAGGCGCTCGGGGGCCCGGCGAACCTCGTCCACAGAACGCACGTGGGATTTTCTTAGTCGTTTTTCCGAGTAGATGATTACGTCCTGAGCCTGTAAATTAATCAGGAACTTAATGATCTGGAATTTTTTAATTTCCTCATTCAGTCGCGGATGCGTTTGAGCAATTTTTTCTTTTGCCTGCGACCAGAGGTCGACTTTATTCAAATCTTTGGTATTGATAAAATCGGAGGTAATGCCGTCGTCCAAATCATGATTATCATAAGCGATTTCATCAGCAACATCGACAACCTGGGCCTCCAGGGTAGGAAACTTATAGCGTGTAAATTCGATCAGCTCACTAGGGTGGTCATAAGTAGTTACGTGTTTGAGGATGCCTTCGCGGACTTCCCAGCATAAATTCAGGCCTTTAAAATCGGGGTAACGTTCTTCGAGGGAATCAACTACCCTTAAACCCTGCAAATTATGTTCAAACCCGCCGTGTTCTTTCATTAGTTCGTGCAGTATCTCTTCACCGGCGTGGCCAAAGGGCGTATGCCCCAAGTCGTGGGCCAGCGCGATCGCCTCTACAAGGTCTTCATTGAGCCGCAGGGCCCGGGCGATCGTTTTGGCGATTTGGGCGACTTCGAGGGTATGGGTTAAGCGGGTGCGGTAATAATCTCCCGCGTAGTTCACAAACACCTGGGTTTTGTATTCCAATCTTCGAAAGGCCGTAGAATGGATAATCCGGTCGCGGTCACGTTGAAAAACCATGCGGTAGGGATGTTCCGGTTCAGGATGGATTCGCCCTTGAGAATCGCGGCTTTTCATCGCATAGTTGGCAAGAAACTTATTTTCTAATTGTTCAAGTGCTTTTCTCTTGAGCAAGTCTGATCCTTATATTTTGACGATCGTACTGGTAATTTTTTTATCTACTTCTAAGACCCCATAGGAATTATAGGGCGAAAAAAATTTATCCAACAGGCTCCCCGGATTAAAAAGGAGAATTCCTTGATGGTATTCGTTATACGGTGTATGGGAATGCCCAAAGACAATGCAATCGACCTTATCCTTGATAAATTTTTCCTTTACGTAATCGATTAAATTAAAAGGCGCGCCACTGCCGTGAGTTAACCCGATGCGAAAAGGAGGCACTTCGATAATTTCTTTTTCCGCAAGTCCCTTTTTTAACGACAGCGGATCCATGTTCCCGCAAACGGCCACAAGCGCCGGATTGATTTTCTTGATCGTATCAAGAATAGCATCGCTCGTAATATCTCCGGCGTGTAAAACCAGGTCCGCGCCGGCGCAGGCGCGCAGGAACTCTTTGGGTAAATCTTCACCCTGCATGCTATGTGTGTCGGAGACGACAATAATCCTCATCGATTTAACCCATCACCTGTTGTTTTCCGTATAAATCCAAAATTGTGTTGAGATCAGCAAGATCCCAAATCCAAAATTTCTTTTCTAGCGCCATCAGGCGAACATTAAGCTCCATTTTTTTACAGGCAATGATAATCGTCTTTCTGATCGGATAGGTGCTCACCCGTATCGCGCGGTGAAACTCCTGAATATCGGCTTCGCTGATGTCGCCCTGCTTAACCATCGCGACCCAGTAGCCATCCTTGTAACGAGCAATTAGGCAGTGTGTGAAGCGCAAGATGTCCCAGGTGCGCACTTCTTCAAAATGCCAGAATTTAAAGCGTTTATTTTGCAGCGTGACAATCTCATTCTTAAATGATTTAAATAAATTTTCAATCCGCTGCACTAACTGCATATGGGCATGTTCGGAAAAGGCGAGAATCTCCTGCTCTATTTCGATGCAAAAATCGTCGGATTCGGTCTGAGGATCAGCGGTAAGCGAGAGGCGCTTTCTTTGGTATACGGATTTGAGCCAGAAACGGAAAATCTTATCCTGGATCCGGTAAAATACCCCGATTTTATTGAGCAGGTCTTTCTCCACCAGCGAGTTCATCTGTTTGGCGATTACCTTGGGTTGACGTAAGGTGAGCCGGGCAATCTCTTGGGGGCGGCATCCTTTTTCGCTGGCCGAAAGTAAAATCGGCAGATAGTTAGCGTAATCGGCGCCATTGAGATTATGCGTGAGCATAGTGGTAAAATACTGATTGAGGATGCCCTTGGAATCGTAAATGACTTCGTGCATTGCCTGGCTGATCAGCCGATAATTGACTTCGCTGTAATTGAGCTCTTTGGCCTTCTCTTTGAGCTTAGCGCTCATGATGTCGAGGTAGAACGGATGGCCTTTGCTAAACGTAATCAGAAAATCTCTGTACGCCGCAGGCAAAAAGATAGTCTCAAAACGCTGCTCTAAAAATTTACAGCAGGTAGAATAATCAAACGGTTCTAAATTAATCACCTCGAAATTGCCGAATAAAAGTGAAAGTTCGTTGGCCAGAATCCTTTTAGCGTAACTCAGCTGCGAGCTGATGAAGATATACATCGTGTCCTTCTGGGTCATAATTTCCCGGGCCAGCTTGGAGTAGGTATTTTTAATTCTAAAAGTGTCGAGGAAGTGGAATCCGTCCAAAATAAGCATGCAGGAGATATTGCTTTCCTGCTTAAATACCGCGGTCAGGCCGATTACTTCTTCGAAGGCGCGCTCGAGGTTTCCGCTTTTATATTGCTGTTCGATACCGCGGATAAACTCGACTGTTTTAGGCAGGTTTTTTTCCGCCTCCTTTTTTAAAAGTTCAAGATCTTCATGAACGGGGAGATTCTTGGCTTTGAGATAGTGATAGAGCACCGCGCCCAAGAACTTATAGACGAAATTACTGAATGAATTTTTTCTGACCTCAATGTAAATCGGAATCAGCGCCGGGTGTGAAAGACGGGATAAAAACTGCAGAATCAGCGAGGATTTACCCATCAGCTGGGGCCCGAGAATGGCGATATTTTGCCGATAGCCGTCTTTTAATCCGTTGGCCCTTTTGGTCAGCAGTTCCAGGGTTTCGCTGCGGCCGAAAAACTTATCTCCAGTTACAGGATCGCTAAACATGTTATTTTACGGTAAGTAAAAAAATGGGTTTTGTGGTTGTTCGCCTTTTCTAATCTCAAAGTAAAGCTCAGGGCGCTGGGCCCGGCCGCTTGAACCGACCTTAGCGATTGTCTCACCCTGCGTGATCATCTGATTAACGGCGACCAGATTTTCCGCATTATGGGAGTAGACAGTAGAATATCCGTCGAGGTGGTCAATAATAATGGTTTTCCCCAGGCCTTTTAAGGCCTGGCTGCAAAAAGCTATCTTGCCGGAACGCGTCGCTCTTACGGCGGTGCCTTCTTGAGCTTCAATAGTAATGCCTTTGCTCCTTACCCCCTCATTCTTCATCCCGAAGAATGAACCGATTTTGCCATGCAGCGGCCAGATGAAATCTCCGCCCTTATCTTTAAAATCTGATGGCATGAGCAGTTCGCTCAGAGCGTTATTGACACCAGGAATAAAAATGCGTTGTCCAACTTCAATTTTAGTGGCGTCAGCCAGTTGATTTATACGTGTTACCTCTTCGATATCCACGCCGTAGGCCTTGCAAATCCGCCAAAGAGTTTGGCCTTTCTTTACGGTGTGATAGGAGCCTGGTACTGTGGGCTGCTTAGGCCCTGGCAGGGCGGTAACAGTTGCTGTGCTGGCGCAACCGCCGAGCAAACTGCTCAGTACGGTCAAGGCTACAAGGTAAAAAGCAAAAGCAGGACGTCTATTTTTTTTCATGCCCACAACATCAAATCGTTAAACTTCTGGAGCGAGGGACGGGACTCGAACCCGCGACGTCAAGCTTGGGAAGCTTGCATTCTACCACTGAATTACCCTCGCCAATTTTCTTAAAACCGTGTAATTCTTCTAAATTTGTTAAATCGCGATTCGATATCTGTTTTTTTTATTGTTTTTAAGCGGTTGAGGCTAAACTCTTCGACCGCAAAAGAAGCCATAATTGTCCCGTAGGCGATGGCTTTACGAAAAGACTGTTCGTTGATCCGCGGGCACGCGGTAAGATACCCTAAGAAACCGCCGGCAAAACTGTCCCCGGCCCCGGTGGGATCAGCCAGGCTTTCCAACAAATAGGCCGGAATGCTAAACATAAACCGCGACCCAAAAAGCAAGCAGCCGTATTCTCCTCTTTTGATGATTACTAAGTCGGGGCCTTGCGCTAAAAGTATCCGCCCGGCCTTGAGCACATTTGCTTCTTCAGTATATTGCCTGGCCTCGGAATCGTTCACGACTAAAATATCGCACTTTTTAATTACTTTTCGCAGGGCTTTCTTTTCCTGCCTAATCCAGTAGTTCATTGTATCGGCGACCACTAGTTTGGGCTGGGTTAATTGCTCAAGTACAGCTAACTGAATATTCGGATCAATGTTGGCTAAAAAAACGAATTTTTCTTTACGGTATGCGCTGGGAAGTATCGGTTTAAACTGGGTGAGCAGGTTAAGTTCGGTCTTGAGCGTTTGGGGATTATTCAAGTCGTAGGTGTATTTACCCGACCAGCGGAAGGTTTTCCCTTTTTCAATGACTAATCCCGTGGTATCGATTCCCCGCCGCTGCAAAAAAGAGATGTTTTTTTCCGGAAAATCCGTACCGACAATAGCCGCCATTTTAACCTTACAGAAAAAGCTGGCCGCTACCCCAGCATAAGTCGCTGAACCGCCCAGGGCGCTGGTCACCTTCCCGAAAGGAGTCTGGACGTCATCCAATGCCACAGTTCCTACTACTATCATGCTCATTGTTCGGCACCCAATTCTTTGCGGACTTTATCCATTATTTTGAGTGAACAGTATTGACTGCACATCGTACAGACATCGGCGATCTGCGCCCGTGAGCCCTGGCGCATTTTTCGCGGTTGTTCCGGATCGATCGCCAGGGCGATTTGTTTTTTCCAATCCCTTTTCTTACGTGCCTGCGACATCCGCAGGTCCCATTGCCGGGCGCCCTTAATTCCTTTGACAATGTCACCGGCATGGGCGGCAATACGGGCGGCAATTACCCCTTCCCTTACGTCGTCAGCGCTAGGCAGACGCAAATGTTCCGAACGAGTGACATAACAGAGGAAATCCGCCCCGTAGGCGGCGGCAATCGCCCCGCCAATCGCTGAACTGATATGGTCGTATCCGCTGGCCACGTCGGTGACCAGGGGCCCCAAGACATAAAAAGGCGCATCGTGGCAAAGGCGTTTTTGCAGCAGCACATTGGCCTGGATTTGATCCAGAGGTACATGCCCCGGGCCTTCAATCATCACCTGCACGCCTTTTTCCTGCGCCCGTTGGGCCAATTCTCCCAAGAGAACCAATTCCTGAATTTGGCTTCGGTCGGTGGCGTCGGCGATCGAGCCGGGCCGCATGCCGTCTCCCAGGCTAATAGTGACATCGTAGGTTCGTGCGATATCAAGGATAGTGTCAAAATGTTCATAAAGAGGGTTTTCTTTTTTATTTCTGCACATCCATTCGATCAAGAGCGCTCCCCCCCGGCTAACCACATCGGTAACCCGTCTTTCTTTTTTCAGGCGGGCGATGCCTTCATTAGTGACGCCGCAGTGCAGCGTAAAGAAGTCCACGCCGTCAGCGGCGTGCTCCTCAATGGTTTTAAGGATATCTTCGGCGCGCATTTTTGTAGTTGAGCCAAAGCGTTTCGCTGCCGCAATCGCGGTTTCGTAGATCGGGACCGTGCCCAGAGCAACCGGTGAATTGCGCAGAATAGTTTGGCGAATCTTACGAATATTGCCGCCAGTGCTTAGGTCCATTACGGTGTGCGCGCCGGCCTTAACCGCTAATTTCATTTTTTTCAGCTCATCGGCTAAATTGGGTGAGTCCGCTGACGTACCAATATTAGCGTTAACTTTTGTGCGCAGGCCTTCCCCTATTGCGCACACTTTTTTAGGGTGGTGGCGGGTATTGAACGGAAGGACTATTTTTCCGGCGGCGATCTTTGAGCAGAGAGCTTTCGGGTCCAGCCCTTCTTCGCGGGCAACCTGCTGCATTGGCGCGGTAATTTTTTTAGCTTTAGCGTATTCGAGTTGAGTCATCAGCGTAAAGTCGGCGTTTAAATTCTTTTGTCGTTTTGGTTATGGCCCGAGACTCTAATATTGCCCGGCAAATGGCCACTCGCGTTGCACCTTTTTTTAAGACCGAGGTGAGGTTCTCCAAAGTAATTCCTCCCACTGCCAACCAGGGCCGAGCCAGGAATTCACCCGCTGCGCTAATAATGCCTGTTCCTAAAGGTGCCGCTTTGGGTTTGGTCGCGGTGGCAAACAGCGGTCCAATGGCAATGTAGTGCGCTAGGTTAGCCTGCGCCTGTCGGGCCTGATTAAGACTATGCGTGGAAATTCCAATCAGCTTATCTTTACCCAGAAGCGCGCGCGCTTCTGGAACCGTTAAATCCTCTTGTCCGAGATGGACACCGTCGGCATCAAGCGCCAGGGCCAAATCTACCCGGTCATTGAGCAGAAAAGCGGTTCCCGCGCGCCGTGCATATTTTTTTATCTGTTGTCCGACGTTGAGAATTTGCCGATCGGACCAGGTTTTCGCCCTTAATTGCACTACCTCGGCTCCACCGGCGACTACTGCCTGGGCTACGGCGGGCATCTTCTTTGGCTGGACTACCTCGCCATCTAAAATGACGTATAATCTAAAGTCGCGCAATGGTCTTTTTTTCCAGGCGATACACCGCAAAGCGCACCCGCGCAAAACTTGTGCGCAAGGAACGGTTAAAAATCGCGGAGAATTCTTCTAAAACCCTTAAAGATTCTTTTGTTCTTTGCATATTTGCCAAAAGGATATCATGATAGTTTTTTCTCCGGGAGGCATCGGGAATATTGCGGCCGACGTCCGCCTGACTCTCTCTGGCCTTTGCCAGTCCCCGATGCGCGCCGGGAAACTTCTTTATTAAGCGCGAAATACGGTGGCGTAATTGCTTATATTCTGCACTGAGCGTCTTATCTTCCAGGATAAACCGGGCTATTTCTTCGCAGACTCTTAAGCCCTCACGGGAACGGTTAATATTGGCATCAATGATTCTAGCTATTTCTTTGTTCAATGTTTTTCATCTTCGTAATTAATGCGGTGGTGGAAAATCCCTTTACAAAAGGCAAGGATGCGACTTTACCGCCATACGCCTCGACAAAAGTTTTTCCAACAATAGACTTAAGGGACCAATCCCCGCCCTTGACCAATATGTTTGGCTTAAGTGCTTTGATCACCCTAGAAGGAGTTTTTTCTTTAAAGACCGTAACATAGTCTACACACTCCAGCGCGGCCAGGACGAGGGCCCGTTCACGCTCAGAGTAAAGCGGTCGGCCGCGGCCTTTAAGTTTACGCACTGAAGCATCACTGTTAATTGCGACCACGAGTATCGTTCCTAATGCCGCTGCTTTTTCTAAATAGCTGACGTGGCCGACATGAAGAAGATCAAAACAGCCGTTAGTAAAAACGATGCTTTTCCCTTCGGCCTTGGCCCGATTAACGCTAACCTTAAGGTTTTTCAGTGTTTTAATTTTATCTTTTGTCACTGCCGATAGCCTTTTCTACCAGTTCACAAGTGATATGGCCAATAGTAATATGCGCCTCCTGAATGCGAGCCGTTACTGTTGAGGGCACCGAGACCGTAACATCGGCCAAGCGCGTAAGCGCAGTCTTTTTGGCGCCGGCGAGCACCGCGGTTCTTAAGCCCATTCTTTTTGCTTGAGTGATTCCGGCGATAACATTAGGCGAGGTTGCGCTGGTGGAAATACCAATCGCTATATCTTTAGCGCAAGCTAAGGCCTCGATCTGACGGGAAAAGATGTGTTCGAATCCGAAATCATTGCCGATACAGGTGAGGTTACAGGTATCTCCAGTAAGGGCCAGTGCCGCAAACGCTTTGCGGTTGTACTTAAACCGGCCAACGAACTCCGCGGCAATATGCTGGCTGTCGCTTGCGCTTCCGCCGTTGCCAAAGAGAATGACTTTTCCGCCATTTTTTAGACAGACGATAATCATTGTTACTAATTTTTGGATGGCGGAAATGATAGCATCGTCTTCCCGGAGCGCCTGATGTAGCGCCTGACTTTCATCAAGAAGCCTTTTAATGTCTTGTTTAATCATGGTTCAACCAAAAAAGAGTTTGGCGATGTCATAAAGTTCCAGCGGGACAGTCTTGATCGTACCCACCGCGGCTTCTAAGGGCATTGCCACAATCTCTGTTCCTCGTAGACTAGCCATTTGGCCATACTTGCCTTCGATAACCAGCTCCATTGCCTTTACTCCGTAACGCGTACCCAAGACGCGATCGTAAGCGGTGGGCGATCCGCCCCGTTGGATATGTCCCAGTACAGTCACTCTAGTTTCAAACCAGGTCCGCTTTTGAATTTCCTCGCACAAGATTTGGCCGATCCCGCCCAGGCGGACATGGCCAAAGGCATCGAGTTCCTTATCCTGAAGCACCTCTGATCCCTCTTTAAAAGTCGCCCCTTCAGCTACTACCACTATGCTAAAAGTTTTGCCGCGTTCATGCCTTTTTTTAATTGACGCGCAAGTCTCGTCAATATCAATGGGAAACTCAGGAAGTAAGATTACATCCGCTCCACCGGCTAATCCCGCTTCTAGGCCAATCCAGCCGGAATGCCGGCCCATCACCTCAACAACCATAACACGATGGTGGGATTCGGCAGTGGTGTGAATTCTATCGATCGCCTCCATGGCGATATTAACCGCGGTGTCGAAACCGAAGGTCCGGTCAGTGGCCGAGAGATCATTATCGATAGTTTTGGGCACGCCGACAATGTTTAAACCCTCTTTATATAATTTGAAGGCAACGCCCAGGGTATCTTCTCCGCCGATCGCGATAATTGCATCAAGCTCCAAGGCCTTGAAATTTTCGATGCAGGCCGCAACATCTTCCTTCTTTTTATAAGGGTTAGTACGTGAGGTTCCTAAAATAGTGCCGCCTCTTGGTAATATTCCGGATACGGAGTTGAGGTCCAGGCTGATTACGTCTTTAGTAATTAGTCCTTTCCAGCCGTTTTGGATGCCGATGGCGTGGTATTTTTCCCTATAGGCCTTGCGCACAATTCCTCTGATCACAGGATTAATTCCCGGGCAATCTCCTCCTCCGGACAGGAGGCCAACACGTTTTTGCATTTTTACCTTTCCTTTCCGTATTCAATGCTTCCCCGAAACGGGGGTAGTTGTTCTTCTGCTTCTACTTCTTCTTTTCTGGTTTTTTTCTTTTCTTTCGGTATGATCTTTACGACATGGATGCGTATGGTAATCGGGTCTTCAATTCCGAGTATTTCCTGCAGCCGGGTCTTGAGGATATCCTGAATGTTGTTTGTTGTTTCGGGAATATTGGCGTCGGCCCAGAGGCTGACTCGAGTATTCACCTCAATCCCCTTCTTTCCGGCGATAACGTTGCTACGCAGCTCTTTAATTTCATTCATCCCCATCGAGAGGCGCTTAATGAATTCCTCAATCGCATTTAAGGAGACCGTAACCTCGCCGTTGGGATTACTGAAGGCAATGGTTCTTTCTCTTTGTATTCTGCCGATACTGATTTGCGCCGTTAAAATACTGGCCAAGACCAGAAATAGGCCGATGCTGCCGATAATCAGATTGATATTTTCAAACTGATAAATAAGCTTGACGAATTTCATCACATGGAAGATGTTGAATACATTAAATAAGAATGAAACCAAAAAACCTCCGATGATGGTAAAGACCAGCGTGCACAAAATTATCACAAATGTTCCCAGTGCCCTCATCGCTGCCTCACTTCCTTTCACTTTCTTTTTGTTTTTCTGAAGTTAGAATATCCACGAAATCGGTATATATTTTACCACGCAGAAATCGCCGGTCGTTCATGATCTCACGGGAGAAGGAAAGTGTGGTCTTAATCGGATCAATGATGTATTCTTCCAAGGCGCGGACCATGATTTGTATTGCCTCCGTGCGGGTTTTCCCATGGGTGATTAACTTGGCGATCAGCGAGTCGTAGTAAGGCAGGACTTCATAATTTTGATAGGCGCAGCTGTCAATACGTACTCCCCGCCCGCCGGGCACGATATAGGTCTGGATTTTTCCCGGGAAAGGAGCAAAATTATTATCCGGGTCCTCGGCATTAATGCGGCACTCCAGCGCCCAGCCGTTACTCTTTACATCATCCTGGTTAAACTGCAGCCTTTCGCCTGAGGCCAGCCTGATCTGCTCCTTGACAATGTCAATTCCGGTGACCATTTCCGTCACCCCGTGTTCTACCTGGATACGGGTATTCATTTCCAGAAAGTAATAGTTATTCTTCTCGTCGAGTAAAAACTCGATTGTCCCCACATTGTTATAGTTGACGCAGCGGGCGGCTTTAAGCGCTGCCTCCCCCATGCGTTTACGCAATTTAGGATCCAGGGCCGGTGAGGGCGACTCTTCAACCAGCTTTTGATGGCGTCTTTGAATGGTGCAGTCGCGTTCACCCAGATGAATGACATGGCCATAATTATCGGCCATAATTTGAAATTCAATATGCCGGGGTTTAGGAAAATATTTTTCGATGTAGACGTCGGGAATACCGAAGGCCGCTTCGGCCTCGGCTTGGGCGATGGGTAACGCGCTGGCCAGCCGGACATCATTGTGGCAAATGCGCATTCCTTTGCCGCCGCCGCCGGCCACGGCTTTAATAATAACCGGATATTTCAGTTTTTTGACAATGCGCAGGGCCTCTTCCTTATTTTTAACTATACCCTCGCTGCCGGGCACTACCGGGATGCCGGCTTTACGCATCGTATCCTTGGCCCGCATTTTGTCACCCATTAGGCGCATCGGTTCGGGATTGGGCCCGATAAAGTGGATGTTGCAGGACTGGCAGATTTCTACAAAGTGGGCATTTTCGGCCAGAAATCCATATCCGGGATGAATGGCGTCGACATCGGCAATTTCCGCAGCGCTGATGATGCTGGGGACACTTAAGTAACTCTGGCTGGGTGCGGCTGCCCCGATACAAATCGCTTCATCGGCAAGGCGCACGTGCAGCGAATGTAGATCCGGTTCAGAATAGACGGCTACGGTGCGCACGCCCAATTCTTTGCAGGCCCGGATAATCCGTAGGGCAATTTCTCCGCGATTAGCAATGAGTACTTTGGAGAACATGGCCTAAAGTGGTTCTACACGGAAGAGGACTTGGCCGTACTCAACCGGGTGGCCGTTTTCCACCAGGATTTCACGGACAATGCCCTTGACTTCCGACTTAATTTCATTCATCAATTTCATCGCCTCGATAATGCAGACGACCTGTTCCGGCTGGATTTCGCTGCCGGTATCCACAAAGGCTGCGCTTTCCGGGGAAGCCGCACGATAGAACGTGCCGACCATCGGCGATTTAACTTCGATCAGATGTGAATCTGGCGGTTGTGGGGCTGGCGCTTGCGCCGCTTCTTTGTATTGCGCCGCGGCTTGAGGGTGGGTAATAAACTGTTGGATCTCACCGCCGCTTTTCTTCAGCCTGATTTTCAAACCGTCGCGTTCTAATTCCAGCTCGGTCAGGTCATTTTCGTTCATTAACGCGATCATTTCTTTTATTTCTTTTAGATTCATCTTGGCCTCACCTGTTACGTCGGCTCTTAGACCCGGCCGACATATTCGCCCGTGCGCGTGTCTATTTTAAGTATATCGCCGCGATTGATAAAAATGGGTACCGCGAGCGTGGCGCCTGTTTCCAAGGTCGCATTTTTGGAAGTGGCTTTTACGGTATCGGAGCGTGTGCCTGGTTCGCAGTCCGCAACCGCTAATTCGACAAAGTTGGGTAAATTAATGTCGATAATCTCGTCTTTGTAGAAATAGAGGGAAATAATCACGCCATTTTTCAAGAAACGTGACTTTTCTTCCAACCGCTGGGCATGTAGTTCGGTTTGCTCAAAGGTTTCCTGATCCATAAAGTTGTAGGTATCTCCTTGGCGATAAAGATACTGCATTTTTTTCTCTTCAATAAAAGCCTGTTCCACTTTTTCTTCAGTGCGGAACGTTTTTTCCAAAAAATTTCCGTTTTTTAGATTTCTCAGCTTGGTGCGCACAAAAGCGCCGCCTTTGCCCGGTTTTACAAACTGGTAACTGACAATGGCAAAAATCTGGCCATCAAAAGTTACGGTCAGGCCGTTTTTGAATTGGTTAGGGCCGATAAACATGCGCGGGGTACCTTTCGGGTGTTAATGTGTGAGTATTTCGGCGCCGGTTTTAGTCGCCAGCACCATATCTTCAATGCGAATGCCCCCTAATCCAGGCAGATAAATTCCCGGTTCAATAGTGAAGACCATTCCTTCCTGAATTGCCTCTTGATTGCGGGGTGAAATCACGGGGTACTCGTGGACTTCTCTTCCAATTCCATGTCCTAGGGCGTGGCCAAAGTAGGGACCGAAACCCGCTTTAGTGATGTAATGGCGGGCGATTTTATCAATTTTTTGAATCGGTTCGCCGGCTCTTACTGCTTGAATGGCAAGCTCTTGCGCTCGCAGGACTACGTCATAAATCCGCTTAATTTTTCCACTCATTTTACCCAAAAAGACTACCCTTGTCAAGTCGGAATTATAGCCGTCTTTAAGACAGCCTAAGTCAACAATAATCGCCTCATTCTTCTTGATTGTCTTAGTGCTGATGCGGGCATGCGGCAGGGCCGTTCTTTTGCCGGAAGCGACGATAGTGTCAAAGGCGCAAGTTTCGGCGCCGCTCTTCTTCATAAAATAGAGAATGCCTTCGGCGATTTCCTGTTCGGTTTTACCCTCTTTGATAATGTTTTTGGCGAAGGCAAAACTCGCTACCGCGCAGGACGCGGCTTTACGCAAGAGCTGAATTTCGCGCGCGGTTTTAATCGCCCGCACGCGCTCAATCAGCTCCTGGGTGGGCACTAAAGTAATTTGCGGGCAGGCCTTGAGTAATTTTTGATAAAAAGAAAAGGAAAGGTTATTGGCCTCAAAGCCCAACCGTTTAATTTTTAACTTTTTTACGGCGTTAGCCAGGGTTTCTTCTAAAGGGACAAAGCTTTCTCTGGGTAGTAGTTGAAAGGATTTGATTTCCTGCCAGGCTTCTTGCTGAAAGCGAAAATCGGTAATCAGAAATTGGCGCGTGGAAGAAATTAACAGCTGCCCCTCACCCGTAAAGTCGCTTAGGTAAGATACATTCGTCGGCTTGGTGACGACCAGGCCATCGAGCCTATCGCGTTCTAAAAGTGCCCGGATTTTATTTAATCCCAAAAGGTTCATTTCTTTTTTACCAGCCGGATTGCCGCTTCCAGTCCTAAGAGGTAGCTATTAATGCCAAAACCGCAAATTTGCCCTTTGGCTACTGGGGCAATTAGCGAATGGTGGCGAAATTCTTCACGTGCGTAGATGTTAGAGAGATGTACCTCAACCGTGGGGAGCTTAACCGCTTCGATCGCATCGCGTATAGCGACACTGGTGTGCGTGTAGGCCGCCGGATTAATTAATAGCGCGGCATAGGATTTCTTCGCCTTTCCGATGGCGTCAACAATTTCCCCTTCATGGTTAGAATGTACAAAATCAAGCTTAACTTTGTGCTTTTTGGCCAAGGTCTTTAATTGAGTGTTGATTTCCTCCAGCGTAAATGTTCCGTAAACCTCGGGCTGGCGTTTTCCCAACAAATTAAGATTTGGTCCGTGGATCACTAAAATTTTTGCCATTACCCTTCCCCCTTTTTAAGCTTTCTTGAGTAAATAGACAATACCGCCAAATACGCTTACTAAAAGAAACAGCGACAGAAGCAATAATGAAAGCGAAAGCGCGGCCGGTTCGCCAATATCAGTACGGAAGAAAAAAACAAAGGCCCATTCGCGCAGGCCCAGGCCATTTAAGGTGATCGGCAGCATGCAGAGTATTGAGATTACCGGCACCGCTAAGAGTATTTTTACGTAAGGGGTATGCGCCCCCAGGCTGAGCGCCAGAAAAAGCACTGAGGTAAAAGTAATAAAATGGGCAGCCAGGGAAATCAGAAAAGCCATCAGCATTTGTCTTTTGTAGTGGGCGTAAATATGCATTGCTTCATAGGCCTTCTTTGCTAAGGCGTCGATTTTTAAAATGCGCAATAAGTGCTTTAGGCCAAAACGGTTGCTGATCTGCTGTGAGAGTCTTTTATTCAATAAAAACGTTATAACCACTAGGCTGATAAAAAGCAAAAACCCGACCGCCCAAAAAATAAAGGGATATTCAATTTCTTTGTGGGTAGCTACTAACGCCGAAGCGGCAATTAGCGCAAGAGAGAGCGTCCCGACTACGCGGTCGATAAAGATAGTGGCGTAGGCCAGGGTCTTATTATTAATTTTTTGCGCAATAAAAAAACCTTTGACTAAATCGCCGCCGATCGAGGTCGGCATAAAATTAGTAAAAAAATAACCGATCAGATTGAGCGAAAATATATCCTGGAAGGAAAAAACGTTGCATCCCTGGACGCTTAAAAGGATCTGCAGCCTCCAACAGAGAATGACAATGGTAAGAACAAAAAATAACAATCCCAGGACGTAATAGCCGAGGTTCACATTTTTTAAAAGTTCCCCGATTTTGCCAAGATGTTCTCGGGCCAGCCAAAATAACAGCAGCAGCAGAAATAGGCTCACGGCCAGGCGCAAAATAAGCAATAGTTTAGGGTTTTTCATCAGTATTGCCTTTGGGTGGCTGTAAATTTAGTAGATTGCCGCGAATAGAACCCAGGGCCTGGCGGTATTCATTGGCGGCATTGCTGATCATTTTAATTGCGCGGACAATGCTGTTTTCCAGGATGTTTTCCATTTCTTCAAGCTGGCGTTTAATATTAAGAATATACTGCTGTAGATTTTCGACATCAATTGTGCCGGCATATTGCAGGTGTAGATTAAACAGTGTCAAAAGATAAGGCACGACTAAGCTGTAAGGAATGACAATGACGCCTCTGCGGTAGGCATCGAGATGGGCCCGGCGGCAAACCGCAAAAGCGGCATCAGGAATTGCCGCGACGGCCCAGGGGACAGTACGCGCGGGATCAATGTATTGTGCCACTTCACTTACCCGTTTATTGATTTCATTTTCAATTTTTATACCGATCGCCAATTGTTGCTGCGGGTCAGATTCTTGAGCGAATTGTTTGAGCAGTTCCTGGGCGGCCCATTTAGAATCTAGCGGTACCACCTTTTCGTTACTTAAGACCAGCGCAAATTCCACCTCTTTGCCGCCGATGCGAAAACCCCGGGCAATCATTTGCGGTGGGAAAGATTTAAGTATATCCTGGAGGATATTTTCTCCCGCCTCTCCCCTTCTTTTTGTCCCGGAGATGGTTTGTTCCATTCTTTCAATGGAACTGTGTAATTCTTCAAAGAACCGTTTCCTGGAGTCGTAGTCAGTTTTGATGCTGTCAGTTACTCTTTGCGTTTCTTTAATTGAGAGCGAGAGGTCTCTTTGCCCGCCTTCTACGGTTTGCAAGGTGGCCTTAAGCGCGCCGACATCGGCCAGCACCTTCATCAGCTCCGGCAAAGAAATCTCTGGCTTTGGCGGCTTGAGAAGCTTAATCAGCAAGATCGTTGCCCAAAGCGCACCGGCAAAGCTTAGGATAATGAGCAAAATTAGTAAAAGGCTATTCATCGTTATTTCACCACGATTCCCGCGTATCCTACCACTGACGAATAATCGCCCCCGGTTTCGCCGCTGGTCTGATATTTTATTAACTGCGCGCCGCGGCCTTTAAGTTCTTTCACCGCCGAGAGCATGCAGGCTACCGGACCGTATCCGCACATTGAGATGTTTTTTTCTTTGACCAGATCCAATAATCCCTGGACATCAAGTTTAAGGATGCGCTCAATAGCCAGCGCATCCAGGCTTTTTGCTTTTTCATGGGGCAGATAATGAGTCATGTCGCTTGAGGCGACTATCAGCGCAGGCTTGTTTTCCTTGATTGCCCCGGCGATGGCTGCTCCGATTTCGGCATACACCGCGAAGTCCGCGCCAGCCAGAATAAGCGGCACAATTCGCACTTCCGGCAGAAAATACTGCAGGAAAGGAATCTGCACCTCGATCGAGTGTTCATGGAGGTGGGCCTGGGAGTCTTGCTGCAGGTACTTAGAGCGCCGTCGGATCGCCTCTGCCAGTTCAGTATTGATTTCGACATTACCCAGCGGCATTTGCCACGTTCCCTTACTCATCAGGCTAAAAGGCTCACCCATCCCCGTATGGTTGGGTCCGATAATCACTACGGTTGGGG
This sequence comes from Candidatus Omnitrophota bacterium, assembly GCA_043805735.1. Lineage (GTDB taxonomy): Bacteria > Omnitrophota > Gorgyraeia > JAFGHF01 > JAFGHF01 > JAZDHS01. The sequence goes on along the minus strand of JAZDHS010000024.1, from coordinate 37,523 downwards.
TGACGCGAATGCGCGAATAACAGGCACCGGCCACCGGTCCCGAATACATATACCCGGCGTGAGGCGCAACAATGCCCAGCGCATTTTCTTTTTTTACTTTTTTCTCAATAAAAGTTTCCAGCTGTTTTTTTAAACCGGCAACATCGGCCGGATAAAACTGTCCGGAAACATAAGCCTGGCGAATCATCTCGTTACCTCGGAAAAGACTTTCTTTAAGTGGTCGAGCCCGCGGATAATTTCTTCTTTGGTGCTGGGATGATGCACTTCCATAACCTTAATCAGCTCTCGTTGCATATATGGCCGAAGACGGGAAAAATCAAATGCGCCCGTAAGCGGTGCGCGGTGGTCACTCATCTCTTGCACATCATGCAGATGGATTCCGGCCAGCCGGTGAGCGAATTTTTCTAAGTTTGTTTCCTGCCGTGAAAAACCCAGATACTCAAAGATCTGGGCATGGCCGACATCATGCCAGTAATAAACCGGCGGCGAGGGAAAGCGCGCAAACAACAGATCCAATTCTTGCCCTAAAGGGATCTCGCTGACATAAAAACGGTTTTCGATGCCTAGTTTTATTTTGTGCGTCAGGGCGTAGCCTGAGAGTTCATCTAGGCTTTTGAGCACCTGATTGAAGAATCGGGGCGATTTTGCGCTGCGTTCTTTGATCAACCGGTTTTTCAGGGCGGTGAACTTTCGTTCTTCTGAATTGTTTTTCAAAGCCGCCAACTCGCGAATCTTTTCACGCATCCGCACTCTGCCGGTGTGCAGTACGACACAAGCGGCGCCTAGCCTGAGCGCAGTGTCGATAGTGCGCTTGGTAAACTTAACCGCTAACGCCCTCTCCTGTTCGTCCGTAGATGAAAGCGATGGTGAGTCCGGAGAAGCCTCTTTACGGGATATCCCCAACGGAATGGGGCAAAAATTATGTACCGATACAATAGAGATAAGGCCCTTTTTTTGCAGCTCGCCCATTTCCTGGACCAGTGATTCGCTCAGGCTAAAATTAAGCTCAACCTGCGTAAATCCCAGGGGTTTAATTTCGTTAATGATATCTTGGGCATGGTGATGTTTCCAGGAATTCCAGGACGTAGAAAGTGCGAACATAGTCTTTTTTATTTAGGCCCAACAGTAACGAGGGCATAATTTTTGAAATCAAAATAGGTGGTGGCGCAACGCTGGACAGTTTGGGCATCGACCGCGTTAATATGCTCGGCATAGCTGCGGTAATAATCGTAGCCCAGGCTATAAAGTTCATCGAGAGCGCCTTCTAAGGCCCGGGCGGTATTGGTCTGGCGCCCGATTAATTTTTCGCTCACCAGTGCCCTTTTAGCTTGAGCCAACTCGGCCGCGCTTAAAGGTGCTGCGGCTAGTTGGGCCAGTTGTGCCCGCAGTGTCTCGGTTACCGTGGGCACATTTTCTTGAGTGGTCGCCACGTATATTACTATTGATCCCGGATCGAGGCCGGTGACTTGATGCGCCCCCAGGGTGTAGGCTTGAGCATTTTGTTCCCGGATTTGATTAAAAAGCCGTCCCGAAGACTGAGAAAGAATTTGGCAGATTATTTCCAGGGCAAATTTATCATCGCTATAAACAGTAGTTCCCGGAAAGCCCATCAGCACCAGGCTTTGTTGTTTAGGCATCAGTACTGTTGCCGTACGCACGGCCCGTTTTTCTTCTTTTGGCGCAAATATCAAGGCCTTTTCTCCCGCCGGCAAAGTAGCAAAATACTCGCGTGCCTGTGCGACTACCGTATCGGTGTTGACATCGCCAAAAATAGCCAGGACCATGTTTTTACCGACACAGTACTTCTGGTAAAATGCGCTAATGTCAGATCGGGTTAATCGCTTGAGTGATTTCTTGTTGCCCAGCGGCTGAAAACGGTAAGGATGTTTTTGGAATAAGGCTTGCTTAAGGGTTAAGTTTCCCGATTCAAATAAATTGTCTTCCTGGGCTTTTATCTGCGCCAGGTTTTGCTCTTTCTGCCGGTCCAGTTCGTGCTGTGGAAAAATGGGGTTAAGGATCAATTGCGCCAATAGCGGCAGCATTTGGTCCAGATCTCGGCTTAATAAGTCGAGAGTGATCAAGAAACTGTTGTACCCGCTGTAGGCGGATAAATGCGCGCCTTTCGACTCAATCTGGCGGGCAATTTCTTCAGCATCCCGGGTTTTCGTACCCTTATCCAGCAGCTTAACCATCAGATTGGATATTCCATTAGTCTTTTCGTCTTCCGCGCGCAGGCCTCCTTGAAAAACGGCGCAGATTGTGGCCAGCGGCGTATCTTTATTTTCGCTGACTAAAAGGGTAATGCCGTTATCTAAAGTGAATCTCTTTACGTCGTTATGCTCTTCATTTGCGGAAAGCTGCTCTAGGCCCAGGATAAACTTTTTTCGTATCGGCCGCTCAGCCGGGCTTTTTGCTTTAGCCAGGGGCTTCAGCGCCGCGATCGTTAACCTTGATTGCTGTAAATATTTTTGGGCCACCCTTTGAACATCTTCAGGGCCAACGCGCTCGATATTTTCCAGGTAAGTTTCGGTAAAGCGCACGTTGTTCGTTAATACTTCATTGAGCGCCAGGTCTTGGGCCTGGTCGGAGAGGGTTTGCAGGGAAAATAGAATATCGCTGACGATTTTGTTTTTGGCCGCTTCAACCTCGTCGGCGCTTACCAGCGAATTCTGCAATTGGGCGATCTGATCGAAGATGAGCGCTACGGCTTCTTCACGATGGGACTCTTCTAACAATGCCGAAATAATAAACAGCCCGCTAAAACGCGGAGTATAATTTAAGGCCCCGATACTGTAAACAAGTTCTTTTTGGCGATAGAGCAGATTATACAGCCGCGAGCTTTCCCCTGCCCCTAAAATCGTTGCCGCTACATCCAAGGCAAACAGGTCTTCGTCAGTAATCGCCACGCTGTGATACCCCAGCGTCAAGTATGTCAGGCTGGCGGTGAATTCGACCTCTGTTGTACGCAGTGTGGTTTGTTCCGGTTCAACGGCAATAGCTGATGCCGGTGCGCTAGCGCGACTAAAACCTCCCCAGATTTCCCGGACCAAAGGCAGGCATTGATCAGTATCGATATCGCCGACGATGCTCAGCACCATTTTTTCGGGAACGTAGGCGTTTTGATAAAAATTAATAATAGCCGCACGATCCAAGGCGGCAAAGGCCTGCTCTTCTCCGAGAATCGGCAATCTGTAGGGGTGCGTTGTATACGCCATTTCCCAAAGCAGCCGGTTGACATAACGCTCGGGGTCGTCGCGATTCATTTTTATTTCTTTTAACACGACCTCTTTTTCCTTCACCAACTCTTCGGGGGCAAAGGCCGCATTGATGAGCATATCGGCCAGCACCGCCAAGGCCGCTGGAGTATGTTCGCGCGGCACCGTAATGGTATAGCCGGTATAATCATAACTGGTAAAGGCGTTAATCGTTGCGCCGTAAGACTCAATCTCGCGGAAGATTTCTCCCGCCCCGCGGGTCGCGGTCCCTTTAAAGACCATATGTTCGATAAGATGAGAAACGCCGCTACCGGCTAATTCGGCCTCTTGGGCACTGCCCGAACGAACACATAAGAAGATGTTCACCAGCGGCACAGTGTGATTCGCTTTTAAGAATACCGTCATCCCGTTACCGAGCTCGTGGCGGATGACGCCCTCTTGAGCGAAAAGCGGCTTAGCGCCGGGTGGCTCGGTGGCTACACAATGAGGATTATAGTAAGCACTAAATAAATAACAGCAAAATAAAAGCCACAGGCTACGCCCTAATAAAGAGGCTCCTCTGTGGCTCAGTGAAAAATTATTGTTTGTTTCTTCTACGCTTGCGCTCGCTAGGTTTTTCATAATGTTTGCGCGCCTTAATTTGTTTGAGAATTCCTTCCCGTTCGATCTTACGCTTAAACCTGCGCAGCGCCTTTTCCAGCGGCTCGCCCTCCTTTATTTCCACTCTGGGCATCTTTATCCCTTCTTTCCTTTAACGATTTTTTAAACTGTCTTATTCCTTGGCGATGGCTAAAAAGATTACCCCGGCTAAAATCACCGTTATTCCCACGAAGCCTTTAATGACCGCCAGGACTTCATTTTTCCAGATCCAGATAAGTTGGCAGCCCAGTATCAGTAACCCCAGGCCGATCAGCACTTTTACCACCGCGCCGAAAGTTTGCGCGCCGACTTTTTTTTCTTGCGGTGCCATTTTTTATCGCTCCTTTCGGGAATTTTCAGTATACCATTGTTTTTGGCAAATAGCAAATAGATTTTAACCCTTTGCTATTCGGCCCGTTCGAACGATACGGTGACATTGAAGGAAAGCTGTTCCGAGCTTAAATTTTGCGGGAAGGCCGGAAAAGGAGCCGCTTGTTTGACGCTGCGTTTGACAATGTCAATGAGTTGATTGTTGGCGGTTGATCTTTCTTTAAGCACCTGCATTTGCGCCAGTTTTCCATTAGGCTGGAGCACAAAATAGAGGCAGACCTCGCCGTAATCGATAAAACGGGGATAATTTTTTTCGACAAAAAGCCGGATTTTTTCACGGATCGATTGATAATAATCAATATAAGTGCCCTCTTTTTCCTTAGGCAAGTCCGGGGGAATTTCAATTGTTTCGGCCTCGCTTTTTGCCGGAATAACCGCGGGCGCTGATTGTATCACCGGCGTAGGGATTGGCGGTGGCTCTACTGCCTGGGCCTGGACCGTTAGTTTGGTTGAAGCGGCAGTATCTTGAGCTGAATTTGCTGGTTTGGGCGCTGGCGGTGTCTTTTTAGCCGCGGCTTGGGCCAGGACGACATAAGTAACTTCCAGCGGCAGTTCGCTCCTTGACTGCGGTTGGTAGCGTAGTATGGGTAGGGGCAGAAAGATAAAGAGATGAAAAATCAGCGAAACCAAAAGAGAAAGGCTTAAGGTTCTATCCGTTGAAAACATCATTTCCTCTACGTCGTTTAAAGCCCAGGCGATGGAGAAATCCGCTGATCGTTCTCACCGGACAAAGGTGATTACAAAAGCAACGATAATTAATAATACTGAGCAAGATGCTTAAGGTAAACAAGCCCAATAATAACCATCTCATTTTAATGATTGCCAGCGTTCCTAGACTAATGCCGGCGATGGTGGTTGCGATTAGCTGGGGATGAAAGCTAGTCCATACTAAGAGCGCCAAAAGGACAATGCTACCCCATTGAGCATAACGTAAGGCGGCGGGCAGGACGATCTTTTTATGGCTAATTTTAGCCAGCGCTACTTGCAGCGTACCATAAGGGCAGATCCGTGCGCAAAAAAGGTTTTGGCGGACATTTAAGACCAGCGCTCCCGCCAAGACATAGCCCCGTAAGTAAAACCAAGGACAGCGTACGGGACAGAGCGCGCAGTAGATAAAAGGCATCTTAAACGGGCAATATGTAAAGACACCTAAAAAAAGTGGCCCCAAAATACCCAGGCAGACCCAGTTGACAAGGTCGAATTTTTTTTTCGCTGGCAGTGGCACAGCCGAGACCCTCTTTTATGCCGTAGGTGCCAAAAATAGCTTTATGAATATCCCCTTACCGATGAGAGTAACCGCGGTGACGATGACGCCGGCGATAATTACACCTAAGGTTATTGCTAATAAGGCATAGCGGAAGCGGATCTTAAATAGCGACGCGGCAATGCATCCTGACCAGGCCCCGGTCATCGGTAAAGGCACGGCCACAAACAGCATCAAGCCAACGGCTTCGTACTTCTCTATTAACGCTGCCTTTTTTTTCGTTTGCTCAAAGAGATAGTCAAAAAAATTACGCCAAAGCCGAAAGTGGCGTAATTTTTCGGAAAGCGGCTCTAACAGCAATAAAAACGGAATAATGGGCAGAAGATTACCGATCACTGAAAGGATAAATGTTTTCGCTATCGGCTCTTTAAGAGTAAGCAATGCCACTGGTATTGACCCTCTTAACTCGGCCAGCGGCAGCGCGGCAATGATCAGCGTGATGGCTTCGTGCGGTAAATCTTTTATTAACAGCAAGAGTTTACTGAGCATTTTCCTCTCCCCATCCGTATCGTCCGACCAGAGGAACAAAGATGCATCCGCACCAATCTTGTCTGAGCGTACCCTGTTTATTCTTCGTGACCACCGCCAGCGTCTGAGTGAAGCGCCCTCCCAAAGGAATAACTAGCCGGCCCCCCTCCTTTAACTGTTCGATTAACGGAGCCGGTATATCCGGAGCGCCGGCAGTAACAATAATTGCGTCAAAGGGGCCGTGTTGCGGCCACCCTTGAGTCCCGTCCCCGGCTTTAATTTCAATATTGCGGTAGCCTAATTCCGCCAGGACCAGCTGGGCTTTTTCCGCTAAAGCCGGCAAGCGTTCAACGCTGTACACCTGTTGAGCCAGCTCGGCTAATAACGCCGTTTGATAACCTGAACCGGTACCGATTTCCAACACCTTTTCTTGGCCCGAAAGCCCAAGGCACTGCGTCATCAGCGCCACCATATAAGGCTGGGAAATGGTTTGCTCTTCTCCGATCGGCAAGGGGTAATCCTGGTAGGCCTTGGCGCTATACGCCTTAGGCACAAATTTATGGCGCGGAACTTTTTGGCAGGCCGCTAATACCCGCTGATCACGAATGTCGCGGTTGGCCAATTGCTCTTCTACCATTTGTTGGCGCAGATCTAGGAAGGGATCTTTCATTTGTTAGGATTAAACGTAAACAGCATTCTCAGCAGGTATCGGATAAAGCGGATAGTATCGATGACTGGATTGATGCTGCCCACCTTGGAAGTATAAATGGTTTGAATAGGAATAGAACTAATTTTAAAGCCTTTGCGGCTAGCCTCAATCAGGATTTCGGTTTCAATTTCGTAGTTATCGCTTAAGGGGTTCATCTCGGCTAAAACCGCGCGTTTAAACAAGCGAAAACCGCATTGGCTGTCGGGGATCTTCCTGCGGCAAATAAGCGATACCAGAGAGGACATCGCCTTATTGGTTAGCCAGCGGACCTTGGGCATTTTTCGGCTGGCAGTCATCCGGTTACCGACGATAATATCAGCGTCAGAGGTTAAAGCCGCTTGAATAAAGTGTGCAATATCGTCGGGGCTGTGCTGGTCATCGCCGTCCATAGTAATGACGGCGTCGTATTTTTTGTTTAAGGCAAAACGGAAACCGTTTTTTAAAGCCGCGCCTTTACCTTTATTGTGCGGATGCTTAAGCACAGCGGCCCCGGCGGCAGCGGCTACTTCGGCCGTAGTATCCGCGGAGCCGTCATCGACGACAACGACGACTAAATGCTGCGCTAACACCCGTTTTACTAATTGGGCGATTGTTTTAGCTTCGTTAAATGAAGGTATAAGTACGCAGATATTCATCGATCGGCCTTGCTATTTTGCGGCGTTTGCCAACGCGGGGTAGGCATAAACCATTGTTCAGGATAGCGGGCAATCATCGCCTCCATCTTTTGCGCGATTTTTTCAGTAAGCCGTATTCTATCAGCGTCAGAGTCGCCGGAACTCTCCGGCAATATCGGTGCTTGCAGAATCAGCCTAAAGCGATCCGGATGCTCTCTAATCATAAAAGTCGGTACCAGCGGCGCGCCGGTTTTTAAACTAAATGTAGCTGGGCCTTTGGGCATCAGCGTATCTTTACCGAAAAGTTTGACTTTTATCCCCTCTTTGGGATTGGCAAAGTCGATATCCCCGGCGAAAGCCACTACTTGATTAGCCGCTAATGCCGTGAGTACCTTTCTTACCGCTACACCCAAAGGAATTACCGCGACCCCCTTCTCTTGCCGCTGTTGGATAAAGAAGTTATTTACTTTCTTATCCTTATGCGTCCAAGCCACAATATTCATCGGATAGCCCGACATCGAGACAACCATGCTGCCTAATTCCCAGTTTCCCAGATGCGCGCTGACCAAGATTACCCCTTTCCGAAGCTCTAAAGCCTGGTCTAAATGTTCTTTCCCCTGGAATTCTACATGCGAGCGCAGGTAATTAAGGTCGAATTTTGCGGCGCGTAGGAATTCAGCCAAATACCAGGCAAAATTCACAAAAACCATCCGGCTGGCCCGGTTGATATTGCGTGGATTGCGGGTATACTCTAAAACGACACTCAGATTGTGGGCCAGATTTATTTTGTCTTTTTTGGCGAAAAAGAAATATCCGCTGGCAATAAGTTCAGCCAGGAAATAAGTTACCCGTATCGGCAAGATACCGATTAAAAACGCGGCGAATTTATAGAAATAGTAAAGCATCGGAGTCAGTTTTTGTTGTATCTTTGCATGGTTTGCAGTATCAGCCGAGCGATTTTTAGCGCTGAGTCTGGGCAAGCCAGATTCTTTGCTCTCATTCGCAGTTCTTGCAGGGCTCGCGGATATTTTAACAGCTTTTCTGCAAGTGAGCCCAGTTCACGCGGGGTATTTACTTTTAATGCCGCCTTGCCTTCCAGAAGAAAACGGGTATTAAATTTTTCCTGCCCGGGAAGAGGATCAATAATAATCATCGGCAGAGATTTACTTAGAGCCTCCGCCGTGGTTAAGCCGCCGGGCTTGGTGACAATAAAGGCGGCGATATCCATTAGCTCGCTGATGACGTTGTTATCGGTTTGCCCAATCACCACGGTCAGTTTAGAAAAAAGGCGTTGCCGTTTTTTCAGCCAGAGGAAGAGCCTTTTATTTGTACCGCAGACAACCGCTATTTGTAAGGGGCTAGATACGCGATTGAGTTGTCCTGTTACCTCTTTAATTGGTCCCAGGCCCTGGCCTCCGCCCATCACTAAGGCTACGGGGATTTCCGGAGCCAGGTTATAGCGCCGGAAGGTTTCTGGGCGCTGGTGGTGTTGTAAAAACTCCGGGCTAACCGGGATACCGATCGGCATCAGACAATCGGGGGCAATTCCGCGTTGAATGAAGCGGGATTTTACCTCTTCGCTGGGAACAACATAAATGTCGATGCCTTGATGTAACCAGTATCCATGTGGGGCATAGTCGGTTAATACTGCCATTAAGGGAATCCGCAGGTTGTGCCGGCACTTGTAATCGGCGATCATGCCGCAGGGAAAGGCTTGAGTGCAGACCACAATATCAGGCGCGTATTCTTCCAATAACCGGGCAATTTTATTTTCTTGGCGTTTATGAATCCAGGTCCGGGTTTTCTTGAGCCGCTCTAACACGCGTTCGTTGTCATAGAGATATTCCCAAAAAGCGGGAATTTTCTGGATGACCAGCATATAGAGGGCGTTAATGACTCTCTCGGCGCGAGGATTAGTATAGCCAAAGCCGTTGATACTCTGGATCTGCGCCGGCGCATTGATTTCTCGCAAAGCTTTTTCAATTGCGATACTCGCGCCACGGTGGCCGGAGATATTGGAGATGTGCACAATTAGTATATTTCTTCTGTCCATTAATTAGGGAAATATAAACTCCAGCTCGCGTTTTTTGTTTTTACAAAACTTGCTGCCCCAGCCGATCACTTCTTTGTTTTGCACGCAGACCGGCGTGTATGGCCACCAGATCGGAATGCCTTCCAGTTTATACCCGGTGCGATATTTAAGAATCTCCACAAGCGAGCCGTCTTTAGTAACTAATTCCTCGCTAGCTTCGGGCTGGCCCATGAGGGTGATTAAATCGCCCTTGGACATCCCAATTTCAATCTTTGTCAAATTGTCTTTAGTTTGGCAAGTTGTTTTAATGGTGGCGCACCCGCAGAGCGTCAGCAATAAAAAGGATAACAGCGCAAGTATTACCGTATATTGTTTCATCGAAGGCCCCCTTGTTTAAATAATGATGACGCCTGTTCCGCTATCTTGGAGGGGATAGCGATTACATAATTGATAAATCGATCCCAGTGAAGGCTGTGTTTAGTGACGATATATTCGTCGTTGCCGATGTATTCTTTTACGACATCGGCCTGCCAGGTATTGCTTTCGACAAAAATAAAAGACAAAAAAATTATGGTGAAAACACAAATAACTAATGTTTTCATGCCTGCTCCTTTGTTAAACGTAGTAGCCGCAATTATTTATTTGTTAGCACTCGCTCAATTAGGATGCGTAATTGATTCAATATCGCGCGGGGAATGCGAAATTGAGAGCGAATCATTGGGGTGGCCACGGTAAACACAAATAAATCAGGATTGTTAGTTACTTTTTTAATATCAATCTGAACCGGAACTTTATCCACCTTAAGCGCTCCTTAATTATGAGAATAATATAGCATAGATCAAACTAAATTTCTATTGCAAAATTTTTCAATTTATACTATCATATTAAGCTATTATGGCAACAATGATCCAGTTTTGTGGTGGTACGGAAACTGTAACCGGTTCAATGCACCTATTGACCACCGAGAACACGCGAATTTTAATCGATGTCGGTTTATTCCAGGGGCACCGAGACGAATTTTATACGGTTAACGCCCGTTTTCCTTTTAACCCTGCCGAGCTTGATTGTTGCGTGATCTCCCACGCCCATATTGACCATTGCGGCAATTTTCCTACCCTGGTCAAGCAAGGCTTTAAAGGCAAGGCCTACCTTACCCCATCCACTCGCGACCTCTGCAAATATATTTTACCGGACAGCGGTTATGTCCAAGAGGAAGACGTAAAGTACGTCAATAAAATCAATAAAAGAAGAGGCCTGCCTGAACGTTTTGCCCTTTACGACCAAAGTGAAGCCGAAAAGTCCCTCAAATATTTACGGACCTTGGAATATCACCGTAAACTTAGCCTGGCTAAGGATAGTGAATTAACTTTTTTTAATGCCGGGCATATTTTGGGTTCTTCTATCCCCACCTTCGATATTTATACTAAACGCGGCGTGAGCAGAATTGCCTATGCTGTAGATTTAGGCCGCCCCCGTTTACCCTTCCTCAAGAGCCCGGAAGCTCCTAAGGGCGTCGACTATTTGATTATCGAAAGTACCTATGGTGGCCGGACGCATTCCGACATTGACACCCTGGAGGAGCGCCTTGCTAAGATAATTAATCGCACGGTAAAGCGCGGAGGTAAGATTATTATCCCCTCTTTTGCACTCGAGCGGGCTCAGGAAGTGCTTTTTTTTCTTTCTCGGCTGATGCGGCAAAAAAAGATCAAAGATATTCCGATTTACTTAGATAGCCCTTTAGCCGTAAATATTACCAAAGTGTTTCAAAATAGCTGGGAATATTTTGACAGTCAGACCCAGGAGCTGTTTAAACAGCAATTAAGCCCCCTGGAGCACAAAAATATTACTTATATCAGTAACGTTAATCTTTCCAAGAAACTCAATGACAAGTCCGGGCCGATGATTATTATTTCCGCTGCCGGATCATGCGAAAACGGTAGGATCCTGCACCATCTCAAGAATAATATCGAAAACCCCTATAACACGATTGTCATTGTCGGGTTTATGCCGAAAGACACATTAGGCAGGAAACTCATCGAGCATAGCCCGATGGTCAATATTTTCGGTAGGCCTTACCACGTAAAGGCGGAAATTGCGATTTTAGATGCCTTTAGCGCGCATGCCGATCGGTATGATTTAATTCGTTACGTCAAGGAGTGCCGGGGAAAGCTGAAGAAAGTCTTTATTGTCCACGGCGAGCTTGAACAGTCAGATGACTTACGTAGTGCGATAAAATCACTGAATATCCCCGTTGTTATCCCCAAGAGAAATCAACAGGTCTATCTTACCTGAAGCTCCTCATTAATCCATCATCTTTACTGCGTCTTGAATGAAGGGTATAATTGCCGTTATTTCTTCCTTGGTCAGTCTTCCCAACTTAGCAAAACGAAATTCCCCTTGCGGATCCCTATTTTCGCGGGAAAGCTGTATTTTTTTTTGCCCTTTATTATAGGAAAAGACGCTGACCGTGAGCCGGCCGGTATCGTTTTCCCATGATTTTGAATATAACGATTGATCCATGCTGCTGTCGTAAGGCATTTGCTTCCTCCCTTCGCCTTTATGGTTGTGGCATTTGTTCGGTTAGATTGCGGATTAACTTGTCGATCTCTTTAATCATCGCTGCGGGTAGAGCCTTGGCAACCGCTATTTCCTCGCGCAGCGATGTTAAAACACTAATCAACCGTCGTAACTGGGTGAGTTTCCTTTTTTGCCGCGCTTCTTCCGGCTCCAGTTCTTGCCTTTGCTGCATTAAGAGGGTTAAGTCTTTTTTGATCTCTTTGGCATCTTTGCCCTTTTCGAGCACATTATTTTTAATCCGTAAAAAATCTTCCTTGTCCAAGCTCTTTTTTTGAGCCAACCTTAAGGTATCGATTGAGTCCAACGTCGGCATGCTCGAGGCCTGGGCCTGATCGGCATATTCTTTACGCAGTAATCGCGGTTCTTCCTTTTCCAGAAAATAATACGAACGCAAAAGTTTGAGCGCGGTTTGTGAACGGATACCGATTTCTTTCGCCGTATAGGCCTCGAAGGTGCTAAAACCCCACTCCTTATAGAGCTTATCTTTCCACGCTGAATAAAGGGCCTGGCCCAGTTCTACCCAGGAGGTCTTAAAATGCTTGGTATGGTTAAGAATTTGGTAACGCAGTGAGTCACTGCTTAAACCCTGCATTTTTTGTTCCAGCGCAGATAGCGATTTTGTCTTTACGTCGCTCATCGGTTTTCCTCGTGATAGTTAAAGTAGAATACCTGTTTCATTCTACTTTGTCAAGCGTTAATGCCGATTGGTAGTGTTTCGGGCTGGTTATACGCGGAGGGCGAGTAAAAAGATGATTCCTTTGCGCACCATCATTACGGCTATGGCGGATAAAAATAAGGCCGCAATCTTGGAAAGAGCGCGTGTGCCGGACTCGCCGATTGTTTTGATAATTACTCCTGAGAGCGAAAAGATTAGTGCACCAAGGAGCACGTTAGCTAAAACTGCTCCCAGCGTTAGAACTAAGCCGTGCTGCTGCAGCATGATCAGCGAAGTGGTTAACACCGCTGGACCAACGATTAAGGGTGTCCCCAAAGGTACGCTGGCAATTTCCTGGGTGGGTATCCGGCGTTGTTTAGTGGGATTGACGATGTCGAGGATGGCGATGCAGAAAAGCAGGATCCCTCCGGCGACTAAGAAATCACCGATCGTGATATTGAGGAAGCGAAAGACCGCCTTACCCAGAAATAGAAAAGCAATTGCTAGGCAAAGCGCAGTAAAAATCGATTGTATGATAATCCTATTTTTTTCTCTTTTACCGTACCCTTGGGTAAGCGAGATAAATATCGGCAGTACGCCGATGGCATCTACGGCTACGAATAACGGAATAAAGACAAGCAAGAACTCTTTCCACATGGCCAACTTCGCTCCTTTCCCGAATTGTATTATACTGCCAAAATAAAAAAGCCTCAAGTATAATCTTGAGGCCGTAAAAGCACTTAAAAGGCCTAATTGACTTCCTGACTTTGTAAATAATGGGCGAGCTTTTCTTCTCTGTCCTTGGCTAAGTCCAAAAATTGCACTCCGACGCGGTGCCAGCTTTGGTCTTGTTTAGACTGATGGATTACCTTACACTGAACATCGTAAGAGTAGGTTTTTCCGGGAATATTCAGCGTTGAGGAAAAATTCACATATGGGAAACGTTGGGGAAAAAGAACGAGCACATTGCGGGCGTAGCTTACTGCCTGGGGGAAAAGAATCAGCATGCCTCCAACACCAATATTTTCAATCTCAAAGCGCTGAAAATCACTAGTCGACAACTGGGTGATTTCGAGTTTAAAATCACCCGGCGGTTTAACCCTCGCCCATCGGCGCCGATCAACGATAGAGCGGTTTCTTCCCGATTGTTTGGCCTGATACAGTGCGGTGTCGGCAATATGAATTAGGCTCTCGAGTTTATCGCCGTTTAAAGGAAATGCCGCGCCGCCGGCGCTAAAGGTGATGCCCAGAGACTTTTCAGCCTTTAAGAAAGTGGAGGTAATTTTTGTTTGGGCAAGTTTTGATTTAATTCGCTGTAGGACAAACGCTGCCTGTTGCAAACTAGCCTCGGGAAGGATAAGTAAAAATTCCTCCCCCCCGTATCTGCAAACGGTGTCTACATTGCGCACGCTTTGCGCCAAAACTTGGGCGAAAATCCTAAGTACGTCGTTACCGACGAGATGGCCGTAAGTATCATTCACTTTTTTGAAATGATCGAGGTCGATCAGCACCACCGACATTTCGTTGTGATAGCGTTTGGCGCGTAAGATTTCGTTCTCCAATAACTTCATTGCCCAACGGTAATTTACGCATCCGGTGAGCTCGTCAAATTGAGAAAGGGCCTGCAGTTTTTCTTTTAGCTTTTTTTCCTCAGTGGCAAAATAGCCGATGGAGAGGCCTGTTAGAATATAAACCAGGATACGTAAAGACATTCCCATCATCGCGATGCTTCTGTTTTGCCAATAACTAAAGTGGCTAAGCTCCAATATACAGATTAAAGCGGCGACTAGCGCGGCGATTAGCCCCCCCCTTACGCCAAACCAAAACCCGGCCAAAGAAATCAGGGTAATATAAAGATAACCTAAAGAAACGCCAAAGGACTGGATCAGTTGTCTAAGGACCACTAATCCAATTAGCCCCACAGCCAGCACTACAATGCGTAAATCTAAAAATGTTTTTTTCATGCGCTTAATAAATTTGTTTTTAAATTTATTTACAATAAACTAAAAAAAATAGGGATGCGCTTTTCCCCTGCCACCCCTGTGCTTAAATTACTGATCGGTCCCCTGCATTTACAGTTTTGTCGATTTTACTATACTTTGTTAGACTTGTCAATGAAAAAAACAAGCCCAAATATGACCTAGCTTCTCATAGCCAATACTTTTTTGATCCGTTCGCAGGCCAATTTAAGTTTCTTTTCTTCTTCGATGAGTGCAAAACGCACATAACCTTCACCGTATTCGCCAAAACCGATGCCGGGAGCCGCGACTACCCCGGCCTCGTTGACTAAAAGCTCGGCAAATTCCATCGAAGTGAGGGCGTCATATTTTAAAGGAATCCGCGCCCAGACATAAAAAGTGGCTTTGGGTTTTTTGACGTTCCAGCCGATGCCGTTTAGGCCATCGACAAATACATCCATTCTCTTTTTGTAGATTTCCACTAATTGCTTCACGCAATCCTGTGGGCCGCTTAAGGCCTTGATGGCCGCGTATTGAATCGGCGGAAAGATGCCGAAATCGATATAACTTTTGGTTTTTGCCAGCGAGGTGATAATCGCTTTTGAGCCGACAGCAAACCCGATCCTCCAGCCGGCCATATTGTAAGATTTAGAGAGCGTGTGGAATTCAATGACCTTATCTTTAATACCTTTTACCTGCAGCATGCTCGGTGCCTTATAGCCGTCAAAGACGATGTCCGAATAGGCCACGTCACTGGCGATAATAATATCTTTGTTCTTTGACCAATGAGCCACCTCGTTATAAAAATCCAGGTCAACCACCGCGCCGGTCGGGTTATGCGGATAGCTGATGAAAAGCATTTTCGACATATTGATTACGCTCTTGCTGATATTTTTTAAATCCGGCTTAAAATCATTTTCTTCGGTCATCGGGATATTATAAAGGATGCCACCGGCCATCACTACCCCGTTAAAGTGCACCGGATATCCTGGACTGGGTACGAGGGCCATGTCGTCGTGATTGAGGAATGCCAGCGAAAGATGAGCCACGCCTTCTTTGGAACCGATTAAAGGCAGGACCTCTGTTTGTGGGTCTAAGTCAACGTTAAAACGTTCTTTATACCAGTTGGCAATCGCTAGTTTTAATTTTTTCTCCGCCGGCTCGTTTGGCCGGGGATAACCGTGGTTCTCCGGTTTACGGGCCTGCTCACAGAGTTCATCGATGATATGTTTCGGTGTGGGCAGATCGGGATTGCCCATCCCCAGATCGACCATTTCCAAGCCTTTACTTTTTGCCTCTTCTTTAAGATGGTCAAGAATGGTAAAAAGATACAGTGGTAATCTTTTCATTCTATTAGCTTCGTCCATGCTAGGCTCCTAATCCCAGAGGATAGACCTGCGCATTCCTTTTAAGCAGGGTCTAATTTCTCTATTGTTTCTCTTACCTTGTTAACCGAATAAATAAAATCGGTTTTTTCTTCTTCGTTTAACTCCAGCTCGATGATTTCTTCAATGCCGCTGCGCCCAATCTTTACCGGAATGCCGATAAAGATATTGTTTAAACCATATTGCCCGTCGATAAAAGTAGAGGCACAGAGTACGCTCTTGCGGTCGTGGACAATAGCATCGACTAATTGTAGTACCCCGGCGGAGGGGCCATAATAGGCGCTGCCCTGCCCTAAGAGCTCGACAACATGGGCGCCAAAATGGCGCGTTTGTTCGATAATATCACTGACCTTTTCTTCACTTAATAAATCACTGATCGGGATGCCCTGGACTGTGCAAAGCCTGGGTAAGACCACCATGCTGTCGCCATGGGCCCCGATGATCATCGACTGAATATTTTGCACGTTTGTATTTAACTCATCGGCAATGAGCATATTCAATCGCGCGCAGTCCGAGGTTCCGCCCATGCCGATGATTTGCGCGCAGGCAAAGTTAGTCGTCTTATACAACAGGTAGGCCATCGCGTCCAGGGGATTGGTGACAACGATGACAATCGCCTCCGGGCAATATCGCGCGATTTGCGCGGCAACCTCTTTTACTACCGCCGCATTTTTCAACAGTAAATCGTCGCGGCTTTCCCCGGGTTTACGGGCGAAGCCCGCCGTCATTACTACAATCTCCGCGCCCTCCAGATCAGCGTAATCACTGCTGCCGATTAAAGAACGCGAGTGGCGCACAATCGCCGAGGCGCTTGAGATATCCAGGGCGATTCCCGCGGCTTTGCCTTCAACAATATCGATCAGGACAACGTCGGCCAAATCCGCTTCGGCGATACGCATCGCCGTTGCCGCCCCGACATTTCCCGCGCCAATAACAGCTATTCTCATTGTCTTAACGCCTTTTAAGTTTGGCAATAATCGCGTCGGCCATTTGGCTTGTCCCGCAGGCCTGGGGATCATTGCGGTCGGCTTTTAAATCATAGGTCACGAACTTCGCTTCTTTAATTACCGCGCTTACCGCCTGCTCCAGTCTTTGCGCGGCCTGCTCTTCTCCTAAATGCCGCAACATCATTACCCCGGAAAGAATAGTTGCCGTAGGATTGGCTTTATTCAGTCCCTGGTACTTGGGAGCGCTGCCGTGCGTGGGTTCAAACAGGGCGTATTCTTTGCCGATATTCGCGCCCGGCGCCACGCCCAGGCCGCCGACTAAGCCGGCGCATAAGTCCGAAAGAATGTCTCCGTAAAGATTAGGCAGGACCAGGCAGTCATAGTCTTGCGGTTTTTGCACTAATTGCATCGACATATTATCGACTAATCTTTCCTCAAAAGCAACTCGGCCCTCGTATTCCTTGGCCACTTCCTGGGCTACCCGCATAAACAGCCCGTCGGTAAACTTCATGATATTGGCTTTGTGTACGGCGGTGACTTTTTTTCTTTTATTCGCCAGGGCATACTCGAAGGCGAAGCGGACTATTCTTTCTGAGCCGGTGCGCGAAATCGGTTTAATGCTTAAGGCGCTATCCGGCCGGATAGTTTTACCGCCTAATTTTTGAATGCACGAAATTAGTTCTTTAGTCGACTGCTCGTGGATATCAAACTCAATACCGGCATAAAGGTCTTCGGTGTTTTCCCTAATTACGACCAGGTCGATATGTGTGTAGGGGGCCTTGACCCCTTCATACCATTTACAGGGACGTACGCAAGCATAGAGGTCAAGCACCTGCCTTAATTGCACGTTAACCGAGCGAAACCCTTTACCGATGGGAGTAATGACCGGGCCTTTAATTGCCACTTTATTTTTTTTAATCGACTCAATAGTGGCCGGCGGCAAAATCTCTCCGTACTTCTTTAAGGCCTCTTCTCCGACCAATGCCTCTTCCCATTGAATTTCCACGCCGGTAGAGTCAATGCATCTTTTAGCGGCCAGGCTTACTTCCTGCCCGATGCCATCACCAGGAATAATCGTTACTCTATGCCTCAAAGTTTAAATCCTTATGTTCTTTTAAATAGCTGATTACCCCACCGGCCTTCAGTAACGCACTCATCGTCGGGTGGATTGGCTCAATGGGAATTTCGCGATTTTTGGTAATATTTTTTAAGTAGCTCTTATCTAAATCCAGTTCTAAAATATCTTCATTAGCGATTAAATCGGTATTGCACTCAACCAAAGGCAGCCCGATATTAAAGGCATTGCGGTAAAAAATACGGGCGAAATTTTTGGCAATAACTGCCTGGACATTGGCCTCTTTGAGCGCCCAGGGGGCCTGTTCGCGCGAGGAGCCCATGCCAAAATTCCAGCCGCCAACTACGAAAGAAGGTTTTCCTTGCGTCTTCTGGTAAAAATCAGGGTCGGCATCTTCCATGGCATGTTTGGCTAGTTCCTTCATATCGCGGATCGCGAATTTATAGCGCCCGGAAATAATCAGGTCAGTGCTGATATTATCGCCGAATTTATAGGCTGTGGCCTTGTTTTTCATCGAAAGGTCTGTGGTTCTGCCCCGCCGCCTCTACCGCTGGACTGGGAAAACTCCGCCGCATCTTTACAGTGCGCCATTGCGGTGTCGATGGAAATAATCTTTCTTTCGTAAAGTTCTCGCAGGCACTTGTCCATCGTATGCATACCGTATTGCGAGCCGGTTTGAATAAGGGTGAGTAGTTGTTCCGTTTCGTGTTCACGGACTAAATTGCGTACGGCTGTGGTCGCGATCAGCACTTCGGTCGCCACTATTCTTCCCGGGCGATCGGCCCTGGGCAAGAGCCGTTGCGCGATAATGCCCTGGAGGGAATTGGAAAGCTGCACGACAACCTGGCTTTGTTGATACGGCGGAAAGACATCAATAATCCGGTCAATTGTTTGCGGTGCGTCCGGCGTATGCAAAGTAGCCAGCACTAAATGCCCGGTTTCCGCAGCTGTCAGCGCCGTGGAAATGGTTTCCAGGTCGCGCATTTCACCGACTACAATGACGTTGGGATCCTGACGTAGCGCATGTTTAAGCGCGGCGGAAAAAGAAAGAGTGTCGGAATAGAGTTCCCTTTGCTTGATTACGCTTTTCTTATTGTAATGCAAAAATTCAATCGGGTCTTCAATAGCAACGATAATGTATTCTTTCTCATTATTAATTAGATCGACCATTGCCGCCAGGGTTGTGGTTTTACCCGTTCCCGTTGGCCCAGTAATCAAAACCAGGCCTGATGGTTTGCGCGCCAGCTCTTCGGCGATGAGCGGCAGCCCCAATTCTCTGATTGTGCGGATTTTTAAACTCACCAAGCGAAACGCGGCCTCAACGCTCCCTCTTTGCATATGTACGTTTATTCTTACTCTTTGCACCCCAGGCAAGGTAAAAGAAAAATCAAGTTCAAAAGTCTTCTCAAAGATTTTTTTCTGGTCGTCGGTAAGGATGCTATAGACTAAATTTTTCGTATCCTCCCGCGAAAGCTTATTAAAATCAGTGAAATTGAGTTTTCCGTTAATGCGCAGCATCGGGGGCGCGTTTTCGGTAATATGTAAATCCGATGCGCCTTTTTCCAAAGCCACCTGTAGTAGCGTCCTTAAATCCATAGTTATCTCTTCTTTCTTAAATAGGATGCGGGATTGCTGATTTCTCCGGTCAGGGCGCTAGCGCTTACCGTGGCCGGAGATGCCAGATAAATAAAGGCGCTGGGATTACCCATCCGGCCTTTAAAATTTCTATTCGCGGTCGAAATAACGTTTTGTCCGTCGGCAGGTACGCCGGCATGCGTTCCCACGCATGGTCCGCATCCAGGGGGAAGTATTACTGCTCCAGCAGCGGTCAAGGTTTCTAATATACCACGTTTTGCCGCCTCAAGGTAGATAATTTTAGAAGCCGGGGCAACTACAAAAGTTACTCCTGCTTTTACCTTTCTGCCTTTGACAATATTTGCGGCAATAGTCAGGTCTTGGAGTCTGCCGTTGGTGCAGGTACCTAAATAGGCGAGCTGAATCGGCGTGCCTTTCATCTGGTCAATAGTGACAACGTTATCTACGCTATGCGGTTTGGCTATCTGCGGGGTGAGCTTGGATATATCAAATTCAACTACCTTTTCATAACGGGCGTCTTCGTCGGCAGCAACTGCTCTTATTTTCCTTTTTGTTTTGTTACCCAGCCACGCTCGTGTTTTGGCATCGGCGCAAAAAATTCCGCATTTTGCACCCATTTCTACGGCCATATTGCTGATGGTGAATCGCCCGTCCATACTTAAGCTATCCATTGCCGGGCCGCTAAACTCTACGGCTTTATAAGTGCAGCCGTTAGCGGTGAGCGTCCCGATAACATAAAGCACAATGTCTTTGGCCGATACACCTAAAGCCAAGCGGCCCTTGACCACAATTTTAATGGTTTGAGGAACCTTGAACCAATTTTTGCCACTGGCTAAGGTAATGGCGATATCAGTGGAGCCTAGTCCACAGGCGAAGGCGTTGAGCGCTCCGTAAGTGCAGGTATGCGAGTCAGCCCCGATGACAACGCTTCCGGGAAGTATAACTCCCGATTCCGGGATAACCTGATGACAGACCCCGCAGCCGATATCAAAAAGGAGCGTGCCCTGTTCCTTACTGAAACTTCTTAGTTTACTATGAATATTGGAGATGGATTGTTTGGGGCTGGGCGTGCTGTGGTCGATAACAATAGCAAACTTCTTTTTATCGAACACCTGTTTCTTTCCCAGAGAACGGAAGTTGTCAATGACGAGTTCGGAAGTGCCGTCTTGGCCAAAACAAAAATCGATATCACAGATAGCGATATCCCCCGCCTTGACCTTCTTGCGGCTGTGGCTTGAGAGTATTTTTTCGACAATAGTCTGGCCCATGTTTGATTAGATCCGCAGTGCTTTTGTTTTAGCGATTACGCGACTTAAGCCAATCTTTAATTCGCCGCGTTCCTTCGCGAATTTGCTCAGCGCTGGTGGAAAAGCTCAAGCGTACGTAGTCGTCTTTGCCGAAGGCTATTCCGGGAATGACCGCTACCTCTGCCTGTTCCAGGAGTTCTCGAGAGAACGTTATTGAATTCAGGCCGGTCTTGGCGATATTGCAGAAGACGTAAAAGGCCCCTTGAGGCTTGACATAGGGAATCTTCGCCGCGTCGAGCCCCTGGAGGAGAATGTCTCTTCTGGACTGAAACTCCTGCACCATTTTTTGCATCTGGGTGTTGTCGGTGGTGGTGAGTGCTTCTAAAGTAGCCTTTTGGCTGATCGAACAGGGGTTAGAGGTAGAATGGCTTTGGAGGGTATCGATGGCATTGACAATTTCCTTGTCGGGTGAGGCTAAGTAGCCGATTCTCCAGCCCGTCATCGCGTAACTTTTAGAAACGCCATTGACAACAATCGTGCGCTGGAAGATTTCTTTTCCTAAAGAGGCGCAGGAGACATGCTCTTGGCCATCGTAAATCAGTTTCTCGTAAATTTCGTCACTAATCACATAGAGATTATGGCGCAGCACCACCTCAACAATCTCTTTGAGTTCGTCACGGGTATAAACTGCGCCGGTGGGATTAGAGGGGCTATTGAGAATAAGGAGCTTGCTCTTTTTATTGATACTGCGCTGGAGCGACTCTTTATCGAGTTTAAAATTTTTTTTCAGTGGGGTTTTAACGATTTTAGCTTTGGCCTCGGCTAAGGCCACCATTTCCGGATAACTCAGCCAGTACGGCGAGCCCATAATTACCTCATCGCCTTTTTCACAGAGGGCGAGGATTATGTTGTAAATAGAGTGCTTAGCTCCGCAACTGACGATGATCTGTTCGGGGGTATAAGATAGGTGATTGTCCTGAAGGAACTTTTGGGCAATTGCTTTTTTCAGTTGGGCCGTACCGGAGGAAGGAGTGTATTTAGTGAACCCTTCCTTGATTGCCGCTATTGCTGCCAATTTTATATGTTCCGGAGTATCAAAATCCGGTTCGCCTCCAGCAAAGTTTACTATCGCCCGTCCTTGGTCCTTGAGCTTTTTCGCCAAGTTAGTCACTTCTAAAGTAAGCGAAGGGCTAACTTTCTCCAGCCTTTTGGCTATTTTCACAAAGAATCCCTTTCTTTCTTAAATAGCCGGCGTAACCCTCCTAAAAATTTCTTCGGTTTTTCTTTTTTGAAGGGTTTTTCAAATTTGTGCGGGTGTTTTGTTTCTTCTTTAATCGTTTCCGTCTTTAGTGTTTTTTCTGGTTCAGGCTTGTTCCCTTGAACGGGCTTTTCGGCCTTTTCTTTTTTGGAATGGACCGGCTTAACGATCGGTAGCTGTTCGGTGAGCTCTAAAAGAACCAGGCTTGTGCCATCACCTGCTCGGTAGATCGGCAAGTGAATTACCCGGGTAAATCCTGAGTTTCGGTTTTTAAACAGCGGTACAATTTTCTTAAAAAGATGCTGGACCATGTCTCGATCATTCAAAAATTGATAGGCCTTTCGACGAGCGTGGAGCGAGTCTTCTTTACCGATAGTGATCAGCCGCTCAACAACACGCTGCGTAAATTTTGCCTTCGCTCTAGTTGTTTTAATACGTTGGTATTTAAGCAGTGCCCGCACCAGATTACGTACAGTTGCACGCCTAGCTCCTAGTGGCCTGCTCAGCCTTTGTGAAAACTTACGATGGCGCATTGTTTTTATTCCTTACCTTATTGTTTTTTCTTAAGTTTTTTGGAGTCAATCTTCATTCCCAGCGAAAGGTTCATACCGCCGAGGATATTATTAATCTCGGCCAGCGACTTTTTGCCGAAATTACGGTATTTGAGCATTTCCATCTCGGATTTTTGGACCAGGTCGCCGATAGTTTTAATCCGCGCCTCCTCAAGGCAGTTGCTGCTTCTGACCGATAACTCCAGTTCGGAAATTGGCTGTCGGAGCTTATCATAGAGTTCCTGGTCTTCGGAACTCTCCTGTAGCTCTTCTTCTTCAGGGAGTTTTCCGAATCCAATAAAAACCTCGAGGTGCTTTTGCAGGATATTGGCCGCGTAAAGCAGCGCATCTTTGGGGCCGATGCCTCTATTCGTCCAGATTTCCAAAATCAGTTTGTCGTAATCGGTCATCTGGCCGACCCTAGTGTTTTCAACGTGAAAATTCACTTTGGTAATCGGGGAAAAAAGCGAATCAATCGGAATTACGCCGATACTCTGTGATTCTTTTTTGTTTTTTTCCGCAGGCACATAGCCTCGTCCCCGGCCGACTTCCATTTCCACAAAAAATTTGCTATTTTTGGAAAGCGTGGCGATGTGCAGCTCGGGATTGACCACCTCGATGGTTTCATCAGTAATGATATCCGCCGCGGTGACCTCGCCCTTCTTCTCAGCCTTAATAAAAATTGTTTTCGGGTTTTTGGTGTGCCCCCTTAGAGTTAACTTTTTAATGTTGAGAATTATTTCCGGCACATCCTCAACGACTCCGGGCATAGTGGAAAACTCATGAAGCACCCCTTCGATTTTAATGGAAGTAATCGCGCTGCCCTCAATGGAAGAAAGCAAAATTCTTCTTATGGAGTTACCGATGGTGATTCCGTAGCCTCGTTCAAAAGGTTCGGCAATAAATTTGCCGTAGGAATCCGGGGATAAATTCTCCTCCTGGATCATTTCCAGCTTTTTAGGCATCTCAAAATTTCTCCACTTAATTCCCATTTTTCCTCCTGCTACTTGTTTATTTTGAATAAAGTTCAATGATTAGCTGTTCGCGGATCGGATAAGGTATTTCTTCCCGGCGCGGGACGCGCATGACTTTGGCCTCTAATTTCTCTTTATCCAACGCAATCCAGTCCGGAATCATTTTGTCTTTGGTGACCTTAAGCAGTTCCTTAATTAACTTCATCTTGCCTTCGTCATTTTTTATCGTAATGATGTCGCTGGGTTTTACTAAGAAAGAAGGCACATCAACCGGTTTGGTATTGACTAAAAGGAATTTGTGTTTTACTATTTGGCGGGCCTGCTGCCGGGAAAGCGCAAAGCCTAAATTGAGAACCACGCTATCGAGCCTTCTTTCCAGGGACTGCAAGAGCGCCGTGCCGGTAACGCCTTTACTTTTTTCAGCTTTTTTAAAATAGAGCCTGAATTGTTTTTCGGTTAAGCCGTAGATGCGGCGTACTTTTTGTTTTTCTCGCAACTGCACTGCGTAATCGGAAAGCTTAATACGATTTTTACCGTGCTGTCCGGGCGGGAAGGCGCGTTTATTTAAAGCGCACTTTTCACTCGTACAGCGGGTTCCCTTTAAGAAGAGCTTAACCCCTTCCCTTCTACATAATCTGCATGATGGACCAGTGTATCTCGCCATTATACTCTCCTGCGTTTCGGGGGCCGGCATCCGTTATGTGGAATGGGCGTTACGTCTCTGATTGCGGTAATCGAAAGCCCGGCGGCCTGGATGGCGCGAATTGCCGACTCTCTTCCCGAGCCCGGACCGCTGATAAAGATTTCGACTTGTTTTACCCCCATTTCCTTAGCCCGGCGGGCCACATTCTCTGCGGCTACCTGCGCGGCGAAAGGAGTAGATTTTTTTGAACCTTTAAAACCGACTACGCCGCTTGAGGCCCAAGCTACGGCATTGCCTTTTAAATCGGTAATCGTAATAATCGTATTGTTGAATGTCGCCTGGATATGGGCGATACAAATGCTAATATCCGTAAGAAACTTCTTCTTTGTTTTTTTTGGTTTGGTGGTCATTGCTCTCCTCTTAGTTATTCACGGTAATTCTATTGGGCGGCCTTTGCGGCAACAGTTTCCTTGGCCTTTTTCGATGCGCCTACAGTCTTACGGGGACCCTTACGCGTCCTGGCGTTTGTCCGGGTGCGTTGCCCGCGTACCGGCAAGCCCTTTTTGTGCCTTAAACCGCGCCAGCTGCCGATATCCATCAGCCGTTTGATATTTTGCGATATTTCTCTACGTAAATCTCCTTCTACTTTTGCCTCTTTTTGAATGACGTTGGTTAACTTGGCAATTTCATCTTCAGTTAAATCCTTGGCCCGTACGTCAGGACTAATGCCGGCGATGCTTAAAACTCTGTTGGAAGTTGCTCTGCCAATACCGTAAATATAAGTCAGGGCGATTTCAATTCTTTTTTCTTTAGGTATGTCAATTCCAATAAGCCTGGGCATATGTAGTTATCCTTGTCTTTGTTTATGCTTGGGGTTTGAGCAAATAACGCGTAAGATTCCCACGCGCTTGACAATTTTACATTTTTCGCAAATCTTTTTTATGGACGAGCGTACTTTCATGAGCTTGATCCTCTTTTTCTATAAACTATTATTTACTACGGTAGGTAATGCGCCCTTTACTTAAATCATAAGGGGACATTTCTACAGTTACCTTATCTCCAGGTAAGATCCTAATAAAATTCATTCTCATCTTACCGGAAATATGTGCTAAAATTTTATGCCCGTTTTCTAATTCCACGCGAAACGTGGCATTGGGCAGGGACTCGGTAACCGTACCTTCCACTTGCAGCGGTTCTTCTTTAGCCATTATCTACTCCCAAGTCGTAAGAATTAACGGTCCTTGTTCAGTAATACAAATCGTATGTTCAAAGTGGGCCGAAAGCCGCCGGTCTTTAGTGACTGCGGTCCACTGGTCGGGCAAAATCTCGATATCAAAGGTTCCTTCGTTAACCATCGGCTCGATGGCCAGAACCATACCCGCCTTCAAAATTGGCCCTATGCCGGCCTTGCCAAAGTTGGGAATCTCGGGCTCCTCGTGGAGCTTGCTGCCGATTCCATGCCCGACAAACTTACGTACTACTGCGAAGTTAAATGATTCCGCATATTTTTGTATCGCGTTAGAAATATCAAAAAGGTGATTTCCCGGGAGGGCCAGGGCTATACCTTTATATAAAGACTCTTCGGTAACCCGTAAGAGCTTTTCGGCTTGTTGAGAAATCTCACCCACACCAATAGTGCAGGCAACATCGCCGAAGTACCCATTAATCTTTGTGCCCACATCTAAACCAATAATATCGCCGTCTTCTAAGATGCGTTTACCCGGAATACCGTGTACCACTTCTTCGTTTATCGAGGTGCAAATATTGGCGGGAAACCCACCGTATCCCTTAAAGGCCGATTCTGTTCCGTAGCCCTGGAGCAGTTCCGCGGCTTTACGATCAACCTCGGCTGTGGAAATTCCCGGATGTAAGTATTCCCCCAGCTGCCGGAGTATTTTTGCCGCTATTTGGCAGGCATGTCGTATATTGGCAATCTCTTCTTTGGTCCTGATTGCGATCATTTCGTTACAGGGGTGATCAGTTTTTCTTGCCCAAACAGCTCCAAAAGTCGCACAAATAGTTCTTTGGCTTCCAGGTCACCGCTAACCTCGCGCAAGATCCCCTGTTTTTTGTAATACTCAATAAGGCTAGCGGTTTGATTTTGGTATACCTCCAGGCGTTTTTGCACAGTTTCGAGCCGGTCGTCATCTCTTAAGTAGAGTTCCGCGCCGCAATGGTCGCAAATTCCTGGGATCTTGGGCGGCATATTGGTCAGGTGAAAAATTGCCCCGCATTTTTCGCAAATCCGCCTTTCGCAAAGACGTTTAACACAGGTGGCCGGGATTGTGGCGAAATAAAGCACCAAATCAATCGGTGCGCACTGTTTTTTTAAACTCTGGGCTAAGGCCTCGGCCTGATTTACCGTACGCGGAAAACCGTCCAAAATAAAGCCGGTCCGGGCGTCGCTTTTAATTAACCTTTTGGCCACCACCTCGACCACTATGGCGTCGGGAACCAATTCGCCGCTTTTGACGTAGGCCGCTACTTTTATCCCCAAGGGCGATTGTTCGCGCATCTCATCGCGCAGGATATCACCCGTAGAAATATGGGGAAGCTTAAATTTTTCAAAGAGCAATTTGGCTTGAGTGCCTTTTCCTGCTCCGGGCGGTCCTAAAAGAATCAGCCGCATTTTAGCGCCGGCCTCTTATTCTTCCCTTTTTCATAAATCCTTCGTAATGCCGCATCAAAAGGTGTGATTCTATTTGGCGAATGGTATCGAGCATCACACCGACGATAATCAACAGTCCCGTACCGCCGAAGAAGCTCGCGATTAAATAAGGAATCTTAAGCCAGGCGCTGATCATTTGCGGCGACACGGCAATAAAAGCTAAAAATACGGCACCGGGCAGTGTTATCCGGGTTAAAATAAAATCAAAGTATTGCGCTGTTGGTTTACCCGGCCGGATACCCGGGACAAAGCCGCCGTATTTACGCATGTTTTCGGCCACATCAATAGGGTTAAAGGTTACGGCGGTATAAAAATAGGTAAAGAAAACGATCAGGGCCGTGTATAAAATTAAATAGAGCAGGCCCCCCTCCGTAAGCGAAGTAGCCAGATTTTGTAACAGCGAACTGGGCATTAAGCCGGCTAAGGTCGCCGGGAATAAGATTATTGACTGCGCAAAGATGATCGGGATTACCCCGGCGTGATTCACTCTTAAGGGGATATAGGTGCTTTGGCCGCCATAGACCTTACGGCCGATGATCCGGCGGGCGTATTGCACGGGAATCCGGCGCTGCCCCTGGGTAATCATAATTACCGACAAGACAACGGCCACCATTAATACTGCCAACAACAGTAAAACAAACGGCTGCATTTGGCCTTTACGCAAATAAAACCCTAATTGATAAAGAGCCGAAGGCACGCGCGAAACAATACCAATCGTAATAATCAAAGATATGCCGTTACCAATCCCGAATTCCTGAATTTGTTCGCCTAGCCACATAATAAATGCCGTGCCGGTGGTAAGTGTCAGCACGGTTAAGAGTCTAAAAGGCCAGCCCATAAACTGCACTATTTGCACGCCCTGAAAATGAGCCGGATTTTCCAACCATAAACTGATGAAAAACGACTGGATGACCGCCAAGGCGATAGTGCCATAACGCGTGTATTGAATGATTTTTTTGCGCCCGGCCTCGCCTTCCTTGCTCATTTTTTCCAGAAAAGGAATCACCGTGGTGAGCAACTGTAAGATAATCGAAGCGGAAATATAGGGCATAATCCCTAAGGCGAATACGGTTAACCGCTGCATCGCCCCGCCGCTGAACATATTCATGATGCCAAAGAGCGTTCCACCTTGCGATTTGGCGATGTTGTCAAAAAACTGGGCTAGGCGGGCACTGTCGATACCCGGAGTGGGAATAAAGGCGCCCAGACGGTATACGGCAAAAAGGCCCAGGGTAAAGAGCATCTTTTTTCTTAAATCGGGAATACGAAAAATATTGCCAAATGCCTGCAGCATAGTTATGCGTCTATGTTAAGCAGTTCGATTTTTCCGCCTGCTTTTTCGATTTTTTCTAGAGCTTGTTTAGAGGCCTTGTGGGCCTGGACGTTTAAAGATTTTGCGATCTTTCCGTCACCCAGTATTTTCACCGGGAATCGCGTGTTCTTGATCAGCCCCTCGTCTTTGAGCATTTGCAGTGTCACCGTGGAATCTTTTTTGAAGGTATTTAAATTTTCCACATTGATTATTTGGTAGGGAACTTTAAAGGGGTTGGTAAATCCTACCTTGGGTAAGCGCCGCGATAAAGGCATTTGTCCGCCTTCAAAACCCGGCTTAAGTTTTCTTCCCGTACGTGCCTTTTGACCCTTATGGCCGCGGCCGGAAGTTTTACCATGGCAGCCAATTCCTCTGCCTACACGTTTTTTTCTTTTATTTGCCCCCCACGGAGCGCCAATGTTATGCAGTCTCATCAGCAGTTTCCTCTTCGTCTTTACTGTCGATATCTTCCTCTGAAGCTGGAGCTGTTCTTTCTGTTTTAAAGCGGCTTAAGCCCTCAATACAAGCACGAGTGACGTTTACCGCGTTATCCGAGCGCAGGCTTTTGGTGAGAATATCTTGAATACCGACTACTTCGCAAATAGCTCTTACCGCGCCGCCGGCAATTACACCGGTGCCTTTATTTGCCGGTTTCAGCAGCACCCGGGCGGCGCCAAATTTTCCCACCACTTCGTGCGGGATCGTACTACCGTGTAAGGGGATGGTGAACATTTCTTTCTTTGCCGCATTTAACCCTTTACGAATTGCCTCAGCAACTTCCCGCGCTTTGCCAAGACCATAGCCCATTTTACCTTGGGCGTTGCCGACTACCACCAGGGCGCTAAAGGAGAAATGCCGGCCTCCCTTGACTACCTTTGCGGTCCGGTTAACCGAAATTACTTTTTCCAGCAATTCGGACTGTTCCTGGCCTTTTCTTGCTTGAGTTCCTCTATTGTCATACGCCAATGCGGTTCCCCTTTCTAAAACTTAAGACCATTTTTGCGCGCCGCTTCGGCTAAGGCCTTAATTCGGCCGTGATAGACAAAGCCGGCACGGTCAAAAATAACTTCCTGAATACCTTTACTTTTGGCTTGTTCGGCAACCATTACACCCAGTAATTCGGCCGCCTTGGCGTTACCTCCGTAGATACCCTTTTTCCGGAAATCCTTTGTCGACGTTGAAACGCTTAAGATGGTCTTCTGGTTTTCGTCGTCAATAAGTTGCGCGTGCAGGTTGGCCAACCCCCGGTAAACACAGAGCCTGGGTTTCGCCGGTGTTCCGAATAACTTTTTACGAATGCGGTTGTGTCTTCTAATTCTTTTTTCGTGTTTGTTTTTCATGGTTATCCTTCAGGATAGACCCAGCATTCCTTTAAGCTGGGGTCTTATGCCACAGCCTTACCGACTTTACGTCTTACATATTCATCTTTATATCTGATTCCCCGGCCCTTATAAGGCTCCGGAGGATAAAAAGAGCGTATATTTGCCGCGATTAAACCAACCTTTTCCTTATCCGTGCCCTTAACGAATATCTGGGTCGGTTTTGGTGTCTCAATGGTAATGTCCTCAGGGATCGCAAAGTCGATCGGATGGGTAAAACCCAATTGCATATTTAGAGTTTTGCCGGTAGCTACGGCGCGGAATCCCATACCCTGGATTTCCAATTCTTTGCTAAAACCGTCATTGACCCCGATGACCATATTGGCAATAAGATTGCGCGTCAGGCCATGAAGAGCCCGGTCTTGAGCCGTATCCGTCGGCCGTTTGACGATAATCGTATTGTCTTTTAGCTCTACCGCCATGCGGTAGTGGAACTTTCTTTGTAAGAGCCCCTTGGGCCCTGTTACACTAATCGTGCCGTCTTTAATTTCTACTTTTGTATTTTCGGGAACCGGAATTGGTTTTCTACCTACTCGCGACATTGTTTGCTCCTTAATGAGCACACAATTTACGTCCTTGCCTACACTCGATACGTAAATTGTTCTTCTTCAGTTATTCTCCGTTAGTTTGTGCGAATTAACCCCGAAGCATGCGCATCCCCTCTCTCCCTAATATGATGGGGGAAGCGGTTATGCGAGGGGTACAACTTATCATTTACCATACGTGGCAAAGTACTTCTCCGCCCAACCCTTGTGCGCGCGTTTGTTCATCGCTAAGCACTCCCTGGGAGGTGGACACTATTGCCATACCCCATCCGCGCAGTACCTTAGGGACCTTGTCCTTGGGTACATAGACCCGCCGGCCGGGTGTGGAAATGCGTTTAATCTGTGTGATCACTGGGGCGTTATCTTTTTTGTATTTCAAATACACCCGCACCACTCCCTGTTTGTTGTCACTTATAAACTTGTAATTTTTGATGTAGCCTTCTTTTTTCAACAGTTCTAAAATTCCCAGCTTTAATTTTGAAGATGGAATTTCAGCCTTTTCCTTTTTTGCCCGGCTGGCGTTGCGGATAACCGTAAACATATCTGCCAAAGGATCGACGTTCATTGCTTCACTCCTTGTGTATCCCGCCTCGTATGATGTGCCAAAATTATCTTCGACAATTTTGGCACACTCGGCGGGATAAATTCAGCCTCAGACTTACGTTCGCCTGCCGCTTTGCGGCGGCTCCGTAAGTCTGGGCTTCATTTACCAGCTTGCCTTAGTCACGCCGGGGATGTCGCCGCGTAAGGCCATTTCGCGGAAGCAGATCCTGCATACTCCGAAACGGCGCATATAGCCACGGCGGCGGCCGCAGACTTTGCAGCGGGTGTATTTACGTACTTTAAACTTTGGTGTGCGTAATGCTTTTGCGATCAGTGATTTTTTTGCCATGTTAAGAAGACCTTTTCACTTATTCCTGTTTGAAGGGAAAATTAAAGGCGCGTAAAAGTTCCAGCGACAATTTCTTGTTTTTGCCACTAATCACAAAAGTAACATCCATCCCCTGAATTTTTTGCACTTTGTCGATGTCGATTTCCGGGAACATGGTCTGCTCGCGCAGGCCCAGGGAATAGTTGCCGTCTTTATCAAAGGCATTGCTCGCGAAGCCGCGGAAGTCCTTAATACGCGGTAAGGCAATATTAACCAGGCGGTCAAAAAATTCATACATTTTTGCGCCGTGCAGAGTAACTTTACAGCCGACGGTTGAGCCGATCCTGATTTTAAAATTCGAAATTGCCTTATGGGCTTTAGTAATCAGCGGTTTTTGCCCGGTAATTAAAGCTAACTCAGCGCTAGCCTGCTCCAGAAGCTTACTTTCATGAGCGGCCAATCCCACCCCCATATTAACTACAATCTTTTCCAAGTGGGGAACCTGTAATTTATTCTTCAGCGCGAAGCGCTGCTGTATATCCGGCACTATTTCTTTCCTGTATTTTTCCAGTAACCTGGGTACCATTAGCCGATAACCTCTTTGCATTTTCTGCAGATTCGTACTTTTGAACCGTCTTTGAGTAAACTAAAACCCGCCCGAACGGGCTTATTGCACTTCGAGCAGATAAGCATGAGTTTTGATAGGCCGACCGGGGCCTCGCGCTGGACAATGCCGCCTTGCTGGTCTTCGCGGGTTTTGCGAGCATGTTTTTTGATGAAATTAATCCCCTCGACTACGGCCTTATTGCGATCGGTCAATACTCCTAATACTTTACCTTTCTTACCCCGGTCTTTACCGGCCATACACATTACGATATCATTCTTTCTAATTTTAAACATGTTAGATAACCTCGGGCGCTAAAGAAATAATTTTCATAAAATTGCGGTCGCGCAATTCTCTGGCCACGGGGCCGAAAATACGCGTGCCTTTAGGTTCCTGCTGGTCATCGATAATCACGCAGGCATTATGGTCAAAGCGCAGGAATGAACCGTCCGGGCGGCGAATCGGCACGGTGGTGCGCACAATTACCGCGTGGGCCACCTCGCCTTTTTTAACCGTGGCCTCAGGCGTAGACTCCTTGATATTGCAGCTGATGATGTCGCCGATGTCGGCGTAAAGTTTTCCCGACCGGCCAATCACGCCAATGCAGGAGGCGCGTTTTGCCCCGGTGTTATCGGCTACTTCCAATATTGTGCGCATCTGTATCATTTTAAGATCTCCACCAGTCGCCACCTCTTATCTTTAGAAAGAGGTCTTGTTTCGCAGATCAGGACTTTATTGCCTACCTTAGCCTGATTTTGCTCATCGTGTACTTTAAACTTACTGGCCTGAGCCATGACCCGGCCATAGCGGGGGTGTTTAGCCAGGCGGTCCACTCTAACCACTATGGTTTTTTGCATCTTGTTACTCACTACAATACCGATTCTAGTTTTTCGTATTTTGCGTGTTTGCATTTTTGCTTTCCCTAATAATAGTGTTTATTCTGGCAATATCCCTTTTTACCGCGCGAATTCTGCTCGGTTTTTCCAGCCTGCCGGTTTTGGACTGATAACGTAAATGAAACAGTTCTTCTTTAAGCGTAAGTATTTTTTGTTCGAGCTCTTCTTTGGGCAGCTCCCTGACTTCCTTTGCCTTCATGCGTACTTCCTCCGGGTGATAAATTTAGTGCGAAACGGCAGTTTATGGGTCCCCAGGCGGAAGGCCTCGCGCGCTAAGTCTTCATGGACACCTTCGAGCTCAAACAATATTTTTCCGCGCTTGACTACAGCTACCCATTGCTCGGGCATGCCCTTACCTTTACCCATTCTGGTTTCTGCGGGTTTCTTGGTTACCGATTTATCCGGGTAAACGCGGATATACATTTTCCCGGCTTCAGCTAAATGTCTGGTAATAGCCACTCGAGCGGCTTCAATTTGAATGTTGGTCAGCCAGGCATTTTCCAGTGCCTGCAGTCCGTATTCCCCGAAAGAGATTGTCGAGCCTTTAAAGCTGATGCCGCGGCGTTTGCCTCTTTGGCTTTTACGATACTTGACCCTCTTGGGCATTAGTACCATCTTTTATTCCTTGTGTTTGCAGTGATTGTTGCGTTTCTTCGGTTGGTGCTGCTTTTTCTTTCTTGATGATGCCGACATAGCCTTTATAAATCCAGACCTTGACGCCAATAGCGCCATAGGTAGTACGGGCCTCGGCGAAACCGTAGTCAATATCCGCGCGGAAGGTCTGTAGAGGAATCTTTCCCGTGCGGTAGGTTTCGGTCCTGGACATTTCTGCTCCGCCTAATCGCCCCGCACATCTGATCTTGATCCCGCCGGCGCCGTTATCCGTAGCCAGTTGCAGGGCCTTTTTCATCGCTCTTCTGAAGGCTACACGTTTTTCCAGCTGGAAGGCGACATTTTCCGCGACCAGTTGGGCCTCGGTTTCCGGGGATTTAATCTCTTTGATATCAATAAAGATATTTTTCCCGGTCAGGCTTTGCAGCTCATCGCGCAGGCGATCAATATCCGCGCCGCGGCGGCCAATCACTACACCCGGGCGGGAGGTATGTAAGATAATGCGCGCCCGGCCGGAAGCGCGTTCAATAACGATAGTCGCAATGCCGGCATTGCTAAAATTTTTCTTAATTAAAGTGCGAATTTTATAGTCTTCGTTAAGTAAGAGCGGAAATTCTTTCTTCTTGGCAAACCAAGAAGACTTCCAGGGTTTAATGTAGCCTAATCTTAGTCCGTACGGATGCGCTTTTTGTCCCACGTCTATTTCCTCGTTTTTGTTTTTGCCGTTTTCTTTTGAGTTTCGGGTTTTGCCTCTTTTTTAATTATTCGGGAAAGCTCGATGAAGAGATGGGTAGTGCGATGACGAATCGACGTTGCCCGGCCCATCGCGGCCGCGCGGAAGCGCTTGAGCATTGGCCCGGAGTCAGCCATGATTGTACTGATAATCAGTTCATCGCTTTTTACCGTCGGATTACGCAGGGCGTTACTTAAAACTGATTTTAACGCCTTTTGTACCGGCTTGGCAGCGCCTCGATTGACTACACCTAACATCGCCATTGCCTTGGGTACTGCCTCGCCCCGGATCAAGTCGATGACGTAACGCACCTTGCGCGGGGAAATGCGCAAATACCGTTCATGGGCCCTTGCTACTATTTCTCTTTTTACTTTTATCATGGGAATCAATTCCTACCTGCTATAAAGGGGTTAAGTTTTATCCATTGATGTTTTACTAACACCGCCGTGCTTACGGAAAAACCGCGTTGGGGAAAACTCGCCCAGTTTATGGCCAACCATATTTTCCGTAATAAATACCGGCATAAATTTGTTGCCGTTATGCACTAAAAATGTAAAACCAACGAAGTCGGGAGTAACGGTTGAACGCCGGGACCAGGTCTTAATTGGCCTTCTTTCGCCGCCCAAGCGCATCCCTTTTTCGATTTTTTTCAACAGCTTTTCGTCAACAAATGGTCCTTTTTTTAACGAGCGGCTCATCTGGCTTTACTCCCTCCTCTTAAGAATATATTTACTGGAATGTTTCTTGCGTTTTCTGGTTTTTGCGCCTTTTGCTGATTTACCCCAAGGGCTTACGGGATGGCGTCCACCGGAGGATTTGCCTTCGCCGCCGCCATGAGGATGGTCTACCGGGTTCATTGCCACTCCCCTTACCGAGGGACGAATTCCCAGCCAGCGGCTTTTTCCGGCTTTGCCGATTGAAAGGACTTCATGTTCGACATTGCCGACTTGGCCGATGGTAGCTTTACAATCAAGAAGGACCTTGCGAATTTCCCCCGAAGGAAGTTTTAAGGTCGCATAGTCGCCTTCCTTGGCCATGATTACCGCTGAGCCCCCGGCCGTACGGACCAATTGGCCGCCTTTGCCTCTAGTCAACTCGATATTATGCACCGGCATTCCGGGGAGAATATTGCGTAACAGTAGGGTGTTTCCGACCTTTAGTTCCGCGGTTGGCCCGGACATAATTTCATCGCTGACCTTAAGACCCAGCGGCGAGATGATATACCTTTTTTCACCATCGGGATAGCGCAATAAGGCGATTCTGGCCGAGCGGTTAGGATCGTACTCGATCGAGACCACGGTAGCGGCAATATTTTCCTTATCCCGCTTAAAGTCAAGCATTCTCAAACGGCGCTTATGCCCACCGCCGATATGCCTACAGGTAATCCGGCCGTGGAGGTTTCTGCCGCCGGTCCTTCTTAAAATTCGCGTCAATGATTTTTCAGGCCTTGTGGCCGTAATTTCCTCAAATCCGGAAACGGTCCTAAATCTTTGTCCCGGAGTAATCGGACGATATTCTCTGATTGCCATGGTTATGTAACCTCGATTTTATGGCCTTCTTTTAAGGTGACGACTGCCTTTTTCCATTCGCTGGTGTGACCGACCTGGAAGCGCACTCGTTTTAACTTTCCCGGCATAATCGCGGTATTGATTTTGGCCACTTTTACCTTATAAATCTGTTCAATCGATTTTTTAATCTGTACTTTATTGGCCTTAATATTAACCAGAAAAATATATTTATTTTCCGGTAATAAAATTGACCCTTTTTCCGTTCTTAATAGCGAAAGAGTAGTATCGTAAGGTGTTTTCATTAGCTATGACTTTCTTTTTTGCAGCTTCAGCAGATTCTCCAAAGCCTGTTTGGAAAACACTACCTTTTCGTGTGAGAGCACATCGTAGGCGTTAATATAATTGAACGGTTTTAACATCACGCCGCTTAAATTATTGGCCGCGCGCGCTAATTTAATGTCCTCTTTTTCGGTGACAATCAAGGTCTTTTTTTCGGCCTTGAGTGTTTTCAGTATCGCCGCGACGGCCTTTGTTTTCGGTTCGTCGATAGCCAGCGACTCGATAATAATCAACTCGTTGTCTTGGGCCTTGCCGTTGAGTGAATGTAATAGCGCCAAGCGCCTGATCTTTTTCGGCAAGCTAAACTTAAACTTTCTACCGCGAGGGCCGAATACATTACCCCCACCTCTCCAAAGCGGAGAACGGATTGAACCCGCTCGCGCCCTTCCGGTGCCTTTCTGGCGCCAGGGCTTTTTGCCGCCGCCCCTGACAAACTGGCGTGTTTTGGTATGGGCGCTTTCCGCGCGCCGGTTGGCTAAATACATCAGCACTACTTGATGCAATAAATCCGTATTGATTTTTTCGGCGAAGCAGGGATCTTCTAACGCGAATTTTCCTACCGCCTTACCTGTTATGTCCAGTATTGCTACGCTTTTCATTTCGATCCTTTGCCTGCCGGCTTAGCTTGCGCGGGTGCCTTTTCTCTCCTTGGCGCGGTTTCTTTTTTTACTACCGGCTTGGGCGGTGGAGTCCTCTTTTTCTTAGTCGAAGGCAGCACCATCAGAAAACTGTTAATATGCCCGGGAACCGAGCCTTTAAGCACCAACAGATTGTTCGCCGTATCGACCTTGATGACCTCCAGGTTTTTTACCGTTACTCTTCGGTTACCCATATGGCCGGGCATTTTATGGCCTTTGAATACTCTTCCCGGCGTGGTGTTGGAGCCGATTGAACCCGGTGCGCGATGGCTCATCGAACCATGGGTAGCCGGTCCGCCGCGCCAATGCCAGCGTTTTACGCCGCCTTGAAAACCGCGGCCTATAGACGTGGCGATAACATGGACATAGTCCCCGGGGTTAAATTGGGTTAAGTCGATGTTTTGGCCGACCGTAAAATCCTTCACGTCCTTGACCAGGATCTCGCGCACAAACCGCTTCGGGGCGACGTTGATTTTTTTAAACTTTTCGAGCTGGGGTTTGGCGACATTTTTTTCTTTAGCCGCTCCCGATCCCAACTGGATGGCGTTATAGCCGTCAGTTTTTATAGATTTAATTTGCAGGATGGCACAGGGTTCGCTTTCGATCACGGTTACCGGTACGCTAACGCCTTCGTCCGCAAATATCTGGGTAATCCCAATTTTTTTGCCGAGTATTCCGATCATTTTATTTCCACATCCACTCCGGAAGGCAGATCCAGCTTTCTTAAGGCGTCAATTGTTTTGGCGGTCGGTTCAATGATGTCCAGCAGTCGTTTGTGAGTCTTAATCTGGAATTGCTCCCGCGATTTCTTGTCGATCACCGGGCCGCGCAAGACAGTGAATATCTCCCGTTTTGTCGGCAGGGGTATCGGGCCGCTAACCTTGGCTCCGGTACGCTTGGCGGTGTTGACAATCTCTTCGGCCGACTGGTCCAGTATTCGGTGGTCATATGCCCGCAGCGTGATCCTGAATTTCTGGGTCGTTGCCTTCTGCTCTTGTTTTTTTGGGGTTACTTTTTTGGTCATCTTTTTACTCGATTATTTCACTGATTACCCCTGCCCCTACGGTATGGCCGCCTTCGCGGATAGCGAAGCGCAGGTTCTTTTCCATGGCAATGGTAGTGATCAGGG
This sequence comes from Candidatus Omnitrophota bacterium, assembly GCA_043805735.1. GTDB lineage: Bacteria > Omnitrophota > Gorgyraeia > JAFGHF01 > JAFGHF01 > JAZDHS01. The sequence goes on along the minus strand of JAZDHS010000024.1, from coordinate 92 downwards.
TAATTTCGACCGACACATTATCACCAGGCATGACCATTTCTACGCCTTGCGGCATGGTAACCACACCGGTGACATCAGTGGTGCGGAAGTAG
>JAZDHS010000023.1:0-3931 GCA_043805735.1 Candidatus Omnitrophota bacterium | reverse complement strand
TATCGGCAGCATCTGGGCAATGATTTGATTAACCGCCCCCAACATCCCGATTACCCCTCCGGCGTAGAGGAAACGCACATTCGTGATATTGCCATTTTTCTCAATCCATTTTTTGGTCGCGTTGATCAGCGCGGTAATAGTCTCTGCCCTGTGGTCTTTGACATCGACTTTAATATTGGCATAAAGATAATCCGGGCTGATTACCGGGTCAAAATCGCCCGGAAAACCGGTGAGAGAATATAAAAATAGATATTCAGCCACGGTTTTATCTAATTCCGGGATGTGAAACTGGCGAAAATCACCGGCGAACATCACCAGATTCATCCCTTTGATATAATCGGCTAAGGAGAGTGTCCGGCCCACCTCCTTGACCTCACTCTGTAAATATCCTTGCAAGGATTCCATAGCCAGAAGTGTCTGGCGATTGACTAAATCTTCTTCGCTTTTGCCCTCTACTAAAATATAGTAAGGATCAGAACCGGCAAAGGTCTCGGAAATAAATTTTTCCGAGCGATTGTATTCGCTCTGCGGATAAAGTGATGCCGAGCCAGGCTGGTTATCGCCAACGACTAAACGCCCGGCCCCGACTAATCCTAAAATCCCTACAAGTGCCGCCGAGACTAAAATTAATCTCCGTTTTGTGCTATCGCTAACTTCCTGGGCAATTCTGGCCAGCACCCGATTGACCAAAGTAATTTTTTCTTCCCGGGATACTTCCCTGCGCCGGGGGGCCGGTAAATATGACAACACTACGGGAATAAAAGTAACGGTGGTAAAAAAGATACCGACAATGCCGGCCGTAGCCACAATAGACATGCTCTTTACCATTCCTAAGGGAATTAAAAACAGAGATAAAAAGCCGATACCATCAGTAACCAAAGAAGCTACCGCGGGAATAAATAGAGTTTCAACTACCTGCTCGGCGGCAGCTAAAGAATGAAGATGATGTTGGTCCATATATTCGTAATAACGCTTAATAAACTGCACGGAATGACTAATTCCTAAAGCCAGGACTAAAAAAGGCACTAAGATTGTGGTCGGGCTTAATTGATAGCCGCAGATGGCCATTAAGGCCAAGCCCCAGACAGCGGCCATCAGCGATGCCAACAGCGGAAGCACTACCCCGCGTTTAGAACGGAAGGCAACATAGAGAATTCCCGCCATCACTACAAACATTAGCAGAAAGATTCCTCCCATCCGGGGTAAATAATAATCCAGCCAGCCTTCTAAGATCGGACGTCCAGCTAAATAAAAGGTGTGGCCGGAATCTTCTTCAGAATTAACTAACGCCCGCAGGCCTTTAAAAATTTCTCGCGAAGAAACAGTAGATTCAAAGTCAGCCTGGATGAGGGTACTTTTACAATCTTTAGAAACCAACGGGCCATAGACTAAAGGGTTGCGCATAATACGCTGGCGCAATTGTTCAATTTCATCTTGAGTCCGTGGCGGTTCCGGCATCAGCCTTTCCGAATTGAAACCTTCTTCGTTGGCCTGGATATGTTTAATTTTTCGCGCGGATAGAGAAACCACCCGGCCGGGATTAATGCCGTCGGTGAGATATAATTCGCGTGTGATATTGTAAACTTTAGTTAGAGTCGGGGTATTGAAGATGGTGCCGTCTTTAACCTGGATAGCGATTGAAACTTGATTAAGACCGCCGAAAATTTGGGTGAGCTTATTTTGAACCTGAATGAAGGGGTGCTGCTGGGGAATAAAGTCGCCGAGATTAGTGCGAAAGCTTAACTGCTTGAGGGTGAGAAGTAACAATAGGCTAAAAATAAGGTTTCCCAGTAGAAAACCCAGTCTATGCCGTATTAAAAAGTTGCTGAATCTGGCCGGTATACTTTTTTCCACGAACTAGACGTTATCTTGGACTAACGAGTCCTGTTTTAATAACTCCTTCTGAACTTTCCCGCTTGCGGTCTTCGGTAGAGATTCTCGAAATTCGACTATCTGCGGGACTTTAAAATGAATTAATTTTTCGCGGCAAAACGCCTTGACGTCTTTTTCCGAGAGGCTTTCCCCCTCTTTGACGACGATTACGGCCTTGACCGCTTCGCCGCGTAATTTATCGGCTACGCCGATCACGGCCACTTCTTTCACCTTGGGATGCTCGGCAATGATATGTTCCACTTCTGGAGAATAGACGTTTAAACCGCCCACGATAATCATGTCTTTTTTACGGCCTTTAATATAAAGATAGCCTTCCTGATCGATCGACCCTAAATCACCGGTATGTAACCAGCCGTTAAGCATAATTTCGGCGGTCATTTCCGGCTCTTTGTAATAACCCATCATCACCGGCCAGCCGCGACAGACAATTTCGCCAATCTCACCAACCGCAACTTCTTTGTCATTGTGGTCAAAAATCTTCACTTCAAACCAGGGGGGATTTTTGCCGATACTGCCGATATGCTGGGGATCGGTAATCGTGTTTGGGGCCGCGGTCTCACTCATCCCCCAGCCGTGTGTAAGACGGGCGCGCGGACAATATTGGCCAAAACGCTGAATCAGGCGGGGGTCACTCGGCGCACCAAAGATGTTTACCCCAGTCACGCTGGTCAGATCGAACTTCTCGAATTCCTTAAGTTGCAAGATAGCGATAAACATTGGCGGAACTAGATGGAACCAGCTGACTTTATACTTTTCTACTTTGCGCAAAAATTCCACCGGAATAAAACGCTCTTCCAAGACCATGGTCATTTTAAATTCCAAGGCCAACTGTAGATAAACAAATCCACCCAAATGTGAAAGCGGTAACGGACAAATCTCCACCTCGCCAAAGGTTTTTTCATCCAAACCGACAAAGCGCATTGTCTGGGTGGCGTTAGCTAAGCTGCGGTAATCAGCCATTACGCCTTTGGGCTTGCCGGTTGTACCGGAAGTATAATAGAGGATCGCCATTTTTGCTTCATCCGGTACAATACCCAGTTCTTTATCCGCTTCTTTTTGCATTATATCATTAAAGCTCAAACAACCATCGGCCTGCTCAACGTAGCAGGTAATGATCTTTTTTAAAAGCGGGGCCTTAGTCGCGATTTGCGCAAAAGGTGTCTTTTCCAGCGTTTTGGTAACCAACACCGCGGCCTCAGAATGATTGAGAATGCCCAGCACTTCCTCATCAGTCAGCCGGGCATCCATCGGCACAGCCGCGGCGCCCAAGCTGAATACCGCCAGATAACTGATCAGATATTCCGGGGAATTAGGCAGATAAATCGCGACCTTATGTTCTTTGGTTACGCCGTTCTTTTTGAGGGCATTGGCTAATTTATTCACCCGGGATACAGTTTCGCGGTAAGAGATGGGCTGGTCGCGAAAAATCACAAAAGATTTATCCGGTGTTTTTTTAGCGATATTCCTAAGTTGTTGGGCGATATCCATGGCCGCTCCTTGTTATTGACTCAAAAATAGAAAAATTTTTTTATTTAAATTTAGTTTATTATAACGCAGAAAGTTTTATCCTGTCAAGTAACAGATTATAAAAGATTCTTTGGCTGAACAATCGCCTGAGATAGGGCTAAAGCGCCATCAATGGCGTAGCTTAAATGAATCTTACGGCGAAAGGATGGCCTATTGATGCAAATCAGGGGGTACGTGGTCAGATTAGAGATCGAAATATCTTTCCAATCAAGGTCTTGGGCCGGACAAGCCTTAAAAATAGCTTCTTTGGCGGCAATGTAACCGGATAACAATTCAAAAAACCGCGTATTGGGTCGGCGCGGTAAACTATTAATCTCTTCCGTGCCAAGAATTTCTTGTAGAAAACGCCTACCGTGTTTCTGATAGATGTTTTTTATCTGCTCGATGTTGACAATGTCTATTCCGACCATGTTCAAAAGGGATACCAATAACTGACTAACGGTTTTTCTTGGGGACTGTTGGTATGAACGTGTTTGATCCGGCAGTATTCTAAGCAACCTTCCTGCCCCAG
>JAZDHS010000022.1:0-104808 GCA_043805735.1 Candidatus Omnitrophota bacterium | reverse complement strand
CGCAGGCGAAGATATTACCCGGATTATGGAGCAAGGCCGCAAGGCCTGGCAATTTACCCGCGGCCTGGTAGAAGATAAAAAAGTGCGTCTGGAGTTGGACCAGGAGCGCTACGACAAATACGGCCGGCTCTTGGCGTATGTCTATCTTGATAACGGCGCATGCCTCAATTTCGAGATTGTCAAAGCGGGTTTTGCCGAGCCGCTAGCGATTGCGCCCAATCTGCGCTATGCCGATACGTTTGAACAGCTATACGGCGAGGCCCGGCGGCAGAAAAAAGGACTCTGGCAATAGATGCGCAAAAAAACGCGTCCGATAATTTTAGCTTCCCGTTCACCGGCGCGCCAGGAACTCTTAAGGCAGATTGGCTTAAAATTTCAGGTAGCTGCCTCCGCCGCGCCCGAACAGCGCCGAGCGCAAGGTAAGGTAAGTGCGATGGTGGTTACCAATGCCGTTAATAAAGCGCGAGGAGTAGCTCGGCGTTTTACCAGTGGTGTGGTGATTGGGGCGGATACGGTCGTACTTGCCGGTAAAAAGATTATCGGTAAACCGAAGAGCCTTGAGGATGCCTTTCGAACGATTAAGCTGCTTTCGCGTGGCCCACAGTGGGTCTATTCGGGAATAGCAGTAATTGATATCGACGCTAAAAAGCTATATACGGCATATGAAAAAACCAAAATTTATATGTATGCCTTAAGCGATACCCAGATCAGAAATTATTTTAAGCGCGTTTCACCGTTAGATAAGGCGGGAAGCTTTGATATTCAGGGAATCGGCGGGATCTTTATTGACCGCATTGAAGGCTGTTATTTTAATGTCGTGGGCTTACCCCTGGCAAAATTAGCCCGGATTTTGGAACAGATCGGCATCAATTGGCTTTGAGCGTGATTCTATCAATTATCCCCAGTAGCTCTTCGTAAGTTTTGGCCTGAGTGATTCTATCTCTTATCCGCGTTGCATAAGGCAAGCCCCGAAAATACCACATCGCAATTTTGCGTAAATGGCCGAGTATAAACTTAGTTTGACAATTTCGCCACTGTTGATAAAGCTGCAGGTGCTTTTTAGCCAGCTGTTTTATCCCTGTAAACGAAGGTGGGGGGGCGAGTTTGTGGCCTTGCAGATGGGCTTCGATTTCGCCGAAAATCCAAGGCCGGCCCAATGCCCCCCGGGCGACTAGAATCGCATCGCAGTCAGTTAAGAAAAACATTTTTTCGGCCAACTCCGGGCTTAAGATATCTCCACTGGCAATGAGCGGAATTTGGAGCGCGCGTTTTACCTTAGCAATCGCTCGATAATCAACAGCGCCCTCGTATCCTTGTTTTACCGTACGTCCGTGCATGAATACGGCCTGGGCGCCGTTATCTTGGGCCACCCGGGCTAATTCCAGGCCCTCATTGGTGCTAAAGTCGTCCCAACCCGAGCGAATTTTTACGGTTATCGGCAAGGATAGGGCCGAGCTTAACTTGTGGACAATTTTCCCCGCGCGCTTGGGGTCTTTGAGCAGATAGGCGCCGCACTTTTTACGGATCACCTTTCTAGCCGGGCAGGCGCAGTTGAGATCCAGAATCAGTGGTTTAGCGCGCTCAAGGATAATCTCGGCGGCATCAACGATCATTGCCGGGTCGGCGCCTAAGATTTGCGCGCCCACGGGAAGATCGTTTTTGACGCTTTCGAGCATCGTCATCGTTTTTTTGTGCGTGTGCAGCGTAGCCGAGGCATCGAGCATCTCAAAAAAGGCAAAACGACAGCCGAAACCTTTGAGGATTACGCGAAAAGGCCAGTCGGTACAGCCGGACATCGGCGCCATCAGTACCTTGCTCTGAATATGAACATCGCCTATGGTAAGCATGGGGGTTATTATACACTAAATACTAGGATTCACAAAGTTTATTCCGCTTGAGAGGAGGTTCTTTTTGTTGTATAATAACGCTCTATATTGTCATTGAAGGGATGGAGACATGAAAAAAGACACAAGGACGCAAAGAATAAGAGACTTAAAAGAAATTGCCATAGTGATCGATACCTGGGATGATATCTTTTCCGATTTTGACCCCCGGCCATTAATAGAACGGACCATTTCCGGAGACTTTGTGGAGGAGCTCAAAAAACGCTATCTGGAGACGCGTTCCGGTGATTTCGTGGTGATGATTTACGCGCCGATTTCACTTAAGGACGAGGAGTCTGAACGCATGGTCGCCGAACATTTAAAAAGGCACTTTCGCCATTTGCTGCTGCAGAAAAAAAAGGCCCTGGTGCGCGCGCGTGTACGTGGCGCGATGTTTGTCGGCGTGGGGGTGGCCTCTTTAAGCTTTCTTGCGCTAGCCACCTATTACAAATTTTTAAGCCCGCTGACAATTCAAATCGCCGAAATTATCCTGATGCCTTTAGGATGGTTTGGTTTTTGGGAAGGCCTTTCCAAGCTGATCGATACCTCGCCGGCGCATATTCAAGAAGAAACTTTTTTTGATAAGCTATCCAAGACACGATATCAATTTACTTATATCGATGATTTAAACAGCTAAAAAAGAGGTGCATAATGGCAAATAGGGCGCGATCGGCGATTACGGTAATACTGATTGTATTAGCCGGCGTATTTCTTTACCAAAACATCTTAAAATTTATTAATGAAAAGCGCGTTTTGAAAGAAGTAATTGCGCGCCTGCAGGCCGATACGCGCGTCGCCGAGGTGCTGGTAACTAATGTCCGTGTCCAGGAGGTAACGGCCCAGGCGTTTACGACGATCAAATTCCTGGAATTCGATACCCAGCAGCAGCCGCTAACACCTCAATACTTTACTTTCCCCGGCAATATCATTCAGTTCCAGACACTGGTCATCCGCTTTGATGATTTATATGTGCGCCTGGGTGATTCACTCAAAGGCAAAAGCGCCTATCTTTTTTGGAAGGTGTTTATGCTTGACGGCGCCAACACCCACGAATTTGACATCGCCAAAATCAACGAAATCCCCCAGGGCTATAAAGTCCCGGGCCTGGATCATCCTTTTGAGAAAAAATTATGGGAGAAATTTTGGAACTACGCGCTTGATTATAAACAAGCCAAACACGTTGGTATTAAGAATGCGCAAATCGAGGCGCCGGGCACAATGTTCGTTCCGGGAACGCTTTATACGCTCAAAATTGAGCATGACGGAGGAATCAGGATCGATTCCCAGCCGCTGGCCACAATTTTGCGCGGAGAACGCATTCCCGAATAGGAGGAAACGATGAATGAGGGCATTGGGGTAATTAACGAAAGAGTGAAAAAAGAAAGCGCCTTTATCGAGGCCTTGAAAATGGAGATTTCCAAGGTTATTGTCGGGCAGCATTATTTAATCGAGCGTTTATTAGTCGGGCTTTTGGCCAACGGCCATATTTTGATTGAGGGCGTACCGGGATTGGCCAAGACCCTATCCGTGCGCGTACTTTCCCAGGCGATTAAAACCAAGTTTCAACGCCTGCAGTTTACGCCCGACCTTTTACCCGCCGACCTGATTGGTACCTTGGTCTATAACCCCAAAGACGGGGCCTTTACCACCAAGAAAGGGCCGATTTTCGCCAATATTATCTTAGCCGATGAAATCAACCGCGCGCCGGCTAAGGTCCAGAGCGCGCTTTTAGAGGCAATGCAGGAACGCCAGGTTACGATCGGGGAAAATACCTTTAAACTCGATGATCCTTTTTTGGTGTTGGCAACACAAAATCCGATTGAACAGGAAGGGACCTATCCGCTGCCCGAGGCCCAGATCGACCGTTTTATGCTCAAGCTCAATGTTACCTATCCGAATAAAGAGGAGGAGTTGGCAATCTTAGAGCGGATGAGTTTTACGGACAAGAAAATCCAGGCGAGCTACGTAGTCGGCCCGGAGGACATCCTGCGCGCGCGCAAAGTGGTTGACGAGGTATATATGGACGATAAAATTAAAAAGTATATTATCGATATCGTCTTTGCCACGCGCGAGCCGAAACTCTATAAGCTCGAAGAATTGGCGGGCTTAATTAAATACGGCGCCTCGCCTCGCGCCAGTATTTATCTCACCCTGGCGGCCAAGGCCTATGCCTTTGTGCAAGGCCGGGGTTATGTCACGCCCCAGGATGTCAAAAGTATCGGTTTGGATGTGCTGCGCCATCGTGTCATTGTCAGCTACGAGGCCGAGGCCGAGGAGAAAAACTCCGAGGATATCATTAAAAAAATCTTTGAGGAGATTGAAGTCCCGTAATGATTCCCAAAGAGATTTTAAAGAAGATTCGTAAAATCCAGATCACGACCTCGCGTATCGTTAACGACGTCTTCGCGGGAAAATACCAGAGCGTGTTTAAAGGCCAGGGTATGGAGTTCTACGAGGTGCGCGAATATTCACCCGGTGATGAAATCCGTTCCATCGATTGGAACGTGACCGCGCGCATGGGCCATCCCTTTGTCAAAAAATTCGTCGAGGAAAGGGAGCTTACCGTAATGCTTTTGTTGGATGCCTCGATGTCCTGCCATTTTGGCAGCGTTAAACAGCTCAAGAGCCAACTGGCCGCCGAGCTTTGTTCGGTGCTGGCCTTTTCGGCAATCCAGAATAACGACAAGGTTGGCCTGATTATTTTTACCGACCGGATCGAAAAATTTGTGCCGCCGCGTAAAGGTGTTCGCCATGTATTGCGGGTAATCAGGGAGGCCTTGTATTATTCACCGCGTGGCGTGGGAACGGATATCCCGATGGCTTTAGAATATTTAAGCCGGGTTACTAAACGTAAGACTATCGCCTTTGTTATCTCTGATTTTTACGCTTCGGGCTTTCAAAAAAGCCTGACCATTGCTAATAGAAGGCATGATGTTATCGGCGTGACCATCACTGATCCCCGCGAAGTGGAACTTCCCGACATCGGCATTGTAAGGCTCCAGGATCCCGAGACCCAGGCGAGTTTTTTTGTCGATACCAGTAACCGCGCCTTTCGCCGGCAGTACCGGGAAGGGGCGTTAAACAGGCGTAATGAGCGCAAAAAAATATTTATTTCCGCGCATGTCGATAATATCGATATCCGTACTGATACCGCTTATGTCAAAGAACTGATTAAATTTTTCCGGATGCGGGAAAGGAAATTCGCTTAAATGAATGCCGAGGATATCCGCGATATCAAGCCGGTGCTTTATTTTCTGAGCAATTACCGTCCGCTGATTATTACCCTGGCTATACTCCTGGTGAGTGGATTGCTTTATCTGCTGGGGCGTTTGATAAAGAAGCGCCTGAGCGCGCGGTCGAATACGCTTGAGCCGCCAAAAACGCCGGAGCAGATTGCCTATGATGCGTTAGCGGCGCTTGCGGCCAAGAACCTGCCAGCGAAAGGAAAAATCAAGGAATACTATTACGAGCTTTCCGATATCGTGCGCCGCTATATTGAAGATAAATTGGAAATACGGGCGCCGGAGATGACTACGGAAGAGTTTCTTTTTTCTTTACGGTTTTCCGCTTTCCTTTCCCAGGCGCACAAAGATTTATTAAAGGAATTTTTGACGCTCTGCGACGTGGTTAAATTCGCCAAGTACGGCCCGACACTTTTAGAGGTCGAACAAAGCTTTTTAGCCGCCAAGCGTTTTGTTGATGAAACGAAACAGTTGCGCGAAGAGAAAGAATATTCCCTGAAAAAATGATTTTTTATGACCCCTGGGTTCTATTACTCATTCTTTTTATTGGCGTAGGCTTTTATTTTTTACGCCGCAGAGAAGATTCGGCTTCCTTACGTTTTTCCTCCGAAGAGCTGATTATAGGCGCCCGGCCGACGCTTAAGTTAATATTGGCGCGCAATCTCATCCTGGTCCGTTTTTTCGTGATTTGCCTGGTTCTACTGGCCTTGGCCCGGCCGCAACTGCCGATTGAAGAAGCGAAAGTGGAATCGGAAGGGGTAGATATCGTTTTGGCGCTGGATTCTTCGGGCAGCATGCTGGCTGAAGATTTTAAAATCGGCAATCTGCGCCGTAACCGCCTGGCTGTAGTCAAAGAGGTAGTCGAAGAGTTTATTCGCCAGCGTAAGAGCGACCGCATCGGGATGATCGCCTTTGCCGCGCGGGCCTATACGGTTTGCCCGTTAACATTGGATTATGACTGGTTGATTAAAAATTTGGAACGGGTAGAAATCGGTAATATCGAAGACGGGACAGCCATTGGTTCAGCAATCAGCTCCTCGGTTAATCGGCTAAAAAATAGCCTCGCCAAGTCGAAAATTATTATTTTACTCACTGACGGAATCAATAACGTCGGCCGGATTTCGCCGCTGACTGCCGCCGAAGCGGCGCAGGCCTTGGGGATTAAAATTTATACTATCGGCGTAGGGACCAAGGGGGCGGTACCTTATCCCGCTGTCGATCTCTTGGGCCGAAAGCTCTATCAAAATATTGAAATTGAGATTGACGAGGATGCCCTGCAGCAGATTGCCCAAACCACCCAAGGCAAATATTACCGGGCTACGGATACGGAATCACTCCGTGATATTTACCAGCAGATCGATTCCCTGGAAAGAACTTCGGTAGAGGCAGAGGGTTTTTCCGACTTCGAAGAATTGTTTTTCCGCTTTTTAGCGGCGGCAGTAGCCTTATTGATCATCGAAATCGTGCTTTCCCATACTGTATTAAGAAAGTTACCCTAAGATGAGATTTGCCCACGCTGAATATATATCAGCATTTTGGCTGGTTATTTTACTAATCCTTTTTCTGTTTTGGTCCAGTAAGGCCAGACAGGCGCGGCTGCGTTCTTTTGCCTCTAGCGAGCTGTTGCCGGAATTAACGCAGGCGGTCAATCCCAAAAAACAGTTTTGGAAGGCGGCATTTTTGGTCGGCGCGTTGGCCTTAAGCATTACGGCATTATTGCAGCCGCAGTGGGGATTCCAGTGGCATGAGGTAAAAAGAAGAGGCCTGGATATTTTAATCGCCATTGATGTGTCCAAGAGCATGCTCGCTGCCGACGTAAAACCTAACCGGCTGGAAAGGTCAAAACTGGCAGTCAAGGACCTGATCCGCAAGTTAAAGGGCGACCGCCTGGGTTTAATCGCTTTTGCCGGTACGGCCTATCTGCAGTGCCCTTTAACCGTGGACTATGACGGATTCTTACTGGCCTTAAACGATTTAAATATTACGACTATCCCCCGCGGCGGTACGTCGCTGGCCAGCGCTATCCGTAGCGCAATCAAGAGTTTTGAAGGACCGGCGAAAAAATATAAGGCGTTAGTAATTATTACTGATGGGGAAGATCATGAGGGCGACCCCTTAGGCTTAGCCGAAGAGGCCAAGGCACAAGGGATTAAGATTTTTTGTATCGGTATCGGTACCAGTGAAGGGGATTTAATCCAGGTCGAGGATCAGGCCGGGAAAAAGGCCTTTCTTAAGGATAATTCCGGCAATGTAGTCAAATCGCGGCTGAATGAGGAGATCCTACAGAAAATCGCTATCGCCACCGACGCCACATTTGTCCGCGCCAGCGGGGCCGAGTTTGGCCTGGACTTGATTTACGAAGAAAAACTCTCTAAAATGGAAAAAAGGGATATTAAAGCCGAGATGAGCAAATATTATTTTGAGCGCTTCCAGATTCCTCTTGGCCTGGCTCTTGTGCTTTTAGTATTAGAACCCTGTATTAACGATAGAAGAAAAATATGAGATATTTTCTAATCGTCGCAGTGTTCATTGTCCTTTGTGCGCCTAGCGCCTGGGCGGCGCCTTCGCTAAAAAGTCAGGTGAAAAAGGGTAATGTCTTGTACGAAGAAGGGCATTTTCAGGAAGCGCAAAAAGAGTATGAGCAGGCGCAAAAGCGCCAGCCCGATTCTGATATTGTAAATTTTAACCTGGGTAACACCAGCTATAAAATGCAAGATTACGAACCGGCGATTGGCCAATACGAAAAATCCCTCCTTTCTGATATCCCGGTTTTAGAGCAAAACGCCAGCTATAATATTGGCAATGCCAAATACAAATACGGTATTGGGTTTGAGCAAACGGATCTCGAGCGGGCGATTGGGTTGTTGAAACAATCGTTACGGCATTATGAACGGGCAATTGAGCTCAATGGCCAAGACGAAGACGCTAAGTATAATTACGAATTCGTAAAAAAAGAGCTCGAGCGGCTACTTAAAAAAGAAGAGCAAAAGCAGCAGCAAAAACAGCAACAACAGCAGCAGCAACAGCAACAACAGCAGCAAAACGGGCTGAGTGGGCAGCAAAATGAACAACAGCAGCAGAGCGAACAACAGCAGGCCCAGGAAGAGCAGCAACAGCAAGAGCAGCAACGGCAAGAGCAGCAACGGCAAGAGCAAGAGCAAAACCAGCAGCAAGAACAAAAAAGTTCTGCTGAGCAAAGCCAGTCGGCAAACAATGAATTAAGCGAGAAAGAGGCGTTGGGGCTTTTGGAAGACTATAGCCGTGAAGAAGAGCCCAAAGGGCTTTATAAGGAAAAAATACCGGTGCACGCTTTGCCGGAGACATTAAAGGATTGGTGATGAAACAGTTTAGGCGGGCGATTATTTTCTGTGTATTCTTGAGCCTCTGCGGGTCTAGTTTTGCCGAGGAGGTTACCTTTGAGGTCAAAGTAGACCGCACCCGTGTTTCTGTGGGAGAGGATATCCAGCTCGACTTCGCTTTTTACGGTACTCAGGATATAGCTACTCCTTATTTTCCGGGAGTAGAGGGCATGGATTGGCAATACCTTGGCCCGGCGCGGATGATGTCGATTATTAACGGCGTGACCACGGTGTCCATTACCCACCGCTACCGTTTGCTGACCCACCAAGCCGGCACTTATGAGATTCCGGCGCTGAGCGTACAATACCGTGGCCAGACTTACACATCTCCGCCAATTACCATCGAGGTGGTTTCCGGGTCGCCTGGCCAGTATAACCAGCCTCCCAGACAGCAAGAAAAGGCTCCGCCGGTCCAACCCGAGGGATTGGAGAACAGGGCCTTGGTGGTTATGGAAGTAGGCAAGCGCCAGGCCTATGTTAATGAGGCTATTCCGATTAAAGTGAAGCTATATGTCAGCCGAATGGCCATCCGCGATATCCAGTATCCGGAATTTGCCCATGAGGGTTTTTCCGTAGGCGAATATTCTGTGCCGCGGCAATATCAAGAAGCAATGAACGGCATTGCTTATACCGTGGTCGAATTTACAACCGAGGCGTTTGGGCTCTGGGGCGGCGATTTACGTTTGGGGCCGGCGGTGATAAAATGTAACGCCTTGGTGCGCCAACACTCGGCAGCTCCTTCCTGGTTTGACGACGACTTTTTCGGAGGAAACTTTTTTAATCAGTATGATTTATATCCTTTGGAATTAAAGGCCCTGGATGTGCCGATGGCGATATTGCCCCTACCGGAAGAAAATGCGCCTTCGTCTTTTAATGGCGCGATCGGAAATTATAAATTTGACCTCCAGGCTAACCCCAGAGAAGTAAAAGTGGGCGATCCGATTACGTTAAAAATCAGCATCTTCGGCAGCGGTAATTTTAAAACCGTTAAACCGCCGGCGCTGGACTTCGGCAACGATTTCAAAATATACGATCCGCAGGTAGTCCAGGAAAACAGCGCGAAAGTATTTGAGCAGGTAATTATCCCCACCAACGAGAGTGTTAAATTCGTGCCGGCAGTAAAATTCAGTTCCTTTAACCCCGAAACGCAGGCCTTTGAAGAGCTGACCCGCGGCCCAATACCGATTACGGTCACGCCCCTGGCGAAGTCAGACCAGCTGGCTATTTTTGAACGCAGCGAAGAAGGCAAAGAATCGCTGCAGCATAAAGAAGTGCTGGGCAAAGATATAATTTTCATTAAGGATTCCCCGGGGGTAATTCAACGAAGGGGCCAGGCCTTATATAAGAACCGGATTTTTCTAATGCTGTTAGTAGTACCGTTATTGGCCGTTATTTTAGTGGCCGTGTTACAAAAGAGAAGAGAGCGTTTAGAGACCGATGTGCGTTATGCGCGACGGCTGCGTGCTCCCGGAAAGGCGCGAAAAAATATCCGCCAGCTACGGCATTTGCTTGGTGCCAACCAGCCACAGCGTTTTTTTGACGCCGTGTTTAAAACACTGCAGGAATATCTGGGCGATAAGTTCCATTTGCCCAGAGGCGGTATTACCGCTGACGTAATTACCCAACTACAAGCCCGGGCTATTGCCGCGGAACTCTTAGCCAAGCTTAAGGATTGTTTTAACCGCTGCGATATGGCCCGCTATGCCCCGGCGAGTATTACTAAGGAGGAAATGCGCGGCACCTTAGCGCTTTTGGAGGAAATTATTGACGCCCTGGAAAAGGTGAAGGGATAAACGATGCTTAAGCCCTGCGCTAAAATATTATTGATTGTAAGTATGTTATCTATCGGCGTATCGGCTGCCCGGGCCGACGAAATTGCCTCGGCCCAGGCGCTATTTTACCAGGCGAACGCCAGTTACGCCGAAGAGAAATTCGACCAGGCGATTGCCGCTTATGAAGAAGCGCTGAAATTAGATTACGAAAGTGGTCCGCTCTATTACAATTTAGCTAATGCCTATTTTAAACAGGGGATCCTCGGGGAGGCCATCGTTAATTATTTACGCGCCCAGAGGCTGATGCCGGACGACGCCGACTTAAAAGCAAATCTTGCCTATGCGCAATCGCTGATTAAAGGAGGGCGGGTCACCGCCCAGAGGCATTGGCTGGCGGATCAGCTGCTTACTTTGGCCGGTGAGTTTAATTTGGATAAAATCACGGTTTTAACTGTATTTTTATATGTAGCGGCTGCTCTTTTTACGGTTCTTTTTATCTTCTTTAAAAGGGCGCGCAGAATCCTAGGCTATTTTACGGCAGCGTCATTAGCGGCCTTATTGATAGCCACGAGCCTCTGGGGCATTCAATTCTATAATACGGTCGTGTACAAAAAAGCGGTGATTGTAGTCGCTAACGCGGAGTGCAAATTTGAACCGTTTGCCGATGCCACTACCTTTTTTATGCTTAGCGAAGGCGAAAGCGTGATTGTCGGACCGGCTAAAAAAGAATGGTTCAAGATTAAGCGCGCCGACGCAAAACAAGGGTGGATTAAAAAAACAGACATTGAATTACTCTGACATTTGCTACACCATTCAAAAGGAGGAACCTTGATGGAAAACACGATATTAAGTCCTCTGGAAATTTCCAGGGCCATAAGAAGCATTGGGGAAAAAAAGGCCAATGCCGGTCTTCTTGAGCTTTTTATTTTTGGAGTACTAGCCGGGATATACATTTCTTTTGGTGCTCATTGTGCTATTGCCGTCTTAAGTGACAGCACGCTTAACCCTTGTATTGCTAAATTTCTTGCTGGCAGCGTTTTTAGTGTAGGACTGATGCTCGTATTAATCCCTGGCTCAGAACTTTTTACCGGTAACATTCTGATGGCGATCGGTTTTATTTACCATCGCTACACTTTTACCAAAATGTTACGTAACTGGTTGATCGTATATTTTGGCAATTTGTGTGGTGCGTTACTGATTGTCTGGTTGGTTTTTAAAGCGGGACTTTTGGGGCAAGGGGGCAACGTTACCGCCGTGGGTATTACTGCAGTTAAAATTGCCCAGACCAAGTTACAACTCGGTTTTGGGTCGGCCATAGCACTGGGGATACTTTGTAATATGCTGGTGTGTCTTGCGGTGATTATGTCGCTCGCCTCGCGTACCGTAATCGGTAAGATTTTCGGAATTTATTTTCCCATTTTGACCTTTGTCGTCTCAGGATATGAGCACTCTGTGGCCAACATGTATTTTTTGCCGGCGGGACTTTTGGCAAGTGGCGAGGGATTTTCCCAGTTCTTGAATATCTTCAATAATCTGATCCCGGTCACAATCGGAAATATTATCGGGGGATTACTGATTGTTCTGCTTCATCCTAAAGTTGAGGAAAGAATCGCCCGTAGCCTATTACACAAAGAGTAATGGTTCGAAACGGAGTGTCTCTATAGAGATGTTTATCAGTAAAGCCAAACAAGATGCCTTGGGCGAGAAAATGCGCGAACTGGGAATTCGCGAGGCCGACCTGACGGAGATGTTTATTCGCTCTGGCGGAAAGGGCGGGCAGAAGGTCAATAAGTCCTCTAGCTGCGTCTATTTATGCCACCGGCCTTCGGGTATTGAGGTGAAATGCCAAATTGAACGCTCGCAGGCGCTCAACCGTTTTTTAGCCAGAAGGATTTTAGCCGACAAAATTGAAACCCTTGTTAAGGGCCGGCTTTCCGAGGAGCAAAAGCGGATCGCAAAAATCCGCCGGCAAAAACGCAAGCGCTCAAAACGGGCCAAAGAAAAAATGCTGCAATCAAAGCGCGAGCGTTCGGAAAAGAAAAACGCGCGTTCCTTTCGCCCCGGTGCAGACGAGTATTGACAGTATCCGATTAATTTGCGATAATGCTAAGTTAAAGGTAATAATACTTATTTAGGCCCTTCGTTAATATGGAATTACGAAGGCCTACCCTTTAGGGTTAGGAGGAGACCGATGATTTATTGGGCGCCGTTTTTGCATTTCTATCAGCCGCCGACGCAATTCCACGCTATCCTGGAAAAGGTCTGCAAGGAATCCTACCGGCCGCTGTTAAAGATGCTTAAAGAGCATCCCAGTGCCAAAGCGACAATTAATATCTGCGGGGTGCTTACCGAGATGCTCAGCGCCCATGGCGCTATTGATATCGTTTCTGATATCAAAGAGTTGGCCGAAAATGGCCAGATTGAATTTGTTGATTCCGGAAAATACCACCCGATCCTGTCGCTGATCCCGAAGAAAGAAATCCGCCGGCAAATTGAGCTTAACCATAAGACCAATGCCTTTTTTTTCAAACAGGCCTATAAGACGGAAGGTTTTTTTCCTCCGGAAATGTGTTATTCCGATGAGCTGGTCAGCGTCCTGAGTGCGATGGCCTACCGCTGGGTGCTGATCAGCGGCGTGGCCTGCGGGACGAAATGGCCCCTGGACACGCTCAATAAGATACCGCTGGGCGTTAACGGTATGGTCGTGCTTTATCGCGACGACATCTTAAGCAATAAAATCAGTTTTCATAACATTGACAGCGCCGGGTTTGTCGCCGAGCTCGTTAATTTAAGCAAAGACAAAAAAGACGCCTATGTAATTACCGCTATGGATGCGGAAACCTTCGGCCACCATGTTCAAAATTGGGAAGAAATATTTTTGGCTGATGTTTACGAAAAAATAGACGAAGGCGCCAAACATTACGAAAATATCAAGCAGAGAACGGACTTAGCCTCGGCGCATAAAGATATCTTAGAGTCCAAAGAGATTGATAAAATTCGCGTGGTCACGATTAGCGAGCTGTTAAAGATTTTCCCGGTTAAAGACGCCAGGGCGCCTAAGCCTTCTTCCTGGAGCACGACCGAAGGAGATATTGAGCAAGGGAACTATTATCCGCTCTGGAAGGGGCCGGGCAATTATATCCATGAGCTGCTCTGGCGGCATATCAATATCTGCTTTGCATTGGTCGATGAGGCGGAACGGCTTAAAGGCAACGAGGAAAGCAAGCGGTTTTTTACGATTGCCCGTTCGCTGGTTGACGAGGCGATTCACAGCTGTCAATTCTGGTGGGCGAATAAGGACCGGGGGATGTGGAACTTAAACATGATTAATAAAGGCTTGATGCTGCAGGAAGAGGTAATCGTTAACGCCTATAAAGCAATTAAGGTCTCGGACCAGAAAAAAGATGATTCCAAGACACAGCTTTACGATAAGGTCGTTGTGGCCAGGGATATCGCCAATAAAATCCGCGACCAGCTTTTTGTCCTTTAGGCTTAAAGAAAGGCTCAAAATGAGCATTAAAGAAATTATTGATAAATGTAGCACCCTCGAAGTTAAGGAGCAGCGGACTTTAAGCGAAGACTACTGTGAGTTGGTCTTTTTTAACAAGGATGAGAGCCAGTGGCAGAAAACGCTGAGTGAATTTTTGGGCCCAGCCGTAAAACCGGCAGGTAAAGAACCTTCGCCGCGTGATGAGGCCGTAACGGAGGAGTTTGGCGGGATCTTTCCCAACCAAACCCTGTTTCAAAAAGAGACTCAAGACGCGCTAATGCTGGCGATGTTTTGGCCCTGGCAGGATAAAGTGCACATCACGCTTAAAATCGCCTTGCTTAAGCCTTGATTTTTGGAAATTCACTTGACACAAAAAAATAAATGTGGTATAAAAAAAGTGAAGAAATGCAGGGAGTAGGAATGGTTGACCGTAAGGACAGAAAGCAACTTTAAAGGCCTTACGGTTTTTTGTTGTCTGTATCAGAAGGGGGGGTAGTGAGTAATGGCAAGAGGCAAGGTAAAATGGTTTTCCAACCAAAAAGGTTACGGCTTTATTACCACTGACAGCGGCAGCGATATTTTCGTACACTTCAGCGCGGTCCAAGGTGATGGCTACAAATCGTTAGAAGAAGGCCAAGAAGTCGAATTTGAGGTGGAAGCAGGCCCTAAAGGCGAGCAGGCTAAAAACGTAACACGGGTGTAGCGTCTCCTAAGTGCGCAGAACTTATATAAGTGGTTTTTCAAATGCGTGAAAAATCCCAGGCGGAGTGTCGTTTGGGATTTTTCGTTAGATAAAAGGTAAAGTTTCAAATGCCTACACAAAAAGTGATTGCGGTAATTTTGGCGGGAGGCGGGGGGACCCGCTTATGGCCGATCAGTACCGAGGCGCTGCCGAAGCCGGTATGTTCTTTTTCCCCAGATGGCTTGACCATGGTGCAGAAAACGGTGGAGCGAATTCGTCCGCTCATCCCCAGGGAAAGAATTTTTTTTATTACCACGCGCGCGGTAGCCGCGAAAATTAAGCTCCAACTGCCCGATATTCCGGAAGGTAATTATATTTTTGAACCGATGACAAAAGATACGGCGGCGGCAATCGGCTATGCCGCCTCGGTCTTGCAACGGCGCTATCCCCAGGCAGTGATGGTGGTATTGCCGGCGGATCACGAAATCAGCCGGGAACGGCTATTTCGCCAAAAACTCAGCGCGGCAATTCGCTTGGCGCGAACCGGCCCGTATCTGGTCACCTTAGGAATAACGCCCCGTGGTCCATCAGTAGAATACGGATATATCAGGACCGGCAAACGGCTCTCAGTGCGCGGGGCGAGGTGGGCCTTAGAATTTAAGGAAAAGCCTAATCTCAAGACGGCACGCCAATTTCTCAAACAAGGAAAGTATCTTTGGAATAGCGGAATGTTTGTTTGGGAAATAAACACGTTGCGCCAGGCGATCGCGATGTATATGCCGCATTTGGCCAAGGGCCTTGCGGAAATAGAGAGTTCCTGGCATCTGCGAAAAAGGGAAAAAATAATCAAAAAAGTTTTTTCAGGCCTTGATAAGATTTCTCTTGATTTTGGCCTAATGCAAAAAGTAAAAATTGATCACCCAATTGGCGTAGCGGTAATAAAAAGTGATTTTGGCTGGAATGACCTGGGCAATTGGAACGCCCTGGCCATCCCGGCCGATAAAGACGCTAATGTCATCCTGAAGGGTTCAGGGCTTGCGCTCTATAATACAAAACAGTGTGTGCTCTGTAACCGCGCCCAGGTGAGGCTGGTGCTGATCGGTTTACGGGAACTGGTGGTTGTTAATACCGAAGAGGCTACTTTAGTTGTTCCGCGTCAGGATGCCTCCCAGGTCAAATTATTAGTTGAGGGATTAAAAAGATCACCGCTATTCAAACAATACACCCAGGGTATTGCGGCGAAGGCGAAAATTACCCCCCCGGGGTTAATGAAATTAATCCGCGCCCGGCATTCATTCTGCGCCAGCCGGCAGGGATTAATCGCGGCAATCAATATTTCCGGGCTGATGATCGCTCGTTTTAAAGATATGGTCCTAGTGTGGCATAAGTTAAAAAGCCATCCCCAAGGCCCGCTGGTATCGATAAGAGAACTAATACGGATGCACACCCTCCTAAAACCTTGAAATAGTGCCCTTGTTATGGTATAATTTTCCCACTAAACACAAAGGAGAAAGAGCAGATGAAAGAAATCAAAGTATTCTTACCGGACTCCGAAATACCCCGGCAATGGTATAACCTGGCCCCGGACTTACCGACGCCATTACAGCCACCGCTGGGCCCCGACGGCAAACCAATTGGCCCAGAGATGCTTGCGTCGGTGTTCCCAATGAACCTGATTGAACAGGAAGTAAGCCAGAAGCGTTGGATCGACATTCCGCAGGAGATATTGGAGATGCTCTATCGTTGGCGGCCGGCGCCGTTACGGCGGGCGGTCTATTTGGAGCAATACCTCAAAACCCCGACGCGGATTTATTACAAGGACGAAAGCTTAAGCCCACCAGGCAGTCATAAGCCCAACACCGCCGTTGCCCAGGCCTGGTATAATAAACAATTCGGGATTAAAAAGTTGACTACCGAAACCGGCGCCGGACAATGGGGCAGCGCTTTAGCCTTTGCCTGTAAGCTGGTTGGCCTGGAGTGTAAGGTCTTTATGGTTCGCATTAGCTTTGACCAAAAGCCGGCGCGTAAAATCATGATGCGCGTCTGGGGCGCCAATTGCGTAGCCAGCCCGAGTGAAGAGACGCGTTTTGGCCGGGAAGTGCTCAAAAAAATGCCGGATACGCCAGGTAGTTTAGGTATTGCCATCAGTGAGGCGATTGAAGAGGCGGTGGGCGACAAGACCGGTAAAACGCGCTACTCTTTAGGCAGCGTGCTTAACCATGTCTTGCTCCACCAGACCATTATTGGCCTGGAGGCCAAAAAACAGCTGGCGCTGATCAACGAGAAACTGCCCGATATCGTCATCGGCTGTGCCGGCGGCGGCAGTAATTTTGCCGGTCTGGCCTTTCCTTTTATATATGAAAAAATCAATGGCGCCAAAATCGAGATTATTCCTACTGAACCCACGGCCTGTCCATCAATGACCCGCGGCGAATTTGCCTATGATTTCGGTGATACGGCCTGCACCACGCCACTACTGGCGATGTACACGCTGGGCCATGCCTTTGTGCCGCCGCCGATTCATGCCGGCGGTTTACGCTACCATGGCATGGCGCCTCTTGTTTGCGCCGCGATCGTCGATAAACTGATTACGCCTCGGGCCTATGACCAAGTCAAATGTTATGAGTCGGCCATGCTCTGGGCCAGGACGGAAGGCGCGATCTGCGCTCCGGAAACGAGCCATGCCATTGCCTGTGTCATCGAAGAAGCGGAAAAGGCGAAAAAAGAAGGTAAAGAAAAAGTAATCCTGTTTAGTTACAGCGGCCATGGTTTAATGGACCTGGCCGGGTACAGTAACTTCCTCGACGGCAAATTAACTGATTACCGGCTTCCGGAAGCGGATCTGAAGAAGTCGCTAGAATGCCTGAAGAATTATCCTAAACCGAAGCGGAGTGCGTAGACGCATCATGCCGTTTAAGCATTTGCGCAGGCAGCCTCAAGAGAAGTTCTTGGGGCTGCCTGCTTTTTTCTTTTACGTTTTTTATATAAGCGAGTTATAGTTATGCTGAATATCTATCTTGTCTTTGTTTTGGGCATCTTAATTACCGAATATATTTTGAATTTATTCGTTGAGAGTTTAAACATTCGTGCGGCATCACCCGAACTGCCAGAGGAATTTATCGGGTATTATGATGTCGCGCAGTACAAAAAGTCGCAGCAGTATTTAAGGCAAAACACCCGTTTTGCGCTGGTTAAAAATACTTTCTACACTGCTGCGCTGATTGTCTTTATTCTAAGCGGTGGATTCAATATAGTGGACCGCCTGGCCCGGGGAGCCGGCTACGGGCCGGTATTGACCGGATTACTCTTTGCCGGAGCGCTGCTTGTGCTTGGCCAACTGATAAATATTCTTTTTACCGCATATCATACATTCGTAATTGAGGAGAAGTTTGGTTTCAACCGCTCCAGCGTAAAAACTTTCATTCTCGATGTCGTTAAAGGATTATTAGTCAGCAGCGTGCTCGGGGCAATCATCTTTTCACTAGTGTTGTGGTTTTTCAACTGGTCTGGGCAAAAGGCCTGGATCTATTGCTGGATTGCGGCGAGCGTGTTTCAAGTTTTTGTTTTGTTTATCGGCCCGTTAGTGATTTTGCCGCTGTTTAATAAATTTACCCCTTTGCCCGAGGGCGAGCTCAAAGAGGCTATCGAAAACTATGCCCGTAAGGAAGAGTATAAAATTAAGGGTATTTTTAGCATCGACGCCTCCCGGCGGTCGGCAAAAACCAATGCCTTTTTTACCGGGATTGGCAAGTCCAAAAGAATTGCCTTGTTTGATACGCTCATCGCTAAGCACAGCGTGGAGGAATTAGTCGCTGTGCTTGCCCACGAAGTGGGGCATTGCAAAAAAAGGCACCTGCTTAAACAACTGGCCTTTTCCGTGGCTACCAACGGAGTGATGTTTTTTATTCTCTCGTTATTCATGAATAGCCCCAAGCTCTTTGCCGCCTTTGGCATGGCGCATATTTCTGTTTATGCCAGCCTTTTCTTTTTCAGCTTTCTTTATAGCCCCTTGAATCTACTGTTTTCTTTAATCGGCCAGGCCTCCTCCCGCCGGCACGAATATGAGGCCGATGCCTACGTCGCGAAAACCTATTTCCGGCCCGATGCCTTTATTGAGGCCCTGAAAAAACTGACCGTCGCTAATTTATCCAACCTTACACCACATCGCTTAAAAGTACTATTTGACTACAGCCATCCCCCGGTATTGGCAAGAATCCAGGCGATAACCCTAAAGGGTAAACCCTAGCTTTAAGCAGGGGTCTAACCCTAAAGGGTAGACTTTCATCATTCCATAATAATGAAAGGTCTAAGAAGGTGGACAAGCGGGGGAACTTAAGCTATAATAACACTTTATAAATGACGCTATTGGGTGCGCTCGTAGCTCAGTTGGATAGAGTAGCTGGCTTC
Organism: Candidatus Omnitrophota bacterium; assembly: GCA_043805735.1. GTDB lineage: Bacteria > Omnitrophota > Gorgyraeia > JAFGHF01 > JAFGHF01 > JAZDHS01. The sequence goes on along the minus strand of JAZDHS010000022.1, from coordinate 85,973 downwards.
GAACCAGTTGGTCGCAGGTTCGAGTCCTGCCGAGCGCGCCATAAAATTAAAAAGCTCTTTTATCATATGTAGTGGTGCTTTTTAATTTTACATCGAATCCTGGCCAAGAAATTTCCGAACCGTCTTGTGGTGAGGAAATTTTTGGCCGGTTAGGATTCGCTGAACACCATTTTAATTGACCAGCTTTTCTCTTTATGTTATAATTATCCACCTTATTAGCATATAGCAGGAGCCCCCATAGCTCAGTTGGCAGAGCAGGTCCCTCTTAAGGACAAGGTCCAAGGTTCGAATCCTTGTGGGGGTACCACGGTAAGAAGAAGGCGGGCGGACGTGGCGGAATTGGCAGACGCGCAAGACTTAGGATCTTGTGGGGAAACCCGTGGGGGTTCAACTCCCTTCGTCCGCACCATATTCTAAAGCATAAACTAAACCAGCGGGCGTAGCTCAGTTGGTAGAGCACAACGTTGCCAACGTTGTTGTCGTGGGTTCGAACCCCATCGCCCGCTCCATTGATTTTAAGAGGATCTTTTGGCTATAAGAGAGGACGGAGAAAGGAGCAGGAAAGAATGAAGATTATGGAATTTCTCAACCCCGTAGCCGTAAGTGCGAATATCGAGTCCACTGATAAAAAGGAGGCCATTCGTGAACTCGTCGATCTTTTGATCGCTGCGGACGAAATCAAGGCTAAAGATAAAGATAAGGTAATTAAGGTGCTGCTCGAACGTGAGGCCCTGGGTTCAACCGGAATTGGCCAGGGAATCGGTATTCCTCACGGCAAGTATCCCGGAGTGAATAAACTTATCGGCGCCTGTGGCATTTCGCATAAAGGCGTGGATTTTGAATCTCTAGACGGAGAAAAGGTATATATCTTTTTCTTACTTCTAGCCCCGGAGGATTCGGCTGGACCGCACCTGAAGGCCCTGGCGAGGGTTTCCCGGCTTTTAAAAGACAAGTATTTTCGTGAAACACTTCGAGCTGCCCTAGACGATAAAACGCTTGTTAAAATCATCAAGCAAGAAGATCTGAAAAAATAAGGCCAAAGGCTCTTTACTTAGGATCATGGAAAGATTTAAGTGGCTCTATCCGGGGATTAAGATTAAGCGCTGGGTATTGATGTGCGTGCTGGGCATTGCTATGGTATCCGTCGGCTCAATCGATTTGATCAATCCCGATTATGTCGGAGTGCGCGTCCTGGGAGGTTTTAGTCTTTTTCTGGGTGTGATTATTATTTTTGTCGGTTTGGAAAGGACAGTAAAATCTTTTCTCTATGCCTTTTTACCCCGGGAAGACGGAAAAATCCTCGATATGATTTATCGCAAAAGACAGTTGGCCAAGGGCCCGCGGATTGTGGCGATTGGCGGGGGGACGGGGTTATCCACGCTTTTGGTGGGCCTAAAAGAATATACCAGTAATATTACGGCCGTTGTTACCGTTGCCGATGAAGGCGGTAGCTCCGGGCGTTTACGAGAACAATTTGGCCTGGTGGCCCCCGGCGATATTCGTAACTGCTTGGTAGCCCTGGCCGATACCGAGCCTTTGATGCGAAATTTGTTCCAGTTTCGTTTCGGGGGCAAGGCTGAGCTTGACGGGCACAGCTTCGGTAACCTCTTTATTACCGCGATGACCAAGGTCACCGGAGATTTTGAACGCGCGGTGAAGGAATCGAGTAAGGTTTTGGCAATTCGCGGGCAGGTGATTCCCTCAACGCTGCAAGAGGTCAGGCTGATTGCCGAATATGAAGACGGGTCTAAGGTCTTGGGAGAAAGTAAAATTGCCCGCGAAAAGAAGCAAATTCACCGGATTTCTCTCAATCAAAAAAAATGTCTGGCTACTCCCGAGGCAATTAACGCGATTAGCCGGGCCGAAATAATTATTTTCGGTCCGGGATCGCTCTATACCAGCATTATTCCCAATTTACTGATCGAAGATATCACTAAGGCTATTTTAGGATCACCGGCAATCAAAGTCTATATTTGCAATATTATGACCCAAAGCGGCGAAACCGATAATTATCGCGCCTCTGACCATGTGGAGGCGATTGTTGCGCACGCCAAATCCAAGGTGTTTAATTACTGTATCCTCAACGCCGCGGAAATACCGGCTGAATTTCTGGAAAAATACAAGTTGGAGGATGCCTATCCGGTTCTTGCGGATACCGATAAAGTCCAGGAGATGGGCTTTAGCGTGATTAAGGATAATTTAGTCAACGCCCTGGATTATGTACGCCACGACTCACAAAAATTAACCAAAATTATTTTAGATTTACTCAATACCAAAACCTATGAACAACTTTAATCCGGCGGTGGTTCGAAAAGAGATGATTGTGCGCAATAAGATGGGCCTGCATGCGCGGCCGGCGGCATTATTTGTCCAGCTGGCTAATAAATTTGAGGCCGAGATTACCGTGCAAAAGGATGACGAGGAAGTAAACGGCAAATCAATTATGGGGATTATGATGCTGGCGGCTACTCAGGGGAGTAAAATTTATATTATTGCCAAGGGCGAGGATGCCCAACAGGCAGTGGAAGAATTGTCCAAATTAGTAATGAGCGAAGAATGACCAAAAAGCAGAATCTGCACATAAAGGGCATACCGGCGGCTCCGGGATTGGTAATTGGCCAGGCCTTTGTCTTAGGCAGTGAATCGATGGAAGTGGATAAAGAGCCTATCACTGAGGCGCAAATCCCTAAAGAGATTACCCGCTTTGAAGAAGCCTTGATGAAGACGCGCGAGGAAATCCTGGATATCCAGAAAAAGATTTCCAAGGAAATGGGCGTGCGCCATGCCCAAATTTTTAACGCCCACCTTTTGGTTCTCGAAGATCGGACCTTGATCGAAGGGGTAATTACCCGCTTGAAGAAGGAAAAGCTCTGTATTGAGTATGTTTTTCTGCAGGTGCTGAATAAATATATTAATACCTTTGCGCATATCGACGACACCTATTTGCGCGAACGCTTAAGTGATATTGAAGACGTCGGCCGGCGCATTTTACGTAATCTACGCGGTGTCCGGCGCGAGTTATTAAGTAGCCTCAAAGAAAAACTGATTATTGTTGCCTATGACCTTTCGCCTTCGGATACGGCCTCAATGCACAAGGATAAGGTTATTGGTTTTATTACTGATATCGGCGGTAAGACCTCGCATACCGCGATCATGGCCAAGGCCCTGGAAATTCCGGCAGTGGTGGGTTTGGAAGATGCCACGGCCAAAATTATTACCGGCGATGTCCTCATCGTTGACGGCGCGTCGGGAGAAGTCTGGATTAACCCGGATAAGGCGATCCTGGCAAAATACAAACAGCAGGGTGAACAGCTAACCCGCTCGGTAAAAACTTTGTTCAAGTTGCGCGATTTACCGGCGACGACGACCGATGGTTACGAACTGAAATTAGCGGCGAACATCGAATTGCCCAATGAGGTTCCTTCGGTCATTGCTCACGGGGCGTGCGGGGTAGGTTTGTACAGGACGGAGTATTTCTATATGAACCGGGCCGATTTACCGGGAGAAGATGAGCAATTTGAGGCCTATAAGAAAGTGCTGCAGCAGGTCAAGCCTCATTCGGTAGTTGTCCGAACGCTCGATTTAGGCGGCGATAAATTTCTCTCCCAGCTGCACATTCCGCATGAGATGAACCCCTACCTTGGCTGGCGGGCGATCCGCTTTTGCCTGGCCCGGCCCGATGTGTTTAAGGTGCAGCTACGGGCGGCCTTAAGGGCCTCAGCGTACGGAGATTTGAAACTGATGTATCCGATGATCTCCGGGATCGAGGAATTGCGTAAAGCCAATCAGATGTTAGAAGAAGTCAGGGAAGATTTACGCCGGCAAAAGATTGCCTTTGATGAAGATTTGGAAGTGGGGGCAATGATCGAAATTCCTTCCGCCGCCCTGACCAGCGATATACTGGCGAAAGAAGCTGATTTCTTTAGCATTGGTACCAATGACTTAATCCAGTATTCGATTGCCGTGGATCGGGTCAATGAAAAAATCGCCTATTTATATGAACCGACACACCCGGCGGTATTGCGTTTGATCAAAAATGTTATTGACTGCGGGCATAAGGAAAATATCTGGGTGGGGATGTGCGGAGAAATGGCTTCCGAACCGGCGTTCGCGGTTTTACTGTTAGGTTTTGGCCTGGATGAATTCAGCGTTTCCCCGGCGGCGGTTCCGGGAATTAAACAGATCATTCGTCTGATATCGCTTAAGCAGGCTCAGGAAATCGCTAACCAGGCGCTCACCCTGACTACGGGCCGGGAAGTGGAAGAGTTTGCCAAGAAAAAAATGAAGGAGATAATCCCATAACCGTGCGTTCTCTGGATGATCCCCGATATATTGAGCGGATTGACCGCTTGAAGATGCGCGAGATTATCGGCGCCTTTTCGCAACAGTGCACCCAGGCCTTTGCTTTAGGTAAACATGTTTCACCGGGCCGTGCTTTGGCCAAGGTGCGCAATAGCGTGTGCTGCGGCATGGGCGGTTCGGCGATCGGCGCGGAAATAATGAGCGGGTATTTGCGCAAAGATCTGCGTATTCCGCTCGCGGTTAACCGCGATTATACGCTGCCGGGATATGTCGGTAAAGAGACGCTGGCGATTCTAATGAGCTATTCGGGAAATACCGAAGAGGTGCTGGGCGCCTACCAGCAGGCACGCAGCAAAAAGGCGAAGATTATTGCCCTGACTTGCGGGGGCGAACTGGCTGAAGCGGCAAAAAAAAATGGCGATCTCTGTGTGCTCTTGCCGCAAGGGTATCCGCCGCGTTCGGCCTTAGCTTTTCTATCGCTTCCGCTGCTGGCCATTTTTGCTAACATCGGCCTGATAAAAAATAAGGAACAGGAAGTGCGGGAGACGGTGAAGCTTTTAAAAAAGCTGGAAAAAGAAGCCTTCGGCGTGGCCGTACCCAGCGAAAGGAATCCCGCCAAGACCCTGGCTCATCGGCTCAAAGACCACTATTGTGTGATTTACGCGGCGGATGAACATTTTTCTGCGGTGGCCACGCGCTGGAGGCAGCAGCTGGCCGAAAACAGTAAAATGCTTTCTTCGACGCATGTTTTTCCGGAAATGACGCATAATGAGATTGTCGGCTGGCGCCATCCGCGCTCGGCACTCGAACGCTTTGTGGTGGTTTTTTTACGCGATCCCGGCGAACACCCACAGGTGAAAAAACGCATCGACATTACTCGCGAACTTCTGCAGAAAGAATCGATTACGCTTAAGGAAATCTGGTCGCGCGGCGATGGGCTTTTGGCCCGGATGTTTTCGCTTATTTATAAAGGCGATTTTGTCAGTTACTATTTAGCCCTGTTGAATGAAGAAGATCCGCTGCCAGTGGAAAGAATAGACTATCTTAAAAAACAGCTCAAGGAGCGAAGGTGAACCCCGCCCTTCCAAAATACGCAGTGCATATTAAGTAAGGCGGGACATGACAGGTTTGTTTAATGCAGATGATATCAGGTTATAGTAATATTTTTGTTTGCAATGCCAGGAAAGGAAGAGCGGGGTGAAGGCGCTAATTCTCGCTGCCGGTTATGCCACGCGGATGTATCCGCTGACACTCTATAAGGCCAAGCCGCTGTTACCGATAGCGGGAAAACCGGCCATCGAGTATATCATCGATCGCATTGGCGAAGTTGACGAGATTGACGAAATTTTGGTAATTACCAATGAGAAGTTTTTTAAGCAATTCCAAGCCTGGCACAATAACTTTTACACGCACAAGCCGTTAAAAATACTTAATGACAAAAGCATTTCCGAAAAAGACCGTCTGGGGGCGATCGGCGATATGCAGTTTGTCATTGAGCATGAGCGTCTTGACGACGACCTTTTAGTTATTGCCGGTGACAACCTCTTCGAACTGGGCTTAAGGGCCTTTGTCAATTTTGCCCAACACCGCATCCCGGCCTCTTCAATAGGCCTCTTTGACATCAAAGACCTGGAGGCGGTGAAGCGTTACAGCCAGGTGCGCTTAGATGGTAACGATAAGATTGTCGAATTTCTGGAAAAGCCGCACAATCCCACGTCCACTCTCGTGGCCAAATGTATTTATTTCTTTTCCAAGAGCGAGTTGGGCTTAATTACCGAATATATCAATTCCGGCGGCTCGATTGATGCCCCCGGGCATTATATCGGCTGGCTGAGTAAGCGGGTAGCGGTCTACGGATTTACCTTCTGCGGCAAGTGGTACGATATCGGAAACCAGGAGATTTATAAAAAGGCAAACGATGATTTTGCTAAATTTAAAGTAGAGAAAGGAGAACAGTAATCAATGTCTAAGGAAAAACGGCTGTTAACTTCAGAATCGGTAACCGAGGGCCATCCCGATAAAGTCAGCGACCAAATTTCGGATTCAGTTTTGGATGAGGTGATGCGCCAGGATAAGAATGGCCGCGTGGCCTGCGAAACTTTTGTCAGCATGGGCTTGGTTATAGTAGGCGGGGAAATTACCACCAATGCCTATGTGGATGTCCATAAAATAGTCCGCAAGTTGATTAAGGAGATTGGCTATACGTCGGCGCATTTTGGTTTTGACTATGAGTCCTGCGCTATCCTCAACGCGATCCACTCCCAGTCGCCGGATATTGCCCAGGGTGTAAATCGGGGCGGGGCGGGTGACCAGGGGATCATGATTGGTTATGCCTGCGACGAAACGCCGGAGCTGATGCCGCTGCCGATCATGCTGGCGCATAAACTGAGTATGCGCCTGGCCGAGGTGCGCCGGAAAGCGATTCTTGATTTTCTTGGGCCCGATGGAAAATCGCAGGTCTGCGTTGAATATAAAAACGGAAAACCCAAGCGTGTAGATAGTGTGGTCTTGGCCGCACAACATAGTCCCGCTGTCTTGGACCATAGCGGACAACGCATTACGGAGAAGGCACGTAAGCAAATTATTCAAGCCGTAGCCGAACCGATATTGGGTAAATGGATTGATAAAGAAACAAATTTTTATATCAACGAAACTGGAAAATTTGTGATCGGCGGCCCGCAGTCGGATACCGGGATGACCGGCAGAAAAATTATCGTCGATACCTATGGTGGCGCGGTTTCGCATGGCGGCGGGGCCTTTAGCGGTAAAGACCCGACCAAGGTTGACCGTTCCGCGGCTTATATGGCCAGGTACATTGCCAAAAATATCGTTGCCGCCGGCTTAGCCAAAAAATGCCTCATTCAGCTGGCGTATGTAATCGGCAAGGCCGAGCCCTTGGCCGTGTATGTCGATACTTATGGCACGGGTGAGGTCTCCGAAGATAAAATCTCGGCGGAGGTGCGCAAGCACTTCGCTCTTACGCCGCGTGGTATTATCGAGGCCCTCGATTTATTGCGGCCGATTTATGTTAAGACCGCGGCCTATGGCCACTTCGGCCGGGAGGATGAGCATTTCACCTGGGAAAAAACCGATAAGGTAGCCCAGTTACGCAAACTACTCTAAAACCCTGAAGAGGAAAGGAAAGCTAAGCGTGAAATACGACATTAAAGATATCGCCTTGGCCCAAAAAGGTAAACTGCGGATCGAATGGGCGGAACTGGATATGCCGGTATTGAGATTAACCAAGGAGCGTTTCATCCGGGAAAAACCGTTGAAAAACACCAAGGTTGCCTGTTGTCTGCACGTAACCTGCGAAACCGCTAACCTGATGATTACGCTCAAGGCCGCCGGGGCCGAGGTGGCGCTGTGCGCGTCCAATCCCTTGAGCACTCAAGATGATATTGCCGCGGCGCTGGTAAAATATTATGGTATTGCTACCTTTGCCATCAAAGGGGAAGACAATAAGAGGTATTACGCTCATATTAACCGCCTTCTGGACATGCAGCCGCATGTTACGATGGATGACGGGGCGGATTTGGTTTCGACAATCCACAAACAGCGGCGAGATCTCGCGCGCACCGTACTTGCCGGCACGGAAGAGACGACCACGGGGGTAATCAGATTGCGTAGCCTGGAGAAGAAAGGGTTATTGCTTTTTCCGATTATCGCGGTCAATGATGCCGATACCAAACATCTGTTTGACAATCGCTATGGCACCGGCCAGTCTACCATCGATGGGATTATCCGCGCTACGAATAAGCTCTTAGCCGGAACGTCTTTTGTGGTTTGCGGCTACGGCTGGTGCGGCCGGGGTGTGGCGATGCGCGCCAAAGGCATGGGCGCCAATGTGATTGTCTGCGAAGTTGATCCGCTGCGGGCCCTGGAGGCGGTGATGGACGGCTATAGCGTGATGCCTCTTCGGGATGCGGCGAAAATCGGTGATATTTTTGTGACGGTATCTGGAGATACGAGCGTCATCCGCAAGGAACATTTTCAGCGGATGAAAGACGGCGCGCTTTTAGCCAATGCCGGACATTTCAACGTAGAAATTGACTTGGTGGCTTTAGAGAAAATGGCCAAACATAAAAAACGGATTCGCGAATATGTGGACGAATATCTGCTCAGCGGCGGGAAACGAATTTTCGTTTTAGGCGAGGGCCGCTTGATTAATCTAGTCTCCGCGGATGGCCATCCGCCATCAGTAATGGATATGAGCTTTGCCAATCAGGCGCTTTCTTGTGAATTCGTGCGCCGTAATTCGACCACCTTGGAAAAAAAAGTATATCGGGTGCCTTTAGAAATAGACCGGCAGATTGCCGCTTTAAAACTAAAATCCCTGGGGACGAAAATCGATACGCTTACGCCAGAACAGAAGACATATTTATCGTCTTGGGAGATAGGAACGTAGAGGAGGTAAGTTATGCCTTTATTATGGATGCGCCTGTTTTTTATGATCGTCTGCGGTTTAGTCGGGTATCAGTTAGGCGGTACCTACGGTACGATTAGCGGCAAGGCCTTGGGCTTACCCGGATTAAGCGTAGGGATTATCGGTGCGCTGGTGATCATTATCGCCGAGGTCAGGCTACGCCGGGTGTCGGTATCGGGTCTCTCCGCCGCGGTCTTTGGATTAATCTTCGGATTAATTATGGCGGTATTAGTTTCCTTTGCCTTAAGCATGGTCCCAATGACTGAGACACTGCGGGCGTCGCTGCGGGTAATCTTAATGTTAATCTTCTGTTATCTGGGTATGGTGATTGCGATGCGCGGCAAGGATGAGTTTAATCTGGTTATCCCTTATATCCGCCTCTCCCGCCAGGACATTAAAGAAGATATTATCATCCTGGACACTAGCGTCATTATTGACGGAAGAATTTGCGATATTAGCCAGACTAAGTTTATTGAGGGCCGCTTTATCGTTCCGCGTTTTGTCTTGAAGGAATTGCAGCAAATCGCCGATTCCAAGGACAGCTTGAAAAGAAACCGCGGCCGCCGCGGCCTGGAAATCTTAAGCAAAATCCAAAAAAATCCGCAAATCGATGTGCGGATTCACGAAGACGATTTTCCTGATATTGCAGAAGTCGACGGAAAGTTGATTAAATTAGCCAAGGTGATTGACGGTAAAATCTTTACTAATGACTTTAACCTGGGTAAAGTGGCGGAGTTACAGGGTGTCAAGGTGCTCAATGTCAATGAGTTGGCCAGTGCCTTAAAACCAATTGTCCTGCCGGGTGAAATGCTGGAAGTGAAAGTTATCAAGGAAGGTAAGGAGTATAATCAGGGCATTGCTTATCTCGATGATGGTACGATGGTGGTCGTGGAAAACGGAAAACACCTGCTGGGTCAGACGATCGCTACTACTGTTACCAGCGTCTTGCAAACCACCGCCGGACGCATGATTTTTACTAAGCTGGAAAACACGAGAAGCCAACCCGACAAGCCGAAGTTGTAACTTAGGCGCGTATTAATGTATAGAGTGGGAATCGGATATGACGTTCACCGCCTGGTTAAAGGGCGGAAACTTTTTTTAGGGGGAGTGCATCTACCCTATAAAAAAGGGCTGCTCGCCCATTCCGACGGCGATGTGCTGGTGCATGCTATCTGCGATGCGCTTCTCGGTGCCGCGGGTGAGGGGGATATCGGAGAACATTTCCCCGATGCCTCACCAAGGTATAAAAATATTTCCAGCCTTCTTTTATTAAAACAGGTCATTAAACTCATCCGGCGCCGTGGATTCTCGGTAGAAAATATCGATGCCGTGGTGATTGCCGAGGGACCAAAACTTACCCCTTTCAAAGAAACAATCTGCGCAACCATCGGCCGCGCCATGGGAATTTCTTTGGCCCGGGTCAATGTCAAGGCTACGACTGCCGAAGGCTTAGGCGAGATCGGAAAAGCCCAGGCGATCGCCGCGCAGGCCGTGGCGTTATTGCGTAAAGGCAAATAATGGAAATTTACAATTCGCTTACCGGAAAAAAAGAAGAATTTTACCCGCTTAAGCCCAATCAAGTCAGCATCTATGTCTGCGGCCCGACCGTATATGATAATGCGCATATCGGCCATGCGCGCGCGGCCTATATCTTTGAACTCATCCGTTCCTACTTTGAATACCAGGGTTACTCCGTTACCCTGGTTAAGAATATTACCGATGTTGACGATAAAATCATTGCCCGGGCTAAAGAGGAACTTCCGGAAAAAGAAATTAATAGCGCCGTAGCCGAGGTTGCCGAAAAGTACACCCAGAGTTATTACGAGGATATGGGTGCCTTGGGGATCCGCCGGGCCAACTACGCCCCTCGGGCCACCGAGTATATTGAACGGATGCAGCAGTATATCCGCCGCCTGATTGAGAAAGGTTTTGCTTACGAGCAAGCGGGCGATGTCTATTTTGATGTGCGTAAATTTGCGGCCTACGGCGCACTTTCCCATCAGGACATCGACCAGATTCGTAGCGCTGTCAGGATTGAAAAGGACGAGAAGAAAAAAGACGCGCTTGACTTTGCGCTCTGGAAAAAGGCGAAAGTTGGCGAACCGGCCTGGATGAGCCCCTGGGGTAAAGGCCGGCCCGGCTGGCATATTGAATGTTCAGTGATGAGTAGCGCGCTCCTCGGTGATGAATTTGATATCCACGGCGGCGGCCGCGATTTAATTTTTCCCCATCACGAAAATGAAATTGCCCAGTCCCGCTGTTATAGCGGCGCGGGATTTGCGCGGATCTGGATTCATAATGGCCTGCTCACTATCGCCGGGCAGAAAATGGCTAAATCGCTGGGCAACTTTGTCTCGGTGCAGGACTTCTTAAAGGAGCACCCGGCGCCGGTACTAAAGCTCTTCTTTTTGTCCGCCCACTACCGCAGCCCCGTTGATTTTAACGCCGAGAGAATTCAACAGGCCAAAGAGGCCTATAAGCGATTTGCGATTTTTTACTCTGGGGCCGGGAAAAAGTTAGAGCAGGAAAAGCTAAGCAAAAAGCCGGAATCGGCCAAGGCCTTGGCGTTCAAGAAGCAGTTTCTTAAGGCCATGGACGATGATTTTAATACCCCGGAAGCGCTGGCGGCCTTATTTGAGCTGGTTAGTTTTGCGAATAAGCTTTTAGCTTCATCGGCAGAAAAGGATCGACAAACACTGCAAGCCGCCCAAGAGATACTCTTAGAATGCGGCGCAATTTTCGGTCTGGACTTTAGCGCTGTGCCTGAAAAAGATAGGCTGCAAACAGCTGAGATCGAGACGCTAATCAGTTTGCGCGAAGAGGCGCGAAAAGAACGAGATTTTACACGAGCTGACGAAATCCGCAAGATGATTGAGGCGCAAGGGGTAGTGCTGGAAGATACTAAAGAAGGGTCGCTATGGCGAAGAAAAATTTAGGCCGTGGAATGCTGATTACGTTCGAGGGCCCGGAGGGCAGCGGTAAGAGTACGCAGGCGCGTTTGTTGGCTGATTTTTTAAGTTCTTTAGGTTTTTCTGTTTTACAATTAAGAGAACCGGGCGGCACGCGCATCAGCGAAAAAATCCGTCAGATTTTGCTTGATCCGCGCAACAAAGAGATGAACGCCGAATGTGAAACATTTCTCTATCAGGGCGCGCGCGCCCAGCTGGTGCAGGAAAAGGTCATCCCGGCGCTCGCCAAAAAGCAAATCGTGATTATGGACCGTTTTTTGGACGCGACAATCTGTTATCAGGGCTACGGGGCGGGAATAGATATTTCCTTCATTAAACGCATTGGCAAAGTAGCTACCTACGGGATTGAGCCGGATTTGACCATACTCTTAAAGCTCGACGCCCGGGAGGGCTTGCGCCGGGCAAAAAGGTATGACCGGATGGAGAGAAAACCGTTAAATTTTCACCGCAAGGTCTTGCGTGGTTATTTGGACTTAGCAGCTGTTTATCCTGGCCGGATCAAAGTAGTTACGGTAGCCGAAGAAATTGATCAGACTCAAAGGGCGGTCAGAAAATTAGTCCTGGCAAAACTTAAGTAAAATATAACTGGTGGGTTATGGCTTTTGCGGATATCAAAGGACAGGAGGCGGCGATTGCGTTTTTGCGCAACTGCTTCGGTGAGAATAAACTAGCGCATGCCTACCTTTTTTGCGGGCCGCAAGGCGTCGGCAAAAGATTATTCGCCTTAAACCTGGCGAAATTTCTTAATTGCGAAAATCCGCTCCAGGAAAATGGCCGGGTGTTGGATTGTTGTGACCAGTGCGCCTCTTGCCGCAAGATTGAGGCGCGTAGCCATCCCGACGTGCACTGGATCGAGCCTCAAGGAAGGGCGCAGACTATTTCTATCGACGACATTCGCCTGGTACAAAAAGAGGCCTCGCTTAAGCCCTACGAAGGCCGGTATAAAGTGTTTGTGATTGCGCGGGCCGAGGATTTGACCGAAGAGGCGGCTAATAGCCTGCTTAAAGTCCTGGAAGAGCCTCCGGCGGGGAGTCAAATATTGTTAACCTCAAGCGACAGCGATGGCCTTTTGCCGACGATTATTTCCCGCTGCCAAATAATTAAGTTTTACCCCCTAAGCCTGGAGCGCCTGCTGCAGATTTTGCTTACTGAGTATACTATTCAGCCGCAAAGGGCGAAATTTTTAAGCGCGTATGCCCAGGGAAGAATTGGCCAGGCGCTTTTACTTAACGAAGAGGATGCCTTCAGACAGAAAAACCTGCTTATTGACCGGGTGAGCGCTGGTTCGTCGGGAGGCAATGCCCAGGATATCTTTGCGAGTAAAGACAAGCAAAAGCTGGAGACTCAATTAGGCTATCTGGTCAACTGGTTCCGGGATATTTTACTCTCTAAAACCGGACTTAGGGAGCAATACCTGGTTAACAGCGATCGCCTGGATGAGATACAGGCTTTAGCTAAGACATATTCGTTTGCCGAGTTGGAATCAAGTATCGAGCGGATCCTGCGCACCCACCGGCTGATTGAACGCAACGTCAATGTCAAAGTGGCGTTGGAAGTTATGCGTGAGGAGTTGGCGCAATGCAGTACGAAGTAGTTTTAGTCAGAATTAGAGAGGGCGACAAGGTCGCCTATTTTAGCACTAAAGACCTGAGCGCCCCACAGGCAGTAAAACCGCCTGAGGCAGTGGTGGAGAAAAGCCCCTTAAGCGATTCCACGGATTATTCATATAGAAAAAAAGCCAAAATTGGCGATTGTGTTATTATTGAAGCCGAACGTGGGCGGGAATACGGCCAGGTTATTGCCGAGCCGGAGATGGTTTCGGAATCGGAAATCGAGGCGCCGCTGCGTAAAGTGATGCGGGTGGCGACCAAGGAAGACCTGGCCCAAATCGAAGAGAATAAGAAGGAGACCAAAGACGCTTTAAACATCTGCGAAAAGAAGATTGCCGAACACAATTTGTCGATGAAACTGGTCAGCGCCGAATATACCTTTGACCGCACTAAATTTATTTTTTATTTTATTGCCGAAGGGCGGGTGGATTTCCGCGAGCTGGTTAAAGACCTGGCCCGCCATTTTAAGGCCCGGATCGAGCTGCGCCAAATTGGCGTGCGCGATGAGGCGAAGATGTTCGGTGGATTCGGCCCCTGCGGGCGCGTCCTCTGCTGTAAAAGTTTCTTAAAGGATTTTGAGCCGGTGACCGTGCGCATGGCCAAAGAGCAAAATCTGCCCCTTAACCCTTCCAAAATTTCCGGCCTTTGCGGAAGATTGATGTGTTGCCTGGGGTATGAATATAAAGTATATAAGGAATTATTAAAGGATATGCCTAAGGTGGGAGAAACTATCCAGATTAAAGAAGGCAAGGCGCGTGTGCTTGGCACTAACCCGCTTAAACGGACCGTGCTTGTAGAACTCGGCGAAGACGCGCGGCAAATCGAAATTCCCTTTCCGTTCAAATGAAAGAAAAATTTTACCTTACTACGCCACTTTATTATGTCAATGCCCGGCCGCATATTGGGCATTCCTACACTAATATTGCCTGTGACTGTATTGCCCGTTATAAGCGGCTTAAGGGCTACGCGGTTTTTTTTCTTACCGGTACCGATGAGCATGGGCAGAAGGTAGCCCAGGTGGCCGAAGAAGCCAAGATGACAGCGCAGGCCTTTACCGACCAGATTGTGCCGCGTTTTGCCCATCTCTGGCAAACCCTGGCTGTTTCCTATGACGATTTTATCCGCACGACGGAAATAAGGCACACTGATGCCGTAGGCAAGGTGCTGGAAGTTTTACTGCAGAAAGAAGATCTCTATTTAGGAAAATACGCAGGATGGTATTGCACGCCTTGCGAAACCTTCTGGACCGATGGCCAGCTTAAAGATAAGCGCTGCCCGGATTGTTTGCGGCCGGTAGAAAGGATTTGCGAAGAAAATTATTTTTTTAAAATGTCGAAATATCAGCAGTGGCTGATCGACTACATCAATACTCACCCCGATTTTATTTTACCGCGTTCGGCAAGACAAGAGGTGATCAGTTTTCTGACCAACCCGCTGGCTGATCTCTGCGTCTCCCGGCCGAAATCACGGCTGAACTGGGGAATACCGCTGCCGTTTAGCCGCGAGCATGTTACCTATGTCTGGTTTGATGCCCTGATTAATTATATTAGCGCCGTCGGATTTTATAGCGACCAACAACGATTTAATGCGCTTTGGCCGGCGGACCTGCAGGTAATCGGGAAGGATATTTTAAGACAGCATGCGGTATACTGGCCGATTATGCTCCATGCCCTTGATCTTGAGCCGCCGCGTGAGGTCTTTGCCCATGGCTGGTGGAAGATTGAAGACGTCAAGATCTCGAAATCACGAGGCAATATTGTTGACCCCGAGGCGGTTATTTCCGCTTACGGCGTGGATGTATTGCGTTATTTTCTCCTGCGCGAAGTTCCTTTTGGGCTTGATGGAAGCTATAGTGAAAAGGCCTTGGTCGGCCGGCTCAATAGCGATTTAGCCAATGATTTAGGAAACCTGCTGCATCGTTCTCTGACGATGCTGGAAAAGTATTTTCAAGGGGTAGTGCCGGCCGAGCGCCAAACCGCGCCCTTTGATCAGGACTTAATTACCCAGGCCAAGGAACTCCCCAACGCCTATTACCGGGCGATGGATAAGTTGGAATTTGGCTTAGGCCTAGATGCGGTTTGGTCCTTAATTAATAAGGCCAACAAGTATATTGAAGATGCTAAGCCCTGGGAAATCGCCAAAAAGAAGGATTTGGCGCGACTGGGCGGGGTAATTTACAATGTGCTGGAAGTAGTGCGGATAGTCGCGGTGAGTGTCTATCCATTTATGCCTACTTCTGCCGAAAAGATGCTCACACAACTGGGGGTAGGGGTGGACTGGGCAAAAAGTTCTTTTGACGTATTACTCCAATGGGAAGGTTTGGCCGCAGCCACGAAAGTAAATAAAGACAAGCCCCTTTTTCCGCGGGTGGAGTAAGGCATGCGTTTAGCCAGTGTTGCCGAAGTTCGGAAATTACTCAATAGAGAGCGCCTATATGTGTGGATGCTCTCTTTTATTTTATTGGTTAATGCCGGGCTTATTTTTGCCGGAGGAATGACCCAACTGAAGAAGGCTTCGGCCGCTAAGCAAGGGTCCTTAGCTGGCGATGCCGGCAGCGCCAAGCTGGATCAGGACGATGATACCTGGTCCCAGGACCAGCAGTTAATTAATGAACTTTTAAGCAAAAAAGGCCCGGCGACAAAATATCTTTACGTTTTGGCAGCGGTGGCGACCTATTTTTTTGTGCTTGGCCTTTTTCTGGACATTCGCCTGGTTATGGCCAGGATCAGAAGGCGCTGGATTTTTACTCAGGCCCCTGAACACGAGCCGGTTCGCTGGGAACTGCCGGATGTTTTTCGCCTGGTGATTATCTTTATCTCGGTGGCCTATATTTTGAATATTGTCGATGCGCAGCTTGCCCCTTATTTATTCAGCGATAAAGAAATACAACGCTATAGCCCGTTAATTAAAACCGGGGTAATGGATCTTCTTTTTTTAGCGGTGCTGGTTTATTTTGTAAAGATTAAATATCGGCAGGGCCTCTCGGCGCTGGGCTTAAAAATGAAGAGCTGCGCTAAAAACATCTATACGGCGCTCTTAGGTTATATCGCTTTTCTGCCGGTGCTGTTTTTTTTGCTGCTGGCGCTCGTCTGGTTTGCCCAAGCATCCGATTATAATTCTCCGCATCAAGTGTTGTATAAATTATTTTTTCGGGAGAAAAGGACCTGGTTAATTATTACCGGGGCGGTTTTAGCCGTACTGGTTGGGCCGGTAGTCGAAGAGGTATTTTTCCGCGGTTTTGCTTATAATGCCCTCAAAAGGCGCTGGGGGGCACCGTTGGCCGCGGTGTTGACCGCCACGGTCTTTGCCGGGCTGCACGCCAATCTTCTCGGGTTTGTGCCGATTATGGCCTTAGGGCTATTATTGGCTTACGCCTACGAAATTACCGGCTCTTTAGTGAGCTCGATTACGATTCATATTGTTCATAATTCACTGATGATCGGGATGCTGTTTTTTGGCCGATACCTGACGCAGTTAGCGCAATGAGAAAACGATGAAAACGGTCCAGTGGCGTAACAACGCAATACGCATTATTGACCAGACCAAATTACCGGCCCAGCTGGTTTATCTCGACCTTGTCGACTTGCGAGGCTTATGGTGGGCGATTAAAAAGCTCAAAGTGCGCGGGGCGCCGGCGATCGGGATTGCCGCGGGATTAGGCGTCTATTTGGGGATGCGTGATTGCCGGGCGAACACCTTTACCCAATTTTACCGTCGCCTGCGCGCGGTGATTCACTATTTGAAAACATCACGGCCCACGGCAGTCAATCTTAGCTGGGCGTTAGAGCGGCTGGAAAACAAAGTAAAAACCCATCCCCATTCCCGAATCCGTTTTTTAAAACAACTGCTACTCAAAGAAGCGTTGGCGATTTTAGCCGAAGATAAAGCAATGTGCCGAAAAATGGCTGAGTTCGGCAGTAAGCTGATTCGGAAAAATGATGTGATCCTGACACATTGCAATGCCGGGGCCCTGGCTACCGCGGACTATGGCACGGCACTTGGCGTAATCTATGCCGCCCGCCAACAAAAAAAGCCGGTTCAGGTGTTTGCCGATGAAACCCGCCCGTTGCTACAAGGCGCGCGCCTCACCACCTGGGAACTGCTGCAACATCATGTTGACGTGACCCTGATTTGCGACAATATGGCCGCGGACTTAATGCAGAAGAAAAAGATTGATAAGATTTTTGTCGGCGCCGACCGGATTGCCGCCAACGGTGATACCGCGAATAAAATCGGGACCTATAACCTGGCGGTACTGGCGAAGTATCATCGTGTCCCGTTTTACGTAGTCGCGCCATCGTCAAGTTTGGATCTGCGCCTTAAATCCGGTAAAGATATACCGATTGAGCAAAGAGACCCCCAAGAGGTCCGTCAGGTTTACGGCAAGCCCGTAGCTCCCAAACAGGTAAAGGTTTATAATCCGGCATTCGATGTCACCCCGCAGCATTTAATTTCCGCTATTATTACCGAAAAGGGGATTATGCGCGCGCCGTATGCCACGGCTTTAAGAAAGCTGCACGGTAAAAAATGAAGACTTTGAAACAGATCGGTGAATTTGGCCTGATTGAACGTATTGCCAAACAGCTAACTACGGATAAAACAGTTATCCGCGGCATTGGCGATGACGCGGCGGTCATTTCTGATTCCGGGGACTCTTATTTGCTCTTTACCACCGATATGCTGGTCGAGGGAGTGCATTTTACCCGCCGGGAGGCTAGTTTTTATCAAATCGGCAGAAAGAGCCTGGCGGTAAATATCAGCGATATCGCGGCCATGGGTGGTATCCCTACCTATGCCGTAGTTTCTTGTGGTTTACCGGCGGCGCTTCCCCTGTCGGCCGCTGATGAGATGATCCGGGGAATATCGACCTTGGCCAAGGAATTTGGTGTCAATATTGTCGGCGGCGATACCGTGCGCTCACCGGTTATCGTGATTAATATTGCTCTTTTGGGTAAGGTTAAGAAGAACGAACTAGTTTTACGCTCCGGAGCCAAGGTCAATGACCTGATTTTTGTCAGCGGAACTCTGGGTAATACCCGGCGCTTGAAACAATATAATTTTATTCCCCGCCTTAAAGAGGCGCGTTACCTGGTTAAACAGTACAAGCCATCGTCAATGATTGACCTTTCTGACGGACTGGCCTCGGATCTGAGGCGCATCAGCGAGCAAAGCCGGGTCGGGGCAGTGCTTTTTGAAGAGCTTCTTCCGCTTGCACCTGGGGCTACTGCAAGAGGGGCACTCTACGACGGAGAAGACTTTGAACTGCTCTTTACCTTACCGCTGGAGCGGGTGCGCGCACTCTATGCCAAAAGAGCCTTACCGGATTTTTGTACCTGCGTCGGTAAGATTGTCACCCGAAAAGAAGGCCTGACCTTAATTGACAAAAAGGCGCGTCAGATAACGTTAACCCTAAAGGGTAGACCCTCCTCATTCCTTTTAAGGAGGGGTCTAACGCCTAAAGGATTCACCCACTTTTGATGAACTTCACCACCAATTCTGCACAAGAAACGATTGATCTCGGCCGGGCCTTAGGCACCCATTTACAAGCGGGGGATATCCTTGGCCTGATTGGAGAATTGGGCGCGGGCAAGACTACACTGGTCAAAGGCATTGCCTTAGGTTTAGGCGTGAAGGAAAAAGAAGAAATTTCCAGCCCAACATTCGTCTTAATTAAAGAATACTCCGGGCGGATTCCGCTGTTTCACTTCGATTTATACCGTCTAGATCTCACCGCCGATATCCGGCTTTTAGGTGTAGAGGAATATCTTTTTGACCAGGGGGTTTGTGTTATTGAATGGGCGGAAAAAATGAAAATGCTGCTTCCTGATTATCTGCAGGTGCATTTAGAGCTCAAAGGGCCAACCAAAAGGGCAATTACCCTGCGCCCTTTGAGCAAACGTTATGAAAAAGTTATGGCTTTAATGAAAACTTAACCGGCAATGCGCATCCTTTTTTTAGATACCTCCAGTAAATATTTAAGCTTAGGCCTTGCGCGAGACGGCAAGATGCTGGCGCAGCGGCATTCGCTGCTCGATCGCCGGCATTCGGCCCGCCTGACCTTAAATATCGCGGCGCTGTTAAAACAAGCCCGCCTTTCTTTAAAAGACATTGACGGTTTTTCTGTCGGCAAGGGGCCAGGTTCATTTACGGGATTACGCATCGGCATTACCACGATCAAGGGATTAGCCTATATCTGGAACAAACCGGTAGTGGCAATTCCCAGTTTGGATATTCTCGCACAGGGGGCCAAGGTACTCTGCCGGCAAAAACAGTGCGCCTATATCTGCCCGATAGTGGACGCCAAGCAAAACAAGGTTTATACCAGCCTTTATGCTTTTAAAAACGGGGCACCTAAGCGCATCTTGGCGTATGCCCTGTTACCTTTTGAGGCGCTCCTGGCGCGGCTTCCGGAAAATGTGCTGTTTTTAGGCGACGCGCTGACGCTTCATGACCAGCAAATAAAGAAAAGCTATGCCGGCGAGGTTCACTTTGCTCCGCAAAGGTATTGGTATCCGCGCGCGCCGGCCGGGGTGGACTTAAGTGTAGCGCGTTTTTCCCGCGGCGAATGCGACGATGCCGATCGACTGGTGCCGCTTTATCTTTATCCCAAGGATTGCCAGATCAAAAAGGTGGTAGGACGTAGGGAGTAGGTAGTAGGAAAAAACTACAACCGATCACCTATTACCTACAACCTAACGTTACAGAGGGGCTTTTAATAACAATGACGTCCCGGCCGACATGGGTAGAAATTGATTTAGGCGCGATTAAATATAATTTGCTGCGCATCCGTAAATTAATTGGGGCCGGCAAAAAAAACGCGCCTAAAATTATGGTCGTGGTCAAGGCCAATGCTTACGGCCACGGAATTATTCCGGTATCGCGTACTTTAGAAGCCTTAGGGGTGGACTACCTGGGGGTGGCGACCTTAGACGAGGCGATTACGCTGCGCAAGGCTAAAGTGAAACCTCCGGTGCTGGTTCTAGGTTCGGTATTACCGGAAGAGGCGGGCAATGCCATTGCTTACGATATTACCCTAACACTTTGCAATAGCGAACTGGCCAGCGCATTAGAAAAGAAAGCCGCCGAACTGAACAAAATTGCCGCCGTGCACATTAAGATCGATACCGGAATGGGCCGGATTGGCGTTTGGCACGAAGAGGCCCTGGAATTTATCAAGGCAATTAAGAAGATGCCGCATCTTCACGTTGAGGGTATTTATATGCATTTTGCCAGCGCCTCGCGCGATAACTTTTTTACCAACTACCAATTGCAGTCATTCGAGCATTTATTGCAGAGGCTCCAGGAGAACAATATCCATTTTCAGTACCGGCATGCGGCCAATAGCATTGCCTTGGTTGATCTTAAAAAGTCACATTTCAATTTAGTGCGGCCGGGGATTATCGTTTACGGGATGTATCCGAAGCGTAATTTTAACCGGATCTTAAAACTCAAGCCCGCGCTTGCGCTAAAAACGAAAATCAGCTTCTTGAAGACTGTGCCGCCAGGCAGGTCAATCAGCTATGGCCGCACTTTTATTACCGAAAAAACCTCACGTATTGCGACTTTACCCATTGGCTATGCCGATGGGTATGGCCGTATTCTTTCCAACCGGGCCTCGGTTTTAGTACGGGGGCAAAAGGCGCCGGTGGTCGGCAAAGTGACGATGGACCAGACCATGGTTGATGTCAGCCACATTAAAGGGGTCAAGATTGGCGATGAAGTAGTGCTGATCGGGCGCCAGCGCCAGGCCGAAATGCGTACTGAAGAGATCGCGCGCGTGTCTAAAACCATTCCCTACGAAATTGTCTGCTCCATAACTAATCGTGTTCCAAGAGTTTATAAGTATTGACAATTAGCGCTTGCGTGGTATAATACCATTGTTTTTGCCGGGTGATGGCGTAACTTAGCTACCGGTAAGCGCTAGTGATAAAACTATTAGGAGAAGCGTATGAGAAGCGATCGAATCAAGAAAGGTCTGGAACGCACCGGTAATCGGGCTTTACTCTATGCTACCGGGATTACCCGTGCCGAAATGCGCAAGCCTTTTATCGGTGTGGCTAGCAGCTTTAGCGATATTATACCTGGGCACATTGGGATGCGCCGCCTGGAGCGCTTTATTGAACGGGGGGTTTGCTCAGGAGGCGGAGTGCCGTTTTTCTTCGGCGTGCCCGGAATCTGCGACGGTATTGCTATGGGCCATCAGGGGATGAAATATTCGCTGGCCTCCCGGGAATTAATCGCCGACTGCGTGGAAACGATGGTCCGCGCGCACTGTTTTGACGGGTTGGTCTGCCTGACTAACTGTGATAAAATTACACCCGGCATGCTGATGGCTATCGGCCGGCTCAATATCCCCGCGATCGTGGTTACGGCCGGTCCGATGATTTCAGGAAGATATAAACAGCGGCGCTTGTCTTTAGTGAAGGATAGCTTTGAGGCCCTGGCCAGATTTAAAAAAGGGGAAATCTCCCAGGATGAGTTGAATAATTTGGAAATTGAGGCCTGCCCCGGAGCCGGTTCTTGCCAGGGGCTTTATACCGCCAATACGATGAGCTGTCTAACTGAAGCGATCGGGCTTTCTCTGCCGGGGTGCGCCAGCGCTTTGGCCGTTTCGGCCCGTAAGGATAGAATTGCCTCTTTAAGCGGCGAACAAATTGTGCAGTTAGTGCGCCGTAACGTCTTGCCGCGGACCATAGTGAAAAAACAGACCCTGGAAAATGCGATTATAGTCGATATGGCTCTGGGCGGTTCCTCCAACTCGGTGCTGCACCTTATGGCCATCGCCCGGGAATTTGGCCTGAGTTTAACCTTAGAGACCTTTGATAAAATCAGCCGGCAGGTGCCGCATATCGTCGATTTACTCCCTGGGGGCGAATATTTTATGGAAGACTTTGATGCCGCCGGCGGAATACCGGCCATTTTTAAACGGCTAAAAGATAAATTGCATAATCTGCCTACCGTTAGCGGTAAAACTGTGCAGCAAATTGCCGCCAGCGCCCCGGTGTATAACGAAGAGGTGATCCGACGTTTGAGCAATCCTTATCATAGCGAAGGCGGTATTGCTATTTTAAAAGGCAATCTTGCTCCTGATGGGGCAGTGGTAAAACAGTCGGCCGTGGGCAAGAAAATGCAGCATTTTAGCGGCGTCGCTCGCTGTTTTAATACCGAAGAAGAAGCGATGCGGGTAATCTTAGAGGGTAAAATCCGCCGCGGCGAAGTGATTGTCATCCGCTATGAAGGGCCCAAAGGCGGCCCGGGGATGCGCGAAATGCTTTCACCAACGGCGGCCGTAGTGGGAATGGGCCTGGCCGAAAGCGTGGCCCTGATTACCGACGGTAGATTCTCCGGCGGTACGCGCGGGCCTTGTATCGGACACATTGCCCCGGAAGCGGCCGTGGGTGGTCCTTTAGCGATCATTAAGGACGGCGATATCATTACTATTGATCTGCCGAATCGCAAATTAGAAGTGAAGTTAAGCCAGAGGGAGATTAATGAGCGCTTGGCGAGCTGGAAAGCCCCGCAGCCGAAAGTGAGCGAAGGGTACTTATATCGTTATGCCCGGTTAGTCTCGCAGGCCAATGAAGGAGCAATTCTGAAATGAACCCCGCCCTTCCTAAACAAGCAACGCATATAAGCAAAGGCGGGAATAAAAAGGTTTAAGCAATGCAGATAAAATTAAGCAAAAGTAATGTTTATATTGGTAATACCGTGAAAGGAAGGGCGGGGTGAAACTCAGCGGCGCAAAGATTCTCATCGAAAGCCTGCAGCACGAAGGGGTGAAGATAATTTTTGGCTATCCCGGAGGGCAGGTGCTGGCTATTTTTGATGTACTTTATGATGCCGAGATTAAATTGATTTTGACCCGGCATGAACAGGGCGCGGCGCACGCGGCCGACGGCTATGCCCGGGCTACCGGTAAGGTCGGCGTCTGTCTGGCTACTTCCGGGCCAGGGGCGACCAATTTAGTCACCGGTTTGGCTACGGCCTATATGGATTCCATTCCCGTAGTGGCAATTACCGGCCAGGTGAAAACGCACCTGATCGGAAATGATGCCTTTCAAGAGGCCGATGTGACCGGGGTTACCCGTTCGATCACCAAACACAATTACTTGGTCAAGGATGTGCGCGAGTTGGCCCAGACGATCAAAAACGCCTTTTTTATCGCGCGGACCGGACGGCCGGGCCCGGTGCTAATTGATTTACCGTCTGATGTCGCCAGTGCCGAATGTGAATTCCATTATCCGAAGGATCCGGATTTACGCGGATATAAGCCGACAATTACCGGCCATCCCGGACAGATTAAACGTGCGGCAAAGATAATTTCCGAAAGCAAAAGGCCGATTATCTATGCCGGCGGCGGGGTGATTCTTTCCGAGGCCTCCGAGGAATTGAGAAAGCTAGCGGAAAAAACGGCAATTCCGGTCACCACTACGCTTTTAGGACTGGGTTGTTTTCCCGGAACGCATAAGCTTTCTTTAGGGATGCTTGGCATGCACGGCACCGCTTACGCCAACCACGCGATTATGGAGGCGGATTTAATTATTGCCGTGGGTGCCCGCTTTGATGACCGTGTTACCGGCCGGCTTGATGCCTTTGCCCCGCACGCTAAGATTATTCATATTGATATCGACCCTTCGGCAATCAGCAAAAACGTGGAAGTGGATATTCCGATAGTCGGCGACGCTAAAAATATTTTGACCCAGTTGAATAAAATCGTCCAAAAACCGCAGATTGCGGCCTGGGATGAGAAAGTCAAACAATGGAAACAAAAGCATCCCTTAAAGTATAAAGACGACAATAAGTTGCGTCCGCAGTATGTCGTCGAACAAATTTCTGAGCTTACCAAAGGGAAAGCGATTATTACGACCGAAGTAGGCCAAAATCAGATGTGGGCGGCGCAGTATTATCAATATATCGAACCGCGCAGTTTTATTTCCAGCGGTGGCCTAGGTACGATGGGATACGGTTTTCCCGCGGCGATCGGCGCACAACTGGGAAAACCCAAGGCGATCGTCTTTGATATTGCCGGAGACGGCAGTATTCAGATGAATATTCAGGAACTGGCCACCGCGGTGAATAATAAATTGCCGATTAAGATTGCTATCCTGAACAATAGCTATCTCGGTATGGTTCGCCAATGGCAGGAACTGTTCTATAAGAAAAGATATTCCTATACCAATCTCGTTAACCCGGACTTCGTGAAGCTGGCCGAAGCTTATGGCGCGCTGGGATTGCGCATCGATAAGAAAAAGGATGTGCGCGCCGCGCTCAAAAAGGCCCTGGCGATCAAGGATAAGCCGGTGATTCTCGATTTCGTGGTCGAAAAAGAAGAAAACGTCTTTCCGATGGTACCGGCCGGCGAAGCGATTAACCGGATGATCGGAGGAGGGCTGGCCTGATGAACCCCGCCCTTCCTAAACAAGCGATCGTAACAAACATAAGCATAGCCAGAAAGGTTTAGGCAATGCAGATGAAATTAAGCAAAGGCAATATTTATATTGGCAATGCCTGGAAAGGAAGAGCGGGGTGAAACATATATTCTCGGTCTTAGTGGAAAATAAATTTGGGGTTTTGGCGCGGGTGGCCGGTTTGTTTGCCGCGCGCGGCTTTAATATTGATTCTTTATCGGTTAGCCCGACTAATGATCCCACAGTTTCCCAGATGACTATTGTGGTCAATGCCCCGGATGAAAAGATCCTCGAGCAGATTAAGAAACAGCTGAACAAATTAGTCGATACGATCAGGGTCCAGGATTTGACTGGCGAAAATTTTATTGACCGAGAGTTGGTATTAGTCAAAGTGGTGGTGACGCCAAAGATCCGTCCACAGCTTCTGGAAATTGCCCAGACTTTAGAGGCCAAGATCGATGAGGCCGCGACTAATGCCCTAACTCTGGAAGTGGTCGGCGATCAAAATAAGATTCATACGTTTTTGGAGTTGCTGAAGAACTTCGAAATTAAAGAAATCGTGCGCACCGGCCGCATCGCCATGAGCCGATAATACAAGGGGGAAATGATGGCAAAGATTTACTACGACAAAGACGCGGATTTAGGGATAATCAAAGACAAAAAAATCGCGATTATCGGTTATGGCATTCAGGGAAGAGGCCAGGGCTTAAACCTGCGCGATTCGGGCTTACAGGTAATTGTTTCGGAGCTACCCGGCACGCCGAATTATGAGCAAGCCAAACAAGACGGTTTTAATCCTGTTCCAGCCGCGGAGGCCGCACAAAGCGCCGAAATTATTCAAATTCTCACCCAGGACCATGCCCAAAAGAAAGTTTATGACGAGTCGATCCGGGAGCATTTGACTAAGGCTAAGGCCCTGGTGTTTTCGCACGGGTTTAATATCCGCTTTAAGCAAATTCGCCCACCGAAAAAAGTAGATGTGTTTATGGTTGCTCCCAAAGGACCGGGTGCGTTGGTGCGCCGGATGTATGAAGAAGGTAAGGGCGTGCCTTCGCTTTTGGCCGTGTTTCAGGATGCCTCAGGACAAGCCAAGCAATTAGGCCTGGCCTATGCCAAAGGAATTGGCGCTACGCGAGCCGGAGTTATTGAAACGACCTTTGCCGAAGAGACCGAAACTGATCTTTTTGGCGAACAGGCGGTACTTTGCGGCGGAGCCTCGGAATTGGTTAAGGCTGGTTTTGATACTCTCGTCGAAGCCGGATATCAGCCGGAGATCGCTTATTTTGAATGTCTGCACGAGTTAAAATTGATTACCGACCTGATTTATCAATATGGCATTCAGGGGATGCGCCAGCGGGTTTCCGATACAGCGGAATATGGAGATATGACCCGTGGCAAGGTGATCATAAATGATCAGACCAGAAAAAGAATGAAAAAGATGCTTAAAGACGTGCAGACGGGAAAATTTGCCCGTGAGTGGATAAAAGAAAACGAAGCCGGGCGGCCCAAATTTAACGAGATGCGCAAGAAAGAAGCAGGGCACAAAATTGAAGAGGTGGGGAAGCGGCTAAGGGAAATGATGCCATGGATGAAGTAGTTTATTGTTTATAGTTTATGGACAAAACCAATGGAAAAAATAATAATTTTTGATACAACTTTAAGGGATGGGGAGCAGTCGCCCGGGGCAAGCCTGGATACTCAGAAGAAGTTAGAGATTGCCCATCAGCTGGTCAAATTGGGTGTTAATGTCATCGAGGCCGGTTTTCCGATTTCCTCACCCGGCGATTTTGCGGCCGTAAAATTGGTGGGTGAGAAAGTTAAGGGCCCGGTTATTTGCGCCTTGGCCCGGGCGATTAAAAAAGATATTGATACCGCGGCCCAGGCGCTGTGTTCGGCACGGCGTAAACGCATTCACGTTTTTTTAGCCACTTCCAAAATACACCGCCAATATAAGTTGAATAAAGCCAAAGAGGAAATCCTGCGCATGAGCGCGGAGTTTGTGCAATATGCGCGAACTTTGGTTAACGATGTCGAATTTTCACCGGAAGATGCCACGCGTACCGAAAAAGAGTTTCTCTATCGGGTAGTCGAGACAGCGATTAAAGCCGGCGCAAAAACAATTAATATTCCCGATACCGTCGGCTATACCGTCCCTGATGAATTCAGTCGGCTGATCAAAGGGATAAAAGAAAATGTACCCAATATTAATCGGGCCGTATTAAGCGTTCATTGCCATAATGACTTAGGCTTAGGTGTGGCTAACTCACTGGCCGCGATTGCCAGTGGCGCCGGTCAGGTAGAATGTACGGTCAATGGCCTGGGTGAGCGCGCCGGCAATGCCTCGTTGGAAGAAATCGTGATGGCCCTGCGCACGCGCCGGGATTTTTTGCATAAAACTACCACGATTAATACTCAGGAGATTTACAAGACCTCGCGTTTGGTGAGCAAACTCACTGGCATTGTCGTGCAGCCAAATAAGGCCATCGTCGGGCAGAATGCCTTTCGCCATGAGGCAGGAATCCATCAGGATGGGGTGCTGAAAAGCCGAAGCACCTACGAGATTATGCGCTCGCAAGACATCGGTTTGGCAATTGGTGGCGGATTGGTTTTAGGAAAGCATTCGGGACGTCATGCCTTTTCGGAACGCCTGGGAAAGCTGGGATTTCATCTTTCAGCCGGACAAATCGACAAGCTGTTTTTCGAGCGTTTTAAAAATCTGGCCGATAAGAAAAAAGAAGTCTTTGATGAAGACTTGATTGCCTTAGTTGAAGAAGAGATATCGGTCATTCCTAAAATCTGGCAACTGGTCGAGTTGAAAGTTACCAGCGGTAATAAAATTACCCCTTCGGCCCGCATCACCTTAAGGTCGAAAACAAAGGTGCGCAGCGCCGAATCTAGGGGCGACGGGCCGGTAGATGCCTGTTATAAGGCGATCGATAAAATTACGGGCATTAAGGGTAAGCTGCTGGATTATTCGATTCAGGCGGTCACCAGAGGTAAGGATGCGCTGGGTGAAGTGCGCCTGACGATACAGGCCAAGGGTAAGGAAATTTTCGGCCACTCCTCCAGGACAGATATCATTGAGGCTTCAGCCTGCGCTTATCTAGATGCGATTAATAAACTGCTGCAAAGAAAATAAAGCAGGTATTTTCTTACTAGGTGAATTCTTGACTATGGGCGAGTGGTTTACTCGCCCATATTAATAAGTATAGGCTAAAAAATGAAACTTTTTGGTTTAATCGGTTTTCCGGTAAAACACAGTTATTCGGCGCTGATGCACAATGCCGCTTTTGCGGCCCTAGGCCTGGATGCGCGCTATGAGCTCTTTGAAATCGAGCCGGCAGGTTTAGAGGAAAAATTTCGTCAAAAAATTAAACAGGGCGTGCGTGGTTTTAATGTCACCATCCCGCATAAAGAAAAAATACTCACCCTTTTGGATGAAATTGATGAAGAGGCCGAATTCATCGGCGCGGTCAATACGATCAAAGTAAATGAGGACGCGACTACCAAAGGATTTAATACCGATGGCTTAGGGTTTATTTACCACCTCAAAACAATAGTCGGGTTTAATCCGGCCGATAAACGCGTAGCCCTTTTAGGCGCTGGCGGCGCGGCCCGGGCACTGGTGAGCCAGCTCGCCCGGCAGAATGCCTCCGAGATTGCCTTATTTGATATTGACCAGGAAAAAACCGATGCCTTGGTGAATAAAATACAGGGCCATTTTTCCCAGTGCTGGATACACAGCGTCAAGGAACCAAATGATCTGCTCGGCAACGCGCCGGAGCTTCTGATTAATGCCACACCTCTGGGGCTGCATCGTAATGACCGGATGATTTTGAACCCCGATCTTTTTCATTCTAAAATGCTGGTTTATGATTTGATCTACAACCCGGCGCAAACGTCGCTTTTGCTGGCGGCTAAGGCCCAGGGTTGCCACGGCGTATTTAACGGCCTGGGGATGCTTTTATATCAGGGAGTGCTGGCCTTTAAAATTTGGCTGGAGTTCGAGCCACCGGTGGAAGTGATGGAAGAGGCGCTCAGAGATGCGCTGGTGAATAACCATAACCGCTAAAAATTAAACATGGCCCTAGAATTAATCCTGAAAATATTCGTTTTCTGTTTGGGTTCGGCGATCGGTAGCTTTTTAAATGTATGTATCTATCGGATGCCGCGCAAGGAATCAATCGTTCATCCCGCATCGCATTGCCCAGGGTGCAAACACGCCCTGCGCTGGTACGATAACATCCCTCTGATAAGCTATCTTTTGCTGCGTGGTTGTTGCCGCGACTGCCGAATTAAGATTTCCCCGCGCTATTTCGTGGTCGAGTTGATTACGGCGCTGCTGTTTTTATTATTGTTTAAGTTGCACGGCCTAACGCCACAGTTTCTGATTTATTGTGTTTTTTATTCCGCGTTAATTGTGGCCAGTTTCATTGATATCGCGATTCGGGAAATTCCCGATGAAATAACCCTTTCCGGAATTGTGATCGGGCTGCTACTGAGCCTCTTAGTGCCTGCGCTTCAAGGGACGCCGCAGCACCTCTTGGCCTTAGGGCGGGCGTCTTTAGGAATGATCGTTGGCGGCGGCAGTATTTTTCTCACTGGCCTCATCGGCGATGCGATTTTTAAGAAAGAGACCATGGGCGGCGGGGATGTTAAACTCCTGGCCATGGTCGGCGCCTTTATCGGCTGGAAATTAGTGCTGTTGACCTTTTTTCTGGCGCCTTTTTTTGGCGCGATTTTTGGAATCATATTGAAGATTAAAAAAGGCGAAAGTTTTATTCCTTATGGGCCGTTTCTCTCCCTGGCCACGTTGTTGACGATGGTTTGGGGTGAACTAATTTTAGGTTGGTTATTATTAACTTAGCTAGAGGTGAATGATGCAGGAGAAAAGAAGATTTGTGCGTTCGGACGGATTGGTGTTAGTTGATTACCGCGGGACCAAGATTGAGGGAAAATGTTCCGCGTTTGATGTCAGCGGTGTCGGGGTGCGCCTGATTATCGACAAAAAATTGGATATGGGCGCGGCAGTGGAAATAGAGTTATATCTGCCCGGGGATTCGCAGGCGCTCAGCGCCAAAGGAAAAGTGGTCTGGGTGCAAAAATGTCGGGAGACTGAAGAGAGCGAGCACGAAAAACGCAAAGAATTTTTTTATATTGGGATTGAATTTGATGAAATAGAGGAAAAAAACCGTAAAAGGATTACCGGCTACGTTTATCGCCGGACACATTGAAACTGCAAACTAAAAAGAGGTGAGGCAGATGCTACGGTTCTTAACCGCTGGTGAATCGCACGGAAAGTGCCTAGTTGGAATATTGGAAGGAATGCCCTCTGGCCTAAGGATAGAGCAAGCCGGCATTGACCGGGAATTAGCCCGCCGGCAGAAAGGGTACGGCCGCGGAGGACGGATGAAGATTGAGAAAGACAAGGTAGCGATACTCTCGGGAGTGCGCAAAGGCCGCACGCTTGGTTCTCCGATTGCCTTAATGGTGGAGAATAAGGATTTTTCGATTAATACCTTAGCGAAGATTGTTTCTCCTCGCCCCGGGCATGCCGATTTAGCGGGGGCATTAAAATATAATACCGCGGATATGCGCGATATTTTAGAACGGGCGAGCGCGAGGGAAACGGCAATGCGCGTAGCCATTGGCGCGCTCTGTAAGGCACTGATCCAGGAAATCGGAGTTGATATCGTCAGCCATGTTTTAAGTATTGGCAAGGTTTGCGCGCATTGCGAAGGATTAAGCATTGCGGCGATTCACAAACGGGCGGAGCATTCGCTGTTTAGTTGTGCCGATAAAAAAGCGGAAAGCGCGATGAAGGCGGAAATTGACCGGGTGAAAGATACCGGTGATACCTTGGGTGGAATTTTGGAGGTGATTGCCGTAGGCGTGCCTTTTGGCCTGGGCAGTCTGATGCATTGGGACCGGCGTCTTGATTCTACACTAGCCGGCGGTTTAATGTCAATTCCGGCGGTAAAAGGCGTGGAAATTGGTGCCGGTTTCATTGGTGCCTTTCAGAGAGGTTCTCAGGTTCATGACCCGATTTTCTATTCTAAGGCCTTGGGCTTCTGGCGCAAGACTAACCATGCCGGAGGATTAGAGGGCGGTATGACTAATGGCCAGCCTGTGGTTATCCGTTGCGCAATGAAGCCCATTGCTACGTTAGGTGAGCCTTTAGCCAGCGTGAATATTAAGACGAAACAGGTTCAGGCCGCAGCCGTTGAACGCGCGGATGTCTGCGCAGTTGCCGCCGCGGCGGTAGTCGCCGAGTCCGTAGTATCTTTCTGCCTGGCTCAGGCGGGGTTGGAAAAATTTGGCGGCGATTCACTGGGAGAGTTCCGGCGTAATTACCAGGGGTATTTAAAGCAAGTGAAAGCGATGTGAAATGAATATAGTAATCGTAGGGTTTATGGGAACGGGCAAAACATCCGTAGCCAAGGCCTTGGCAAAATTATTGGCCTGGAAATATATTTCCACGGATGAGGTAATTGAAGATAAAGAGCGCCGGACGATCGCTGAGATTTTTCGGCAAAACGGAGAACCGTATTTTCGCAGCGTAGAGAAAGAAGTGGTTAAGAAAGTAGCGGAATTAGACCGCTTTATCATTGATGCCGGTGGCGGGGTAATGCTCGATGCCGAAAATGTCCGGCAGCTTAAAGTTAATGGCAAACTCGTTTGCTTAAATGCCTCCGCGGAGATAATTTTAGAGCGGACCAAACGCTATCGCCACCGACCGCTCTTAAATGTCCGCGACCCCAAACAAAAGGTGAATGATCTATTGCAGGCCAGGGCCCAAGCGTATGCCCAGGCCGATTTTTCCGTTGATGCCACTAGCGCGACCGTAGAGCAGATTGCTCAGGAGATTAAGCAAAAACTTGATGGGAACGCCGAACAGACTGCAGCGCAAAGTTAAAACTATTGCCGTTAAGGATCAGGATTATCCGCTTAACTTAAGATATATTTTTGATCCCCCGCCGATGCTTTACATAAAAGGCGATCTCGTTGCTGAGGATGCGTTGGCAGTGGCCATAGTTGGTTCGCGCCGAGCCACCTACTATGGTTTAAAAAATGCCGAGCAGCTGGGTTATCAGCTGGCGGCCAGAGGTATTACAATAGTCAGCGGACTGGCTCGGGGCGTGGATAGCGCGGCCCACCGCGGGGCCTTAGCCGCAAAAGGCCGGACGATCGCGGTATTAGGCAGCGGCCTGAATATGATTTATCCTCCCGAGCATGCCGCGCTGGCTGATCAAATCGCCGAGTCCGGCGCGGTGGTTTCGGAATTTACGCTTGATACCCCACCACATAAACAAAACTTTCCGCGGCGCAACCGCATTATTAGCGGCCTTTCGTTGGCCGTGGTGGTCATTGAGGCGGCCAGGAAAAGCGGGGCCTTAATTACGGCGCACTGCGCCTTGGAGCAGGGCCGGGAGGTTTGCGCGCTTCCGGGTAAAGTGGATTCGCTTACCTCTTTCGGCACGCACGAGTTAATTAAAGAGGGCGCCAAGCTAGTCCAATCGGTAGAAGATATCATTGAGGAGCTGCAACCGCTGCAAGTTTACACGGCGGCCGTGGCGCTAGAAAAAGAAGCAGGCCAGCAGCTGGCGGTGCTTTCACAAGAAGAACAGGCGGTCTGCGCCCTGTTAAATTCAGAAGGCCGGTCTCTGGATAGTATAATTGAAAAAGCGGGCCTGGGATACGGGGTGCTGATGACCACGCTCTTAAGATTACAACAGAAGAAACTGGTCCAGGAGCTGCCCGGGAAAAGATACGTGCGTATCTAAAACCAGTTAAAGGATGAACGAATGGCAAAATCGCTAGTAATAGTGGAATCACCGGCCAAGGCCAAGACGATTAATAAATTTCTCGGCGACGACTTTTTAGTTGAGGCCTCCGGAGGCCATATCCGGGATTTACCCTTAAAAAAGATGGGCGTAAACGTCGAGGACGGGTTTAAGCCGGAATATGTCGTGATTGCCACGAGAAAGAAAATTGTCGCGCAAATTAAGAAAGATGCCGCGGCAGCTGACAACGTTTACCT
This sequence comes from Candidatus Omnitrophota bacterium, assembly GCA_043805735.1. Taxonomy (GTDB): domain Bacteria; phylum Omnitrophota; class Gorgyraeia; order JAFGHF01; family JAFGHF01; genus JAZDHS01. The sequence goes on along the minus strand of JAZDHS010000022.1, from coordinate 53,217 downwards.
TGCTGCTGACCCTGATCGGGAAGGCGAGGCGATTTGCTGGCATATCCAGCAATGCCTTAAAGGCCAACCCACCCTTTACCGCGTGGTTTTTCACGAAATTACCGAACGGGCGGTTAAAGAGGCTTTTGCTCACCCCCGGGCGATCGATATGAATAAAGTCGAGGCTCAGACCGCCCGGCGTGTACTTGACCGCCTGGTTGGGTATAGCTTAAGCCCGCTGCTTTGGAAAAAAATCACCCGCGGCCTTTCGGCAGGAAGAGTGCAGTCCGTGGCGGTGCGTTTTATCGTGGAAAGAGAACGCCAGATTGGTTTGTTTATCCCCCAAGAGTACTGGGGTATCGAGGCGATGCTTAAGAAAAAAACCACTGCCGCGACTTTTATCGCCGCACTGGATAAAATCTCCGGGCAAAAACCGAAGATTGAAAATAAAGAACAGGCCGACGCGCTCTTGGAAAAGGTGCGTCAAGAAAAATTTATTGTCTGTGACATCCAGGAGAAAGAAAAGAAACGCAATCCCCAGGCCCCCTATACTACCAGCAAGCTGCAGCAAGAGGCCTTTAACCAGCTGCATTTTTCAGCCAGTAAGACGATGCGTATTGCCCAGGGATTATATGAAGGGTTGGAAATTGGTAACTCGGAAAGTTTTGGTTTGATTACGTATATGCGTACTGACGCGGTACGAGTTTCCGAGGAAGCCCTTAAAGCCGCGCGTGACTATATCAGCGAGAACCTGGGCAAAGAGTATTTACCGCCAAAATCTCCCGAATATAAGTCTAAGAAATCGGCTCAAGGAGCGCATGAAGCTATTCGGCCTTCGTTGCCGCTGCATTCACCGCAAGAGATAAAACAATATCTCAATAATGACCAATTCCGGCTTTATAGCCTGATTTGGAATAAGTTTCTATCCAGTCAAATGCGCCCGGCCATATATGCCCAGACGAGCGTAGAAGTGGCGGCCGGAGACTTTTTGTTTAAGTCCGTTGGTTCAACGATAGTCTTTGACGGCTTCCTTAAGGTAATGGGTATACCAAAAGATGAGAAAAAGATTGATCTGCCACATCTGGAAAAAGGCGAAGAGCTCGACGCTTTAGATTTAAAAGGCGAACAGCATTTCACGCAACCCCCCGCGCGCTATTCCGACGCTACGCTGGTCAAGACCCTGGAGGAAAAAGGTATCGGGCGTCCCAGTACCTACGCCCCGATCATTCAGACGATTATTGCCCGGGATTATGTGCGCCGGGATAAAGGCTACTTTTTCCCCACCGAACTTGGTTTTACGGTCAATGACCTCTTAACCAAGAACTTCCCCAAGATTCTTGATGCCGAATTTACGGCTCAACTGGAAAGCCAGCTTGATGAAGTTGAGGAGGGAAAACTGCCTTGGGTGGAAGTGGTCAAGTTTTTTTACGAACCCTTCATTGCCGAGCTTTCGGTTGCCCAGACCAAAATCAAGAAGGAATCCATCCCGACCAATGAGACCTGCGAATTATGCGGTTTACCGATGGTGATTAAGTGGGGCCGGCACGGAAAGTTCCTGAGCTGTTCGGGATTTCCCAAATGTAAAAGCGCGCGTAGTATTACTACTGAGGTAAAGTGCCCGCTGGAGGGCTGTGGCGGATGGCTGGTCGAACGACGCACACGCCAGGGTGGAGTTTTTTACGGTTGTTCCAACTATCCGCGTTGCCACTATCTAACCAATACCTTGCCTCAAGCCGCTAAAACCGAAGCAGCCGATAAAAGCTAAAGGTTATGGACCGCTATATTGAGAAATTTCTGACCTATCTGGAAATAGAAAAGAATGTATCCACGCATACCCTTTTAAATTACCGCATTGACTTAAAACAGATCAATGAATTTTTGCAAAAAAAAGATGCCTTATCCGTTGACCGTTTAGATGTGCGTAAATACCTCACCCATTTAAAAGCGCGCAATCTCCAAAGGCGTAGCATTAACCGCAAGCTTTCGACGCTGCGTTCCTTTTTCCGCTTTCTCGTGCGCGAAGGCTACTTAAAGGTCAATCCTTTGGCGGCGATCTCGTCGCCAAAAATGGAAAAAAAATTACCGCTATTTTTAGATATTGCTGAGGTGACTAGGCTGATCGAATCCCCGGATGTCTCCACGGCGCTGGGCCTGCGCGACCGGGCCATCTTAGAGGCGCTCTACAGTACAGGCATGCGCATTAGCGAGCTGGTTGGCCTAACCATTGCAAGCATTGACTTTATTGCCGGTATGGTCAAGGTGTTGGGAAAGGGTAAAAAAGAGCGGCTGCTTCCTATTGGGGATAAGGCCTTACGGGCGATTCGGGATTATCTGGATCAGCAAACCGTGCCCAAAAAAGACAGCCGGGCGGTATTTTTGAACAAGTATAACCGCAGGCTTACTGACCGCGGGGTACAAAGCCTGATTGATAAATATATCCGGCTCACTTCGCTCAGAGAAGGTGTTTCGGCGCATACCCTGCGCCATTCCTTTGCCACACACTTACTGGATAAGGGTGCTGACTTAAGAAGCGTTCAGGAACTTCTTGGGCATGTCAGTCTTTCGACCACACAGATTTATACCCATATTACTACAGAGCGGCTAAAAACAGTTTACGCTAAGGCCCACCCCCGGGCCTAATTAGTTTACTGGTTAGCTAGTTAACAAAGAATGGTGTCCAATAATGTTTGTACTGTATGAAATCTTATATTTATTATTCGTGCTGTGTTACTTTCCGATTTTTCTCCTACGTGGAAAGTGCCACCGTGGATTTTTAATGCGATTAGGAATCTTTCCTAAAGCCTTACTTAAAAAACTAAACGGGCAAAAGATAATTTGGCTGCATACGGTAAGCGTAGGGGAGGCCCAGGCCGTAGTTTCGCTGGCGCAGGTGTTAAAACGTAACTTTCCGGGAGTACGCCTGGTGATTTCCACCGTAACTAAAACCGGCAACAATATTGCCCAGAAGATCGCCCAGGTCGACGATGCCGTGATTTATTTTCCCCTGGACTTAACCTGGGCGATCAACAGGGCCATTGCCCAGATTCGGCCGGGCCTGGTATTGCTGGCTGAAACCGAACTCTGGCCGCGATTTATCAGCAATGTTAGCCGCAAAAATATTCCCATCGTGGTCGTCAACGGCCGGATATCCCCGGGCTCACTGCAGGGATATTTATTGGTGCGCCCTTTTTTAAAGCGAGTGCTGGAACGCATCTCGCTTTTTTGCATGCAGTCTGCAGAGGATGCCCAGCGGATTATTCACTTGGGGGCGCCGGCGACAAAAGTAAAAGTAACTGGCAATATGAAATTTGACCTGCAGCTGCTTGCGCTTGAGTTTAAGAGAGCGGAATTAGGATTAAGTGAGCAAGAAAAATTATTGCTTGGCGGAAGCACGCATCGGGGAGAAGAACTGATTCTTTTGGACACCTATAAGAATTTATTAAAAAGCCAACCCGGAATGCGTTTAGCGATTGCCCCGCGGCATATTGAACGTACGGCGGAAATCCAGCGGCTGGTCGAGAAAAGCGGTTTTAGCGCACTGCGTTTTTCCCGTCTTAAAGATAACGAGCCCGCTGCAGGAAAACAAATCTTGATTGTGGATACCATTGGCCAGCTCAAAGGCCTCTACGCCTTAGCCGATATCGTCTTTATTGGCGGGAGTTTGGTGACGCATGGGGGGCAGAATCCGATTGAGCCGGCATTATTTTCCCGTCCGATTCTCTTTGGACCCTATATGTTTAATTTCGCAAATATTGCCGAGCTGTTTTTAAGCAAAAAAGCGGCGGTGATGATTAAGGATGGGCGCCAATTATCGGCAATGTGCCAGCGCCTGCTTAATGAACCGCAGCTAGCCGAGGCATTAGGCAGGAAAGCCAGGGGGTTAGTCGAAGAGAACTCTGGAGCCACGGTTCGGACTATGGAGTTGATCAAATCTTTCGCGCCGTGATAGGCTAAAGGCAATGATGCGCATAATCGAAAAGGCAATTTTGTTTTATCTTGATATTGTACTGGGAAAAACCCAGTCCCCGTTTAAGCTATTTCTTATCTTTCTCCTTAGCCCATTTTCTCTTCTCTACCGAATAATAACCAGATTAGCCTTTTATCTACAGACGATAATCTTTCGCCCTTACGAGCCTGAGTGTCCGGTAATCAGTGTAGGCAATATCACTTGGGGCGGAAGCGGTAAGACCCCGTTTAGTATTTTTTTAGCTGAGCATTTAAAAAATAAAGGCTATTCACCTTGCGTTTTACTGCGCGGATACGGCCAGGATGAAACCGCACTTTTGGAGGAGAAGTTAGGCAAAGGCGCGGTGCTGGCGGGGAAAAACAGAATTAACAATGCCCGGGAAGCTCAGCTCAAGCGCAAAGCTGATGTCCTCATTTTAGACGATGGCTTTCAACATTGGAAGATGGCGCGCAATTTAGACATTGTTTTGGTCAATGCCCTTTCGCCGTTGGGCAACAAGCGCCTGATTCCCGCCGGTCCTTTACGGGAGGCGCCAAGCGGCTTGGCTCGCGCCGATGTCTTAATCATTACTCATGCCAATGAGGTTCAAGCAACGGAATTGGCGGCAATTAAGGGCGAATTAGAAAGACGTAATGCCTTGGCGCCGGTGCTGTTGGCTGCGCATACACCTTACGAATTACGCAATCTTTCCAGCGGGTGCAAACATCCGCTGCCAACAATTCAAAATAAAAAAGTGGCCCTCGTTTGCGGCATCGCCAATCCCCAGAGCCTGGCTCGCTCCGTAAGCGCGCAAGGCGCGCAGATTGGCCCAGCCATTTATTTTCCCGACCACCATGTCTATTCCCGGCAAGACTTGCAGGTAATTGAAAAACAGTGTTTGGACGCTCACGTTGAGCTGGTGGTGACCACGGAAAAAGATGCCACCAAGCTTATTCCGCTGTTGCGCCAGATGCGCGTGGCGATAGAAATATGGGCGCTATCGATTTCAGTTACGCTGCCTCAAGAAGACGAAGCCGTTCTCACTGGGCTAATCGAACGTTCTTTAGCGCGAAAACAGGATTATACGATTCTGTTGCTCAGCGATGGTAAGGCCGGGCATCTCAATCAGTCTTGGGCGATTGCCCGGATGGTCCAAAAGATAAAAACCGAAGATATTCCAGCGGTGCAGGAAATATTTACGGAAGTGGTGGAGGTCAAATTTAAAAACAGGCTCTGGCGGGGGCTGTTGTTGTTTTGCGCTTTGTTTTCCCGACCGGCCTGTCGGCGCTGCCTTGGTTGTGTGCAAGCTGCGCTTAGTCCTGAGCATTGGCGTAAATTAGCGCGCACCCCCGTGCGGATGATTATTTCCGCCGGTTCTGCGCTGGCCCCGCTCAATCTTTTCTTGAGTTATAAACATCAGGCGCGCAGTGTTGTGCTGATGAAACCGCCGCTTTTGGGCTTAAGCCGCTTTGATTTAGCGATCGTACCCGAGCATGATCGGGTAAAGGAAAACTCCCATGTTGTATCCACGCTTTTGACTCCCACGATCATTGACGCGCAGTATGCCCAAGCGCGCGCTGCGGATTTTCAAAAACGGTTTCACTTAAGTGACGTCAGCGGCCATTATGGCGGGCCGAATATTGCGCTTTTAATCGGCGGGGACACCCCGGATTTTTCCCTTTCACCTGAGCAAATCGAAACAATTAACACCCAACTTAAAGCGACAGTCAGCTCGCTCAAAGGCCAATTATTTGTGACTACTTCACGGCGGACTGACCCCGAAATTGACCGTCTTTGCGAACAGGATTATGCCAATTATTTTGCCTGCGCTCTTCTGGTCATCGCCAATAAGAAGAATATTCCTGATACAGTGGCGGCGATGGTCGGCTTAAGCGATATCGTAGTGGTCTCAGGAGAGAGCATTTCGATGGTCTCGGAGGCGGTGAGCGCGGAAAAATATGTGCTCGTATTTATGCCCCAAAAGAAAGTAAAAGCGCTGACTAAGCAGGAACGGTTTTTGCAGCGATTGGCAGAGGTCGGTCTGATTAAGCTGGTCGAGGTCCAATCCCTGGGTGAGGAGCTGCAAGGACTATGGAAATCCCAGCCGGAAAAGCCTAAAATTCCCGACCGGCAGCGAATCGAACAAGCGCTACGGATGCTAGTATGAATATTTTACAGATTGTCCCGGAGCTGAATATCGGTGGCGTTGAACGCGGGTGCGTGGATTTAGCGCGGGAGTTAGTGCTGCGTAAGCACAGAGCGATCGTAATTTCCAACGGCGGAAAGCTGGTAGCGGAACTGGAAAAAGCTGGGGCGCGGCATTATTGTCTTGCGGTACACCAGAAATCACTGTTTTCAATTCTGCGCGCTATCCCGAAAGTGGCAAAAATTTTGGTTGAGGAAAAGATTGATCTGGTGCACGCCCGCTCGAGAGTTCCGGCCTTGATTGCTTTTTGGGCAAGCCGTCAGGCCGGAGTGCATTTTGTGACTACCTGTCACGGCCATTACAGTAACAGTTTTTTCAGCCGCGTAATGGGCTGGGGGAAACTGGTGATAGTTTCGAGCAACGTCATTGCCCGGCATATGCAGGAACAATTTGGCGTACCCCCAGAACGGCTACGTTTTATTCCCCGGGGAGTGGACTTAGAGCAATTTATTTTCCGCCCGAAGGCAATAACGCCTGGTAAAGACCGCGACGAATTTACAATCGGTTTAATCAGCAGGCTCACGCCCATTAAAGGCCATACTCATTTTTTGCAGGCCATTGCCCGGGTGATCCGGGTTATTCCCAAAGTAAAGGTCCTGATTGTCGGTGAGGCCTCACCGGGAAAAGAGCAATATAAGGAAGAGCTCAAAATGCTCACCAGAAGACTGGGTTTATCTCCTTATGTAAAATTTAGCGGTCAGCTGGATAATATACCCGCCGTATTATCTGGCCTTGATCTCTTAGTCCTGCCGACGCTAACACAGGAGGCCTTTGGCCGGGTGCTGATTGAGGCCGGGGCCTGTGGTGTGCCGGTTATCGCTACGCAGGTTGGCGGAATAGTCGACATTGTCGAGGACGGCGTAAACGGAAAACTGGTCCCACCCGGAAACAGCGAAGAATTGGCCAAGGCGATTATCGCGCTCTATAAGGCCCCCGAATTAAGGCAGCGTTTTGCCTTCACCGCCCGTAAAAACGTGGAACAGAAATTCTCGCTTAAACTGATGGCCGACAAGACGATTGCCGTCTATGAGGAGGTTCTCGCCTGCCCGAGAATTCTGGTAATCAAATTAAGTGCGCTGGGAGACGTTATCCTGGCTATTCCTTCTTTGCGTGCACTGCGCGAAAAATTTCCGCAAGGGCATATTGCCGTTGCGGTCAACAAGGCTTATGCCCAGGTACTCAGAGGCTGCCCGTATATCAATGAGGTGCTGGAGTTTTCTCCGCAGAAAACTGCTTTTCGGGATTTGCTCAGGTTCTCCCAACGCCTGCGGCAAAAGTATTTTGATTTTGCTTTCGACCTGCAGAATAACCGGCGCAGCCATCTCTTAGCCTATTTAAGCGGGGCGCCGAAAAGATACGGATATCACAACGGCAAGTTTAGTTTTCTTTTAAATGAAAAAGTCCGGCCGCTTAAGTCTGCGCTTGCTCCGGTTGCGCACCAGGCGCGGACCTTGGCGCTTTTGGGGATCACCAAGGTCGAAGAGGATTTGGCGCTTTGGCCGGATAAAGAGGACCAGGCCTGGGCCGATTACTTTCTGGAAAAGGCAAAAATTAACCGCGACCGCCCGCTGATCGGCATCAATTTGGGCTCAAGCGTTAAATGGCCGACAAAAAGATGGGCGCTGGAAAATTATGCGCTACTGATAAAAAAGTTACGATCTGGGCCAGTGGAGATCTTGATTACCGGCCAGGGCAGCGATGAAAAATTGGCTAAACGCTTAGAAGCACTTGTGGCCCAGCCGATAATCCAGGCCACCGGAGAGACCTCCGTTAGGCAATTAATCAGCCTGGTGAAACACTGCAGCGTCTATATTACCGGCGATAGCGCGCCGCTGCATATCGCCTATGCGATGAAAATCCCGGTGGTAGCCTTATTTGGCCCGACTAGCCCCGAACGTCATGCCTTAGTGCAGGCCAAACAGGTTATTATTCATAAAGAGTTGCCTTGCGCTCCTTGTTACAAAAGACGCTGTAAGACCAACCAATGCATGCAGGAGATTACACCGGAAGAAGTTTATCGAGCCGTGATGCACCTGTTGGAACAAAAAGCTCGATCAACCGTAAACCGTAAACCGTAAACCGTACACCAATGCGTATTCTGTTATTGACAACTCACTTGAATCTTGGCGGTATTGCAGTCTATGTCTCGTCTTTAGCAAAAGGGCTGGTACGCAAAGGGCATCGGGTGATCGTGGTTTCTTCGGGAGGAGATTTAGTTTCTACGCTGGCCGCCGGCGGCGTAACGCATATTACCGTTGACCTGCAAACAAAATCTGAGCTGCATCCCAAGCTTCTGGCGGCATTTGTTCAGCTGGGCGCGATTATTCGCCAAAACAAGATTGAGGTACTGCATGCGCACACCCGAGTCACGCAGGTATTGGCGCAGGTTCTTTCGCGAAAACTCACTGTTGCTTATGTTGCCACTTGCCACGGTTTTTTTAAACCGCGTTTATGGCGAAAGCTGTGGCCTTGTTGGGGTGAACGCTCGATTGCGATTAGCCAAGCGGTTGAGGAGCATCTGATCAATGATTTTAGAATTCCTAAAGACCGCGTGGTCATAGTTCATAACGGCGTAGAAATTGAAAAATTTTCTGCGCAAAGATATAACCGTCAGCAGAAAGATACATCTAAAAGCGAATTGGGTTTAAGGCCTGATGCGCCGGTTATCGGAAGCATTGGGCGATTGTCCTCGGTGAAAGGGCAGCGCTATTTGCTCTTGGCCTTGCCGCGGATCCTCGCGGAATTTCCCCGGGCGCAGCTGTTGCTGGTGGGCGATGGCCCGGAGAGGAAGCCATTGCAGGAGCTGGTAAAAGAGCTGGGCATAGGACAAAATGTGATCTTTAGCCCGGCAACGCCGGACACCAGTAAGGCCCTTGCTTGTATCGATGTGTTTGTTTTGCCTTCGCTGATGGAGGGCTTAGGTCTAGCAATTATTGAAGCCCAGGCGATGGGACTGGCCGTTGTTGCCAGCAAAGTCGGTGGTATCGGTTCGTTAATCAAGGATGGAGAAAACGGCTTGTTAGTCAAACCTCGGGACCCCTTGGCCTTGGCTCAGGCGATACTGCGCCTTCTGCATGATAATGCCTTGGCCGCAACATTGGGGCGGGCCGCGGCCCAACAGGCACGGGAAAAATTTACCTTAGCCCAGATGGTTGACGGGATTGAGCGGGTTTATCAGGAAATAGGGAAAGGGCCTCAGTGCTAATGGAAAGAATATTGATTGTGACCCAGAATTGGCGGGGTGATGTACTGTTTTCTACGCCCTTGATCCGGGCGTTGCGCGACAAATATCCGCAGAGTTTTATTGCCGCGCTGGTCGTCCCGCGCTGTGTGGAGATCTTAGAACATAACCCCCGGCTTAATGAGGTGATTGTCTTCGATGAGGAAGGACCGCACAAAGGGTTTTGGGGAAAACTGAAATTGATCGGCCAGTTGCGCCGGCGGCGTTTTACCGCGGTGTTTTTTCTACACCGCTCGCTTACGCGCGCGTTATTATGCTTTCTTGCCGGTATTCCTGAGCGTATCGGTTATAATTCCAAAAAAAGAGGGTGGCTGCTGACCCGGCGCATTACTGCACCCATGGAACGTTTACATAAAGTAGAGTATTTTTTAAATCTTGCCCGGGCCTTGGGTATCGAAACGGCGCACAAGGAGTATGAGTTCTTTCTTGATGATGATGACAAAAAATTTATTGACCAGCTTTTAAGCGAGCACGACCTGAAAGCAGCTGATCGTTTGATCGTGCTTAATCCGGGAGGCAATTGGGGTTTAAAACGCTGGCCAAAAGAAAATTTTAGCCGGTTGGGTGACGAATTGAGTGAAAAATATCAGGCCAAGGTGTTGATAACCGGAGCCGAAAATGATTTGGCATTAGCCCAAGCAATTGCCGGGCAGATGAGGCAACGCCCGGTGATATTCTGCGCCAAGACAACGCTGGGTGAGCTGGCCGCCTTATTAGCCAAAGCCGATTTGGTGGTGGCCAACGATTCCGGGCCGATGCATATCGCGCTCAGCCAAAAGGCCAAGGTCATTGCCCTGTTTGGGCCGACCGATCCGCTGATTACCGGCCCCTATGGCGGCGGAAACTACTTTGTCATTAATAAGAATACCGACTGCCAAATACCCTGTTACGAACTTAAATGCCGGCAAAATTTTTGTATGCAGGCGATTACCGTTGAAGACGTGCTCTCGGCCGCGGAAAAACTGCTGAGCAAAAAATGATTAGAAAAGAGCGGGTTAAAAAGATTTTAGTAATTACCTTAAGTAATATCGGGGATGCCGTGCTGACTACACCCGTGATTGCGGCCCTGCGCCGGGTTTTCCCCGTGGCTGAGTTGGCGGTGCTGGTTGGCCCGCGCGCCCGTGATGTCTTTACGCATGACCGCCGGGTAAATGAGGTGATTGTCTATGATAAACGGGCGCCGCTACGCAAGAAATTATCTTTACTGGTTGATCTGCGGCGTAAGCGCTACGATTTGCTGATTGACTTACGCAATTCGGCCTTTGGTTTTTTTCTTGGCATTGCCCAGCATACGCCCCTGGGCGTCAAGGCACCGCCGGCGCTTAAACATATGCTCACCCGGCATCTTTGGAAACTTAACGTGCTGGGTATCGAAACTCAGGCGGTACAAGGGCCGTCGCTTGAGTGGAACGCCGATGATGAGAAGGCAGTTGAGCGGCTGTGGCAAAGCTGGCAGATTGGCTCCGGTCAACGGGTAGTCGCGATTGCCCCGGGGGCGCGCAATAAAACCAAATCATGGGAGAAAAGCGGATATACCGAATTGGTGCGCCGCTTAGCCCAAGAATATAAAGCAAAAATTGTGATGGTTGGCGATACCGATGACTATTCTTTAGCGCAGCAGATCAGCGCCGCGGTAGCCGACGCGGTAAATACCTGTGGCGAGATTACGATTACCCAGCTGGCTTGCCTCTTATCCAAATGTTCGTTAGTGATTTCCAATGATTCTGCCCCGATGCATATTGCCTGGGCAGTGAATACTCCGGTAATTGCTATTTTTGGCCCGACCGATTATTGCAAGTATGCCCCGCAAGGGGCGCGCAATATAGTAATGCGTAAAGAGCTGGCCTGCTCACCATGCGGGGAGTCTCTTTGCCCAAAAAACACCAGAGAGTGCCTGATCGCAATTAGTGCCGATGAGGTGTTTACGGCGTGTAAGGAAGTTTTAAATGGGACAAATTAAACGGATTTTAGTCACCCGGACCGACCGCATCGGCGATGTTGTGCTTTCGACGCCGGTGTTGAAAACCCTGCGCTTGAATTTTCCCGAGAGTTACATTGCCGTGATGGTCCGGCCGTATGCCCAGGATGTGGTCTTGGGCAATCCTTATATTAATGAAGTAATAGTCTATGATAAAGATGCGGCGCAGCGTAGTTTTTTCCGGACGCTGCTGTTTGCGCTTTCCTTGCGCCGGAAAAGATTTAACCTGGCTTTGATGCTGCATCCGACCAATCGGGTGCATATCATTGCCTTTTTAGCCGGGATCAAAACCAGGATTGGCTATGACCGAAAAATGAGTTTCTTGCTTAGCGATAAAATTAAGCATGAAAAACAGCTCGGCCTTAAACACGAACGTGATTATACGCTGGATATGCTTAAGCGCTTGGGCGTTTCGCTGGTCGACCAGTCTTTGTATATGCCGATACGCAAGGAGAGTGAACAATACGTTGATGACTTTTTAGCTTCCCAGGGATGGCAAAAAGGGCAACGCTTAATCGCTATTCATCCGGCGGCTAGTTGTCGGTCTAAGATTTGGCCGGTGGAGCATTTTGCCCGTGTGGCTAACGCGCTCCAGCGCCAATATGCGGCTAAGATTGTCGTCGTGAGCGCTCCGGAGCATGTCGCCATCGCTCAAGAGCTGATTCATCAATTAGAGCGCCCCGCGATTGATGCCTGCGGTAAGACTTCCGTGAGCCAACTGGCCAGTCTTTTGCGCCGCTGCGCGCTCTTTATCTCCAACGACAGTGGCCCGGTACACATTGCCTCGGCATTGGCGGTGCCGGTAATCGCTATTTTTGGCCGTCGCCAGCCAGGGTTAAGTCCGCGCCGCTGGGGACCAGTGGGTGAGGCGGACGTAGTGCTGCATAAAGATAGCGCTTGTCAGGCTTGCCTGGCCCATCTTTGCCGCCAGGGTTTTGCCTGCATTAAGGCGATTACGCCTGAGGAAGCGCTGGCCGCGGCCGGTAAGATTCTCCAGCACTAATTCGCTTGACTGCCTCTGATGAAAATGCTAAAATATGACTTCTGTTGACAGCCCAATAAAAGTTTACCCCTCGCATGACCGCTCGAAGATTTCTGTGAAATCTTCGAGCATGCTTTGGGGCTAATTCGCACAAACTAAAGAAGAATTCCTAAAGTAGCTTGATTTACCTCGCACTTCGTGCTCTGTAAATCAAGCGCTCATTAAGGAGTTAAGGGATGAAAGGGTATGACCAGGAATCAGCAAAGAAAATAATCAAAAACTTTAAAAATGTGAAGATTCTCGTAATCGGGGATCTGATCCTTGATGAGTTTATCTGGGGTAAAGTCAACCGGATTTCTCCTGAGGCGCCGGTACCGGTAGTTTGGGTCAATTCCGAATCTTTTATGCCCGGCGGCGCTTCGAATGTGGCCAATAATATTCACGCCTTGGGCGGGACCGTATATCTCTGCGGTGTAATTGGCGCTGATGAGCGCGGGCGGGTTTTAACCGAAGAACTAAGGCGGAAAAATATCGATGTCGAGGGCATTATTATTGATTCCCAGCGCCCGACGACTTTAAAGACCCGTGTGATTGCCCATCACCAGCAGGTAGTGCGCATTGACCGCGAAAAAGTCGAAGAGGTGGACGATAATATTATCGGACAAATGCTCACCTTTTTGCGCGAAAAGATCAACGAAATTGATGCGATAGTAGTGGAAGATTACGGCAAGGGGGCGGTCGTTCCCCGGCTGATTCAGGAGATTGTTTTTTTGGCGCATAAGCATAAAAAAATTATCAGCGTGGACCCGAAAGAGAACCATTTTGCCTATTATCAAAATGTGACCTTGATTACCCCGAATCACCAAGAGCTGGCCAAGGCCATCGGCGAAGAGATTAAAAATGACCAGGAGCTGGAGGTGGCCGGACGGGCGCTTTTAGCCAGCCAGAATGCCGAGGCGGTATTGGTGACCTTGGGTGAAAACGGGATGCGCCTGTTTGAAAAGAGCGGCCATTCGGTACATATCCCGACGGTGGCTCAGGAAGTATTTGATGTTTCCGGGGCAGGCGATACCGTAATTGCCACCGCAACGCTGGCCTTGGCCAGCGGCGCCTCGATGGTCGAGGCGGCGTATATTGCTAATTATGCGGCCGGAATTGTGGTCGGAAAAGTGGGAGTGGCTGTGGCTACGCAAGAAGAACTGTTGGAGAGGGCGATACAATGAACCCCGCCCTTCCTGAGAAAGCAATACAGATGAAATTAAGCAGAAGCAGTATTTATATTGGCAATGCCGGGAAAGGAAGGGCGGGGTGAAAGCCATTGGTGTTATCCCCGCGCGTTACGAGGCCAGCCGTTTTCCGGGGAAGGTTTTGGCAGAGCTATTGGGAAAACCGTTGATTCAATATGTCTACGAAGAGGCCTTAAAGAGCAGGCTGCTCGATGAGCTCATTGTAGCTACCGATGATGAACGGGTGGTGCGGGCAGTAGAGTCTTTCGGCGGCAAGGTCGTGATTACGGCCAAAGAACACACTTCCGGAACCGATCGGATTGCCGAGGTAGCCAATCCGATCGATGCCGCTATTGTTTTGAATATCCAGGCTGATGAGCCGCTAATCCATTTCTCGATGATTGACGAATTGGTGCGTTGCCTTAGTGATGACGAAACTATCCCGATGGCCACGGTAATCCGTAAAATCAGCGATAACAGCGAATTAAACAATCCCAGCGTCGTAAAAGTGGTTAAAGACAAACGTAACTTTGCGCTTTATTTTTCGCGCTCAACCATTCCCTATGTTAGGGATGCCGATGCTTGCGCGCCGGAGTTTAATTTTTATAAGCACATCGGGCTTTATGCCTATACGAAAGATTTCCTCTTTACGTTTAAAAATTTACCCATTGGGGAATTGGAACAGGCGGAAAAGCTCGAACAGCTGCGCGCGCTGGAGAGAGGCTATAAAATTAAAGTGATTGAGACTGCCTATGATACCATCGGCGTGGACCGACCGGAAGACTTGGAAAAAGTAAAGCAGAGGATGGCCGCGAAAAAATGACCCCCCGCGTAGTGAAGATCGGCAATATTAGTTTAAGCAATAACGCGCCGCTGGTAGTTATCGCCGGGCCTTGTGTAATCGAAGGCGAAAAATTCTGCCTGGATTGCGCCCGCGAACTCAAACGCCTGAGCGCTAAAGTCGGGATGCCTTTGATTTTTAAGTCTAGTTTTGATAAGGCTAACCGCAGCTCTTTGACTTCTTTCCGGGGCCCCGGAATTAAAGCCGGCCTGGCAATTTTAGCCAAGGTCAAGCGCGATTTGGGCCTGCCGATTTTAAGCGATGTCCATTGCGTTACCCAGGTTAATGCCTGCGCCAAGGTTCTGGATGTGATTCAGATCCCCGCTTTTTTATCGCGCCAGACCGACCTCTTGCTCGCGGTAGCTAAGACCAAAAAACCGCTGAATATCAAAAAAGGGCAATTCCTCGCCCCTTGGGACGTCGAGCACATCATTAGAAAAGCGGCCTCTACGGGAAATAAAAAAATACTAATTACTGAGCGCGGCAGTTCTTTCGGTTATAATAATCTGGTCAGCGATATGCGCGCCCTGGCGATATTAAGCGGCTTTGGTTATCCGGTAATATTTGATGCCACCCATAGCGTGCAGCTGCCTGGTGCCGCGGGTGCCGTTTCGGGAGGGGAACGCCGCTTTGTACCCATATTGTCGCGCGCGGCGGTGGCAGTAGGCTGCGCGGGGCTGTTTCTGGAGGTGCACCCCCAGCCCGCGAACGCGCTTTCCGACGGGCCCAACATGATTAACTTTCGAGAATTGGAAGCTCTGCTTAAGCAAGTAAAACAGATTGATGCGGTGGTAAAAAAATAGATAAATCACAATGATGATAAAACGCGCAAAACAAGTATTAAAAATTGAGGCCAAGGCAATTGCCAATTTGGCCAAGCGACTGGGTGAAGATTTTAAGCAAGCCGTAAGGCTCTTGCACTGCTGTCGGGGGCGGATCGTAGTAACCGGAATGGGTAAAGGCGGCATCATCGGCAGTAAGATTTCGGCCACGCTTTCCTCAATTGGCCGGCCCAGCCTCTGGTTACATCCCGCTGAAGCCATTCACGGTGATCTGGGGCGGCTCGGTAAGGGTGATGTGGTGATCGCGATTTCCTACAGCGGGGAAACCGAAGAAATTTTACGGTTATTGCCGACGATTCATCAGATGAACCTGAAGATTATCGCCCTGACCGGAAATGTCCACTCGACCTTGGCTAAAAACAGCGATCTCGTTTTAGACGTGAGCGTAGAAGAGGAGGCCTGTCCCTTGGGCCTAGTACCGACGGCGAGCACTACCGCGATGCTGGCGATGGGCGATGCCCTTTCGATGGCCCTGTTGGATAAAAAAGACCTCAAGAAAGAGGAATTTGCTTTCTACCATCCTGGTGGAAATTTAGGCAAGCGCCTGTTGTTAAAAGTGAAGGATATTATGCGTAAGGGCCGGGCCAACCCGATCGTCAAGGAAAGCGTAGTCGTCAAGGAGGCGCTCTTTGCCATTACTGCGGCCCGCGCCGGTTGCGCCAGCATTATTGATAAGAAGGGCAAACTAGTGGGAATTTTTACCGATGGAGATTTGCGCCGCCATTTGGAGCACGATGATAATCTGGCCAGTCGCTATATCCGCGAGGTAATGACCCGCCATCCCGTTGTGGTTGAGCAGGAGCAGCTGGCAGTTGAGGCGTTGGGGGTATTACAAAGCAAAAAGATCGACGAAGTCCCGGTAGTTGATAAACAGGGCCGGCCAGTGGGGCTTTTGGATGTCCAGGATATTATCAAGGCCGGCCTGGTGTTGGAGTATTCCCCCTCTAATGAAAGTTAAGGCCCGGGCGAAAAAAATAAAAATGCTGGCGCTGGATATCGATGGCGTGCTTACCGACGGCCGGATTATTTACGATAACCAGGGCAACGAACTGAAATGTTTCAATGTCTTAGACGGTATGGGCCTGGCCTTGTTGAAAAAGACGCCGATCAAGGTGGTATTAATCAGCGCCAAGGGTTCTCAGGCTGTGCTGCGCAGAGCCAAGGATATCGGCGCGGTAGAAGTGAGGCAAGAGGCTCAGGATAAACTCGCCGAGCTTAAACGTATTATCGCCAAATATAAAATCAGCCTGGACGAGGTTTGTTTTGTCGGCGATGATTTGGCCGATCTGCCGGTACTCAAAAGAGTGGGCCTGGCGGCGACGGTCAAAGGTGCCTGCGCGGAGGCGAAAAAGTGCGCGCATTATATTGCCAAAAGGCCGGGTGGTGAGGGCGCGGTACGTGAGGTCATTGAGCTGATTTTACGGGCCCAGAATATTTGGGGCCGGCTGATCAAGCTTTATACGTTTTAAAGGTGATGCGATGCTAAAATATACCTGTATTTTGCTTTCATTGGCGATGGTCGGCTGTGGTACTGCCGACGGCCGCAAGGATCCGGCCAAAGTGGCAATGGAGGCGGAGCTGGCGCAGGTTGAGGAAATGCAGTCGGCCTCCGATGAGACCCTCTCCAGCTTTTCCGTAAGCGGCTATACCGCCGGCGGAAAAAAACAGTGGGATTTAGAGGGTTCCAGCGCCGATGTGATGGAGCAGGACATTAAGCTTAATGAGGTCAAGGGTAAGGTCTACGGGGACAGCACAAATATGACGATTGTTGCCGATGAGGGGATACTCAATAAGACCGACAACAATGTGCATTTGGAAAAAAATGTCAAGGCGACTACCGATGACGGGGCGGTGATGACCACTGATTATTTGGACTGGGATTCGCAAAGCCAGAAGCTTTCCAGTGACGCACCCGTTCAGATAGAAAGAGGGACGATGAAGGCGCAGGGCACCGGCCTGGTTGGGCAACCGACCTTAAGCAAGGTGGAGCTTAAAGAAAATGTTACGGTTGAGCTGGCCCTGAACAATGATGGCCCGCCGGAAACGATTACTATCTCTAAAGAGGAGCTGGCTGCTCAAGGGCCGACCAAAATCTTAAAGAGTGCGGCCGCAGCGGCTGCCTCTACGGTAATTACCTGTGATGGGCCATTAGAGGTGGACTACCAGAAAAATATCGCCGTATTTAACAATAACGTCAAGGTAAATGATCAGCGCGGCAAAATTATTGCCAATCGCATGGATGTCTATTTTGCCACCGAAAAAGATAATGCCGAGGCTAAAAAAGATAAAGATAAAGATAAGGGTATGCAGGGCATGGAAGGCTTAGGCATCGATAAAATTATCTGTATCGGCAATGTCGAGATTCACCGCGGTGAGAATATTACCTATAGCGAAAAAGCGGTCTATGATACCCTCTCCGGGCTATTAACCCTGACCGGTTCACCGAAACTGGTGATTTATTCCACCCAAGGGATGGGTGAAATGTTGGGCGCGTCTTCAGAACAAAAGAAACAATAAAATGCATCTCTTAAGAACGCAAGGTTTAGTCAAACAATATGGCGGCCGCCGAGTCGTCGACAAAGTGGACATCACCGTGCAAAGAGGTGAGGTGGTCGGATTACTCGGACCCAACGGCGCGGGCAAGACTACCTGTTTCTATATGATTGTCGGTGCGGTTACTCCTGATGAAGGTAATATTTTCTTCAATGAGCAGGATATTACGCGTTTGCCGATGTATCAGCGCGCGCGCCGGGGTATCGGCTATCTTTCCCAGGAGACCTCAGTTTTTCGCAAGCTCAGCGTCGAAGAAAATATTATGGCAATTTTGGAAACCTTGAATATTCCCAAGAGGGAAAGGCAAAGGCGCCTGAAACGTCTGCTTAATGAATTGAATATCGCCTACCTGGCCAAGAATAAGGCCTATACGCTTTCCGGAGGAGAAAGAAGAAGGCTCGAAATCACCCGGGCCCTGGTGACCAATCCCAGTTTTGTACTCTTAGATGAACCGTTTAGCGGCGTCGATCCGATTGCCGTCTTCGAAACTCAGGAAATTATTACGGAATTAAAGAAAAAAGGCTTAGGGGTGCTCTTAACCGATCACAGCGTGCGCGAAACCCTGGCAATTACTGACCGGGCCTATATTATGGCGGAAGGAAAAATTCTTATTTCCGGCACGGCCCAGGAGTTAATCAGCGATCCCAAGGCTAAAGAGATATACCTAGGCGAAAAATTCCGGATGTAAATGAGGTCCAGGCTTATGGAGCCGCCGCAAAGCGGCAGGCGAACATAAGCCTGAGACCGAATTTATCCCGCCGAGTGTGCCAAAATTGTGGAACAGAATTTTGGCACATCTTACGAGGCGGGATCACGGTGGAGCAAACAGGTATGAAATCTCAGGTTAAGAACGCGCAAGGATGCGCGCGCGTGATTGATATCGAAGTAAACCAAGAGGAACTCAAAACGACCTTTGACCAGGTCTATGCCGATATCCGAAAAACTGCCCGCGTACCGGGTTATCGGCCGGGATTTGCGCCCCGGGATTTACTGGAGAGTCACTATAGCGGTAATGCCCAGGAAGAGGTAATTAAGCGGGCGATCCCTCAATATTATATCAAGGCCGTAGAAGAACAAAAGCTTGAACCGGTATCGCCTCCGGAAATCGAGAATATTCAATATAAGAATAGTCAGCTTTCTTTTTGCGCCCGCGTGGATATAAAGCCCAAACCGAAGCTCAAGGCCTATAAGGGCCTCTCGATTGTCCGGCCAAAGAAAGAAGTGACGGCAGCGCAAATCGAAGAAACGCTGGAACATTTACGCCAAGCCCATGCCCAGCCGGATAAGAATGCCAAAGAGCAACCGCCGGCGCCGATTGAGCTTAACGATGCCTTTGCGCAGACACTGGGATTAAAAACACTGGAAGAATTAAAAACAGCGATAAAAACAAACTTAGAGAGTAATGCCAGGGCTGAGATTCAGCAGGAGATGGAAAAGCAGCTTTTGGATGAGCTGCTCAAAAAAGCGACGCTGGATACGCCGGCGTCCTTAGTCGAGCGCCAGGCCAAAGAGATACTTGAACGGCTGAAAATGAATTATATCATGGGAGGAAAATCGAAAGAGGAGTTAGGCGCACAAACTAAAGAATTAGAACAGGCAGCGCAGGAGGAAGCGGCCCGCCGGGTGCATCTTTCCTTTATACTCGAAGAGATCGGCCAGCGGGAAAAGATTGAGCTGGCCCAGGAAGATATTGACGCGCATATTGCCGCCATTGCCCAACATTCGGGCCGAGGCGTTGAAGACGTTAAACATTATCTGGAGCACCATAATCTGATTCCGGGGATGAAGGATGAGTTACTCACCCGTAAGATCATAGATTTTTTATTGAAAGAGGCGAAAATTGATTAACGCTGGGGAGGGTAAAATGGAACAGTATGCGCAGACCTTGGTACCGATAGTGATTGAACAGTCAGCCAGAGGAGAACGGGCTTACGATATTTATTCGCGGCTATTAAAAGATAGAATAATTTTTATCGGCAGCGCGATTAATGATGTAGTAGCCAACCTGGTGATTGCGCAGCTATTGTTTTTACAAATGGAAGAGCCCGATCGGGACATTAGCGTCTATATCAATTCACCCGGAGGGATCGTGACTTCGGGCCTAGCAATATATGATACGATGCAGTTTGTCAAACCCGATGTTTGTACTTACTGCCTGGGACAGGCGACGAGTATGGGGGCAGTGCTTTTGGCTGCCGGTACTAAGGGGAAGAGATATGCTCTTCCCCATACCCGCGTGATGATTCACCAGCCCTGGGGCGGAGTGCAGGGTGCTGCCGCCGATATCAGTATTCAGGCCAAAGAGATTTTGACCTTGCGCGATCGGATTTACGATATTCTCGTTAAGCATACCAGCCAGAATATCGAAAAGATCATGCACGATTGCGACCGCGATTACTTTATGTCGGCAAAAGAGGCGCTGGAATACGGAGTTGTTGACGAGGTTATTGAAAGCAGCAAATTTGAGAAAAAAAAAGTAAATGATAATTTGCCCCTTGCATAACCGCTTCCCCCATCATATTGGGAGAAAGGGGATGCGCATGCTTCGGGGTTAATTCGCACGAACTGTCGAAGAATAAGTAAAGCAGATGAACTTATGTCGGTTCAAGTAAAAAGAATGCTCCATAAGCCCAGTGCTCATTAAGGAGAAGTCATGAGAAAGAAATATCTACTTACACCCGGGCCAACGCCGATTCCGCCGGAAGTGCTGGTCAAGGCTGCTGAGCCGATTATTCACCACCGTACGGCAGAATTTCGTACCGCTTTTGGTGAGTTTAATGAAGGCTTAAAATATTTATTTCAGACTAAAAACGACGTCCTCACCTTTGCCTCATCGGGAACAGGGGCAATGGAAGCCGCGGTGGTCAATCTGCTTTCGCCAGGCGATAAGGCTATTGCGGTCAGCGCCGGAAAATTCGGCGAGCGTTGGGGGGAACTTTGCCGGGCCTATAATGTCAACGTAATCGAGGTCAAGGTGCCGGATGGCAGTGTGGTTGAGCCGGCAAAAATCAAGCAGTTACTCGATGAGAATAAGGATACCAAGGCCGTCTTTACCACCCAGTGCGAGACTTCCACCGGAGCGATAACGGACATTGAGGCCATTGGCAATATTGTCAGCGCTACCAACGCCGTGCTGGTTGTTGATGCAATCAGTAGTTTGGGCGCTGAAGATCTACAAACGGATAATTGGTATGTTGATTGCGTGGTTTCCGGTTCGCAAAAAGGGATGATGCTGCCGCCGGGATTGGCCTTCTGCAGCGTTAGTGAAAAGGCAATGAACGCGGCCAAGAATTCTAAATCACCTAAATATTATTTTGATTTCAAAAAGGCGAAAAAGGCGGTGGAGAAGACCGATACCCCCTTTACTCCGGCTATTTCACTGATCTTAAGCGGCAACGTCTCGCTGCGGCTGATCCGTGAACAGGGGCTGGAGAAGATTTTCGCCCGTAATAAAGTATTGGCCGAGGCGACTCGGGCCGCGGTAACGGCGCTCGGTCTTAAGCTTTTTTCCAAAACTTTTTGCCGCGTCCTGACTGCGACGGAAGCCCCAGCGGGTATCGCCGCCAGCCAAATTGTCAAGATCATGCGCGACAAGTACGGAGTGAGTATTGCGGAGGGACAAGGCGAGGCGCTTAAAGATAAGATTATTCGGATCGCCCATCTGGGCTACATTCAGACGTTTGATGTAATCACGGCTATCTCGGCTTTAGAATTAGCGCTTACGGAATTGGGGTATAAACTGGAATTAGGAAAAGGTGTGCAGGCGGCGGAAAAAGTTTTTGCTGCCTCGGCTTGCTAAAAAAGGGGACTTACAATGAAAATTCTTGTCAGTGATAAGCTGGCTCCCGAAGGACTAGATATTTTAAAAAAGGAAAAGTCATTCCAGGTCGATGTGAAAACGGGCCTGCCGCCTGAGGAGCTCAAGAAAATAATCGGTGAATATGAGGGCCTGGTTGTGCGCAGCAGCACCAAGGTGACCAAGGACATCATCGAAGCCGGAAAAAAACTGAAGATTATCGGCCGCGCCGGGGTGGGGCTGGACAATGTTGATCTGAATGCGGCCTCGCGTCAGGGAATTATTGTAATGAATACGCCCGGCGGCAATACGATGTCCACGGCCGAACACACAATGACTTTAATCCTGGCGCTTTCGCGCAATATCGCCCAGGCCCATCATTCCCTGGCCCGGGAAAAGAAGTGGGATCGCAATAAGTTTATGGGCGTGGAACTGTATGGCAAGGCCCTGGGCGTAATCGGCTTAGGTCGAATCGGCACCGAGGTTGCCCGGCGGGCCTTAAGTTTTAATATGAAGATCCTGGCCTTTGACCCCTTCCTTTCTTTAGATAAGGTTAAGACGCTGCCGGTGGAGGCGGTGACTCTGGAAGAGTTGCTTAAACGCGCAGATTACATCACGGTGCATACACCACTGACCCCCGAAACTAAACACATGATCGGGGAGAAAGAAATTGCGCTGATGAAGAAAGGGGTGCGGTTGATTAATTGCGCCCGTGGCGGAATTATCGATGAGCAGGCCTTGATTAAAGGGATGCAGTCTGGTCAAATCGCCGGTTGCGCCTTGGATGTTTTTGAGAGCGAACCGCCCCTGGAGAGCGAACTGCTAAAAATGGAAAATGTCGTGGTGACGCCACACCTGGGCGCTTCCACGGAAGAGGCCCAAATCAACGTGGCTATTGATGTCGCTCAGTCGATTGTGGACGCGCTGACTGGCAAAGGGATTAAAAACGCGGTGAATGTGCCTTCATTGGCTCCGGAAATTGCCGAAATCATCCAGCCTTATGTGACCTTAGCCGAGCGTTTGGGGTCACTACTGAGCCAGTTAGCTGAAAGCCAGATTACCCGGCTGAAAATTGAGTATATTGGCGAAATCGGTAACTACGACTGCTCGGCGATTACCTCGGCTTGCGCTAAAGGGATGCTCGAACCTTTTATGGGTGAAACCGTCAACTACATCAATGCCAGCATGCTGGCCAAAGAGCGCAAAATTGCCATCGAGGAAACTAAGACCGATCGCATTGAAAACTTCGCCAACATGATTTGCGTGGAGATCCGCACCGACAAAGGCGACCTGGAGGTTTGGGGGACAGTTTTCGCCAAAAATGATTTGCGCATTGTCCGGCTGAATAAATTTCACGTCGAGGCCCATCCTAAAGGGTATTTACTGGTGATTAAAAATAAGGATTTACCGGGAGTGGTCGGGCAGATCGGCACGATTATGGGCAAAAACAAGATTAATATTGCCGAGATGACCTTTGGCCGGGAAAAATTGGGCGGCCAGGCCGTTTCGGTATTGAATGTGGACAGCGAGATTTCCAAACCGGTGCTCGAAGAAATCAAAAAATGCGACAATATTTACGACGCAAAGATTATACATCTTTGATGGAGGATTAGATTAATGAAGAAACAAGCCAAAATTTACATTCTTGATGTAACTAACCGCGACGGGGTGCAGACCTCGCGCCTGGGTTTAGCTAAGCTGCAAAAAACATTGATCAACCTCTATCTTAATGAAATGGGGGTCTGCCAGAGCGAATTCGGTTTTCCGGTTACTAACCACGAGACGAATTACCTCAATGCTAATTTAGAACTAGCAAAGATGGGCGTACTCAAGCCGATCGTGCTCAGCGGTTGGATTAGGGCGATTGCCGAGGACGTCGAAAAGGCCACTACGCTTACCAGCGTAGAGCATCTGAATATGTCGATTTCGACCTCGGAACAGATGATTCAGGGTAAGTTTCAAGGTAAGAAGACCAAAGAAGATGTAATTAAGGTGATGGTCGAGGCGCTTTTGCTGGCGCGCAAAAAAGGAATCAAAACCATCGGGGTTAACGCCGAAGATGCCTCACGCACGGAGATGGAGTATTTGATTCAGTTTGCCCGCGCGGCCAAAGAGCACGGCGCCGACCGCTTCCGTTACTGCGATACCTTAGGCTACGATGACCCGATCAGCATTTATAACCGTATTTATCAGCTGGCCCGCGCGGTGAAGATGCCGATTGAGGTCCACTGCCATAACGACTTAGGGATGGTCATCGGTATATCGGTGATGGCCGCCAAGGCCGCTAATGACGCCGGCGTAGACGCCTACATTAACACTACGGTCAATGGGATGGGCGAACGGGCGGGAAATGCCGATCTGGTTTCGGTGATTTTAGCGATAAAATATTCCAGCGGCATGGCCGGTAAATATCTCCTTGATGAGCGGGTCAAACTCAATTGCGCCTGGAAGATTGCCAAATACGGCTCTTATGCCTTCCGTGTGCCGATCCCGATCAATCAACCGGGGGTAGGCGCCAACGCCTTTGCCCATGAGTCCGGGATTCATGCCGACGGCGCTTTAAAAGACAGGCGTAACTATGAGCTCTACGATTTTGAGGAACTTGGCCGCGGCGAACCCGAGATTATTGAGACTGGCCGGCAAATTACCGCCGGTGAATATTCGGGAATTAAGGGTTTTAGGAATGTCTACGATAAACTGGAAATAAAGTTTAAAGATGATAAAGAGGCCACGCATATTTTAGAGCTGGTGCGTTATGCCAACGTGCACACGCAGCAGCCGCTGGTCAATGACGAGCTGTGCTTTATTGCCAAATATCCCGATATCGCGCGCAAGATTTTCACGATGTCCCCAAAATAAAATCACGCACAGTAATAATCACCAAAAAAGAGAGAACGTATGTCAACTGCAGTAATTATTGGAGCGCAATGGGGCGATGAGGGCAAAGGAAAAATTATTGACGTCCTAGCCCGAAAGGCCGACATCATTGTGCGTTTTCAGGGTGGCAATAATGCCGGGCATACCGTGGTGGTGAATAAACAAAAGTTTATTCTGCACTTAATCCCTTCCGGAGTGCTGCATAAGGGCAAGGCCTGCGTTATCGGCAATGGCGTGGTCATTGACCCGCAGGTGCTTTTGGAAGAGATTGCCCAGCTTGAAGCGCGCGGTATCGAGGTGGGTAAGAATCTGAAGATCTCCGACCAGGCCCACCTGATCTTTCCCTATCACAAGATTATTGATATCCTGCGGGAATCAAAGAAGAAGCGTTTGCAAATCGGCACTACCGGCCGTGGCATTGGGCCCTGTTACGCCGACAAAGTCAACCGCTACGGCATTCGTGTCGTTGATTTACTGGACAAAGAGGTCTTTCGCAAAAAACTCAAGATATCCCTGATGGAAAAAAACGAAATGTTCCGTAAGATCTATAAGCACCGCGGATTTTCCTTTGAGCAGATTTATCGCCAATATATGGGCTATGCCCGGCAAATCCAGAAATTTAGCTTTGATTGCGCCGAGTTCTTAAACACGGCGATTAAAGAGGGTAAGGACGTCCTTTTTGAAGGGGCGCAAGGCACGGCGCTGGATGTCGATTTCGGCACTTACCCCTACGTTACTTCTTCCAACACTACTGCCGGGGGAGCCTGCACGGGTAGCGGCGTTTCACCGGTAGCGATTGACAAGATCATCGGCGTGGCTAAGGCCTATACCACCCGGGTTGGTAACGGGCCGTTCCCCACGGAATTCCCGGAAAAACTCTTAGCGGAAATCCGCCAAAAAGGCAACGAATTTGGCGCGACCACCGGAAGGCCCCGCCGCTGCGGCTGGTTTGATGCCGTGATTGTGCGCCGCGCCGGCACGCTCAATCACTTTGCCGAAATTGCGGTGACTAAACTCGATATCTTGGATGGATTGCCCACGGTTAAAATTTGTACGGCCTATACATATAAAGGAAAGCTTTATCGCGATTTCCCGGCCAGCATTGAGGTGTTAGAGGGCTGCCGGCCGATCTACGAAGAACATCCGGGTTGGCAGGAGCGCACCTCTTCCTGCAAGCGCTTTGGCGATTTGCCGCTAAACGCACGAAAATATATTCGCCGGATCGAGGAATTAACCAAGGTGCCGGTAAGTATGATTTCTGTTGGTTCGGAAAGAGAACAGATAATTCGAAAGGAGAAACATAAATGATTTGGTTGGCGCCTGTTGGCGCTATTGCTGCGCTGCTTTTTGCCGCTTATCTGATTGCTTATATTCGTTGCCAGGACGAAGGCACGCCAGCGATGCGCGAGATTGCCGCCGCGGTTAGGGAAGGGGCGATGGCTTATTTAAAAAGGCAGTATCTGGGGGTCGGCCTGTTTTTTATCGTTGTCTTTTTAATTTTACTGTTATTGGCATTTAAAGGTTATCTAGCAATCTTTGTGCCTTTTGCCTTTATTACCGGTGGTTTCTTTTCCGGGTTATCCGGTTTTATCGGGATGAATACCGCTACCCAAGCCTCCAATCGCACCGCGGCCGCGGCGATGAAAAGTTTAAATTCGGGTTTAAGGGTCGCTTTTTCCAGCGGCGCAGTGATGGGGATGGTGGTAGTTGGCTTGGGCCTCTTGGACTTATCAATTTGGTATTTCTTCCTTAATGCCTACTACGGCAGTTATGCCATTCCAGCCTGGATGCCGCAATGGCTGATACCATCTTTAAGCTGGATCTTCCAGGCCCATCCTTTGCCTATAGGTACAGATAAGATTACCGCGATTACTTCAACGATGCTTTGCTTTGGTATGGGCGCCAGTTCACAGGCCCTGTTTGCCCGCGTGGGCGGCGGTATTTTTACCAAGGCCGCCGATGTCGGCGCGGATTTAGTCGGTAAAGTGGAAGCGGGTATCCCGGAAGACGACCCGCGCAACCCAGCGGTTATTGCCGATAATGTCGGCGATAATGTCGGTGATGTGGCGGGAATGGGCGCAGATTTATATGAGTCTTATGTTGGTTCGATTGTGGCTACTTCCGCCTTAGGAGTAGCCGCGGGCTTAGGGGTAGCCGGGGTGAC
Source organism: Candidatus Omnitrophota bacterium (assembly GCA_043805735.1). Classification (GTDB taxonomy): domain Bacteria; phylum Omnitrophota; class Gorgyraeia; order JAFGHF01; family JAFGHF01; genus JAZDHS01. Next base: position 26,586 of record JAZDHS010000022.1, on the reverse strand, counting down.
CGTTCCGATGGTAATGGCCGCCGTAGGCGTAATTGCCTCAATTGTCGGTACCTTTTTTGTGCGCAGCGGCGAAGAGGCCAGCCAAAAAGTATTGCTCGCAGCCTTACGCCGGGGTGTCGGGGTGAGCGCCGGCATCATCGCGGTCATTTCCGCTTTCTTGGTTTATAATACCTTAGGACGGGAGCATATGGGCGTCTATTTTTCGGTGCTCTCAGGGCTACTGGCCGGAATTATTATTGGCTATAGTACTGAATTTTACACCTCGAGTACCTATCGTCCGACCCGCGCGATCGCTGAATCGGCGTTAACCGGACCGGCAACCGTAATCATCAGCGGAATTGCCGTCGGGATGATGTCCACGGCAATTCCGGTAGTAGTAGTCGGGATGGCTATTTTAGCCAGTTTCTTTTTATCCGGCGGCGCGTCTAATTTCAACGCCGGCATTTACGGAATCGGGATTTCGGCGGTGGGTATGCTTTCGACGTTGGGCATTACCCTGGCCACGGATGCCTATGGCCCGGTGGCCGATAATGCCGGAGGTAACGCCGAGATGTCCCATTTACCGCCGGAAGTGCGAAAACGCACCGACGCCTTAGACTCCTTGGGTAACACTACTGCCGCTACCGGTAAAGGCTTTGCCATTGGTTCAGCGGCTTTGACCGCCCTGGCCTTAATTGCCGCCTACAAAGATCAGGTGGCTTTATTGGGTAAAGAGATGCAGTTAAGCCTGATGTCCCCAACAGTACTGGTGGGCCTGTTTATCGGGGGGATGCTGCCATTTTTCTTTTGTTCGATGACGATGCAAGCGGTGAGCCGCGCCGCCAGTAAAATTGTGGTCGAGGTGCGTCGCCAGTTTAAGGAAATTGTCGGCCTGATGGAAGGCAAGGCTAAACCTGATTACGCCAAGTGTGTGCTCATTGCCACCTCTGCGGCGCAGAAAGAAATGGTCGCGCCTTCGCTGTTGGCGATTATTTCGCCGATATTAGCTGGTCTTTTGCTCGGTGTAGAAGGCACCGCGGGCTTACTGGCCGGGGCGACGGTGAGCGGTTTTGTCTTAGCCATAATGATGGCCAATTCCGGCGGCGCCTGGGATAATGCCAAGAAATACATTGAAAGCGGAGAATTGGGTGGCAAGGGTTCCCAACCGCATAAGGCCGCGGTCGTGGGCGATACTGTCGGTGACCCGTTTAAAGATACCGCGGGACCGTCTTTAAATATCCTGATTAAGCTGATGTCGATGGTTGCGGTGGTCTTTGCCTCTTTCGTAGTAAGGAATACGTTGATTAAGTAGTTGACTTTAAATCGTCGGGGTGTTATAGTTAAAATTCATCAAGAAAGCAACCGGTTTTCGGGGAGGGAAGTGGCAATGCGGACATTCTTGCAATACGCGCTGATCGCCGGCTGTATTCTGGCCATACTGCCGGGATGCACCTTGGTATTACAAAAAGGCCGGACCAGCGATGTGGAAAAAATCGCCTCCTTAAGCGATGAAGTAAAACGCCTGAAAATGACCGAAGAGGAATATCTTAAGCTCAAAGAGGCCTATGACGCCTTGGAGAAAAGCTTAAGCCAGGAGATTAGCGATAAACAGGTGAGCCTGGAAATGGAACAGAAGGGCCTGGTCATTACTTTTGTAGATAGCGTCCTTTTTGATTCCGGAAAGGACCTGTTGCGAACAGAATCATTTGGCACCATGGATAAAGTAGTTTCGGTGTGCAATACGATTGTGGCTGATAGAGGTATTGGTATCGAAGGGCATACCGATAATCAACCGATTAAATATTCGGGATGGAAGTCCAATTGGGAACTTTCCAGTGCCCGGGCCACCAGCGTCCTGCATTATTTACTGGAAAAAGGCGTTGTCCCGGAGCGCCTTTCAGCAACCGGTTACGGAGAATATCACCCCAAGGCCGGTAATAATACCGAGGAAGGCCGCCAAAAAAATAGAAGAGTAGAAATTGTCATTTTACCTGAGAAGCTATCACACGCAGAAAAAACCACGCCCAGCAAGACCTATGTAAAGTAAGCGATCAGGTGAGCACGGCGCCATTTTTAAGATTAAAGGCATTAATCGGGGGGATGATAACGGATCCCCCCGTTTTATATTATGATTAACAAAAATAACATCCCGCAACATATCGCCATTATTATGGATGGCAATGGCCGCTGGGCCAAGAAAAAGGGTTTGCCCAAAATCGAAGGGCATCGCGCCGGCGTGCGCTCTGTGGAAGAGGTAATTAAGGCCTGCCTCGAAATTGGGGTGAAGGTCTTAAGCCTCTATACATTCTCGACGGAAAATTGGCAGCGCAGTAAAAGAGAGGTTAGTGCTCTAATGAGACTGCTGGAGCAATACCTCAAGAACTATACCGTTAAACTGGATAAGAATGGAATTCGGCTGGTTATCTGTGGCGAGATGGGTGCTTTAGCGGATTCTTTACAGCGCCAATTGGAACTCTCCCAGCGCAAGACGCAAGCCAACTCTAAACTCACCTTAAATTTAGCGCTGAATTACGGTTCGCGTGAAGAAATTACGCACGCCGCCGGGGCGCTCGCCGAAAAAATTAAGTCCGGTGAAATGACCGCCGAGGAGATTAATCCGGCCGCTTTTGAGCGGTTTCTTTATACTAAAGATTTACCCGATCCTGAGCTGATTATTCGCACCAGCGGAGAGCAGCGTTTGAGCAACTTTTTCCTTTGGCAGGCCAGTTACAGCGAGCTTTATTTTACGCCGACACTCTGGCCGGATTTTAGAAAAGCCGACCTTGAGCAGGCGATTAGTGATTATCAAAAAAGAGAACGGCGCTTCGGCGCATAGGGACAAAAAGATAAGGATGATTATGTTTTTGCAGAGGCTCGTATCCGGAATTGGCGTTTTAATTGTGACCGGCGCCGTACTTTTACTTTTTCCCGCCTGGGCCTTTGCCTTATTAGTGATCGCTTTTATTATCTTGGGCTTAAACGAGCTGTTTCTTTTGATTCAGCAGAAGGAAATCGGGGTAAACCGGAAACTGGGGATCACCCTGGGAGTTTTACTGGCAGTGGCCACCTATTACGATTATAAAATCCCTTACGAGTGGTCATTTATGCTGATTCCGCTGATCTGCCTGATTATTTTTGCGGTCCAGTTTACCAAGCGCGACAACCGCGCGGTGGTCAGTATTTCCACGATTTTTTTTGGCCTGGTTTATGTCAGCTGGTTTTTGAGTTTTTTTATCCGCCTGAGAAGCATGCCGGATTTACCGTCGGAGTTAATGCGCAAGCAATTGATCGTCTTTCTGATTTTAGTTACCAAGTCCGGCGATATCGGCGCGTATTTCCTGGGTACGCGTTTTGGCAAACATAGCCTGATTCCACGGATTAGCCCGAAAAAAACGGTTGAGGGTATGGTCGGAGGCCTGGTGATGAGCGTTCTGGTGGCCGTAGCCAGCCATACTTTTTTACCCAATTTTAGTTACCTGCGTTTAGCCATTTTAGGAATAGTTTTGGGCGCCCTGGCTCAAGTTGGCGACCTCTCCGAATCATTAATCAAGCGCGATTGCCAGGTCAAAGATTCCGGCGGCACCCTACCGGGATTGGGCGGGGTGTTAGATACGGTCGACAGCCTGCTCTTTACCGCCCCGATATTCTACTTTTATCTGAAAGTATTTATGCTATGAAGACGGTCGCGATCTTAGGTTCAACCGGTTCCATCGGCCAGAATACCCTTAAGGTAATTGCGCAATTAAAGGGTTCCTTTAGGGTGGTAGCGCTGGCCGCGGGCAGCAATGCGTCTTTGTTCACCCGCCAAATTAATCAGTTTTCACCACAGATAGCGGCCATTATGGATAGCGCCGCCTACGCCGGAATTAAACGCAGCCTGCGGGTGCGCACAAAATTACTCGCCGGAAAAGAAGCAATAGAACAGGTCGCATCCTTGCCTGTAGATATTCTAGTGATGGCGATCAGCGGAAGCGCGGCTTTGCTGCCCACGCTTAAGGCCCTGACTGCGGCCAAGAGGGTGGCCCTGGCCAATAAGGAATGCCTGGTGATGGCCGGGGACATTATTATGGCTGTGGCGCGCAAATATGGCGCGGAGATTATTCCCGTCGATAGTGAGCATAGCGCGATTTTTCAATGCCTTAAAAATGAACCGGCGCGGGCTTTGGAAACTATTTATTTGACCGGATCAGGCGGGCCGTTAAAAGACGTAGCTAAAGAGGACCTGGAATTTATTACGCCGGATGTGGCGCTGGCGCACCCGCGCTGGAAAATGGGAAAAAAGATTTCCGTGGACTCGGCGACTCTGATGAATAAGGGCTTTGAAGTCATTGAGGCGCAATATCTTTTTAACCTTACCTCTGATCGGATTAAGGTCGTGATTCATCCTGAGGCGATAGTGCACTCGATGGTCCAATTTAAAGACGGTAACATTTTAGCCCAGCTGGGCGTAACCGATATGCGTATTCCCATTCAGTATGCGTTGACGTACCCGCAGCGTAATCCCTCATCTTTGACGATGCTTGATTTCACCAAGGTGAAGAGTCTCTCCTTTGAAGAGCCTAATCGCGCCAAATTTCCCTGCCTGGGCTTGGCGCTGGCCGCCGCCAAAGAAAAGGGCTTGGCCCAGACGGTATTGTGCGCCGCCGACGAAGAATGCGTTTGGGCCTTTCTTGAGGGGGGAATTAAGTTTAACGCGATCGCCCGGATAATTGCCGCGGTGCTTTCGAAACTGAAGAATAAACGCTCACCGACCTTGCCGGAGATACTCCAGGCCGAGGCCTGGGCTAGAGAACAGGTAAAGCAAAGGATATAACCGATGATGTCGCTGTTGGCTTTTATTTTTGTGTTTGGTGTTTTGATTTTTATCCATGAGTTTGGCCACTTTATCGCTGCCAAAAAGAACGGGGTGCGGGTGGAAAAGTTTTCCTTTGGCTTTGGACCACGGCTTTGGGGTAAAAAGGTGAAAGACACCGAATATGTGGTCAGCGCGATTCCACTGGGCGGCTACATTAAAATGGCCGGCGATGAGCCGGACCAGGCGCGGGAAAATAAGCCTTGGGAGTTTCTTTCCAAGAGCTGTGGCCAGCGCGCGCAGATTATCGCTGCCGGGCCGTTACTGAACTATTTATTGGCGTTCCTGCTTTTTTCTTTTATTTTCATGATCGGCGCGCCCACCTCCACCAATAAGGTCGGTGAGCTGATTGAGAATTACCCGGCGCAAAAGGCGGGGGTACTTAAAGACGATATAATTCTGGCGGTTAACGGAGAAAAGGTGGCCTATTGGAACGACCTGACTCAAGCGATCCGTAACTCTAGCTCCGAGAAAATTCTTTTAGATATCCAGAGACAGCAAGAGAACCTTACTATTGCCATCGTGCCCACGGTTGAGGAAATGGCAGATATTTTTGGGCAGAAAACGAAGGTTAATTTAGTCGGGATTTATCCATCGGATGAAACAACCGAAATACGCTATGGGGGCGCGCGGGCCTTCTATGAAGGTGGCAAAAAACTGGTTGAGCTTTCCGGGGTTACTTATAAGGCGCTCTGGTATGTGGCGATTCGCCGGATTTCTTTTAAAGAATCATTTTCCGGGCCGATCGGCATCTTCTATTTTACCGGTAAGGCCGCGGAATTAGGGTTTGTCTATCTTTTAAACCTGATGGCCCTGTTTAGCCTGAGCCTGGCGATTTTTAATTTCTTGCCGGTACCGGTCTTGGACGGCGGCCATCTCTTTTTTCTGCTCTTTGAGAAAATCCGCCGGCGGGCGGTGAGTGCGCGCGTGCAAACAGTGGCGACGCAGATGGGGATTGCGCTTTTAGTGACAGTGATGCTGTTTGCCTCCTATTATGACGTCAAACGTTCCGGCTGGTGGGAAAAGCTGCAGGGCCGCGGGAGCCAAGAAGAAAAGGCCAATGATTAAAAGAAGAATAACTAAAGTCATTCGTGTGGGTGAGGTAAAAATCGGGGGACTCTCGGCGATTTCTATTCAGTCAATGGCCAAAACCGATACCGCTTGCGTTGCCGATACCGTTGAGCAGATTCAGCGCTTGGAGCGAGCCGGCTGCGAGATTGTGCGCGTGGCCGTGAAAAACAGCGCCGCGGCCAAGGTGCTGGATAAAATTAAAGCCAGGATTAAGATTCCCCTGGTGGCGGATATTCATTTCGATTACCGCCTGGCGCTGATTGCCTTGGAGCGCGGTGTCGATAAAATTCGCCTTAACCCCGGCAATATCTATCGTCCCGGAGAGGTTAAACAAATTGCCTTAAGTGCGAAAAAGCGCAAGGTTCCCATTCGCGTGGGCGTTAATTCCGGGTCATTGCCGGGTGAACTAAAAGTTAAAACCAGAGGCCCCGAAGGCCTGGCTGAAGCGATGGTTAAGTCGGCCCGGGATTATATAAAGATGCTCGAACGGTTTAATTTTTATGATATAATAGTATCTCTTAAGGCCTCTGATGTCGCGACAACAGTCGAGGCTTATCGAAAAATGTCGGCGCGCTGCGATTATCCATTACACCTGGGGATTACCGCCGCGGGGTTAGTGCAGGAGGCGGCAATTAAATCGGCCTCTGGATTGGGCGCGCTGTTATTGGACGGCATCGGTGATACGCTGCGGGTTTCTTTAGCCGGCGAGCCGGAAGAAGAAGTGCGGGTAGCCAAGGTAATCTTGCAGTCTTTAGGTGTGCGCTCTTTTGGCCCGGAAATTATTGTTTGCCCGACTTGCGGCCGCACGCAAACTGACGTAGTTAAAATCGCCCAAAATTTTAAAAAACGTTTAGACTCAATACTCACAACTCACCACTCAATACGGCCTTTAACAATTGCGATCATGGGCTGCGAGGTCAACGGCCCGGGCGAAGCGCAAGAGGCGGATATCGGTATTGCCTGCGGCAAGGCCTGCGGGGTGCTGTTTAAAAAAGGTAAAATCGTGAAAAAAGTTCCGGAAAGCCAGATTGTCACTGTTTTAATTGAGGAGTTGAAAAAATACGATGTCTAAACAAGAAAATATCGACCGGCTCAAGCACTCGATCCAGGACCAATTGGTAAAAGAGTTCGCCCTTTCCTATTTCTTCGCCGACCAGGCCTTGCCGGAAAAAAGAAAGACGCTGGAAGCCAGGATCCAAGGCTTAATGAAGAAACAAAATTTGTTTGATAAGAATTTCACCCTCGATCAGCAGGAAGAGGAAGAAATTACCAAAGAGATTATTGATGAATTGCTGGGCTATGGGCCGATTGACGATTTGATGAAAGACGATGAGGTGACAGAAATATTAATCAATGGGCCGGGAAAGGTGTACGTGGAAAAAGGGGGTAAGAAAACTCTCACCGATGTCGTCTTTACCAGCGACAATCAGCTTAATCACCTGATCCAAAAACTGGTTTCCTTCGCGCATCGTAAGGTTGATGAATCCACTCCATATGTGGATGCGTCGCTCGGTTTAGGAACGCGCGTCAATGTGATTTTGCCGCCACTGGCCTTAAATGGCCCGGTGGTAACGATACGTAAGATTTCTAATAGCCTGGTGCGCATCGAGGACTTAGTTAAATCCGGCACATTGAGCAAGCAGGCGGCTGAGTTTTTAGTGGGCTGCGTCCTGGGGAAAATGAATATGATCTTTTCCGGGCCGACGGGCGTGGGTAAAACCACGCTCTTGGGCATCCTTTCTTTTTATATCTCCCGTGATGAGCGCATCGTGGTCATGGAAGATACCGCCGAACTTACTTTTTATCAGGAACATGTCGTCCGTCTGCAAACCCGTCTTCCCAATATTGAAGGCAAGGGCGAAATTACAGTGCGCGATTTATTGAAGAATTCCCTGCGGATGCGGCCCGACCGGATTGTCGTCGGTGAAGTACGCGGCGGTGAGGCGCTGGATATGATCCAGGCGATGGCCTCCGGACACAGCGGGGCAATGGGGGTAGTGCATGCCGCTTCTCCTCAAGACGTCGTATCGCGGCTGGAAACGATGATCGCCACTTCCGGCGTAATCATTCCGTTGTGGGCGATTAGGAAGTCGATTGCCAATAACCTGAACATAATTATCCAGGAAGAGCGGATGCAGGATGGCAGCCGCAAGGTATTGAATATTACCGAAGTGCGCGGCATTAAAAATGATGAAATCATTCTGGAAGATATTTTTACCTTTGTCCAGGAAGGCATTTCCGAGGACGGAAAGATCCTGGGAGAAATGAAGGCTACCGGGGTCGTCCCGCTATTTCTGCCCAAATTGCTGAGAAAAGGGATTAATATCGACCCGAAATTCTTTAAACGCTAACAGGAGCCCACTATGTTGTGGTCACAAATGTTGATTCCAACCTTAAAAGAAGCCCCGGCCGAGGCTGAGGTGGTCAGCCATAAATTAATGCTGCGCGCGGGGCTGATCCGGCAGCTGAGCTCCGGGGTATATTGCTACTTGCCGCTGGGCTGGAAGGTGTTATTGAAGATTGAACAGATTATCCGCCAGGAGATGGATGCCTGTGGCGCTCAGGAAGTGCTCTTATCGGCGCTGCAGCCGGCGAGTCTTTGGAAGCAATCCGGCCGTTATGAAGAAATCGGAAAAGTAATGATTACTTTTCGCGACCGCCGGGACAAAGAAATGGTTTTGGGGCCGACGCACGAGGAAGTGATTACCGAAATTGCCCGGGCCTATTTTCGCTCCTATAAACAACTGCCGCAGATTTTGTATCAGATTCAGACCAAATTCCGCGATGAACCCCGCCCGCGTTTTGGTGTGTTAAGAAGCTGCGAGTTTATAATGAAGGATGCCTATAGTTTTGACCGCGACCTCGAAGGTTTGAATCAGAATTATCAAAAGATGTTCGCCGCCTACCAGCGGATCTTTACCCGCTGCGGCCTGAAATTCTTAAGCGTGGAGGCCGATTCTGGGTTGATGGGTGGCGATGTTTCCCATGAATTTATGGTCCCGGCACAGGCAGGAGAAGATACGGTGGCGCATTGCCCCGGCTGTTCCTGGGCCTGCAGCAAGGTAAGCGAACAGCTGATCCAGCAAAAGGTTTGCCCGAAATGTTCGGCAAAAATAGAATTACTCAATGCGATTGAAGTTGGGCACATCTTTAAATTAGGCACCAAATACAGCCAGGCGCTTGATGCCAAGTTTCTTGATGCCGATAGTAAAGAGAAAGCGGTGATTATGGGCTGCTATGGCATCGGCGTCAACCGGATTCTGGCCGCGGCGATCGAACAGGGCTTTGACAAAGACGGTATTATCTGGCCGCGCGAGATTAGCCCTTATCAGGTCCTGATTTTACCCTTAAATATTCAGGATCCGGCCTCTAAACAGGAGGCGTTTAGGATTTATGAAGAGCTCAAAAATCAGGGTATCGATGCGCTCCTGGACGAACGCGATGAACGGGCAGGAATTAAGCTTAAAGATGCGGATTTAATCGGGATTTCCCTGCAGGTGATCATTGGTGAGAAAAACATCCAAAAAGGCCAGGTGGAGATCAAGGAGCGTGCCGGGGCGAAGATGCAGCTTGTCGATAAGGCCGCGGCTGTGCCCAGCGCGCTTAAGTTCGTGCTTGACAAGCGGTAGCATTTATAGTATATTATTTTCACCTAAATTTCTTACGAAAGGGGAGATGAGTGGGTAAAGATGTTAAGACCCACTCTTTTTATTGCCATGGACGGCTTTTTGAAAGATACGATCAGAGAGCTTGTTTTGTCGTTATTAGAACAACAGAATGTGGAGCTGGTAGAGTTACTCATCGGCCGGCATCAGGGAAGGACGCTGTTGCGCTTTCTTGTGGATAAGCCGGGCGGCATCACCATTGATCAGTGCGCCCGCTTAAACCATGAGATTGGCCAGATTCTTGACCAGCAAGACCCGCTTCTGGAAAAGTACTTATTGGAGGTTTCTTCGCCCGGGCTAGACCGGCTGTTAGTGAGTACGCGCGATTTCCAGCGCTGCCAGGGCAAAACAATTAAACTGGCCTTACGGGAACAGGTAGAGGGGCAAAATACCTGGAAGGGCCGGGTGCTTTCGGTTGATGAAACCAGCGTAGTCATTGCGCCCCCAGGCTGTGGTGAGTTATCCATACCGCGCTCGAGCATTGCCCGGGCGCAATTAGAAATCACGCTGGAAAAAGCGGCAAATTGAAGAGAGTGAGCGACGATGAACCCCGCCCTTCCTAAACAGGCAGCGCATAACAAACAAAAGTGTAGCAAAAAGGTTTAAACAATGCAGATAAAATTAAGCAGAAGCAATATTAATATTGGCAATACCTTGAAAGGAAGGGCGGGGTGAACGAGGAACTATTAGCGATATTAGAACACATTGAGCGTGAAAAGGGGATTAAGAAAGAAATCCTGATTCAGGCCGTGGAGTCGGCGTTATCTTCCGCGGCCAAGAAGGACCTGGGGGCCAAGGCGAAAGAGGTTGAGGTTAAGCTCAACCCTAAGACCGGAGAAATCACGGTGATCGCGGATGGCAAGGAGGTTACTTCCGGTAAGTTTGGCCGGATTGCCGCCCAAACAGCGAAACAGGTAATTATTCAGAAAATCCGCGAGGCCGAACGCGATGTGGTGTTTGAGGAATTCAGCAAGAAAGAAGGGACGCTGACCTTAGGCATGGTGCATCGCTTTGAAAAGGGAAACTTGATGGTGGATTTAGGAAGAACCGAAGGAATCCTCCCGAAGAGCGAACAATCGCCTAAGGAATCGTACCGCCAGGGAGAACGGGTGCGCGCCTATATCCTGCAGGTCAAAAAGACCTCCAAGGGGCCGCACATTGTGCTTTCGCGGACCAACCCCGGGCTGATTCGGCAGATGTTTGAGCTGGAGGTCCCGGAGATTTATGAAGGGATTGTGGAAATTAAAGCGATTGCCCGCGAGGCCGGAGAGCGGACTAAGATTGCGGTCTATTCCAAGGACGATAAGATTGACTGCGTGGGCGCCTGCGTCGGTATGCGCGGAACGCGGGTAAAAAATATTGTGCGCGAATTACGCGGTGAGAAAATCGACATTATCCGCTGGAATGAGGACCCGAAGGAATTTATTGGCGGGGCCTTAAGCCCGGCGAAAGTTGTCGGGATGGAGATTGATAAAGAGAATAAGGCGGCCAAGGTGCTGGTTGCCGACGACCAGCTTTCCCTGGCCATCGGCAAACGTGGCCAAAATGTGCGCCTGGCCTGTAAACTTACCGGTTGGGACATCGATATTAAAAGCGCGAGCAAGCCAAAAGAAGAAACTCAGGAGGAACCGGCGCCGGCGGCGCCGCAAGGGCAGCCGGAACTGGCGGGCTTAGAAGGCGTGGGTGCGAAAACGCAAAGCGCTTTACTGGAGGCCGGAATAAATACGTTGCAGCAGTTAGCCGATGTTAGCGTCGAGGATTTAACCAAAGTAAAAGGAATCGGTAAAAAGAAGGCCGCCAGCATTATTGCTCAGGCGAAAAAATTAATCGCCCCAACAGAAGAATAAAACCCCAAAGTTCAAGGGGAAAGATAAGGTTGTGAAAAAATGAAAAAAAAGTTACAGGTTAAGGCACCCGCGAAAGAAAAGCCGGCGGCAAAGGCTAAGCCTAAGCCTAAGGCCAAAGCACCGGCGAAAATAGAGTCTAAGCCCAAGCCGAAACCTGAACCTAAGCTTAGCGTAAAACTGAAAACAAAACCGGAGACGAAAGCTGAAATTAAGGTTGAGCTTAAAAAACCCGAACTTAAGCCTCTTGTTGCTAAGCCTGAAACTAAACCCAGCCTAAAACCGCAAGCAAAGCCTGTGGTTACGCCGACGGTGCCGCCGCTAGTGAAGCCGGCGATCAAACCGGAGGCCAAGCCGCCAGTAAAGCCAGTGCCGGCAGCGCCGGTTAAGCCGCCGGTAAAAGCAGCGCTAAAACCGCCAGTCGAAACGGAAGTGAAGCCCAAGGTTGAGCCTCTGGAGCCAAAGGAGGCGGCGCCCAAGGTTGAACCTGCGCCTGAGGCTAAGGAATTGATACCGATACAGCTGCAGATGCCGCTGACGGTTAAAGAATTAGCGCTGAAGCTTACGCTCAAGCCCAACGACTTAATTAAGCAGCTGATGCAGATAAAGATTTTGGCGACGATTAATCAATTGCTCGAAGAAGAAACGGTAGTTGCAATAGCTAAGTCCTTTGGTTATGCGGTTGAGCGCGTTCCCGATTTAAGCGACGCGCTTTTAGAGCTCCATCAGCAAAAAGATTCACCCACTGAGCTGATCCATCGCGCCCCGGTAGTGACGATGATGGGGCATGTTGACCACGGCAAGACCTCGCTTTTGGATACCATCCGCAAAACCAAGGTCGCCGCCGGCGAGCACGGCGGGATTACTCAGCATATCGGGGCCTACGAGGTCGTCGTCAATAATAAAAAAATTACCTTTCTGGATACGCCCGGCCATGAGGCCTTTACGGCGATGCGTGCCCGCGGCGCCAACGCTACGGACATCGTGGTCTTAGTGGTCGCGGCCAATGACGGGGTGATGCCGCAGACGATTGAGGCCATTGACCATGCCCGCGCCGCCGAAGTGCCGATTGTGGTTGCAGTTAATAAATGCGATTTACCGACAATTAATCTGGCAAAAGTAAAAGCACAGTTGGCCCAGCGCGAGCTGGCTACGGAGGATATGGGCGGTAAAACTATCGCCGTGCAAGTTTCTGCAAAAACCGGCGCGGGAATTGATAATTTGTTGGAAATGATCCTCTTAGAGGCGGAAATGCTGGAATTAAAGGCAAACCCCAAGCGCCCGGCGCAGGGGGTAGTCATCGAAAGCCGGCTTTCCCGGGGCACTGGCCCGACGGCCACGGTACTGATCCAAAACGGCACACTGCGCGTTGGCGATATCCTCATCTGCGGTGATTATTATGCCAAGGTGCGTTCAATGACGAATGACCGTTTGGAGCAAATCAAAGAGGCTTACCCATCGGACCCGGTGGAGATTTCGGGCTTAACCGGAGTGCCGGAGGCGGGTGAGACTTTTTATGTGGTCGATGATGAAAAGAAGGCGCGCGATTTCTCTTTGCGGCGGATCGAAGAAAAACGGCTTAAAGAAGCCCGGCCCTCAGGGCATGTGTCTCTAGAAGATTTATATAAACAGGTGCGCGAAGGAAAAATTAAAGAGTTAAAGATGATTGTCAAGGCCGATGTCCAGGGCTCATTAGAGGCGCTCTTAGCCGCTTTGCAAAAATTAACCACCAAAGACGTCACGATCAGGACAATCCACAGCGGCGTGGGTAACATCAATGTCTCCGACGTGATGCTCGCTACCGCTTCTAATGCCTTAATTGTCGGTTTTCATGTCGGGGTAGAGCCGCGGGCCAAGGAACTGGCGGAAAAGGAAAAAGTGGATATCCATCTCTACACGATTATCTACGATATCACCGAAGACATTAAAAGCGCCCTGGAAGGGATGCTTGAGCCGCAAATAAAAGAGAAGTTTCTGGGCAAGGCCCAGGTGCGCCAGGTGTTTAAGATTACCAAAGTCGGCAATATTGCCGGGTGTATCGTGCTGGGTGGAAAAATATTCAGAGAAAAGATGGGTAAAGTCCTGCGCGGTGAAGAGGAAATTTACCGGGGTAAAATTACGTCGCTTAAGCATTTTAAAGATGAAGCTAAAGAAGTGCCCGCCGGTTCGGAGTGTGGCATTGGCTTCGATAATTTTAAGGACATCCGCGCCGCGGATATTATCGAATGCTTTGAAATTGAGAAGATTGCCCGTCGATTATGAAAAAACGTATCTTAAGCGGCATGCGCCCCACCGGCCCGTTGCATCTGGGGCATCTTGTAGGAGCGCTCAAAAACTGGGCGCGATTGCAGGATGAATATGACTGTTTCTTTATGGTCGCCGACTGGCATGCCCATATGAGCGAGTACGAACGTCCCCAGGATTTAAGAAAATACAGTATTGATAATGCCATTGACTGGGTGAGCTGCGGCTTAGACCCTAAGCGCAGTACGCTTTTTGTCCAATCGCAGGTCCAAGAGCACGCGCAGTTGCATCTTCTGCTTTCCAATATCACGCCTTTAGGGTGGCTGGAACGCTGCCCGACCTATAAAGAGCAATTACGGGAAATCACCACCCGGGATCTGCATACCTATGGGTTTTTGGGTTATCCGGTGCTGCAGGCGGCCGATATCCTGATTTATAAGGCCCAGGCGGTGCCGGTGGGCCAAGACCAGCTGGCGCATTTGGAGCTGACCCGGGAACTCGCCCGGCGTTTTGAGTTTATTTACAAGAAAAAGGTTTTTCCTGAGCCGCAGGGGCTCTTAACCGAAACCCCGAAGCTCTTAGGCCTGGATAATCGCAAAATGAGTAAAAGTTACAATAATTTTATCGCCCTTTCGGATTCCGAAGAAGAAGTGCGCAAAAAAACGGCGCAGATGATTACCGACCCCAAGCGGATTAAAAAGACCGACGCCGGGCATCCCGATATCTGCAATGTCTGTTCTTATTATAAAACGTTCGCGCCGGAAATGGAGCAGGAAGTCCATCACTGGTGCACCAAGGCTGAGATTGGCTGCACGGAGTGCAAACAGAGATTAGCCGCGGTGCTTAACCAGGTCTTGGCGCCAATCCGCGAAAAAAGGCAGGAATTAACTAAGCATCAGTCGACGATTGAGGATATCTTAAAGGCGGGCGGGGAAAGAGCGAGCCAAGTCTGTAAGGAAACCTTTGCCGAAGTAAGAAAGCTAATCGGATTATATTAATCATGACGCATAAGATAAAGCTGGAAATTTTTGAAGGGCCACTCGATTTACTGCTCTATTTAATCAAAAAAGAAGAAATTAATATTTACGATATTCCGATTGCCAAAATCACCGAACAGTACCTGGAGTATTTAGGCCTGATGCAGCTTTTGGATTTGAAAATGGCGGGTGAGTTTTTGGTAATGGCCTCGACACTGATGCAGATCAAATCGCGGATGCTCTTACCGCCTGATGAGCAGGAGCTTGAAGAGGAGGAAGAGGACCCGCGCGCGGAACTGGTCCGGCGGCTCTTGGAGTACCGGAAGTTTAAAGAAGCGGCTGGGCGGCTTGAGGACCTCGAAGGCGAACAGGCCAAGACCTTTCGCCGTAAAGTGCTCACCGATGCCAAGGGCGAAGGTGGAGAAACCTATTTTGAGGCTAGCCTGTTTGATTTAATCGCCGCCTTTTCGAAAATCTTAAAAACCGTCCCCCGCGAGCAGTTTCTGGAAATTATGCGTGAGGAGTTTACGGTTGAAAAAAAGGTGCACGACCTCTTACACCTGTTAGTAGCTACGCCAATATTATATTTTTCCAAATTATTTGAACGGGCAAAAAGTAAAATCGAGATTATCACTACCTTTTTGGCGGTGCTAGAGTTAATCCGGATGAAAGAGATTATGATTCGGCAGAAGGACTCTTTTACCGAGATTGAGATCTTGCGCCATCCTGAACATATGCAGGTTAAAACTAATTAATTAGGATAGTCATGGAGCGCGAACAGGCAAAAAAGATTATTGAGGCTTTGCTTTTTTCCAGCGAGCGGCCCTTAAACATCGAGCAGGTGAGTGGCGTCATCGAGCAGGCCGATCTTAACATCGCCGAGCTGGTCAATGAGCTAAAGGAAGAATATGCCGGCCAGGGCCGCAGCTTTACGGTAATGGAAGTGGCCGGCGGCTATCAGCTGACCACCAGGGCCGAATACGCGCCCTGGCTTTCCAAGATGCACAGTAAGGCCAATGCCGAAAAACTCTCCCGACCGGCTTTGGAAACGCTGGCGATTATCGCTTATCGCCAGCCGATTACGCGGGTCGAAATTGAAGAAATCCGTGGCGTTAATGTCGATGGCGTAATAAAAAAACTGTTGGAAAAATCAATTATCCGGATCACCGGGCGTAAACAGTTGCCCGGGCGGCCGTTTTGTTACGGCACGACTAATGAATTTTTGGAATTATTTGGTTTGCATTCCCTGGAGAATCTCCCGAGATTAGAGGAATTCGGCGAACTAATGAAAGTGAGTGACGCCCATGTCCAAACTGAAAGCCCTGCGGCTGAAGATCGATCAGACCGACAAGAAAATCCTAAGCCTGCTCAATGAGCGCGCCCGCTTCACGCTGGAGATAGGGAAGCTCAAGGCCAAAGGCCAGGCTCCCAGTTTCTCTCCGGATCGGGAGGCCCAGGTGTATAGCCGTTTATTGGAGTTGAATAAAACCGGCCTGCTCAAAGACGATACGATTAAAGCGGTTTACCGGGAAATTATGTCCGGCGCCCTGTCTTTACAAAACGCGCCCAAGATTGCTTACTTTGGTCCGGAAGCGACCTTCACCCATATTGCCGCGATGAAGAAATTCGGCAAATCACTGGAATACCTCAAGTGCGACAGTATTGCCGATGTGTTCACCGAGGTCGAACGCGACCGCGCCGACTAC
This sequence comes from Candidatus Omnitrophota bacterium, assembly GCA_043805735.1. Lineage (GTDB taxonomy): Bacteria > Omnitrophota > Gorgyraeia > JAFGHF01 > JAFGHF01 > JAZDHS01. The sequence continues at coordinate 10,248 of JAZDHS010000022.1, read as the reverse complement.
GGCGTAGTGCCGATTGAAAACTCTACCGAAGGAGCGGTCAACCATACCCTGGATATCCTTGTCGACTCGGATTTAAAGATTTGCTCCGAGGTCTATTTGGATGTCGAGCATAACCTGCTCTCGAAGAGCAAGAACATCGCCGCGATTAAACAAATTTATTCCCATGAACAGGTCCTGGCGCAATGCCGCAATTGGTTGGAAAAAAATTTACCCCAGGTAGCCTTAATTGCGGTGACCAGCACCACGGTGGCCGCGGCGCTGGCCACGCGCGGTAAGGGCCGGGCGGCGATTGCCTCTAAATTAGCCGCCGAGGAGTATGGCCTGGAAATAGTGGCCCGCTCGATTGAAGATTCCCCGCATAACATTACCCGGTTTCTGGTAATTGGCAAGCACCAGGCCGAACAAACTAAAAAAGATAAGACCTCAATCGTGTTTGCGATGAAAGATAAAGCCGGCGCCTTGCACGATGTGCTCACGCCTTTTAAAAGGAAGCATCTTAATCTCACGAAAATAGAGTCCCGGCCCTCAAAGAAAAAAGCCTGGAAATATTATTTCTTTGTCGATTTAGAGGGCCATATTCAAGAGGCGAAAGTAAAGCAGGCGTTAGGGGAATTGCAGCGCCACTGCACCTTTATTAAGGTGCTGGGCTCATACCCGGCGTCGGTATAACCCGAAGGAAAAGACTATTCCGCTATTACCGCGAAAAGAAGTGTTACATATCACGCCTTATGTCGGCGGAAGGCCGATTGAGGAGATCCAACGCGAGTTTAAAATCAAGGACGTAATCAAACTGGCCTCCAATGAGAATGCCCTGGGTCCCTCGCCAAAGGCGGTGGCGGCGCTGAAGAAGGCATTGGGCGAGATTCACCGCTATCCTGACGGCGATTGCTATTATCTACGCAATAAGCTGGCCGAAAAACTCAAGCTTAAGCCGGAAAACCTGGTGTTTGGCTGTGGTTCGGATGAGATAATCGTGCTGGCCGTGCGCGCCTTTGTCAATTCCGGCGATGAAGTCGTGATCGCCAAACCGACGTTCTTAATTTATGAAATTGCCAGCGCCCTAGCTGGAGCGAAGATTACTTTTGTGCCCCTAAAAGGTTTTCGCTACGACCTGCGGGCGATGAAAAGCGCGATTACGCCTAAGACCAAGATGGTGTTTATCGCCAATCCCGATAACCCGACGGGAACCTATGTGAATAAAAAGGAAGTCGCCGAATTTATGCGCGGGCTGCCGGAAAACCTCCTGGTTTATTTCGACGAGGCCTATTATGAATTAGTGGACAAAAAAGATTTCCCGGATAGTTTTGAATATCTGGGTAAACAACCGCTGATCATCGCGCGCACCTTTTCCAAGGCCTATGGGTTGAGCGGGCTAAGAATCGGCTACGGCATTGCCGAGGCTAAAATTATTGACTATCTTAATCGCGCCCGCGAGCCGTTTAACGTTAATTCCTTGGCCCAGGTCGCCGCCCTGGCGGCGCTGGATGACCAGGCGCACCTTAAGCGCACCCGGGAATTACTGAAAGAGGCGAAGGGCTATCTCTATAAAAGTTTTCGCCAGCTGGGAATTGATTTTATTCCCAGCGTGACTAATTTTGTAGTGATGAATATCGGCCCGCGCTCGGCAACTATTTATCGCGAGCTGTTAAAAAAAGGCGTAATTGTGCGTGATATGAGTTGCTGGGGGTTAAACCAGTTCTTACGCGTGACGATGGGAACGATGCGTGAAAATAAAAAGTTTATTCAGGCGCTCAAAGAAGCGCTTGCTAAGGAGAAAAGGTAATGATTATAGTTCTACGGCCCGGCGCCTCGCAAGCGCAAGTTGAACATATCGTCGAAAAAGTAAAGAAGCTGGGCTTGACCCCTTGGGTTTCCAAAGGCGTGGAACGCACGATTATCGGAGTAATCGGTGAAGAGGATGTGTTGCGGATTCAGCCCTTAGAGGTATTTCCGGGAGTAGAAAAAGTAATTCCCATTCTGACGCCCTACAAACTAGTTTCGCGCGATTTTCAAAAAGAAGATAGCCGCGTAAAGCTCAGTAAAAAGCTGACCGTGGGCGATAAGCGCGTGATTGTGATGGCCGGGCCCTGTTCAGTAGAAAACGAGAAGCTGTTAATCGAAATCGCCAAAAAGGTGAAGGCCGCCGGGGCCACGGTGCTGCGCGGCGGAGCCTTTAAACCACGGACTTCCCCATATGCTTTTCAAGGCTTGGGGGAAAGGGGCCTGAAGTACCTGGCCCGGGCGCGTAAGGAAACGGGCCTATTGATTGTCACCGAGATTATGGATACCCGGGACATGTCTTTAATGGAAAAATATACCGACATTATTCAAATCGGCGCGCGCAATATGCAAAATTTCAATTTACTCAAAGTTGTCGGCCGCTCGCGTAAACCGGTGCTGTTAAAAAGAGGGATGTCTTCGACGATTAAGGAGCTGTTAATGTCGGCCGAATACATCCTCTCCGAAGGCAACTTTAAGGTGATGTTATGCGAGCGCGGCATCCGGACTTTCGAGGATTTCACCCGTTTTACGCTGGATATCAATGCCGTGCCGGCGATTAAATCGTTAAGCCATTTGCCGGTTATCGTTGACCCCAGCCACGCCACGGGAAAATGGGGTTTAGTCTCGGCGGTGTCCAAGGCGGCGATTGCCGCCGGCAGCGATGGTTTAATCATCGAGGTCCATCCTAATCCCGAAGAGGCTTTTTCCGACGGTACACAGTCGCTGTTACCGGAAAACTTTGCGACCTTGATGAAAGATTGTAAGAAAGTCGCTCAAGCAATAGGTAGAACGCTATAATGATGTTTAAAAAAGTTGCGATTATTGGTGTAGGGTTAATTGGTGGCTCCATTGGTAGGGCCCTAAAAAAGAAAGGCTTAGCCGGAGAAATCGTTGGTGTCTGCCGGCACGAAAGCTCTCTGCGTATTGCCAGGGGTAAAGGTGCGATTGATCAAGGCACGCTCAATGTGCAAGAAGCAGTAAGTGATGCCGATTTGGTAATTCTGGCGGTTCCGGTGCTGGATGTGATCCGGATCGGCAAAGAAATTGCGCCTTTCCTTAAAAAAGGCGCTCTGGTTACTGATGCTGGAAGCACCAAGCAGATGATTGTCGAAGAGCTAGAGCGAGCCTTGCCTCGCGGCGTCAATTTTATCGGTGCGCATCCGCTGGCCGGTTCGGAAAAACGGGGGGCGCAGCAGGCAAATGCAGAATTATTTAAAAATGCGCTTTGCCTGTTGACGCGGACCAAAAAGACGAGTCCCGAGGCGCTGAAAAAAGTGGCCTCCCTTTGGCGCAGGCTCGGTTGCCGGATTAAAATACTTTCACCGCAGGCGCATGACAAGATCGTGGCCGTAATTAGCCATTTACCGCATTTAGCTGCCGGGCAGCTGGTAAAAACGGCGAAAGCGGACTTAAGCTACGCCGCCAGCGGATTTCTCGATTCTACGCGCATTGCCTCTTCGGATGATGAAATTTGGACCGACATTTTTATTAGTAATAAGGTAAATATTAATCAGTCCCTAAATGTGTATATCAATAATCTCAAGGCAATCAGCCGGTTAATCCGCAAGGCGAATAAAACAGCGCTGCGTGCCGAATGTAAAAAAATAAAGGAATGGCGCGATGGGCTTAGCCGATGAAAGAAATTGGGCCTCCCGCCGGGCGCAGGACAAGGTCATTGCCATTGACGGGCCGGCCGGGTCCGGCAAGAGCACGGTAGCGAAATTACTGGCCAAACGGCTGGGATTTCTCTACATTGACACCGGGGCGATGTATCGGGCGCTGACGCTCAAGGCCGTGCGCACAAGAACCGACCTTGAGGATCAGGATGCGCTAACGCGGTTGGCGCAAAAGACGCAAATTCAGCTGCTGGCCCAGGACGATACTTTGCAGGTATTGCTTGACGGCGAAGATGTCAGCAAAGCCATTCGCGAACAGGCGCTGACGGATAAGGTGCGTTACGTTGCCCGGGTCGGCGGCGTGCGCGTAGAAATGGTTAAATTGCAGCGGGCCCTGGCCCAAGAGACGAAACGGGCGGTTCTGGAAGGCCGCGACATCGGCACAGTGGTATTTCCGCAGGCGCGGTATAAATTTTACCTTGACGCCCAAGCTGGTGAAAGAGCTAAACGCCGGCATCAGGAATTACTGCAGCTGGGCCAAAAGGTGACCTTAGAAGAGATTGTCGACGATTTGGCGCTGCGCGATAAAAACGATATGGAGCGCGAGATTGCGCCGCTGGTCAAAGCGGAAGACGCGATTTATATCGATACCACCGAGTTAAGTATTGAAGAAGTAGTAACGAAGATTATCGGGCTATGCTCTACGTAATCATTCGCGCCATTGCCGTAGTATTGTATAAAATATTATTTCGCCTTGAAGCCTACGGGCGGGAAAATATTCCCCGCCAGGGCGGTTTTATTTTGGCGAGCAACCACGCCAGCCACATTGACCCGCCGCTTCTGGCGGCAGCCAGCCCGCGAAAAGTGGCTTTTATCGCCAAGGAGGAGTTGTTTGATCATCCATTTGCGGCCTGGTTCCTGCGCGGGCTCAACGCTTTTCCAGTTAAGCTCAAAGCCGCAGATATCAAGTCGATGCGGGAGTCGATCCGCCGGTTAAAAATAGGCGAGGCGCTGGCAATCTTTCCCGAAGGCCGGCGCAGTGAAAACGGAGAATTAGATAAACCCTTAGGCGGCATTGGTTTGATTGCGGCGCGGTCCGGGGTGCCGATTGTGCCGGCATATATTGAGGGTTCAATCAAGGCCCTGCCTCGCGGCACGGCATGTGTGCGTCCAATAAAAATCAGAGTTTACTTTGGCAAACCTTTTCGTATTGACGAGCTTAAATCTACTGCTGAGAGGAGGCGGGAGCATTATTATGCTATCGCGGCCCTGACGATGCGAAAGATTGCCCAAATCAAGGAAGGCCTGCAGACGCAGGCAACAAAAAAATAAATCAAAGAAAGGGTGTGTATTAGTTTATGGGTAACCAGGTAAAACCAAGGATTTTCGACAAAATCTACGAGGACACCTTCAAGGAATTCAAGGAAGGGGAGATTGTCAAAGGTAAAATCATCTCGATAACCCCCAAGGAAGTGATGGTCGATATCGGATATAAGTCGGAGGGCTGCATTCCCTTAACCGAATTTAGCGATCCTCGATCTCTAACCGTGGGCGCGGAAATCGACGTGCTGTTGGAGAACAAGGAAAATGACGACGGGATGGTCGTGCTCTCCAAGTGGAAGGCCGACCGAAAAATCGGCTGGGAAAAGATTATGAACGATTATAAGGAAGGCGACGTCATTGAAGGTACGGTCATCCGTAAGGTTAAAGGCGGGATGATGGTTGATGTCGGCCTGGAGGCCTTTTTACCGGCGTCTTTGGTCGCCCTGCGCGGTTTTCCCAACCTCGACCAATACCTGCGCCAAAAGATGAAATTCAAGATTGTCAAAATCAACAAGGCCCGGCGCAACATCGTGCTTTCGCGCAAGGATGTCTTAAAACAGGAACGCGAAGAGGCGCGCGATAAGCTGATTCTCGACCTCAAAAAAGGCGACATCCGCCCAGGCGTGGTCAAGAACATCACCGATTTCGGCGCGTTTATTGACTTAGGTGGAGTGGATGGCCTGTTGCACATTACCGATATGAGTTGGGGTAGGGTAAGCCATCCCAGCGAAATCGTGGCCTTAGGGGATAAGATTGATGTGGTCATCCTCGAAATTGATACGACGAATTCAAGGGTGTCGTTGGGGCTAAAGCAGAAAATGCCTTCGCCCTGGCAGGATGTGGATAAAAAGTTCCCCGTGGGCACAAAAGTCAAAGGCAAAGTGGTGAATATTCTGCCTTACGGGGCGTTTGTGGAGCTGGAGAAAGGCTTAGAGGGCCTGGTCCATATTTCCGAACTCTCCTGGTCGCGGCGGATTAATCACCCCAATGAGGTTCTCGCTATCGGCGATGTCATTGAGGCGATTGTCTTAAGCGTGGAGAGCTCTTCGCAAAAAGTTTCGTTAGGAATAAAACAAATGGAGGCTAATCCCTGGCTCAGGGCCGTGGAGCGTTACCCGATTGGCTCGCGGGTTAAGGGTAAAATTCACGCCCTGGCCGAATATGGCGCCTTCGTCGAGCTGGAAGAGGGCATTGACGGGCTGATCCATATTTCCGATATGTCCTGGACGAAAAGGCTGACCCATCCCGAAGAGGTGGTCAAGAAAGGCCAAAAGATTGAAGCGGTAGTGATTTCCGTGGATCAGGAAAGCCGCAAGATTGCCTTAGGCCTGAAACAGTTGACTGCCGACCCCTGGCCGGAACTGGTAAAGAAGTTTCCCGCCGGTATGGAGGTGCAAGGGGTAGTGACGAAAGTGACCAATTTTGGCGCGTTTGTGGAATTGGAAAAAGATATCGAGGCGCTGCTGCATATTTCGGAAGCCAAAGACGCGGCTAAGGGTAAACCGGCCGATATTTTTAAAGCCGGAGATACAATCAGCGCGAAGATCGCCAAGGCCGACGCCGAACAGCGAAAAATTTCCTTAACTCAAAAGGAATGAGCGCTAATGCGCAAGGTAACGCCAGCTTCTTTTTTGCTCAGCGTTCTAATCGTCGGGGGGCTGTTCTGGGGTTTAATGCAGCTGGCCAAGAGCCCGCGCGGTGATGCCGTGCGCGCCTCGGTCCAGGGCGGGATAAAGGCCTCCTGGAAAAGCTTTCGCGATAGCCTGTTTTATGCGCGTAAAGCCCCGTTAACGACGATCGAATTAGAGGCCAACCTGCAAAACAGTTGCCCGGATCCCTTCGCGCAGTTTAGTCCGCAAGATTGGCAGTGGTTTTGGAAGCTCTTATACGGCCGTGTGGAGGATAAATCCCGCTGGCCGAGAACCACCCGCCAGATGACTCAAGATGAAGTAGAGGCCGAGTTGGCTTATAGCTATCCCCAGCCGTTCGCTAATTTTCGCGAAGAGCAGTGGGCGATGTTCTGGGGGCAGATTTTAAAAGGTAAGGTGTTTTAATGTCGGCGATTAAAGATGTCGATAAGCAACTGGAACTGATTAAACGCGGAACGGTAGAAATTATTTCCGAACCGGCCTTAAAAGAGAAACTAAAAGCCGGCCGGCCGCTCGTTATTAAGGCCGGGTTTGATCCTTCAGCTCCGGATATTCACCTGGGCCACACCGTATTATTAAGAAAACTGCGCCATTTCCAGCAGCTCGGACACAAAGTTATCTTCCTGATCGGCGATGCCACCGCTTTAGTAGGCGATCCTTCCGGACAATCTTTGACTAGAAAAGTACTTACTATAAATGAGGTCAACAAAAATGCTCAGACCTATGAAGCGCAAGTGGGTAAGATACTGGATGTTGAAGACAAAAAAACCTATACCCGCAGGCATAATAGTGAGTGGTTCTTACAAATTGTCCGAGAAAACAAAGAGGCGCCTTTTGATTTCCCACAATTTATTGATTTAGCGCAAAAATACACGGTAGCCCGTTTGATTGAAAGAGATGATTTTCAGAAAAGGGTAAAAGAAAATAAGCCGATAAGTTTTTTAGAGCTTTTTTATCCGTTGATGCAGGGCTATGATTCAGTGAGATTAGAGGCCGACGTAGAAATAGGCGGCACTGACCAAAAATTTAATATGCTCGTTGGTCGTGACCTTCAGGAAAGCTACGCACAAAAACCCCAGGTCGTAATTACGATGCCCCTTCTGGAAGGTACCGACGGCATACAGAAGATGAGCAAATCTTACGGAAACTATATAGGCATTAACGAACCGCCTAAAGAAATGTTCGGTAAGATTATGAGTATTTCCGATGAAATGATGATGAAGTATTACGAGCTGCTTACTGATGAAGACCTGCCCACGGTGAAAAAAATGCATCCGATGGAAGCGAAAAAGAAACTGGCGCGGTTGATTGTCGCGCAGTACCACGGCGAGAAAGCGGCGCAACAGGCCCAGGAAGAATTTGAAAAGGCGTTTCAAAAACAAGACCCCTTCAGCACCCTGAAGGTAAAAGAAACCGCTGTTGCCGGGGAGGAAGATTTTATTTTGGCCAATCTTTTGGCCGCGCCGGCGCTCAATGCCGTTAAAAGCAAAAGCGAATTCCGCCGCTTAATCGACCAAAACGCGATTGAGGTCAATAACGAGCGGGTCAGTGATTACCAGTATAAGCTTAAGCCAAATACTGAATACTGTATTAAAGTGGGCAAGACCAGATTTTACAAGACTATTTTAAGGTTAAAAAACTAGTAAAAAAATACTTGACAAAGTACGGTTGGTATGTTATAAATAGTCAACTCGAAAAGTAGTTAGAAGGCGTATCGAAAGCGGGACTTGCCTCATTGACATTAGAACAAGATATGCTATACTTGTAGTGCGGCGATAAGAGTAGAGAATTTTGCCGTCGCTATCTGCAAGGAGAGGGTGTTTGAGAAAACACATTGACAAATTTGGGTAAATAATTAAGCGAGAGAATGTGCAAGGCATCGAGGCATTGTCTCGATGCCTTTTTTTTGTCTTTTTTTGCTCTTTGAAAATTTAATATCCAAGCGAGCCCTTATAAGTCAGACAAATTCGGTGAATTTTTTTGGAGAGTTTGATCCTGGCTCAGAACGACCGCTGGCGGCGTGGATTAGGCATGCAAGTCGCGCGAGTCGTGGGAAGATATGTTAGGCCGTAAGGTTTGACATGTTGGACTACAGACGAGCGGCAAACGGGTGAGTAACACGTGGATAATCTGCCTCTAAAATGGGGACAACCTCGCGAAAGCGAGGCTAATACCGGATGTGATTACATTTTCGCATGAAGATGCAATTAAAGGTGGGGATCCCGGGCAACCGGGACCTGTCATTTAGAGAGGAGTCCGCGTCCTATCAGCTTGTTGGTGAGGTAATGGCCCACCAAGGCGATTGACGGGTAGCTGGTCTGAGAGGATGACCAGCCACATTGGGACTGAGACACTGCCCAGACTCCTACGGGAGGCTGCAGTCGAGAATCTTTTGCAATGGGGGAAACCCTGACAATGCGACGCCGCGTGAGCGATGAAGGTCTTCGGATTGTAAAGCTCTGTCGCAGGGGATGAAGGTAATATGGTAAATAATCGTATTGCTTGACAGTACCCTGAAAGGAAGCCACGGCTAACTCCGTGCCAGCAGCCGCGGTAATACGGAGGTGGCGAGCGTTGTTCGGATTGATTGGGTGTAAAGGGTATGTAGGCGTCCTGATAAGTCGAATGTGAAATCCCGCAGCTCAACTGCGGAATGGCATTCGAAACTGCCGGGATTGAGTACTGAAGGGGAGAATGGAATTCCCGGTGTAAGAGTGAAATCTGTAGATATCGGGAGGAACACCAGTGGCGAAGGCGATTCTCTGGGCAGATACTGACGCTAAAATACGAAAGCTAGGGGAGCAAACAGGATTAGATACCCTGGTAGTCCTAGCCGTAAACGATGGGCACTAGGTGTAGGTTCGCAAGAATCTGTGCCGCAGTTAACACATTAAGTGCCCCACCTGGGGAGTACGACGGCAACGTTGAAACTCAAAGGAATTGACGGGGGCCCGCACAAGCGGTGGAGCATGTGGTTTAATAGGATGCTACGCCTGGAACCTTACCAGGACTTGACATGTATGTGGTAGTGAACCGAAAGGGGAACGACCCCGCAAGGGGAGCATACACAGGTGTTGCATGGCTGTCGTCAGCTCGTGTCGTGAGATGTCGGGTTAAGTCCCTTAACGAGCGCAACCCCTATTTATAGTTGCCACTCTTGGTATTTTATATCAAGAAGCACTCTATAGAGACTGCCAGTGATAAACTGGAGGAAGGTGGGGACGACGTCAAGTCAGTACGGCCTTTATGTCCTGGGCAACACACGTGCTACAATGGGATGCACAATGAGACGCAATACCGTGAGGTGGAGCAAATCTTCAGAACATCCCTCAGTTCAGATTGAAGGCTGCAATTCGCCTTCATGAAGCCGGAATCGCTAGTAAACGCGCATCAGCCACGGCGCGTTGAATACGTTCTCGGGTCTTGTACTCGGGTGCTCTGCAGCTTAATAAGCTAGTTGGCGCAATTCCAACAGGGAACACTAAAGAGTTCACTAAGCCAAATCGCAGGTCCGTTTCCGTGAGGATCGGACTGAAGGGCGAAAGTAGCATAAACCAGCTTGAATAAATGCATAAGGCAATATTATTTGACGACCTTGCGAGTACATAGGGAAGTCATCTTTAGAAAAAGATAATATTGTATAGTTTATCGAGACGGTT
>JAZDHS010000021.1:0-4834 GCA_043805735.1 Candidatus Omnitrophota bacterium | reverse complement strand
GGCTTAGCATCTCCTGCGGGTTTCTTCCAAGGTTTATTCTCACCCGGACTCTTCTTCCGAGGTTTTGCCTGGTCTTTCTTTTTGCGCCACCGCATCGGATTGTCTTGGCTCCTCTGCCGCGGCTTAGCCTCTTCCTGCATTTCGGTTAACCCTCGCCGCTTCATATAGCTAAGCGTGCGTCTGCCACCCTTGTATGTCCCCGGTTTGTTAAAGACTGGCCTAAGCCGAACTTTTTTCCGTTCTCCCTCTTCCCGGGGATGCTGCTGGGCCTCAACCGCAGCCTTCGGCCGCCTCTTCTCTTTCAACTTATTTTCCGCTTGAGCTTCTACTTTGGCTTTGGTTATAGGAGGCCAAACCATGGCCTTCTGGCCTTTAGGATGCGCGGGATTGACATCAAGGACGCGCCCCATGAATTCCTTGCCGTTAAGAGCGGCTACCGCAGCGAGCGCCTGATGTTCATCAGGCATCTGGACAAAACCAAACCCTCTTGACTTAGGCGCCTTTTTCTCCTTCCGCATCACGATCGCTACGGAGGTGACATTCCCGAAACCCTCAAAGAGTTTCTTTACATCGCCCTCATTGGCGTCAAACGACAAATTACCCACAAAAATATCCATCTTAATCTATCCGGTTTTTTCTTTTTGATTTAACCACCGATCATAATACGCCTGCAATATGAATTGCTCTGATTTTATTTTACCTTTTTATTTAAAATTTCTTTACATTTTAAACATACTATTACTCTTTTTATTTTTTCATTTATAGTCGTAAATATTGCTACTAAATAATTATGTGATAATTTCTCTCCGCATCTCATACAGCTATTCATTTTAATTCCTCCTATTTTAGCCCTTACAAACTCATAACTCGTAACTAATTTTCCGATAGCCTCCGGATAGGTGAAAAAAAATAGGACTCAGCACTGATAATGCCAGGCCCTATTTTAGTTTTTAAGGTTGTAGCTTGACGAAGTTGGTAGCCTGTTCGCCTTTAGGGCCTTGTTCAATTTCAAATTCGACTTGCTGACCTTCAGCTAAAGACTTGTATCCTTCGCGCAGGTAGCGTCGGGCTTCTCCAGAAAGCTCGGCAATCAACTCCTTCACCGGGACGATCTTCTTGATGCGGTGCGCATTACTGCCGCACATAGCAAAGCCTTTGTCCATATCTCCGCGGTAGGCATTGATAAGCGCTTTGGCTATGCAGTAGTTAACCTTGCGGGGATCGCAGGTAACCAGGCACTGATAGGTGCAATCGAAATCGATACGCTCACCCGTCGAGATCTTCTTGACGAACTCATTGCGAATCACCCTGCCGGGCATTCCCACCGGGCTGTTGATGACCACGATATCGTCGGGAGCGCAGGAGAGATATGAATCCTTGTACTTAGGGGAGGCATCACACTCATTGGTGCAGACGAAACGGGTCGCCATCTGCACGCCGCTAGCACCCAGCCTGACCACCCGGGCGATATCCTTGCCGTCGAATATGCCGCCGGCCGCGATCACCGGGATGTTCGTTCCTGCAGCCGTAAATTCAGCCGCCACCGCCAGCACATCCTTAAGAATAACATCCAAATTGAAATGCGCCGGGTCCTTTAGCTCTTCCCGGCTGTACCCTAAATGCCCTCCGGCCAGAGGACCTTCCACGATGATGGCATCCGGCAGGCGCTTATACCTCCTCTGCCAGATGGTGCAGATAAGCTTCGCCGCCCGGCCCGAGGAAACGATAGGAATAAGCTTGGTCACCGAATTTTTTACCAGCGACGGCAGCTTCAACGGCAATCCGGCGCCGGAAATGATCACCTCCACGGACTCCTTCTGTGTCACATAGACCATCGCTTCGTAATCAGCCAAGGCGCACATCAAGTTCACGCCGAAAGGCTTTTGCGTCTTGGCACGGGTTTCCCGGATGATATCCCCTAAGGCCGCGCAGGAACGGACCCCGAAATTCTCTCCCGCCGTGCCCTCCTCGCCCAGGCCCACCGCCGCGATCACCCCTAAGCCGCCTTCATTGGATACCGCCGAAGCCAGCGAAGATGCCGACACGCGCACCCCCATCCCGCCTTGGATGATTGGGATCTCAATGTGCAGCCCGCCGATTACCAGATCCTTAAATTCCTTATTCACGTGCGCCACTTATCTGCAATAGAAAAAATGCCGCTCAAAAATTAGTGCTCTCCTTTGAACAGCGCAGATTTTCTAAGCTTTATAATGCTTCTGTATTTTTTTTATTGTAGCATGGACCGTCCGCTTTACAAGCACTTATTTACTGCTTATCCACGGCTATCTCCTGATTTTTTAAACCAATTTTGAGTATTAACGCAAACTCTAACCAACATAAGCATAACCGGCACCTCTATTAAAACACCAACAACTGTCGCAAGAGACGCCCCGGAAGATAACCCAAAAAGGATAGTCGATGTCGCGATGGCCACTTCAAAATGATTGCTCGCCCCGACCAATGCCGAAGGAGCGGCATCTCTATAGGGTAATTTCAACCACTTGGCCAATGCGTATGATATAGCAAAAATAAAGCATGTTTGAATAAAAAGCGGTATCGCTATCAGAAAAATAATCTGCGGCTGGTTAATAATCAACTCCCCCTTAAACGAAAACAGCAAGACAAGGGTAAGCAATAAGGCGCATATCGAAACCGGCGTCAGATAATGCAGGAATCTTTCTTCAAACCACTTTAATCCCTTTTTGGCGATAATCTGCTTGCGGGAGTAATATCCTAAAAATAACGGCAAGCCGACGTAGATAGCCACTGACAAAACAATCGTCTGCCAGGGAATCGGCATCTTATTAACACCAAGGAGCCATCCGCCAAGAGGCGCGTAGAGAAAAAGCATAGTCAGGGAATTAATCGCAACCATAATCAATGTGTGGCCGTCATTGCCTTTTGCTAAATGCCCCCAAATCAGCACCATGGCAGTGCAAGGAGCAATTCCCAATAAAATACAGCCGGCAATATATGACCGGAACAGCTCTACCTGCGCCCCACTTTTAACGATTTCCATCCCCGGAAGCCATCCCTTAAACAAAACCCCGAGAAACAACCAGGCAATCGCCAGCATGGTAAATGGCTTTATACACCAATTAACTACCAGCGTGAGCACTACCGGCTTAGGTGCCTTGCCTGCCTTGATCACCTCGGCAAAGTCAATTTTCACCATAATCGGATACATCATAAAAAAAAGGCAAATCGCAATCGGGATGGATACCTGATAAATCGATAAGTTATCAAGCGTAAGGGCTACGCCCGGAAAAAACTTGCCCAGAATGATCCCTATGCCGATACAGGCGAAAACCCAAGCAGTCAGGTATTTCTCGAAAAAACTTAAACGGCGCTCTTCATGTATAATATATTCCATATATTTCCCCTTTCTACTAAACACCTAATGCTTCAGCCTGATTCGGAAAAACGATAATTTCATACTGCTTGCTCTTGTCTATTTCCAATTGCTCACCTTAAAATAATCTCAAAATATATATCCCTGTGTAGTACAGGCCAACAAGGATAAATACGGCTCCGGTAATCTTTCGAGTATAGTATTCAAGCCGTGTGATCCTATGAAACCAACGGCTTAAAGATGTCACGCCCAAGGCAATAGCAACAGCAAATACAAGAACCGGTAACCCTGTGCCAATTCCGTAAATAAATGGCAGGGCAATGCCGCTTTTACTATTAAGCGTTAAAGGAATAAGACTTCCAAAGAATAACGCCGCCGAAATTGGGCAAAACGCCAAAGCAAAGATAAGCCCCAAAAGAAAGGCGCCCCAAACGCCGGACTCCGCAAGCTTATTATGATGCTTTTGCGAAAGCGATACTCCCGGGGAACGGATAGTAATTACCTCAAGTAAAATGAGCCCGGTAAGAATTAATAGCGGGCCCAGGGCCTTGCCCATGTATTTCTGTAAGAATTGGGCAAGTTGGGGAACGCTTAAAAGAGAACTGATGATAATCCATCCTAAAACAGCATAAGAAACCATCCTCCCTAGCGTATACGCCAACCCTGAAATAAACACAAGCGCCGGATGAGTTATCTTCTTAGACAAAAAAGAAATGGCAGCCACGTTACTAGCCAAAGGACACGGGCTAATGGATGTCAGAATCCCCAGCCACAACGCTGACGCAAAGCCTATAAATATCCCTGTCATTAAGATTCCTTCAGGAAATCGGCGACCCCGCTCTTTACATAATCTAGAAATCGCTGTTTGTTGCCGACGTATTCCCAAATCTTATCAAGATTCTTCCATTTTGTTTCCTTGCCGTCTATTACTAACGACAAAATAAGAGATTTAGTGTAAAGCTGATAGTCGCGCGCGTAACGCTCGTTTCCCTTATCTTCCACATTGACAACCTGATACTCCAGTTTTCCGGATGCAAGCTTATCTTTAAAATTAGTTTCTATCGCTTCCTTTGAATACTGCTCCAGTTTATGGCAGGTCGGACACCGAGCTGCCCCATGGAAATAATAAGCTATGACTTTGACTGACGGCGCTTGCCTATCAGACGCATAAACAAAAAAAGCGAAAAAGCCTGCGCTAATTATCGCAACAACTATTAAAAACGCGCGAAATGTCCTTTTCAAGCTTACCTCCTCATTCAGCAAGTATCTTCTTGATATCATCCTTGCTTAACACCTTACCGGACGAAACTACTGTGCCGTCCACCGCAAGCGCCGGAGTCATCATCACCCCGTATTCGGCGATCTTGTCGATATCCGTCACCTTGGAAATCTCCGCGTTAATATTCAGCTCTTTTAAGGCGGCCTCGGCGTTCGCGGTTAATTGTTTACACTTGGGGCAGCCAACACCTAAAATTTCTATCT
>JAZDHS010000020.1:0-104521 GCA_043805735.1 Candidatus Omnitrophota bacterium | reverse complement strand
ACTTTAAACCGGCGGTAGCATGGCCGGCAGGGAATGTTTCTGGTCACCACGATGTGCCTTCCGCCCTGCGGATATGGCCCGTAAACTTGCTCATCAACAGGGCCAAAAATAGAGACGGTGCGCACATCCTGGCTGACTGCTACATGCAGCGGCCCGCCGTCATTACAAACCACCACGCTGCATTTAGCCAGACAGGCGGCAAATTCTTTGAGCTTAGTCTTGGCGCATAAGCTTAAATGACGCTGGCGCATCGCCCCCTGCACTTTCTGACAAATTCCCTCTTCGGTATAATCGCCAAAAATAATAATCTTCGCCCCCAATTCGGCAATCAGCCGATCGGAAAGCTGGGCATATTTTTCCCAGGCCCAATGACGGTAAGAAAAGCTCTTACCCCAGCTGGCGCCTCCGGCCGGAATGATCCCGACAATGAAATTATCGTCGCGCAAATTATTGTTGCGGAAAAATTCATCGGCCCATTGTTCTTCCTGAGCCGAAACATACATCTTTAACGGAAACTGCCGGGGAGCCACAGCTAAGAATTTCAACAGGTCCAAATAATAATCAGCCACCGGTTTATCTTCATATCCGCTTAAGCCGATTTTTTGCGTTAAGAAGCGGCCGCGGTCGCGATAATTATAGCCGACTCTTTTCTTGATACCTAAGAGCCAGAGAAACAAACTATACTGATACCCTAAAGACAGGTCAATCACGACGTCAAAGCGTTTGCTTTTAATTAGCGCCAGAAAGGCGAAGAATTTCTGCATACATTTTAATTTTGCCTGTTTCCAGAGCTTACGGTATTCGTCTTTCTCAAAGATGAACACCTCATTAATCTCGGGGTTATTATAGAGGGCATCTTTGGCCCGCACATTACAGATATAACCAATATAACTCTCCGGAAAGGCCGAGCGCAGATTACTGATTAAGGGCGTGGAAAACAACACATCCCCGATGCCGAAGGGATTAACTACCAGTATTCTCATCTTCGATCCTTTAATTTCATCTGCGCAGTCGCAAACACCTCTTCGGGGGTTATCAAGCGCAGGCACTTAAAGTTATCGGCACAGGCCCGGTCCAAACAAGGAGAGCAGCCGGGGTCTTTATGCAAAACCGTATGGCCTTTTCCCCACGGTCCCCAACGCCGCGGTCCTACTCCGGGAATATTGCGGCCAAAAATAACAATTGCCGGCGTGTCCACGGCGGCAGCCAGGTGCACCGGGCCGCTGTCGTTGGCAATCAAAAGCTGCGCCCGCGCCAGAAAGGCCGCCAACTGCCTTAAGTTCAATTTGCCGCAGAGGTTAATCGGGAGCTGTTTGGTCATCGCCAGCAGTCTAATCACCGCGCTGTGTTCCTGGGGCGCGCCAATGACCGCTACTTTTACGCCACCTTCGCCGATTAGCCGATCGATTAACTGGGCGAAATACTCTTTCGGCCAGCATTTTGCCGGATTGCTCGTATTGGGCGCAATGGCCACCAAGGTAGCTGCGGGCGAAAGGGCGTATTTTTGGCACAGTTGGGCGACGTAAGCTTCTTCCTCAGCCAAGCGGCCAAGCGTGATCCGTAAATCCTGGGTATCCGCGCCGATGGCACGCACTAAATCGAGGTTATATTCCACCTCGTGTTTTTGGCCTTCATATTTTTTGTCGGCGATACTATGCGTCAACAAAAACCCCCATTTACGATGATAGCCCAGGCGGCAGGGAATGCCGGCGGCAAAGGCTAAAATGTGCATCTGGCGCGACGGATTTAAAATCACGGCTAAGCCGAAATGCCTCCGGCGCACCAACTGTAAAAAACGCCAGCGCTCCACTAAACTGCTCTGGCAACGCTCTTCATCATAGGCAATCACCTCGTCCACCTCGGGGATAGCCTCGAACAGGGTTTTTAATTCCCGGTGCGCTAAGAGCGTAATCCGCGCCTTAAAAGTCTCTTTGAGCGCGCGAATGGCCGGGACATTCAACAGCACGTCGCCGATGCGGTCCGTACGCACTACCAGTATTTGCTTAATTGTTTCAGGTTTGATCGGCATCGCTATTTTTTTCCGCGCTGGTGAAAACCGCCACTAAACCTAAGGCTAAAATTCCGGAAAACGCGTTAACCAGCACATCCCGGTTATCGTAAACCCGGGTCGGTAAACGGTATTGAATACACTCGTCAATAAATCCGGCCAGCGTCACCAGCATTGCCGACCAGAGATAAACCGCGTTGTTGCTGAAGTTACCCCGAAGCGCCCGCCAGATTAACACCGCCAGGATTCCATATTCCACAAAGTGAATCCGCTCGATAGAAAGTTTAAGGCTGTTTAGTCCCAGCAAATAACATAACATTATAATCGCTACCGCTAAGATGCTTAACGCGCCTTGATGTTTGGCGATACTGTAAGCGCCCACCGCCAAGACAGCGAGCATCAGAATTATCTGGGCGACATAATCGGCCAGTGGACCTAAGGCCTGCGATAGACTTTCCCAGACTCTCGGCATCACCGGCAGGGTGAGATAAATAAAGGCCAGATACGCCCCGGCAATTAGCACATCGATAACCTTTAGTTTTTTACTCTTCAAAACTTACCCCCCGTTGTAAGGCCGCATTGATGCCCAGCAGGCACCAGAATAAAACCGCCAGCTGCAAAGAATAAAGGTTGGTATCCACCGCGCTATGCGCCAGCGTCGCGCAAATGCCGGCGGAAACCCCGGCCAAAACTGCGTGCGCAAATCCTTTTTTAAAGCTGCGCAGTGATATAATTGAACGCAAAAAAAACGTGCCGATTAAGAACAGAAAACTCAATAATCCGACTATGCCGCTTTCCGCGGCGATCTGCAGGTAACAATTATGGGCATAGGGCACGATACCCTGGATTTTATAGGCCGTAAATTCCTCGCCATAGCGCACAAAAGTACCCATAAACGTGTTCAGGCCGTAGCCAAAAACGGGACGATCTTTAATCATCGTCAGGGCAATCTTCCAAATAGTCTGGCGGTCTAAGTTGGCGGAACTAGCGCTAAAGGAAAAACTTTTTAGGCGTTCCACGACACTATAGGGCGTATTAATTACCATCGGTAAAACCAAGGCAAAGATAGCCAAGATCGCCAGAACCGTAAAGACAATTTTCTTATTCTCCAAAAGGCCCAAGAAAAGCGCACCGACGGTGAATCCCAGCCATGCTCCGCGGCTAAAGGTAGTTACCAGCACTCCCAGCAATAATAACGCAAGCAGCCGCAATAGATAGCGGACCTTACGGGTAAAACGCAAAAAAACCAGCGCTAAGACAATTAAGGCCAGCGGCCCCATATATCCGCCCAATGACCCGGGCATCTGAAAGCTGCCGGTTGAGCGCTGGGCCTCCAGGGGATAATGGCGCAAGATGTCAAATCCGACTAATTGCTGCAGCACGCTATCTAAACCAACCATCGTTGCGCTCACCAGCATTACGCCAATAGTGCGGGCTAATCTTTTGCGGTCTTTAATCAACTCGGCGGTGATAAAGAAAAGCAGAATGTATTCAAACGTCTTGAAGAAAAAACTTTTAATACTTAAAGCATGATTGCTGCTTAAGAACACGGAAAGGGCTACCGCGCAAAGATATATTGTTAAAGGAAGATTCAAATACGTCTGTACCGGCCGGCACAAGCGCAAACGCTCACCAAACGAGCTTTTAGCCGCCAGACACACTAATAGCCGCTTACCAAACCAGCCGACAATCATCAATGTGGCCGCGGTCTCCACCAGCGCCTTGGCAAACGGTAAGGCAAAAAGCAGGAGGTAAAAGGCGTACTCAATTACCGCGTCAGAGAACCGGTATAACTTATCCCGGCTGAATCTCATCATGCGTTACCGCCTTGTTCATCTTCCCCTAAAATACCAGACATCCGCCTGAACTTCACCGCGCATTTCTGGCATTCTTTAACCAGGCTTTCGAGCACCTCTTTTTTTAAAGAAGGGATAGCAATAATCACCTCTTCAATCGACTTGGTCTTAATTACCTCGGCGAGATCCCGCCCGGTCCCCAATACCGGGATGCCATGGATGCGCCGGCCCACTTTTTTGGCATCATCGTCCAAAAAACCGATCGGGCGGTAATTAAGCGCTTTATTATAACGCAGTTCCCGCAGCACTATTTCTCCGCCGTCGCCGGCGCCAAAAATCAGCACCCTTTTTTCACCCGGGCTAAAACTCACAAACGATTCCCGCAAAATCCGGATCAGAATCCGCTCACCGGCAACCAGAAACAGGATTACTACCCAATCCAGGATAAAGACTACCCGCGAATAATCGGCAAAGCGGAAAAAGAAGGTTAAGAATAAAATCGTTAAAATCGAGCCGGTGGAAACGGCCTTGACGATAGTTAAGAGGTCGCTAATACTGATATAACGCCAGATGCCCTGGTAGAGCCCAAAATAGTAAAACGAGCACATCCGAAAAACCACTAATGCCGGTAAAGATCTTTGCAGCAAAATAAAATTCGCCTCGGAAATCCGGCCTTCAAAGCGTAAGAGCCAGGCCGCGTAATAGGCAATACAAACCAGCGCCAGGTCCAGGAAGACCTCGATAATGCGGCGTTTATGCAGATAGAGCGTATTTAAAACTGTTTTTTCCTCGTTTGCCTGATTTCTTTTCAAGGCCTCCATCTCCTTTTCTGAATAGGTCTTAGTCTCTCCCAAAAATACGCCGAAGAAAAAGACGATAATCACGGCCAGGGCGGCTAAAATGGAAACGACTAAAATATTCATTTTGGCATAAAGCAGGGCCAGCGCTCCCAAAAGGATGCTGATCGCATATAGAAGCAATACGGTCTTGCGTTCCGAGAGCCCCAAGAGTACCAGCCGATGCGAGGTATGGTCCTTGCCTCCTTGAGAAATGGGCTGGCCCTTAAATTTACGCATCAGGGTGACAAAGGTGGTGTCGAAAATTGGCACCCCTAAGATGAGTACGGGTATCGCCAAGGTCACTACCACATTTGAGACATGCCCGGCTGTATTCATTGCTAAAATGGCGATGGTTACACCTAAAAACTGGCTGCCGCAATCACCCATAAAGATCCGGGCCGGATTAAAATTATATCTGAGGAATCCTAAGCAGCTGGCCGCTAAAATTACGCAAAGCAAAGCCACCGTATACATCCCCTGGAAAAAAGAGGAGGCAAAAAGAAAGGTGCAGGCAATGAAGGCGATGCCGCAGGAAAGCCCGTCCATGTTATCCAGGAGGTTAAAGGCATTGGTAATACCGACAATCCAAAAGATGGTTAAAGGAAGCATAATCCAGGGTATCGGCACTATTTCGAAACTAATGCCAAAGGCCATCACCAGGCAGGAGATGCAGATTTGCACCATTAGTTTTAAATGCGGCTTGATCTGCATTATATCATCAATAAGCCCCAGCGCGCACATCAGCGTAGCCGCCAATAATAGCCCGCAGACGTTACTGTCCAGGCGTACAAACAAAAGCACCGGAATCAGAAAGGCGCAATAAATACCAATACCGCCTAAAAGCGCCGTCGGTTTTTTGTGCCAACGTAATTGGCTGGGTTTAGCCACGATGCCAAAGCGATGAGCCAAGGTAATCACTAGCGGGGTAAACACTAAAGATAGCGCCAGCGCCGCCGCCGCGGCATAAAGGTACTGCGTCATTATCATTATCCTTTTCCCTTAAAATACTCGATCACGCTCTTGAGGATTCCCTCCAGGTTAAAGGTCGGCTTATACCCGATTAGGTTTTGAATCCTGGTGATATCGGGAACCCGCCGCTGCATATCCTCAAAGCCCTCTTCATAGGCCTGGTCATAAGGAATATATACGATTTTGGAAGTGCTGCGCGTGAGCGCAATAATCTTCCCGGCCAGGTCCTTGATGGTGATTTCCTCCTGGCTGCCCACGTTGAACACCTGCCCCGGGGCCTTGGGCTGTTCCATTAATTTAATCAGCGCGCCGACCGTGTCCCGAACGTGCAGGAAGCAGCGGGATTGCATTCCGTCGCCGTAGACAGTAATCGACTCATTCTTGAGCGCCTGGTTGACAAAACGCGGAATCACCATACCATAGGCCCCGGTCTGGCGCGGCCCGACGGTATTAAATAGGCGCACGATAATTGTCGGTAAACCCTTCTCCCGCCAATATCCGTAGGCCAACATTTCATCTACGGCCTTGGCCGTAGAATAGCCCCAGCGGCTTTTTAAGGGTGAGCCCAAAATCCGGTCGTCATCCTCTTTGAGCGGCCCATTAACATTTTTCCCGTAGATTTCCGAGGTTGAGGTAATCAGCACTTTACGGTTATAGCGGCGGGCCATATCCAGAACAATTTCACTGCCCCTAATGTTGGTGGTCAGCGATTCCAGCGGGTGTTTAACAATCAGATCTACTCCTACTGCGGCCGCCAGGTGATAAATCACATCAGTCTTTTCGCACAGTTTATCAACCAGCTGCTCATCGAGAATGCTGCCGACCACTAAATTAAAATTAGGGTTTTCTTTCAGATGGGCCACATTTTCGTATCTGCCCGTGGATAAATTATCCAAGGCCGTTACCTGATTGCCGGTTTTAAGTAACGCCTCGCCTAAATGCGAACCGATAAACCCCGCTCCTCCGGTAATAAGAACTTTCATGTTACTCCTCTCTTTTTTAACTCTTGCGTATAAAGGGCCTCAATATTGGCAATAAGCTTTTCTTGGGAAAACTTTTCTTTCACTCTTTGCCGGCCGTAGTTTCCCATTATGCTGATTAATTCCGGGTTGCGCAACAAAAATTGTAACGACTGGGTAAAGCCTTCTCTATCCTGGGAAGCAACTAAAAATCCGCTTTTTTGGTTCTCCACCACTTCGGCGGTGCCGCCGACATTAGTGGCCACGCAAGGACAAGCCGCGGCCTGGGCCTCAATTAAGGCTACGGGCGTACCTTCATTGAGAGAGGTAAGCGTAGCGATATCGAGATCCCGGTAAATGCTGCTTAAATCCTGCACCCAACCGGTAAAGGTCACCTCTTTTTCAATCCCCAGCTTTTTGGCGTAGCTGGTTAGCTCGGCACGTAAATGGCCGTCTCCGACCACAAGAAATTGCAGCTTTTTTCCCGGCTCCACTGTATCCTTGAGCTTCTTGGCCACATCTAAAAACAGCTGATGATTTTTAATCGGCACCAAACGCCCGACAATGCCAATGGTAAATGCCCCGCCTGGCCGCTTAAGTTTTGTGTTTTTATCAATAGCGAGGTAGCGCTCTAATTCCAGCCCTAAGGCAATGACCGCAATTTTTTGCGCTGTGCCAATTCTTAAAGTAAGCAGGTCTTTTTTTACGCTTGCGCTGACCGCAATAATCACTGGCGTAAACAGCGCCAGAATCCTTTCGATCCAGATAAAGCCGCCGGTCTGCCAGCGGCTAAAATAACCCTGCAAGACATGGCCGTGGAAGGTATGGATGAGCAGACATCTATGCCTTGAGCTTAAGTTATAGAGTATGCCCGCCAGCCTACCCAGCGTTCCGGCCTTGGCCGTATGGGTATGAATGATATCCGGCTTTTCCTTTTTAATCAGGGCATAAAGTTTTTTAAAGGCAACCCAGTCATTACCGATATTTACGCTGCGGCCTAATTCCGGGATCAGCTGCGGCGTCAGGCCTTTTTCCCGGGCCAGATACTGCATATCCCCTTCGTGCTCATCGGGGGTACCACTGACTAAAATGGTTTCAAAAAGCCTCTCGTTTAATCCAGCGCTAAGCAGGATGGTATGTATTGCCGGTCCGCCGATATTCAAGCGGGCAATAATCCGCACCACTTTAATCTTTTTCATTTCTTATTAACCCCAAATACCCGGCTGTTCTTTTTCAAGGCCGGCCAATCGGCTGGGCAAGATAAGGCCAGAAAAGCAACAGCCAGAAACAACCCGCGGAACAACCATCCCCACGGCGTAATCCGCTGATGCATCAAAAGAGCAATTAAAATATTAATACTGATAGCCGAACTCAAGACTACGCTGATTGCCTCACCCGGCAAGGCGTAAAAATCGGCGCGCAGCTCTTTAGCAAGAGAAAAAGCAATGCTCACCGGTGCAGCGCGAGAAATCCTTTCGTTAAACAGGGTGGAGAACTGATTTATTTTTTTCTTCGCCCAGCTTTGCTCTAACATTGTGTGGTCCAGGTCCAAAGGGGGTAAGGCCGTCAGCCGGCCGAGTGCACTTTCCTGACTATAGCGGTGTATTTTTTGCCAAGCGGTCACTACCAGCTCATAAGCCCGGCTGCTGCTGGATAACGCTATTACCTTTTCTTTGGCGGCGCGATAGCGCTTTAGCCACCACTGTATTATTTTTATTGTTAGGCTTGTTTGTTTTACCGACGCCAAAAATATCATTGAATTATCTCAATTATCCGGCTGAACTCTTCTGGTCCTAAATAATATCTATCGGTGAAAAATCTAAACGACAAGCCTATCTTCACGGGAGTATCTTCAAAGTACCAGCAACCGTTAGCGTGACTGCAAAGCGCCTCGATCTCTAAGACTAAATCATTGAGCTGGGGATGTTCCAAAAGCACCCATTCCCCCGAATCGACTTTGGCCACCGGCACCTGCATCGGCTTATTCGAGAGCACCTTTACTACCGTGGCCGCAACTTTACTGCTGCCATCGTTTAATAGATGCGTCTTTTGATCACCCGCCTTGACCTGATTGGCAATTTCCGGAGTGAGCCGTTCAAATTTTACTTTCAAAACCACTTTTTCTTCCTGGAGTAACGCTGCTACCGTATACTTGTCTGCAGAGAATTCAAACGGCAAGTCAATCTGTAATATATTGTCTTTGTAATATAAATTATTTTGCCGCACCTCGGCTTTGACCTTGAGCGTAACCGGTAATTGCTTTAACCCGGCTACTTCTTTCTCTATCTTTTGCCCAGAGCCCAGGTCAAAGGCGTATTCGAGCCCCTGATAGGCTGAAGGACTTCCCAAGGCGATAATTTCCCCGATCGTCTGTCGGTTTTGCACCTCGCGGTCGCCGAGCGCAATTTTCGGCAGTTCCTCAGGCGTCAATTTAATAAACAGGCATTGGATAGTCACTTCTTTGAATTCCTTGGCCGCCGGGGACTTCTCTTGCACAATTTGGCTTCTTTTGGTTAAAGACTGAAAACCAAAATAAAATGCCGGCACAATGAGCAGCAAAAATAAAAGCAGCAAAAGATCGATAATATTTATTTTGCCCAAGAACCTTCCCTTTTCATCAACAAGCCTCATTCTTTCCTCCTTTTACTGTTTTAGCTTCATGGCTACCACCGTCATAATATCCCCTAAATTAATATAAATTCTCGGCGGCAGAAGACGCAAGCGCTTTTTCACCCTAAGTAAAACCCGGCAGATTATCCGTACGGCTTTATTTTTATATTCCTGCTCTGATGAACGCAGCAGGTATTCAAAATTAAAATAGCGCCCACGGTGCATTTTAGCCACAACGCTAAACCCCGCTCTTTCTAAAAGCCTCTGGATGCTCGGATACCCGAAATAAAAGAGATGCTGGTCGGGCTTGAGCAGTTTCCAGTGTTCACCCAATATCCGCGCTAGCATACTACCGATATCGCCCGTAGAAATAAAAAGTAAGCCTCCCTTTTTAAGGAGTTCATTGGCCTTGGCCAGATTAGCAAAAGGATTGGGCACATGTTCGATAAAATCCCACATCGTTACGGCGTCAAAATAGTCGCGTGGTAAATCGGCGGCTAAGAAATCTCCCTGCGTTACGCGGCCGAGCACCCGGCCTTGAGTATATTCCGCGGCAAAGCGCGATAGCTCGTTGCCCCAAACATCCCAACCCTGCCGCTCCATTGTCTCTAAAAAGCTTCCGAAAGCGCTGCCTACGTCTAAAATGCGGCCTTCTTTTTTATGCTGTCTGACCAGCAGGCTGTTGGCCCGGGCATTGAGCGCATTGGTCAGCTGATCTTCAATATAATAATGCAGGCGGGCCTCGTCTTTAAAAAGGGCCTCAGTGTAGAGCGCGGATAATTGACTCTCGGTAGGCATTACTTCACGAAAGACCAAACCGCAAGCCGCGCATTTTAATAAAACCTGCCCATTTTTTTTAAAGATTAGCCGGCTATTGTTCGAATTACAGGCGTTACAAGACATCATTATTCCCTGATTTCTTCTACCGCATATATTTTAGTATTGGGATTATCGTAATAAACCTTGACTACAATCTCACCAAGAAGCCCTAGGGTCAGGAATTGTACTCCCACCAGCATTAAGAACACTGAGAGTAAAAACATCGGCCCACGATAGGCAAAAAGCGCTAAACCATAAGCATATTTGAGGTAACTTAAATAGACGGCAATCACCACGCCAATAAAACTGATGCCTAAGCCGAACGAACCAAAAAATTGCAAGGGACGGGACAAGAATCGAGAGAGAAAGTTTAGGCGGATCAAATCGAAAAATACCGTAAAGGTGCGGCTTAAATTATAACTGGATTTGCCGCCGCCTCTTTGGCCGCTGGCAATCGGTATCTCGGCAATAGAGGCATAGTGGCCTTTGGCCAAGACGGGGATAAAACGGTGGAACTGGCCGTATAATTTGACGTTTTTGATAATTTCTTTACGGTAGGCCTTAAAGGTG
This sequence comes from Candidatus Omnitrophota bacterium, assembly GCA_043805735.1. GTDB lineage: Bacteria > Omnitrophota > Gorgyraeia > JAFGHF01 > JAFGHF01 > JAZDHS01. The sequence continues at coordinate 93,951 of JAZDHS010000020.1, read as the reverse complement.
GTGCCAAAATCATGTATTTTGATTCCGGAAATTTTAGACATTATCCAATTGGCCGCCTGCGAAGGTATTTTACGCGTAAATAAAGGGTCAACCCGCTCTTTTCTCCAGCCGCTGACAATATCGTAGCCCTGGCCCATCTTTTCCAAAAATTTGGGGATATCCTCAGGGTCATGCTGTAAATCGGCATCCATCAGAATAATGATCTCGCCATGCGCATAATCGATGCCGGCGGCCAAGGCCCCGGTCTGGCCAAACGATTTCTTCAGCTTCACGATTTTGAGGTTTTTATATTTATTTTTAAGCGCCAGCATGATCTTGAAGGACTGGTCGCTTGAGCCATCATCAACAAAGACAATTTCAAACTCCTTGCCGACCTTCGTTAGCACAGTGTGCAATTTTTCATAAAGGCGCTCTAGATTCTTTTCCTCATTATAGACAGGCGCGACAATTGAAATATCCAATTTACACCTCCATTTATGCGTTGCTATTAAAACGTAGTAGCGCCGCTGTCCCGCGCAAAACCCGGCGTAAATCTTCACTGTTACGTATGCCGGACAAAAGCTTAAGCCAATAGCGCGGCCGGAAATAAAAACTGCGGTAGGCGCGTTTGAGCAACGCCGCCAATTCTTCATCTTTCATCCCTGGCGGCGGGCAGCCCGGTTTATGCAGCGTAGAGTCAAACCTCCGCCAACCCAGCTTATCATAATATCCCAACTCCATACACAGCCGATATAATTCCGTACCCGGAAAAGGCACAACGTAACCAAAGCTGGCATAATCTAAATCCGATCCCGCGGCAAAGTTAATCGTTTTTTGCAAATCTTCCCGGCTTTCAAAAGGAAAGCCGAGCATAAAAAAGGCCCGCACCGATAGCCCAGCCTGATGCGCCCACTTAATCGTATTCTTAACCTGTTCCAGGCTAATTCCTTTTTTAATTTTTTCCAGAATTACGGGCGAGCCTGATTCCACGCCCATCGTAATCTGCCAACAGCCGCCGGCTTTGAGCGTGTGCGCAAACTCCTCACTCATACTATCGGCCCGCGCCTCACAACTCCAAATCAGCTTAAGTTTTCTCTGGCGGATTTCCTGGCAGACCTCGCCCGCCCAGCGCTTATTTACCGCGAAGAGCTCATCGCCAAAACGGACCTCCTTAATCCCAAAGTTACGCATCAGGTATTCGATTTCATCGACTATATTCCTGGCCGAGCGATAACGGATAGTCGGGCGAAACCGTGATACATGGCAAAAAATGCATTGATAGGGGCAGCCGCGGCTGGCAATCACGATACAATGCGGCCGGCGCCGATAAGCCGAAGGATTAAAGCTATACCTCTGGGGTGGCGGCAGGAGTTCCCACGCCGGAAACGGTAATTCATCCAAAGGCAGAAGCTTACCCGGAGGATTAACCTTAATCGTGCCATTATCCCGATAGGCTACACCGGCGAGATCCTGGCAACTCTTCTTTTGCAGCCGTCTTCGGACGATCTCGCGAAAAATTTCCTCTCCGTCGCCGATTACGCCTAAGTCTAGCGAAGTAAAAAGCTCCATCGTGTCCTCAGGGGCAGCGGTAAGATGGGGGCCCCCCAACACCGTGAATGTCTGCGGATTTATTTCTTTGGCCAGGCCGGCAATACGCTCGGCGTTTTGCGCCGAGGCACTGGTAGCGCTGATCCCGACAATTTCCGCCCCCGCGGCGGCAATCTTGTTTTTGAGTTCCTCTTCGCTTAAGCCCTGGGCATCGACAATCTCCACAGCGCTATCATTTTTGACCATACTGGCCAAATAGGCCAGGCCTAAAGGCGGCGCGGCATTGGCCGTATCTTCCAACACGTTTCTTTTAACGGTGTTGAAAAAAATCGGCGCATGAACGAGTAAAATCTTCATTGACCTAGATGTGCCCTTTCCATAAATAGTATAAGATACCCAAATATTCGTGCGCAATCGCTTTGATCTGCTTACTGCTCACCGTAGTCGTATCGCCATAAAATAAGCTATGGGGCACTGGGCTGTAAACTACTTGCAGGCCCGGAGCAACCTTGCTGTATACTAACTTTACCCGGAGCATATTATAGGGGGAACTCACTACCAGTAAAGACTTCCATCCATATTGACGCATAATTTCGGCAGTAAAGGCTACGTTTTCATAGGTATTAGCCGCTTTTTTCTCGCAGATAATTTTTTCCGGAAGAACACCCAGCGAAACCGCCAGCGCTTCCATTACCCGCGTCTCTTCCACGGCATAGCCATATCCACTGGAGAAAATAAGATTACCGGCCCAGCCTTCTTTGTGCAATTGGACGGCATGCAACACGCGTTCTTCGTATCCCTGGCCGGCGAGCCCGGACTCACCTACCCCTCCGGCAAAGACGACAATCACATCGCAAGGCCTCGGGGCTTGTGTAATTTTAAGCGGTTTTGCGACCGACCAGACAAAGGGGGTATGGAACACCAGCAAATACGAGCAGAGCACACTCGCGGTTACTTTTAACAGCCGCCGGCGGGCGACCCGGTAAAACCGTAGAAAATCTTCTTTCCACATCAGCTGCGTATCGTGCTTACGGTGTTCTATCGCTTCGCTAATGAGCGCGCACATCTGGTCGATTCTATTTTTCCAGGTGTTTTCCCGGGCAATCTGTATTCTCCTGCGGCGGATTTCCTCACTCTGCGGCGCTTCAAGGATTTCAGTTAACCGCCGCGTAAATTCAGCCGGATCCTTACCCACCGCCACGACATTATTATAGCGTTTGTTGAAGGCCTTGATTTCCAAAAGGTCGGTGGAAACAACCGGCTTACCGAGCGCTAAATATTCGTTGAGTTTAGTCGGATAGACATTTTTGGTATACTCGGTCAAAAGATAAGGAATTATCCCAACGTCGAAATGACTGACATATTCCGGCAGCTCGGTATGCGCTTTATGCCCTAAGAAATAAATGTTTTTAAGCGTAGTTAGTTTTGATACCTCGGTCTGCAGCGGCCCGACAAAAACAAAAGAATAGTCCGGACGGCTCTGGGCCGCGGTTTTAATTAAGTCCTGGTCAATCCATTTGTGGATGCCGCCGATATAGCCCACGATCGGCCGGGGAATTTTGGCCAAGTCATCGGGTAAGCGCGCTTGCTGCAACTGCACACGCTCAAAATTTTCTATGTTTACACCAAAAGGAAACAGATGCACCCGTTTGCTATACTGGGCGCAGAAGTTATATAACTCCTGCGCGGTGACAAAGACCAGATCGGCTTGGCGGATTAGCCGTTTTTCGGTTATTTTTACCTTCTGGGCCAGCGCCGAGCTCACCGCAAAATTATCAATACAATAATAGACCACGGCTTTTTTGTCCAGCGAATTAATCAAGTCCAGCGTCAATCCCGTAGGCAGGAAAGTCCAAATTACCGCATCATGAAAATCCATCACTTTAATCCATCTCTTCAACGTAAAGAGTAAAAGCCATTTATTGATTAATCTAACGATGCGCGAATAAGGCAACGGCGCAACCAGCGGCGAAAAGACATAAAGGTTATCCTGCTCTTTCCTGATTCCGGAAATTCCGCGCGCCCAATTGAGTAAACGGCTTTTTATCCGGGGAAAATCGCGCAGTGTCGGTACGCGCACCCCCGTATTTTCGATAAACAGCACCCGGTTGCCGTTACGGGCAAAGGTGGACATAATCTCCTGATGCCCCTGCCAGATAAAGTCCCAGTCAATCGAGGAAATACAGATGATATTTTCGTTTTTGAGCATACTACTTCCCCCTGTTTGCCTTAAAATAGGATACCCAGTCATAGCTGCCGCTTAATTTCTTCTTAAATTCAAACAGCGAATCCGCAGCCTCGATCTCGGTTCTTTTGAGCTCAAAGATATCGTCTTGGTAAGAATTACGTCCGGCCATACTGGCGCAGGCCGCGGCATAACCGGCTGATTTTACCGTTTCTTTTATCGTCGGGTTGACCGAACCATGCGGATAACTAAAGAGCTTTACCTCGCTACCCAATGCCTGCTCAATCGTGTCCTTAGCCGTCTTGGTTTCCCTCTGCAGCTGCTCTTCGGTTAAAGCCGCCAGCGGCTGATGGGAAAACGAATGCGCGCCAATCTTCAGGCCTTCCTTCTGCAGAATTTTTAAATCCGGCCAAGAGAGGAATGGCCAGCTTTCCCAATAGCAATTTCTCGCCAGCGGCATGCCGTTCGTATATGCCGGGGCAATAAAAACCGTAGCGCTAAATCCGAACTTTCGCAATATCGGCAGTGCGTTTTCTAACACATCTTTATAGCCGTCGTCAAAGGTAATAGCAATTGTTTTTTCGGCCAACGCTAACCCTTTCTGCACGCTTTGGATGAGGTCGGCTAAATCGCCTACCGTGTAGCCCGCCTCGTGCAAATATTGCATTTGCTGTAGAAACTTTTCGGGACTCATCCTGATTCCTAAGCGGTCGGAGCTATCGGTAAGATTCACCGAGTGATACAAAAGGATGCGAAAACCATCGTTCTGGGCGCTACCCAAGACCGCGCTGTTTTGCAGCGTATAATACATTGAAGACATCATCCGCTTGATAATCTTTTTTAATCTCATATTTTCACCTTGCTAAAATAACTGGGGCAATCGACACAAATGCCGGGGATCTGCCCGGTTTTCAGTTTTTTGCGGAACTCCTGATAAAGCTGGTTATTCCAGATACGCTCAAAAGGCTCGCTAAAAATATTGCCAAAATGGATGATGTCGGGGTTAGCCCCATGCAAGCAGCAGGGAGTGATATATCCCCCCACAGTAATATAGCAGGATCTCCAGGGCCACTGGCAAATACGCTTGGCCTTTTTTTTATCCGGGGCGTTGACATAGTTGAAGCCAATATGCTTTTCCCGGGCCTCGCCGGCGGCCCGGGCCAAGATCTCCTTCAGACGCTCTGGGCTATAACTTCTTTCTTTGGCTACCTTTTCCTTCCAGCCGTGGCTGCCCCAATTATGCAGCGTCTGCACGGTAAGGCTCTTTACCCCCAGCTCTTCTACCAGACCAACCATTGCCGGCAATTGGTCAAGATTACTCTCCAGGGCCAAGAACCAAACCGAAACCTCCGGCCGTTTAGTCTTCTTTTTATCGATGGCGCGCATGAAATCACTGATATTGCGCAATACCGTTTCAAAATGCGCGCCTTTTCTGATGCGCTCGTATACCTCTTTAGTTGCGCCGTCTAAAGAAATGTTAATCCAGTCTAGGCGCGAGGAAATTATTTTCTCATTAATGTTTACGTCCAACAGTGTCGCGTTCGTGGCAAAACCGATCGTCAGGCCTTTGGATTTGGCATAAGCAATAATATCAAACAACTCGGGATTTAATAAGGGCTCTCCCGCCCCCACCAGGCTGATCTTCTGCACAAAGGGCAGTTGGGCGATTATTTCTTTAAACTGCGCTAAGGACAGCATTGTCTTGCCTCTGGCCAGCGTAGGGCTAAGGCAATTGGGGCATTGTAAATTACAGGAGACGGTCGGCTCAATCTGTACAAAAATCGGCCGGGAGCGCACGTAAACCGGCTCCATCGCTACACTGGGCAGCGTACAGAAGAGGTTGGCCATCCCTTTAAGGCCTTTTCCTTTGAGCGTATTTTTCACTATTGCGTATTTTTGCCGCAGTTTCATCGTTGTTGCCGCCGGTAAATCCAGAGCGTTCCGTATTGAGGATGCACCAGCTCTTGCTCCATTTTAAATTCCTGCCCGAGGAGTTCCTGGAATAGCTTATTCTGTTTGTCTTCTTGCGCGCTGCGCTTAAGCATACTTTCCGTGAGAATAATATAGTCGGGGTCGATCTTGGCCACAATATCCTCGTAAGTAAATACCTTTCTCCATCTCTCCCAGGTTAGCAGCGCCAGGTTATAAATCTTCCTTCCCCCCGTAGCGGATAACAACAGGGAGGCGTCGGTGACGATATGAGAATTCTCTTCGGTATACTTCTCGAATACCTGCTGATAGTATTGCCTATCCATCGCCAGCGGAGGTTTGGCCAAAGCAGTATTAAGGCCTAAAAGGACATTCCCTAAAAAGAAAATGCCTAAAAGCGCTCCCACCAGCCTTATTCTTGAGCGTAAGAATAATTTTACGCTGCTTTGCCGGATATACTGAAGCACAAAACCAAAAGAAATATAGCACAGCGGCATCGTAATCAGCAAGTAATGCGGCGCGCGTTCATTGATGATCAGCATAAAAAGAGGCGTGATCAGCACTAAAAACAGGTAGCGAAACTTTTTTAAGTTAAAGGCCAGGAAAACTAAAGTGGCCGCCAGTATTAACGGATAAATAGAGCCGAACTCAGAAAGCATCAAGTAAAGGTCGGCCAGGGGATTCAATAATTTTTTTACCAGAAACGGTAAGGAAAACCCTTCCTGGGCGGAGCTGTTGATGAAGATCTGTTCTAAAAACATCTGCCGCCTGGTACTATTCAAGAATATCCACAAATAGTAGGGCGCCGCGCACACTGAAAAGCTTAAGAGATAAGCCCAAAACTTCTTGCTTTGCCGCAATATTTTCCCCGAAGCGATCTGAAATACAAAAAACGCGATTACCAGCCAGAGCGCGTTTAAACTGCTTAAAAAAGCCAGGCCAGTGAGAATGCCGGATAAGACTATCAACGCCAGGATATTATTTTCTTCTCCTTTAAAGTAGGTAATCGCGGCCATAGTGAAGAAAAATAACGTCGTCATTTCCGGCCGGCAAATGGCGCCAAATGAAAAAAACAAGTGGTCAAACGCCAAAAGCGCGCTGATCAACACTGCCTCCACTGTGCCAATGTATCTTTTGCAAAAGAGGTATACTGTGAGAATACACAAACCGGCAAATAAGACCGGCACGACCTTGGCCGTTACGTAACTTATACCGCCGATCTTAAAAACAACGGCCATCAGGAAAGGATGCAGTAACGGATAAGAAAAATAATAACTGGAGAAACCCAGAAAATCGCCGTGTGTGTCTATTGCCAGTCTCCCTTGAAGTATATTGCGGGCATAACTGATAAAGACCGCATCGGCCGCGGTCACTTTATTGTAAAAAGCCACCTCGATTATTCTGATGGCGAGAAACCCGGCCAAGAGCAACAAAAATAGCAGATCGGTTTTTCCACTAAAGAAAGAAATAATTTTCTTAACGTTAGGAGTGCTCATTGTTTATTTAACCACATCTCCAAGCGGACTCTAACTAAGTCGCGTAAAATCGACGTTATCGCCCTTAAGTTGGCCCCGGTATGCCTACCGGAGGTGCGCGGGGAATAATGCACCGCCAGCTCCTTAATCCGATAGCCGCTTTTTTTCGCCCGTACCAGGATCTCGGCTAAGGTAAATTCATATTCGGTCCTGACGCGCAAAGAGCGAAGCTTATCTTTACGGTAGAGCGCCACCCAGCCGATGTCTTTCATCTTTAGGCCGAAGAAGAGGCGCACCAGATATTTTAGGACCGTGGAGCAAAATTCCCGGAAGTAACTGTAGTCACTGCGTTTTTGGCGCACGCCGGCGACAATGTCGCTATTCTCAATAGCCTTAAACAGCTGCTGGAGTTCATCGGCGCTGACCACATTATCGACCGGGTTAATCAGCAGGTATTCAAACTGGGCGTTGGCAAATCCGAGCATTATCGCCGCCCCAAAGCCGTGATTACGCCAGCGTTGGATAACTTTAATCCTGGGCTCAAGGCCCGCCATTTCCGCGATAATCGCCGCGGTCCGGTCGGCGCTTCCATCATTAACGATCACGACTTCAAAATTCGTCACTGCCGCGGAGAGATTGACAATCAGGCTTTCGATCGAAGATTTAATCGCTCTTTCTTCATTATAGGCCGGCACAATGACGCTCAAATTCTTAGCCATTATTATCTTCCTTTTTTGCGTAGAGATGTAAAAGGTCAAATAAATTGATATACACCGAGGTTCTTTTCAAACGGCCATTGCCCGATAAAAGCTGATTAATCCGCTCTAACGCCGGAACCAGGTGCGTGATCCGCTTGAGCAAGAAATCAACGCTGCAATACTGGCCCATGCCCGAGGGCGTAATCTTTAAAACCTTAAAGCCCGCTTTTTCCAAAAGCATCCGCGCGGTCTTACGGGAAAAATAATAGGCGGTGGTCCGCGGCTTAAATTGGATCCATTTCTCTCTAGCTAATCGGGCATAGAGGCTATCGGTATTCTGCGCCTGCAGGAACAGCATTCCCCCGGGCTTAAGGATCCGATAAACCTCTTTTATTTCTCCTAAGGGGTCGAGGGATTCCTGGATATAGCCCCACATCAGCACGACATCAAAATGATTGTCCGGAAAATGGGCGTCTTTTAAGGCGCAATTATGCGCGCCAAATTCCAAATTACGCTTCATCCACTCACAGGCAAATCCCGATATCTCGACGGCCTGGGCCTGCCAGTTTTTCTCTCGGGCCACTTGCACGCAACACCCCAGGCCACAGCCCACGGAGAGCAGCCGGCCCGGGCCTTTGTATTGCTCAACAACCTTAAATCGGTTGCGGAACGTGCGCAGGAGGTTATCCCTTTGCGCCGGATAGTCATCATAACCGTAGCCAATGTCGCCACCGACAAAATAATCTTCCGAATAAATCCGCGATAGATCCTCGGGCCTTTTCATTTCCTGATTAAACAACAGGCCGCACTGAGCGCACCTGAGGATATGCACGTTATCCTTAATATAAACAGTGGCGCGCTCGCTAGAGCCGCAGAGATTGCACTTCAGTTCATTTACGCTGGCCAAAATAGGTTCCTTTAATTTTTGTAATATTTCGCGGCCACCAAAGATTCTTTGACCGTCTGGGCGAATGACCACTTCCGGCACCTTTTCACAAAAAACAAAAGGTAAGTAATATCGTGGATGATCTTAAAACAAAAGTTATAGGGCAATTTTATCAATACCTTAGCCGCGCTTAAAAAGGGCGGAAAGGCAAAAATGAGATATACCAGCTTCTGCAGGTTTTCGACTTGCCCGATGTCTTTCTGCTTGAGTAAACTGCGGTTGTAACTGCTGGAATCCTTAAGCGATAGCTTGGTGTCCTTTAAATAGCCTTTTCCCCGGGCATATTCGGTTAGCGGTTCTTCGGGATAAGGGGTATAGATGGCGAACCAGGAAGCCGCGGGCTTAATTTCTAGATTCATCCTGATTGTCGCCAAGGCGCTATTGAGATCCTCTCCCGGCAGCCCCAGCATATTAGTCGTATAAAAGGGCACCTGATAGCGATGTAAAAGTTCCGCCGCGCTTCTGATCTGACGATCGGTGACTTTCTTGTTCAACACGTTCATCCGGTAGTCTTCATCGGCGCTTTCCACGCCAAATGCCAAGAGAAAACACCCGCTTTCCTTCAGGGCCTGGACGATCTCCTCATCCAGTAAAGAGGCGATCACATTACAATAAAAGGGAATGCCGATTTTTTTCTGATACTCTTTAAGAAAAGCCAGAATCCAGTCTTTTTTAATCAGGAAATTGCTGTCCCGGAACAAAAAATTGGAAAAGGCATATTTCTCCTTAAGTTCGGCCAGCTCGGCGATGACATTATCGATACTGCGCAATCTTAAGTATCGGCCTTTATTTTCATATAGCTCGGACCATTTGCTATTGTAACAAAAAGAACACTTGAATAGGCAGCCCCGGCTGATCAGGACGTGTTTAGTCGGATTATTATAAATAAACGGATACGGCTGGTAAATTTCGCGGTCCGGAAAAGGCAAGGTATCCAAATCCTCCAGGAGATTACCGACCTCATTACGCACCACCGTGCCATTCTTTTTAAGCCAGAGATTGGGCGTACGCGAAAAATCCTCATTTTTGTTGAATTTAGCGATAAATTCCAAAATTGACTGGTCCCCTTCCCCACGGCAGACCACATCCACCTGCGGGCTACTGATTATCTCCGGATCGAAAGAAGGCCCCGGGCCTCCGGTAATGGTAATAATTTTCGGATTTAATTTCTTGGCCGCGGCAAATAAATTAGTCCACCATTCCTCCTGTCCGGAATAGCAGGTCGCCGCCAATACATCCGGCTGCCAGGACGCAATCTCTCGCAAAACGTCTTTTTCCCCGATAGCCATCCGGCATTCGTTACCCGAACGCTTTAAGATCGCCGCGAGCGACATTATTCCCAGCTGCTCCATCTGAAAATATTGCGAAAATAGAATTTTAGCCATTGAGCTTCTTACCTTAAAGGTTATTATACATATTTACGGCTTTGATAAACACAAGCGGATTCTCGAAAAATAATTTCGCCATGTTGAGAAAGTGCCGATAAATATTATTCGCGCTGGTTTTATTTTTTAAAGCGGCCCGGAAAGAGTTACACCGGCTGATTAGTGCGCCGATTTTAGCAAGTTCAAGAATTTCACCCGGCGTAAGATCACACCATTTTCCGGCCATTTCCGCCGCGTGTTTCTCATAACCGCGGTCGATCAGATGAATCGGCAAAAGCAGGTCCCAATCGATCACGCTGTAATCCAAAATGCCCTCCCGGACCAGCCCCTCGGCAAGTTCGGTGCCGGGTAAAGGCACAGTGATGGCAAAACTGGCTTCTTCGATCGCCAATTGCTTGATTAAGCGGAAAGACTCTTTAACCGTCTCTAAATTCTCTCCGCGGTTACCAATCATAAAGAAGGTAGAATACGGCATCCCGCACTCTTTGGTCACCGCCAGGGCCTGTTCGATTTCCCGGCGGCTGATCCCTTTTTTGATGGTCTTAAGAATCTCTGGACTTGCGCTTTCCACGCCATATTTCATCAGCACGCAGCCCGCTGCTTTTAACTTGGCGACCACTTCAGGCCTAATATTATTGACCCGGGTCGCGCAGCGCCATTGCAGGCCCCAATTTTTGGCGATCATCTTATCCATTAATTCTTCAACGTATTTTTTATTGGCCGTAAAAAAATCATCATAAAAGACTAACGGCTTTTTCCCGTAGCGGGAAATTAAAAGCTCCAGCTCGGCGATGACGTTATCGACGCTGCGCATTCTTAAACCCCGGCCAAAAATAACGTTGGAGGCACAAAAGGTGCAGCCAAATGGGCAGCCGCGGCTTGCGCTGACGTTATATTCGCAATACCTTTCCATGGGAAAGAGATGATACGGCGGCAGAGGAAGATCATCCAAGTTTTCAATATACCCGTCCCGGGGCGTCGAGATCACCTCTTCACCTTCCCGAAAAGCCACTCCCTTGATGGTTTTCCGATCCACCTTGCCGTTGTTTAAGGCCTGCAGCAAATTGACAAAAGGAAGTTCTCCCTCGCCTTCGATGATATAATCAATATTTTTGTCTTTGATCATCAACTTGCTCATCGCCGTGGCCTGGTTACCGCCGACAATAATGGGTGCGTCAAATTCCTGTTTTAGGCGCTCGGCCAGGGCTTTAGTCGAATTATAAAAGGCCGTAAACAGGCAGCTGATCCCGATAGCCTGGGGAGGATCCTGCTTCAAGCGCTCCACTATCTGCTCATTGTTTAAGCCTTCGACATTGGCATCGATTACCTTAACGGAAAAATTATTCTTTAGTAAAAAAGCGGCCAGGGAGCACAGGCCCATCGGCGCGCTGATTGTCGAAGGCGTGGGCACGCGTTCTCCATAAGGCGGAAAGATTAAAGTTACTTTATCGATTCTTTTTACCGGCATAAACAAGGCCTTTTTTCAGCGTATCGACGATATATTTTTGTTCACTCAAGCTTAAAGTATGATAAATCGGCAAAAACAGGGTGCTGTCGGCTATTTCTTCGGTTACGGGTAAGCTCACCCGCCCGTACTTACCCCGATAATACGGCTCTAAGTGAATCGGCTGTATTCCCCGGCGGCAGGAAACGCCGCACTCAGCCATAAAACGTAACAGGGTTTCAATTTTTATTCCTAAATAGGGGTTGATTTTGAGAAGATACGATTGAAAAGTGTGCCCGCTGTCTGCGGGAACAAACGGGGTGATTATCCCGGGGATGTCGGCCAATAACCGTGCATAATTTTGGGCAATTTTTTGCCGGGTTAAAATCATCGTCCGGAGCTTTTTCATTTGTACCACTCCAATTGCCGCCTGCAAATCGGTCATCCGGTAATTATAGCCCAACTCCGTAAAAGTTTCCCGCCTTAAGCCTTTAGAACGGTGTTTTTCCACCGCCGAGACTGAAGCGCCATGCGAACGTAAAGACGCGGCTTGGCGGGCAATGCTACGGCTGTTAGTAAGCAGCATCCCGCCTTCCCCTGTCGTAATGACCTTGCGGGGATGGAAACTCAAACAACAATAGGCGCTTCTGGCGCCAATTTTACGGCCTTTGTAGCTAGCGCCTAAGGCACAGGCGGCATCCTCAATCACTGTTAAATTACGCTTCTTGGCAATCCGGTTAATCTTATCCAGATCGCAGGCTAAACCAATCTGATGTACCGCGACTATCGCCCGGGTTTTGGCGCTAATGTGGCGTTCGATCTCCTGCGGGTCTAAATTGAAGGTTTCTTCATCGATATCCACGAAGACCGGCCTGCCCCCCACATACTCAATCACATTTGCCGAGGCGATAAAAGAAAACGCGGGGCAAATGACTTCATCGCCGGCTTTGATGCCGGCAATGACTAAAGATAAATGTAGCGCCGTGGTGCAAGAGGTAGTGGCCACCGCGAACCGCGCTCCGGTATATCGGCAGACCGCGGCCTCAAATGCCGCTACTTGCTCACCTTGGCTGAGCCATCCGGAAGAGATTACACTCCTTAAAGAAGCATATTCTTCCTCACCGGTCCAGGGTTTAGTTAACACGATTTCTTTTTTCTTGGTCTTCATCGTTTCGTCCTACCAGTTATAAAGTTTTTCCTGTTTGATACCAGAAACAAGATTAACATTTTCTTTGACCCAACGCACATACTCAGTGATGCCTTCTTCGATGGCAACCTGCGGCCGGTATCCCAGCTTAGTTTTGGCTAAAGAAATATCGGCATAATGGCGGCGCACATCGGCGGGGCGCGGTTTACCTCTTTGAGGTCTTAAGCTATTTTTTTCCGTCGCCTCCAGGACCAACCGGGCAATCGTATTAATACTCACCTCTCGGCCAAAGGCGATGTTGACCGCCGAACCAATCAACCCATCGCACTGCGAGGCTAAGAGGATTCCCCGCACCACATCGCTGACATAGGTAAAATCGCGGGTCTGTCTTCCGTCGCCGAAAATGACCGGGGCTTTATTGTTTAAGGCCCTTAAGGTAAACTTAGGGATGACCTCGCCATAGGCCCCCTCAAAATGCGCCCGCGGCCCATAGGTGTTAAAGGGGCGCACGATAATCACCGCCAGGCCGGAAGTCTTTAAAAAAGCCTGGGCGTAGAGCTCACCGGTTAATTTACTGGCGCCGTAAATTGTGGTCGGCGCGCAAGGGTGGCTCTCGGACATCGGAACAGCTTTGGCCGAGCCGTAGACCTCGGAAGAAGAAACATAAATCAGCCGTTTGGCCCGGCTGGCTAATGCCGCCTGGCAGACATTCAGCGCTCCCGTAGAATTCACCGCGTGCACCAGCTGCGGATTATTTAAGGAAACTCTTAAACACTGCGTGGCTAGATGGTAGACAAAGTCGGCTTTTTTGAAAAGCGCAGTCAATTTTTCCTTATGCAAAATATCAGTCTTGATGATCGTCAGGTTTTTGTCCTTAGCATATTCGCCAAGATTAACCATCTTACCGGAAGAAAAATTGTCAATTACGACGACCTTGGTCTCATGACCGAGCAAGGCCCCGACTAAGTGGCTGCCGATAAAGCCCGCTCCCCCGGTAACAATAATTTTTTTGCCGTTTAGGTTCATGGTTTTATACTTTACAATTTAATAAATCTTGAGCCATTACGGATCGATTTCTCCGCCGCCTCAAGTAAGCGCACCACCCTTAAGCCCTGGATGCCATTCGACAGTGGCGTCTTATTGTTCTTCACGCAATCAATAAAGTGCCGGCACTCATGATAAAGCCCTTCAGTAATATCGATTTGCGGTACGTACATATCGCCTTTACGATACTGAAGCTGAATCTTATATTTATCCTTTTCGCCGCCTTTTTTAAACCAGACGCCCTTATCATAGACCTTGACCTTTTCGCTGGGCAGCATGTCGTCAAAGAGGATCATTTTATCGCTTCCGCCGATGAGGATCTGGCGGATTTTTACCGGCGCCAGCCAATTGACATAAAAATGGGCGATGACGTTATTCTTAAAATTTACAGTGATGTAGGCGATATTTTCCACCTGGTGGCGGGTATGGCAGGCTCCGCTGGCAGAAATGCTTAAGGGCTCAAGGCCGATTAAGAAATCCATAATTGAAAAATCATGTACCGCCAGGTCCCAAATTACATTAGTATCGTGTTGAAACATGCCCAGATTGATTCTGACCGAATCAAAATAATAAAGCTTACCCAGCTGGCCACTATCGAGGATCTGTTTAATCTTTCTGACCGCCCCCGTATACAAAAAGGTGTGGCCGACCATCAGCGTGCGCTTGTTCTTTCGGGCCAGCTCAATCAGCCGCTTGGCCTGGTCCTGAGTAGCGGTCATCGGTTTTTCTAAGAGCACATGTTTTTTTTGCTTTAATGCCTCTTGCGCTATTTGAAAGTGCGTAGAAACGGGGGTTGCGATAGCCACGGCCGCGACTGTTTTATCCTTGAGCACTTCCCGGTAGTCTGGTGTTACCTTTACCGCGGGGTATCTTTTTTGGATAAAATCCAGCCGTTCTTTACGCAGATCGCTGACATATTCTACCGCGGCATCGTCCTGCTCGCCAAAGTTACGCACTAAATTGGGGCCCCAATAACCACAGCCAATTACACCGACCTTTAACATGGGCTCTCCTTATTTTTTCGCTGCTTCAAGATATTTAGCGACATCGATCAACTTAACCTCAAGCGGAAGGTTGTTCTGCCAAATCCGCCGAATCTGCTCCGGCACGCCTTCATATTGATAAAAAATGTAATTAAAAGCGCTGGGGACAGAAAGTACTTCTCCCTTATTGATTGCCAAAAAATCATTTAATACTTGGGGGTCCATCGCCATATAGTCGTTAATAAAAAACCGGATCTTGCCTTCTTGATATAACCTAAGGACCTCGGACCAACTGCGCGCCGGGATATTTTCCAGATTTTCAAAAAAGAACCAGCGGCCGATTGTCGCCACGGTTTTAACGCCATTGGCTTTTAAATAACGCTCAATGGCAACATATGGTGAGTTATAAGAGAGGCATTTTTGCGCGCTCAGGATCAAGCTGCTGAAAAAAAGCAAAGAGAGCGTACTTCCCAGAATCATCGCGGTAATAGCTTTGAACTTAAGCAGCTTGAGCATCTCGACCATCTTTGCCGCCGCGATACCAATGCCAATCGCCAGCACCGGAATCAGCGGCGAATAAACCCGGGCGACTAAACCGTAAGAAGAGACTATTGCCCAGAATAGATACGGGAAAAGTATGCCCAGTAGAAGAAAAGAATGCACCCACGGTCTTTCCTTCTTCAAATTCAGCGCTAAATAAATTATTGCCCCGATAATAAAAACCCAGACGAAATAACCCTCGCTGAGCGTCCATAATTTAAGCGGCAGGATCCAGCCGTTAGTGGGATCACTCAGATGATAACCGCCGTAGGAAGTGCCGGCAAGAAACTGCAGGATGCTGGCTAAGAAATAGCTGTTGCTGTAAGTCAAAATCTTATCGCCGGTATATATTTTTCCCACCATATAGAGAAGCTCAAAGAAGAAAAGCGGTACCAGGGTAAAACCAAGCAGTAAACCTAAAGCGGCGAAAGAAGAACGTTTCTTCATCTTTAAGACCAATTCGTTGATTACAAAGATAACCAGAAAAATCCCGACCAGATAATGACAGGTAAACCCCAGGCCCAGCAACAAACCGCTCAGCGAGAGCTCGAATTTTCGTCTCGCGGTAAAACGTAAACTATTGATGTAAAAATATAACGCCAAGGTGAGAAAAAACAGTGAAGTACCTTGAGCCAGCGCCGAACGGGAATAATTAATGTGCCAGGGCGATAAGGCCAAATAGAGGCACGAGAGTAAGGCCGCTGGCGCTCCCCAAAGCGGCCGGCTGATCAGATAAATCAATAATATCGTCAGGGTTCCTAAGAGGGCAAACAAATAAAGATCGCCGCATTCTTTGCCGCTGAATACTTGCAACCCGATGGCGGATAAAATAGTATGTGTGGGTTTGGCGTAAAATTGGTTGATTGCCCCGATTATTTTTACTATCTTTTCAACTTTTTCCCTTCTTTCCAAAGAAGAAATGTCCACTTTGGCATCGAGCGATTTGATTTCTTGCACTAAGCTGCGGCCGGCAAAATTGTAGCAGCGCTCATCAGGAAAAATATAGCCTTTTTCATCTAATCGCGTAAATCTAAAGCCGGCGCCAATGGCAATAATCACCGTTAATACGATAATCTCCCATTTCTTTTTTATTGGGTTCATTTATTCATCTCCCCTGATGGAAAAATCGACGATTTTCATTCCGGCCTTAAACACCCGCTTCAGATCTGCGATATTGCGCAGGCGCATTAGCCATTGCCAAAGGTAGGGCAGCCTCCAGTAAAAGTCGCGGTGCATCTTTTTAATATAATACGCTAATTCTTTGGCGCTTAAGTCGCAAAAGGTGTGCGTGAAGAAACTGGAAGAATGCAGCATTTTTAAGTCCAAGGCAAAGCCGTCTTTGATTTCCGGATAATTTTTAGCGACCATTTCAAAAAGCTCCGTCCCCGGAAAAGGCATCACAATGCCAAATGTAGCCGTAGTCGGATTAATCTTTTTCAAAAAGTCGATGGTCTGGTTAATCGTCTGCTTATTTTCACCGGGTAAACCCAACATCACGTGGGCATGGCTATGAATACCCAGTTGATTCGCCCAACGAAATGAATCTTCGGTTTGCTTAAGCGTGATTCTTTTCTTAGCCGCGTCCAGTATGCTTTGCACGCCCGATTCAACCCCGAACTTTATCGCATGGCATCCCGCTTTTTTCATTAAACTCATCATCTCGTAATTCAGGGAATCAACGCGGGCGGCGCAAATCCAGTTCAAGTCGAGATGTTCTTTAATCATGCGCTCGCAGATCTCTTTGTTTCTGGCTTTGAACGTGGTAAACATTTCATCCCGCAGATAGACTTCTTTATAGCCTTCACGGACGTGCTTCTTAAAACCGGCAATCACATTTTCTGCGCTGCGTGAGCGTACTCTTCGGCCATAGAACCCCGGAGACATACAAAAGCTGCATCTTTCCGGACAACCCCGGGTGGTCTGGTCAGTGACATAGGGATAGCGCCGGATAAGCGGATTAAAATAGCGCGCCTTCTTGGAAAGCAAGCTCCAATTCAATAACGGCAACTCGTCCAGATTCTCAATTAACGGATAATCGGCGTTAAGCACAACCTTGCCGTTTTCCCGGTAGCCTATCCCGGGAATATTCTGCCAAGGCTCTTTCTTCTCCAGCGCGTCCACTAGATCGCGAATAACAAACTCCGGTTCCCGGCGGACAATGATATCCACTTCCTCTTGCTTCAGGCAAAACTCGGGCATAAAAGTGGGCAGAGCGCCGCAAATTACGGTGCGTATATTTCTATGCACCTGTTTAAGATAACGTAATACCTGTGCATCTTCCGAAAAGGTCATCACGGAAGTAAGGACAACCAAGATGTCGAACTGAGCAATGTCTCTTTTAAGTTCATTAAGCGCTATTTTTTCGCCTAAGGCATCGATAACTTTTACTGCAATACCCCGTTCTTTGAGCACCGTAGCAATTTGGACTAAAGGATATGGAGGCGTGGAGGCCCCGCCGATTCTTTTGCCCTTGCACCAGCAACCGTAGATTTGGTCGCGAATCACATTTACGCTGGAAGGACTGGGCGGATTTAAGACCAATACCTTAATCATTGTTCTTTTTCCTGTTGTTTTTCCAATTCCGCATAAGCAAAGTAGGATGAGGCTTGGGAATATGCTTGCCCGTCCCCTTTACCCTTAATCAACAAGGCCACCAGAACTTTGCGCAATAGTCTTTCTCCCCAGGCAAACCGGCCCAGGCTAAGATTATAGAGCCTAAATAATCCAAATAGTACAGGCGTCATTTTCATTTATTTTTTTCCTTGCGTGCGGTGTGTAAATAATCAATCGCCAAAGACGAGACATAGCGGTCATCAAGCCAGCTGGGTTTAATTACCCGTCCGGCGGCAATTCCTTTTTGCAACCGCTCTAACACCGGGCTTTCAAAGTAGGCCAGACCAAAAGGATAAAGAAATTGGGTCCGGCGGGACATCGTCCGGTATTCATAGGTACCGTCTTCTCTGACCCGCCCCTGTAAAGCAAATAATGCTTTTTTAATTCTTTGTAAATCGAGCTCGCCTTTAAATTGTTCATCTAGACGGGCCAGCAACGAAAGCGTAATCGAAAGATAACCGATGTCCAGTCCGCCATATTCGTAAAAATACCCTTCCTGACTTTGGCTATCATAAAGTATCTGCAGTTTTTTCCGCGCATCTTCAAGAAACTCTTTCTCTTTAAACGCCTCGTAAGCATACAGCTCGGCTAAGGCGGCGGCAGCCAGTTGGTTGCCCAAACGTTCACCTCTGTGGCCCTGTAAAAATTGGGCCATCTTTTTTAAACCAGCGTCAGGACGATGCCCGATCAGGCGGCAGAGCGAAAAAAGATGCACCGCCACAAATGCCGTCGCGCAAAAACTTCTTTCGTAAGGATAGACTTCGGCAATGCTTCCATCCCGGTTCTGAATCGAGAGGGTAAAATCATAGGCCTGGATTGCCCACTGACGCAGTTGGGCCTGCCCGGAAAAGGCCGAACCTGGCGTGCTATAGAGTAACGCTAAATATTCTGCCGCGGACTGAAACCATCCTGAAGGGTAGTCAATCAGCCGATACTTCCAGTACATCCGGTCATAACAACCGCTCACCGCAGAGTTCGTCTTTCTGTCTCCCAAGCCCAGAATGCGCTCGGCAACTTCCAAGCCTGCGTTTTGCCATATCGCTACAGAATATTCAGGCATTCGTCTTCCTTATTTTTGAAAAGTACTTTTTAGGACCAAATATTCCCTGCCGGCAAAATACATCGTTCCTATTCCCCGGAAATCATTCTTGTTATAAAAATCAATCGCCCGGTTTTCCTTGGTGTTAAGCGTGCGCACATATAATTCATTATAGCCTCCATCCATCAGATGCCTCCGGGAAAATTCGAGCATTCGCGAGCCAATGTTTTTGCCTCTTGACTGCGGCGCGGTAAAAACAAATGCGATTTCCGGGCTATGCGCGTGTTTGGAGAAATCTGACCGGGATTGGCAAACGGCCAATAATAACCCGCGGAATTCTTTGGAGACCAGAATCCTTTGTATAAAATAGAATAAGAACGTTAACGATGTCCTTAAAATAGCGCGGCGCCAAAGAGTCTGTGGAAAAAAACTAATAATACAGGCCGCCTGGATCTCATTCTCCGTATCGCGCGCCACCAACACCTGCTCGCTTTTGAAACGCGCTATGGCACTATAAAAACAGCGTACGTAGGCAACGCCCAGCATCGGCAGGATATCCCCGGGCAAGCTCTGGCAATATAAATCTGCCAACCGCCTGATGTCAGCTTTGCTCAAACGGCTACTAAAATGGTATGTGATCGGTTCAGTATTATCTGCCATCAATGAGTCGGGAGATTGTTGTGATGCGTAAATCGTCTTTCTTCTCTTTGATCTGGTTACATTCTTGCAGTAATCGTTTAAAAAAACTTAAGTGCTGTTTAAGAATGCCGGGGTGCCCGCAAAAAACAAATACACCGTTTGCGCCCAGCGTCTTATGCATCAGCGCGCGCACAAAATCCCAAGCCTGGCTCTCGGAAAAACGCAAATTGCGGAACAAAAGCGTGTCCTGAATCGTCAACGGTACCTCCCACAATTTCCGCCCGGGAAACTGGTAGGGAAAAAGGCTTTCCGTGGCTTGGCCAAAAGGGCTGAGCGCATAAAGACTGCTGTCGTACTTAAATCCCAGTTCCTCCAAGACCTCAAAGAGGTCTTGACTCGTAGATAACGCCGGAGAACGGAAACCCTGCACCGCTACCGGTAATTTAGCCATCCCCCTTTTGATCTTTTCCTTGATTTCGTCTTTACGGCGATAAGCCAAGGCGATATCATGGTCGCTGCCGTGCAGGCCGATCTCTGCTCCTCGGTCAATAAGGTCAACGATTAGCTTTTTATCGATCCGGTAATTCCAATCGGTTAAAAAATTAAATGTGGCATTGATGCGGTAAGATGCTTCTAGTTCAGCAAGCTCATCGGTAAAGTTATAGCAGTCAACCCAATCAATGTCGTGTGTGATACAGATGGCGCCTGGCGCGGTCCGCGGAACTATTCCCCGGCGATTGAGGTTTTGCTGGATGTCCTTACGTATCTCGACAAAAAACAGGCCTGCGATATTATTCATTTTGCTTAACTTGGGCCGGCGCATCCTCTGCAAGATATCGCTAATCCATTTCTGCCTCTTCTGGCCAGCCACCACAAGTACATCCTGCAGGACCTTGCGCAGTAATTTCACTATTGGTAAAACCCGCGGAGCCTCAAGACGCTCGATTGCCCTGGCAGAATCAATGCCTTTCATCTCCGCTTCTAACTCTTGCTCAGAGATATTAAGCCAACGGGAAAATATTTTTGCGAGATACTCTTTTTCGGCTACGTTATTTTCGTTCATCGGTTATTGCCAAATGACGGTTATAATCCATATCAAACCACATCGCAAAAAATAGCGACTGCATCCCGCTGATCACTAACAGGGCGCAGAGGATGATCCAGCCGATCGGCAGCGCCTGCGCTGCTCCGCCCAACGGAGTATTGGTGTAGAGGATAACGAGCCCTAGGCCTGAGCCTAAAGGTAAGAGCACGATTCCCAAAAGATAGAAGAAGATCAACGGATGAAAATCGCGAATGACATATTTTTGAAACAGCCGCCAAAAGAAATCCCGGATTAAAAGCACCGAGAGAGTAGGGATCACCTTCCAGAGCCGGATTTTTGATTGTTCGCCGATGTTGTAGACCGGTTTCACCGGCACATCGAGCACTCGGCAATTGCTGACATTGAGCTTCACCAGCAGGTCATTGGGAAAACCGTATCTTTTGTAGACACTCTCGAGATCGAGCTTCCTTAAACTGGCCAGGTTGATCGCCGTATATCCCGATTGCGAATCACTGACATGCCAATAGCCGGAAGCAATTTTGGTCAAAAGAGAAAGAAAGGCATTGCCCAGATAGCGGTGTTTGGGGATGATTTGCCAGGCCTTACCGGTAAAGAGCCGGTTACCTTTGGCATAATCGGCCTTTCCTTGCGCTACCGGCAGGACAATACTTTCCAGATCCGCCGGGTCCATCTGCGCATCGCCGGCCATCACGGTCACCACATCCAGCCCTAACTCGATCGCTTTTTTATATCCGCTGATTATTGCCGCGCCGACCCCCTGGTTACGGCGATGTTCCACGATCACCAATTTATCTTTAAGCTGCTGTTGGTGCATTTTGGCCACGGCGAGAGTATTATCCCGGCTTTTGTCATCGACCACGATAATTGTATCGACAAAGCGGGGAATTGTGGCGATTACTTTGGCGATTAAATTTTCTTCGTTGTACGCGGGAATGACAACACCGATTTTCTTATCTGTAACCATCAGCGCCTTCCTTATATTTACAGGTATCGTTTCGCCAATTGCAGTAGCGGATATTCAAAAAGCAAGTTGTAACGCGCATTCCTACAGCGATATTTAACCAACCGGGCATAGGGCGGCAAAATTCTCTTCAGCGCTCTGCTATTCAGGAACTCGCCAATCCCTTTTTCGTCAAAGAAATAAGAAAACAGGTCCAGCTTCTTCAGCCATTTCCTCTCTCTGGGCGCAAACCAGGCGTATTCTATATCCAATATACCCGCCCACTCTTCCAGCGATTGCGGCGGGTGAAAGCCATTTTTCACGCTGGTCGCGTAAAGATCCGTGCCGGGAAACGGTTTGTAGGTCTGCAGGTTGTAGGTCCGGGCCAGCGGATTGCTTTCGGCCAGTTGAATCGCCAGCTTCACCGTTTGGCTGACCTCCTCCATCGTCTCACCGGGAAAACCAATCATAAAACTATAGAGCCCGGCAATCCCTACCGCTTTTAGCCTTTCGTTGGCCCGTAAGGTTTGGTCTACGGTAATTCCTTTATTTAACAATTTTAAAATCTTGTCGCTGCCGGATTCCGCTCCAATCTGTAAGGCCAGGAAACCCGCCCGCTTCATTAATTCCAGGAACCCTTCCTCGGCCTGGGCAATAAAATCAACCCGGCATTCCGCCCGCAATTCTACGTTGAGCTTTTCGGCGATGAGCAGATTGCAAAAATCCGCCGTTCTCTCTTTACTGGAGAAAAAGTCCTCGCTACCGATATCAATAATGTCTACCCCGAGCTTCTTTACGCTTTTAATCAGTCCGATCAGCTTATCCGGAGTAGCCAATCTCACCTTGTTACGATAAAAATGGGGCACGGAGCAAAAACTGCAACGGCGCGGACAGCCCCGGTCCGGCACTACCATCAGGTTACGTTTACCCAGCACATGGGTCAGGATATAGGCATTAACATCGACCAAATCGTAAGGCAAGTTTGGTAACGTATTAATGTCCAGGAAATCGCGGTTGCCGGTAAAATAGGCCTTGGCGTTTTTCTTGTAATATATGCCTTTAACTTCGCCTAAATCTTTCTGCGCCGCCAAGGCGGCCACGAGCTCGGAAAAAGACTCTTCGCCCTCGCTGGTGACCACTATGTCAATCAAAGGATTCTCTAAAGTCTGTTCCGGTAAAATTGTCGGATGCGGCCCGCCCCAGACCACCGGTATCTCCGGCGCCAAGTCCTTGGCGATTTTTGAGATTTCCAGGCCATAGGTAATCTGCGGCCCGGACATCACTGAGACCCCGAGACAAACGGGCTGGCGCTTTAAACTTTCCCGCAGTTCCTCTTTCCAGCGCGAATTGATCCTCTGGTCAATGATCTTGACCGCAAAGCCTTTCACCAGCAAAAAAGGAGCAAGGGCCAAAACCGATAAGGGCAATTTAGTAAAGACATTCTTTAAGTCCAGTCCGGTCTTGGGGTAAACCAATACTACTTCACTCATGATGAGCCGCTGCCTTTTGTTTATCCATAAATACGCTAAACCAAATCTCCAACATCAGCAAAGTCGCGACTTTCATATTACCGAGCAAATCATTCTTTCTGTTTTTAATCAATTCCTCAACATAGCGGCGATTAAAATAACCTCTCTGCCTGATACGGTCGGCGCTTAAGAATTCCCGGGTCATTTTTTCAAAAGTGGGCTTAAAAGTATCCTCAATAGGGACACGGAAGGCCTGTTTCTTGCGTTGAGTAATTCTTCGGTTTAAAAATTTTGCGCCGACCTTCCTTAAGATGTATTTATCATTAACAAGTTTATTCAGCTTTAAGCCCACCGGAAGCGCAAAGGCTAATTCCACCAAACGATGGTCCAGAAAAGGGACTCTGGTCTCAATACCGTGGGCCATCGCCATCTTATCCTGCGTAAAAAGGATGTTGTCCGGCAGCCAGTTCTTGAATTCCAGGCCCAGTAAATGATTAAAATATCCGCTCTCACCAGGCTGCGCAAAGTGCTCCCGGATTAAATTTTCCGGGTATTCATTCTGCGCTAAGCGGTGTTTAAATCCGGGCGAATAGAGCTTTTCTTTGTCCTGACGGTTAAACAAACCGGTTAAAGAAAGGTAGCTCTCCGCCGGACTATCAAGCCGGCTGAGATAGCCCAATAATCGCTCTTTTCCGCCTTTTCCCAGTTTAGCCGGATAATGAAAAAAGGCATTGAGCAAGCCAGGCGGCGTGATTTTAACCAAATTCACCAGCAGATTATTTTTTATCACCGCGGGCACCATTTTGTTAAACAGGTAGCCCCAATACATTGTCTTCTGATAGACATAGCCGCCTAAAAGCTCATCGGCGCCTTCACCGGTAAGCACCACCTTGACCTTTTGGCTGGCCATCTTCGATAAAAGATACATCGGTACGACGATCAAATCACCGTAAGGCTCATCAAGATGCCAGAGTACTGTTGGTAACAGCCAGAGGTCCTCGGCGTCCATCTTGGCGGCCTGGTGAGCCGTACCGAACTGATCGCTCACCCCTACTGCCTTATCCAGCTCGTCCGTCCGGGAGTTAAAGCCAACGGAAAAACTATTAATCGGCTCACGCGCCAGCTGAGACATCAGGCCTAAAATAGCGCTGGAATCCAGGCCTCCGCTCAAATAAATACCAACAGCAACATCACTGACCATCTGCAGCTTCACCGAATCCTGCAGCAGCTCGTAAAATTGTTCGATTAAGGCCGCGTTATTATACTGCCGGTATTGTTCAGAATCAATTTGCCAATAGCGGGAAATGCTGATTTGGCCTTCCTGATATACTAATATCGAAGCCGGGGGCAACTTCTTGATCCGGCTCATAATCGTCCGGGGGCCGGGGACATAACGAAAAGTCAAAAACTCATCCAGCGCCTGTTCGTCGATATCTTTTGGCAAGCCGGGAAGCTCCAGGATCGATTTCATCTCCGAGGCAAAGGCAATTTTGCCCGCTTCCAATGTATAATACATTTGGCGAATACCGATCCGGTCCCGGGCCAATAATAGTTTCTGGGAGTTACTGTCCCAGAGCGCCAAGGCAAACATGCCATTCAAGAAACGCGCAAAATCTTCCCCATATTCCTCATAGAGGTGCACAACCACCTCGGCATCCGAGTGGGTATAGAAACGGTGCCCTCCGGCGATGAGCTCATCACGCAGTTGCCGGTAATTATATATTTCGCCGTTGGAGACAAGCCAAAGCGTGCGATCTTCATTGCTAATCGGCTGCCAGCCGCCGGTTAAATCAATAATGCTTAGGCGGCGGTGCCCTAAACCGATAGTGGCTTCCCTTTTTAAAGGCAACTGTTCGGCCTTGCGCCAATTCTGGTCCTGCCACTTCCAAAGGTTATTTTTAAACAAGATCCCCCCTTCGTCCGGACCGCGATGGGACAACAGGTCGGTCATTCTCTTGAGCAGCTCAACATCATTAATACCGACAAAACCGCAAATACCGCACATTGTGTTTGTTAAGCCCTTCTCTGTATGATCATCTTTACAATAGCGTTATCTTTGTCATCGTAGGCCTTGAGGAAATATAGTAACGCCGCATAAATCAGCATATACAGCGCCGATAAACTAAAGAATACCACCAGCGTTCGCGCGCAGTAATACTGTAGCCAATAAAGAGCCAGCGCCGGCAGAAATGCCGCCAAGGCCACCTTGGCCGTGGCCGGGCTAAAGACATGCAGGCGCAGATACTTAACGTTTAACCCGATCAATAGCAGCGCCTGCAGGGTGAGAGAAAAGGCGGTGGCCGCGGCCGCCCCGACGATACCATAGCGTGGGATAAAAAGATAATTTAAGACCACATTGAGCGCAGTGGCGATGGCGCTGGTCACAAATATAATGCGCGTCCTTTCGATCATATTGAGCATATGCAGGCTCGTAAAGGAGAAGGCATAGACCAATCTTCCCGCGGTTAATAAAACCAGCGCCCCATAGGCAACGCCAAATTCCTGCGGAAAAAAGATCGCCAGCAGCTGGCGCGCAAAGATAAAAGTGAGAAAGGCCAGCGGCAGACAGATAGCAAACACCCATTTATTTACCGATTCAAAGACACTGGTTATTTGCGCTTTTTCTTTTCGCGCGTACAATTCCGTAACCACTGGCAAATAAATCGGGGTCAATAAATCCGTGCCGATAAAGACCAGCGAACTGATTAATAAGGCCGCGGAGTAAAGCCCGACATTAGTCATGGAGCTGAAGTACCCCAGCATCAAGGTGTCGGTCCAGGAAAGCACAAAAATCATCAGGCCGGAAAACAAAAGCGGCAGCGAAAACTGCAGCAGCTCATTATGCATCACCTGGCCCCGGTAAGGCCCGCGCAGCACCGAGAAGACCTTAAACTCCAGAAGATATAAAGAAAGCAAGGAACAGCAGATTATCGCCAGGCCATAGCCTAAGAGCGCGCTCCATAACTTGAAACCCAACATCAGCAAAACCACCGTGAAGGCAATCTTAAAGGCGTTCTCGCCAATATCATAGACAAAGACACGGAACTTCAGGTTCTTGAAACCGGCAAAACATTTAATACAGATCCAATTCACGACATAAAACGGCAAAATTGCGGCCACAAAATAGACATACGCTGCCGAAGTGGCATTATGGAAAAACAATTTCGCGATACTCTCGGCAGCCAAGAAAATCACACCCGCCAGCAGGCAGGCGGCGATTGTCGAGAGAACCAGGCTCGATTGTATCGTTGCGCGCAGTTTTTGACTGTCATTCTTGCCCTGGTAAAAAGAGATATACCGTTTTACTCCTTCGGGCAGCCCCAAAAAGGCTAAAGTCGAGGCGATACCTAAAAGCGTCACGCACAAAGAAAGTATCCCGAATGATTCCGGCCCCAACCGGGCGACAATTAATTTATAGGAGTAATTGAGCAGACGGCCCACTCCTGAACCCGCTAGGACGATCAGCGCGCCTCTGGCTACGGTCTTTAATGCGTTTAGGCCTGCGTTTTCCATCTTTTAGTTTTACCAGCTCGACTTTCGGCCAATCAATTTTTGCACACCGGCTAAACACAAAAGCGGCACGGTTAAACTCATTCGTAAGGCCGCCTCGAGATTAAACGATTTTACAAAGCCCCACCATTTTTGGGCATAGCTTCTGGGAATAATCGCCAACAAGGGAAATCTAAAAAAGGTTCTTTTAAAGGGCAGCGCCGGAATGGCTTGTTGGGGGCCGACCGTTGCGGCAATACGCTTGATATAGTCAAGATAGAATCGCGCCGCCGCTTTAATCTGCCGGACCTCGGCTATCTTCCATAAGTAATCCCAGTCAAAATTCTTCTTATTGATCAGCGTAAGCGTATTATAAATATCACAGAGCCGGATACAAAAGTGCCGGTTGATCCGGTGGTCAACGGCAATCAGTACCCGGTCTTCATCGCAGGGCACACAAAAACTGTTACCCTCTGCTTGCTGTAGTTTTTTGTTTTTCATCAGAATCCGGGGGAAAAGTGTCTCTTCGCCCAACACCCCTAAACGCCGGTAGTGCAGCTCGACTTTAGGTAAATCGGCAACGGCAACATTAGTTTTATCGTTGAGTATTTCCGAAAGCACCCGGCTGCAGATGCTGCCGCCAAACTGCTGGCGGAGAATTTCTAAGACCTTTTCTTTATGCTCCAAAATAAACAAATCCAGGTCATGTCCTAAATCCGGATAGCCGTCCAAGGTTTTTATTACCGCGTATTCGTATTTCTCTCTGTCCAAAGCCTCTTTAATCCGTGCCAGGAATTCAATGTTTCTTCTCACCCGCGCCTTTTCGTTCTCCAACATCTCTCTTAAGCCCCAGCAGGACAGTATCGACTCCGGCCATTTACTCAATGTGCGCACCGTGACATTGTTGACTCTTAAAATAGTCTTTAATAATTGCACACCCGCCTCTCCAAGATCAGCCAGAGAAGTAAGATAGCCGCGGTTATCCGAAAGCAGCGTCTGCAAAATTGCGGCGGCAAAAGCTGTTTCTTTACTGTTGTGCATTTTGCTTCCTTTCAATAATAGCAATAATCTTTTCCAAAGTGCTCTCTACGCCTTCGGTCTTTAATTCATACATATTGCCAAGTTTCTCTTTGAGGCCACGCAGGACCGCGATCTGGCGGGCGAGTTCCTGCGGCGTTCTTTCGTCTTTTCTCGCTTTTAAGGTTTGCGGGTCGTGATAGAGGTAAAAAATATAATCCGGCCGGGGATAACATTTTAAGAGTAAAAAAGTAAAAAAATTGTGGTGCTCTTCGTTAAGCAAAATATCGTAGGCGTAGCGGTCGGTGATTACCGTTTCCCCTTTTAAGAGGCTGGGAATAATATAAAGAAAATAGCGCGCATAGGCATCCAGCACATAGGAGAGGTCGCGTAAAAGATACAACGCCTTTTTCTTCACCCCGGAAAGCTCGGGTAATTGCTGTGGCGCAGGTAGGCGCAGGCCGACTTTCTGGGCTAAGTCCCGCGCTCCGGGAAGTGCCCGGTTTCTTCCCCGGCCCATATAAATAACTTTAGGGCGCTGTTGTTGGTTTTCGAAATACTCTTTTAATTTCATGGCGGTAGTGGTTTTTCCCGCTCCGTCCACGCCAATCAGCGCGAGAATCTTTATTTTTTTAGGAAAATTCTTCATCATCACGAGAGTATCTTTTGCATCCTGATTTTAAAACCGTTTTTCACTTTTTGCACACCGCACTGGCGGTAGCCTTGCTTTGTATAAAGCGAGTAGGCAGGTATGTTTTCTTTACGCACCAAAAGGTATAGTTTTGTCTGGCCAAGCGTATCCCGGGCAAAGGCCTCGGCAAAATTGGCTAACCGCCGGGCGATCCCCTGCTGGCGGCAGTCTGAAGCGACATAGACACTGGCAATCTCGCAGCGGCCGATAATTTTACAGTCCAGTAAAAAGCGAAATAAGCGCGGCGAAAGCGTAAACGGCAGCTTGGCGATACAGCGCAACAGGATTTCGGGGCGCTGAAAACCGATACTTAAGTAGGCTACAGTCCGGCCGTTTTTCCTCACCTTAAACATTCCTTCGGGAAAGCGCTTATGGAGCGCAACGAACGCCCGAGGAGCGATTTCCGGGGATAGCGTCAACAGCTCCGGTAGATCCCGGGGAAACTCACTCGCTTCGATATCAATGATGTCTTCTTCACCCTGGAGGGCGCCGTTCAATTTCTGCACCAGCATCTGGGCAAGATTATTGCGGTTTAAAAAACTCTGCGCGGCTAAACGCTCCATTATCTTCAAGCATTGGCCATCGGCTTCGCTCTGCAGAAATTGCCCCAGGCGGACATAGACCTGGGCATGCAGCCGGGGGAAACTCTTTTGCGCATCGAGCGCGAAGCGTAAATAGTCAAGCGCACGCATCTCATCTTGGCTCAAGCGATGGCTGTTTAAACAGTGCTCGAAATCAATCACCTTGATTCTTTCGCCGCTTAAAAGCATATTCTTCATGCTCGGTTGGCCGTGGTAGATAGCGTGCTCGTGAAGCGTCTTTAACGCGCGCAGCCCGGCAAAATAGAGCTCGGCAAAACGCTCTTCGCGCTCGCATACGACCGCGAACAGGCTTTCGCCTTCAACATATTCTTCCAACAAATATGTCGCGCTAGCGGCAAGCGGCGCCGGGGTGAGGTGATCCGGAGCGAGCGTTTTTAAAATGGCGTATTCCCGGGTGAAGCGCTGTTCGGCTTCAAGATAAGTATATTCGTTCAAACGCGCATTGACTTTTCGGGATATCTTTTCTCTACGCGGATGCCGCATTTTAGCCACGCATAAATTCTTGCCCCGCCCGTCGCGCACTAAAAACGTAAATGTCGCTCCTCTGCCGCTGATATCGGTCAATGATATTTTAGTGTTATAACGACTGCACAGATCGCTTTTTAACGCCGCAATCTGTGTACGAAATATCGTTCGCTGCAGTAGCCTCTTCATCTCATTTAACATTGATCGCGATTACCTCTATTTTCCCAAATATGCCACCATGTAAGGTCTATTCCCTAATATGTAGAGCGCTACCTCAAAG
The DNA here is from genome assembly GCA_043805735.1 of Candidatus Omnitrophota bacterium. GTDB lineage: Bacteria > Omnitrophota > Gorgyraeia > JAFGHF01 > JAFGHF01 > JAZDHS01. Next base: position 64,338 of record JAZDHS010000020.1, on the reverse strand, counting down.
GGGGCGAATACCCTTTTCTTCAATATCGGTAATTTCGGCCTTTTTTTTAATCTCTCGTCAAAAAAGCTTTTTAGAAAAAAGGAGCTATATATATACTTGATTTTTCTGAGCTTCATCTTTGAATGCAACGCTAATGTTTTTACTGCATTGGGAGTAAAATGGAACAGATGCCTGGGAAGCTCTAAGGCAAACCATCTTTGCCTCAACATTCGAGCCTCAAGAGAAGCAAAGTTGGGAAAACTCAATATCGCTGTTCCCGCCGCCGCAAGATGCTCTCTGACCCAGGACAACGTTTTGAGCGGATCGGGCATATGCTCTAAAGTATCAAAAAGAATAATGACATCGAAATCTCGTTCTTTCACGTCTTCAATACTCCGATATACCGGTACGTTCTTTTCTGATGCAAGGGCAGCAGCATAAGGGTTGGGTTCTACTCCGGTCACCCGCGCCCCCTGCCTTGCCAAAGCGGCAAGTACATCCCCGGCAGCACAGCCGATCTCCAATATTTTTTTATCCTTCGCACTATCTTTTGTTCCGAGCATCTGTAGCTGCCCAGTAATATCGTTCGTCCGCTGCACTCTCAACACTTCTGTATAATACTCATTTGGATATGCCGCAGCAAAATATTCCTGATGATAGTCTATTTTACTGATACCCAGTTTGCATAATTTACAAAATAGGATATCGTAGGCGCCCTTTCTATCGAAAAGATTATCTTCTCCCGAAAACAGATATTTTAGATCTGTAGTTCCGCAAATCGGACATTTCATCATCGAGCTTCACCATTTAATCCTTGTGGCTACAGATATCAAACTGCGTAATCTCCGAGGGAACGCTTTCGTGTATGAATAATAGCGCAGTTCCCTGCCGCCCCAACGTGTCTTAAACCGGTAAATACCATATTCTTTGGGTGTTCGTTTTTCTGACAGGGGGTTGACCCCCATGAAATCAAAAAACCGGAAGCCTTCTTCACAACCCCATTGAATACCAGCCCAGGTAAGAAGATGCATGGCAAATATGTTTTTCTTCCTCGCATATTCGGAATTCGCCAACGCGCATTGCTGCACGATCCCATTGAAATACCTCAGGATGTATCCCGCAATGACTCTTCCTTTAATCTTTGCAAGCATTATTTTTCTCTTCGGGTTTACGTCTATCTCCACGGCAATATCCTTGGGGCGAGGGATGAAAGTCGCATTTCTTATCGCCGATTCCACGCGTACCCGATGAAATCCGGCTATCTCGTCTTTGCTCATTAATTCAACGACCTCGACCCCATCGCGCTGTGCCTTACTGACATCATAGCGCGAACTCTTCTTGAGCTCGTTCCAGAGCGCCTCTTTGCCTTTATGCAGTTCTATTAAGACCGTAGCGCTCTTCCTTGCGCTGAATCCATGTTGCTCAAAGACTTCCCTGATCTGCTCTTGGTCTAATCCGTAATCGTGGACCGGAGGCAATATTTCGCCTATTTTATGGACAGCGTTTTTTTGCGCATATTCATCAATAGAGCGCACGATCTCGCTCAGTATGGGAATATATTGATCACGCTCAAAAATCAACGGTCCATAATGCCAAAAGATGTTTTTGTGAAATCTTTTATAAATGCGATGAAGCAGGGACAGATCATTCTGATAAATCAGGCCGGATATCCCTTCAAAAAACAAAAGCTGCGCACAGATATTGCCAAGCGCATCCTCCGCAACCAGATACAGAGCCTTCATGCCCCTGATCTTTTCTACCAAATCGGCCATAATCGTCGTTTGAAAAATAGTCGCATCGGGAACGGAGCGCGCCCTTACATCCCATTGTTCACGGTCTATTTTCTCCAGAATCCTTACTCTCATTGTCTACTGCTACTCCCCTGCCAATTTCTTAAGCCTGCGCTTGATTGCTGTTTTAAATCTATGTATTCTTTGAAAATTCCTTAACCTGTTCTCTTCTATCTCTTTGACTTTGGCGCGGTCGATAATTGAATATAACTTATAATCAGATAAATCCTTTTCTTTGAATTGTTGTGGTTTTCTGATTTTGGCATATACCAATGAAGGAAATTTGGCATCCTCCTCCAATAGCAAGATATTGCAATCAGAAAATATATCTTTGATATCTTCTTTGTGATATCGCCAAAAATCAAAAGGGTATTCGTGGTAATCCCATTGTGAAGGAACGATAAGCAGGATAATGCCGTTGGCCTTGCAGATATTTTTTATATTCGATACTGCCTTTTTCCAATATCTAATATGTTCAAGTGTGCAGGTCGAGAGCACCAGATCAAAGCTTTCTTTACCAAAGCGCTGCACCAAACCCTCCACCGGACAGACTACATCCACGCCGGGGCCGGCGACAACATCGATGCCGACATATTCGCCGGGATTGCTTCTTTCTATCACCGACCTGAGGCTGCCGTTTACATCATAGGAGCCGACCTCGATGACCCGCTTTCCCTTTATTTCTTCACTGTTGAGATTATGCACACCGAAAATAATACAATTTGCGTTACACATGTTATTTCACCTTTAATCGAAAACAAATATTTTCACCAAAAAGATTGGGTAAAATATCCTTTAGCACCGGCACCCCGTCGCTGGCACGGATTTCCTCCACCTTAAACCCCAGGCCCCGCAGTAAATGCAGGATATCGGCAATTGACCAAAAGCGTAGGTGTTCTCCCGGATAATACGCCCATTGGATGGGGAAGCGGCCGAAAAGTAACCTCACCCGGTGTTCAATAAAAGCGATATTCGGTATCGAAATAAAAAAGTAGCGGGCGTGCCTTTTTAAACGTAAAAGCGCTTTCTCAGGATTTGCTAGATGTTCAATAAATTCCGAAAGCACCGCCACATCATATTCACCAGGAATGCTGTCGTTTTCGACATCGACGACCTGCGCCTCCAGCCCCTTGGCCTTGGCCAATTCCACTGCTGTTTTGGAGATATCAATACAAAATACCTTCACCTTAAGCGTGTCCTGGGCGAGCCGGGCAAATACCCCATCGCCGCAACCGACATCGAGGATGCGCTGGTGCGGGCACTGTTTTAACCATTTCAGAAACAGCTGATGGCGCGGTTTGGGGATAGCGGCATTACGCGAACGTTCCTTCCAATAGGCATCATAATTCATTTCCTGAAAAACGCTTGGCGGCTGGGCAAACAGCCTCGCCCATCCTGTTTTTATTTTGCGGACAATGCGCATCTTAAGCCTCCCACAACTCGCTTACTCTTTTACCAATTGCTTTTTTGGTGAAGCGATTGACAAACAGCTCATACCCATTACGGGCAATTTTTTCCCTTAACGCGCGGTCTTCTTTAAGCGTAACTATCGCTTCCGCCAACGCCTGGGGATCAGCCATACGGCAAAACAACACATTTTCCCGGTCTTGCAATATTTCACGCGCCGCCGGAGAATCTCCGGTGATCAGGGCCTTAGCCATCGCCAGGGCCTGGTAGGCCTTAATCGGAATAATTCTCTTGGCCTTCTCGCCTTCGCCAAACACGCCTAAACAGATATCGGCCTCGCCAACGAAAAAAGGCATTTTTCGGTAATCTATCCAACCGGTAAAGGCGATATTATCCAGGCCTAGCTCTTTACTGAGCGCGAAAATCCGCTCATAGAGCATTCCGTTACCGACCAGGGTAAAACGTACGTCGGGACGATCCTTTAGCAGCGCCGCCGCGCGGACAATAAACTCCGCTCCTTGCAGCGGCACAAATGAGCCGGTAAAAGTCACGTTGAAGTGCTGATTTTTCTTAGCGCTTTCGGCGGCGGAAAAAATATCCTCTTCTGCCCCGACGTAAACCGGATAGATTTTTCTCGGGGCGATCTTAAATTCACGCTGAAAATAGTTCTTGTGACTTTGGGAATCAACAATAATTTTGTCCGCCAGAACGCAAGTGAGCTTATCTAAAAGCCAGTATAAGCGGGCCTTAAGTGAGCCGGGCGGATAGATCTTTTTATCGAATACGACCGTATCATACTTGGAGAAAAAGGCATCGTAAATCAGCATTTTTTTCTTTAAACGGCATTTCGTTAAGAGGTAGGCCAGGAAGATACAGCCGCTGCTTAAGGCTCCGACGATCATCACGTCGTAGGGGTTTTTAAGCGCTTGGCGAAAAAGCTCCAGGTGCATCCGTAAGGGATTATGCCTTTGGCCAAGCGCATTGCACTCGTTCACCGTGATGCCGCTTAAGCGTAACCCTTCAATAATCATCCGGTTTCTGGGGTAGGCCGGATCATAATATCCAAAATAACAGACTTTAACGGCAGGCCGCTTAGTCTTATCTTTGGCCAAGAGTAGCTCATATAACTGTTTTTCCTTGGCCTCCATCTGGCTTGCGTCTAGAGTCAGGGCACGGACTTTCGCTCTCTCGCCATAACTTTGGCGTAACTGTTTATCGGCAATTAGCCGGCTTAGTGGTTCCCGAAAGGCCTCCGGGTTATTCTCCACCGTTATGCCCGCTTCTGCGAGTATTTCACTTATCGCCGGTATGCGTGAAGCCACAATAGCCAGTCCCGAAGCCATCGCTTCCAGGACCGGCATGCAAAACCCCTCGTGATGGCTGGAAAGCGCAAAGATGTCCGCTTGCGCGTAATAGTCTTGAATACGCTCGTGCGGTACTGAAGGGACGAGCTCCACCTTATCGTCCAGGCCCATTTTCTTCACCAACTGCATCAGCTTTTTTAACCCTTTACCCTCACCAATAGAAATCAGCCGCGCGTCTAAACCGGAAATTGCCCGAATCAGGCACTCTTGATTCTTCGGGCTCTCTACCCGCCCGACCGTTAAAATCACGACTCTGTTTTTCTTATCCGCCGGGTGAGGCTTTATTTTTCCGAACTGTTCATTAGAAATCCGGTTATAGATAACTACACTCCTGGCTGTTCTTAATCTCCGGACATATGACTGCACATGCGCGGATACGCAGATGACCTCATCGGCGCCCTGAAGCGCATAACGTTCCAAGAACAGCCTAATCCAGAGGAAAGGCCGACGTTCAACAGCCCGTTGTTCGTCCAAATTCGCATGAATGGAAAGCACTACCGGCAGCTGTAATTTTTTTCCCAGATATACTGCCAGGGCACCGCGTAACGATGGGTCATAGGCCCGCAAGACATCGGGAGCAATGGCTTGCACCGTGCGCGTTAGCCGACCTAACAGAGTGAACCCGGAAAGGAAGGATAGCCGGCCAAGTGAGTGTATTTTAAGTTTGGCTCTCCCGGCAATCTGGCGCACTTTTTCTTCGGCAATGTCCCGGTTACAAAAAGAAAGCATGTGCACTTCATCAAAAATGTCACCCGGATTATAGTAGCGGGGCTTAATTTCCCCTTTCTGATAATACACCTGCATCGGATCGGTAAGCAGAATACACAATTTTCGCATTTTTACTTGAGCTCGTTTAAGGTTTTTTTCCGTAAAAAAGGATGGCTACTTCGGCCAGCCCTAATCTTCTTTTGATTTCGTAGCTAATCCGCGTCCCGGGTATCTGCAGCTCGGCCCTTAGGGTGCGGAATTTCTCTATCGGCGTTAAAACCGAAAAATATTCCGCGTAGGGCTTATCGCGAACCGCTGTCGTGTCCGCGGCGCGCTCCACTATTGACGGCTCAGCGATGATATCGGATATACTTGCCAGCTCACCGGCTCGATTACGAAAATAGTTGCCTCTGGCCGGATCGAGCAGGATAAAACGCCCATTAAGCTTAACCACCGCTAAAAGTATTGCCCGCTGCGTTTGGGGATGATACGCCTGGTACATCGCTGCCGGCAACCCGGCATAAGTGCAGAAAAGCGTGCACACATCCAGGAACTGATCGCTGGTGCCGTAGCCACGAATAATAATATTGAGTACATGGTCGTCATAAATCGGCCAGTCGGCGGGATATTCCTGGTGGATATTCCGGCGCGTCCAGTCGACTATAGCGGTGAGCTTTTCTTCATCGTTAGAGTAGCCTTTGGTAATCTCAGCGGCTAATTGCTGATAGTGATAGTGGCGGCTTAGGAATTCCGTAATTTTAATCCAACGGGGAATCGCATGTTCGCTAACAACGCAATTCACTCCCTGGCGCGTGCTGCTGGCGCCAAAGAGAATTACCACGCCCAAGATGAGCGCAAGCCCGCTATAGACGATTATATTCTTGCGTCGAATGCTCATTGCGCAAACGCCTTACTCGCCTGTTCTAAAACCGCTAAAAAGCGCGCGGCGTTGACCTGGATACAAAACCGTTCTTCTACGGTCTTTCTTCCCTCGCGCGCAAATTTTTGTCTTAGACCCTCGTCTTCAATCAGCCGGGACAATTTTTCGACCCATTCTTTTTCGTTGCTGGCTAAAAACCCGTTTTCGCCGTCACGGATAATTTCTTTATTCCGGCCGGCGTTGGAAACTACGCACGGCACGCCCACGGCTAAATACTGGCAGGTCTTAAACCCGGTCTTGCCTTTAATCCACTCGTCATCGGCCAAAGGATAAACGCCAATGTCCAGGCTCTGAAACTCGGCGATATCACGCGAGAGGCTCCAATCGGCATTGATGACCTTGACGCCGGGAATCGTAAACGGCCGGGCCGCACCGACTACTTTAAGCGTAAAGTCGTATTTGCGGCTTAAGTCCTGGAAGACCGCGCGCAGTAATTCTAAATAAGGCGCGGTAGTATGGCTGCCGATCCAGCCGATGGTCAGGGCGGCATCGCTCTTGCGCCCCTCCTGCGGCTGAAATTTCGTCACATCAAGGGAGGTAGGAATAACGTGGATCTTTTCCTCTTGGATGTAGCGCGCGGCATAGCTTTTGAGATAATCATTACAGACGATCACCTCTGAACTTAAACGGATAATTGCCGGAATTTTAGCCGGATATTTCAGAAAGTTGATAATTTTGTTGGAGCCGACTTTGTGTTTCATAAAAATAGCGTCGTCTAAATCAAAGACCAGCGGTCTTTTCAGCCGCGTACAAAGCCATTCAAAAAGCGGCGGTCCGATCGGAAAGGCCTCTAGGTGAATAAAAACGAGGTCGTACTGATCCGCCCGCACCAGATCGGCGATCCGCCGCGCCAGCCCTTGCAGGAAATAGACTAAAAGCTTAGCGGCATTGCGCTTCTTCCTTGCGTAAACGTAATTGTAAAAATTCGAAGACATAAACGAAGACACCTTATACTCGATGCCGTTCTGCTCTAAATAGGGCAGGAATTGTTCTACCCGATAACGGAAACTCGGGCCTTCTGTAGGATAAGGAACAATAAATAAAACCTTCATTGTTTAAATAGCGCCTTTTCTTGGGCGTGCCTCTTTACATATTCGCATAACGCCTCTTGCCAGGGGCGCATGGCGTAAATCTTGTAGCGGTTGAGCTTGCTATTAGCCAGCGACTCTGAGCGGATCCGGTAGGCCGGCAGCGGAAAGGCATCCGAGCTGATCGGATTAATTTTAATGCCGCTTAAACCCAGACATTCGACAATTTTCACGGCCATTTCATAGCGCGAGCAGCAGCCGACATTAGCGCTATGGTAAAGCCCGTAACGCCCAGTCTTAACCAAAGCCACTAAGGCTCGCGCTAAGTCCTCAGTAAAGGTCGGGCTGCCAAATTTATCGTCAACTACCTTTAATTCTTTTTTCGTGCTTAAGAGGTCAACGATCTTCCCGACAAACTTTTTATCCAGGTGGCCTCCGCCAAACATCCAGCCGGCGCGGACGATATAATATTTTTTTAAAAGCGCGGCGACAATCTTTTCGCCTTCCCATTTTGCCCGGCTGTAGACATTTTTAGGGTTAGGCTGATCGGACTCGGTATAAGCCTCAGGGCTTTCTCCGTCAAATACTCCGCCGGTGCTGATGTAGACCAGGATACAGCCTGCACGTAAGCTCGCCTGAGCCAAATTTTCGGTGCCCCGGGCATTGACTAAATAGGCGTGCTCGGGTTCCTTCTCGCATTTATCCACATCAGTCTCAGCGGCTAAATGAAAAATTATTTCCGGGGTATATTTTTCGACCAGCTTGTTAACGTTAGCGGCATCGGTAATGTCCAGATCAAGAATACCGTCGAGAGAGACCTTGTCGGTAGCAATGACCGCGAAACCTTGCTTTTCCAAAAGGGGGCACAAAGAACTGCCTAACATCCCCGCTGCCCCGGTTACCAATACGCGCATGATAATCTCCGTCACTTAGGCCCTTCATTAATTTGGAATATGAAGGCCTACCCCTTAGGGTTAGTTGCGTTTACCGCTCTTTTGATTCATCACTGTCTGGTAGACCTTAAAATAGTCGTCTGAGCCTTTTTCTAAAGAGAAATATTCCTGGGCTACGCGGCGGCAGCGTTCTTTTAAATCCGGCTGTTCAATAAGCCTCTCCAGCGCCGCGGCCGCCTTGAGATATCCCGGTTCGTCGAGTGAGTCGACTACCACCCCGATATTACGCTCAACGACAATCTGATCGATATCACCGACCCCTTTATTGACTACGACCGGTATGCCACAGGCCAGGTATTCACCGATTTTCGTGGGCGCGCGGCCAATTGCCGAAAACGCCGGACGGTAAAAGGCGATCCCGATTTTAGCCAGATTAAGCCAGGTCCGCACCGAATCATGGGCCGAGGAAATCAGCGTAAATTCATCTTCCGGAATCGCTTTTTGCTCCGCGGCTGCATAGGCCGCCTGGGTGTCGCTGTGCGAGAGCAGCAAAAAATGCATTTTTTCCACCCGGGCCTTCAGTAGCGCAAAAAAATCAAACATCGCCTCAAGCATATACACTGTCCCCAGGGAACCAACGTAAATGAGCACAGCCTTGTTTTCTAATCTCTGTTTTACGCTTCCGAAAAGTGAATCTTCAGCGGTATCCGGCGGCACGATGTGGAATTTTTCCAGATCAACACAAGTCGGAATTACGGCAATGCGCTCGGGGGCAATCTTATAATCTTGGCTTAATCGCGATTGCATGTTTTTGGTGAGCACGACGATAAAGTCGGCCTGGCAGACAAACACCTTTTCCAGACGTTTGGCAATTTTATACAAAAGCGAATGCTCCGGCCATAGATAGCCTTCGACCCGTTCATCGGCCCAATATCCCCGCATATCAAAAATGAACTTTTTGCGGCAAAGTACTTTCACGCAAAGCGCGATCAGGGCGGCAACATAACTGCGGGCATGCACAATATTGATGCGCTCCTTAATACAAACATAAAGGCTCACCGCTATGCCGCAAAGTATATCCCAGCCCGTAGCTAAGGCAGTCGGTGTTTTATGGTAACGCAGGCTAATCCAATGGATTGCTTTTTCCTGAAATTCGCTTTTTACGTAATCGAACTGCATCCGCCGGGGAATATATCTTTTCTTATCAAAAGAAAGCAGGGTACAGCTCACCCCTTTATTGGTTAACCGCTCCAGGTAAGGAACAATCTGCGATTTCGCGATCGGCTCGGTAGCCCCGTCATAGGAAATGTAAAGAACCTTCATCAAACCATCCTTACGTACGGTAACGAATTACCTGGGCAGGAATGCCGCAGGCAATGGCATACTCAGGGATATCTTTAGTCACCAGCGAATGCGCCCCAATTACCGCCCCCTTGCCAATAGTCACACCTTTGAGCACGACGACATTGCAGCCAAAGTAGACGTCGTCCTGGATAGTAACCTTGGCTAATTTGCGCTGCTGTTCGACGATCAGGGCGGTTTTATTTTCAAAGCCATGGTCATCAGAAATAATCGAGCTGCGGTGGCCGATAGCCACGTTATTGCCAATTTCGATCCCCCCGGCACCGCTTAAACAGACATTTTCGTTAATAAACACTCGATCCCCGATAGCAATATTTTCCGGGTGGCTGATCATGCAGCCGTCACGCACCCAGCCGCCCCGGCCCAATTTTTTGAGAAACAGCTTTAACAAGGCAAAGCGCAAAAATTCGCCTAAAGGAAAAGGCAGATATTTTAAAGGGGTATAGAGGCTTTGGAATAATACTATTCGGGCCTTAGCACCAAACGACCATTTATCCCAGTACATATCTCATCTCCTCTATTTCCTATTAATATACTGATTATACCAGAGCACAAACGATATCAGCGCCGTCAATTGACGGGTATTGTCTTTCTTGGCCGTAAAATGCTCATCAATCAGCTGGCGCACATAAGCCTCATTGAGCACTTTAATGCCTTTGATATTTTCGCTAGATAAGATTTCCTGCATAAAGCCTTTTAAGGGGCCCTTAAGCCAAGAACCAGTCGGTAAGATAAAGCCCTTTTTTTTGAGCCGGACTATTTCTTTGGGCAGAAGACGGCTGACCGCCTGGCGCAGGATGTATTTTGTGGTCAGGCCGCGATGTTTAAGGCGAGAAGGAATCTGCCAGGCAAAATCAATAATGGCGTTGTCCAAAAACGGAACGCGGCATTCCAGTGAATTAGCCATGGTCGTAATATCGGTTACATACAAGGTGCAGGCGGCATGAAAGACCCGCGTATCCAGAAAAAGGAGCTTGCTTAAGCCGTCGAACGATTGCAGGTCTGAGTCATACCTTGAGAATACCTCCAGCGAGTCATAATCCCGCATTTTCTCTTTGCCCAGCGCTGAGTAAAGTTCGGCCTTAGCCTCTTTACTAAAAATTTCTTTCCAGCGGAAATGCGCCTCGATCGGATCAGCATCGGCGGCGCGAATAAAGGCCTTGGCCTTATAATCAAAGCTCAGCCGGTTTAGCGAAACCGGCAGGCGATTAACGATATTTTTAATCACCGTGTCTTTCAGAAGAGCGGGCAGCCTTCTATAGGCGCCGGCTAAATAGTAGGCGGTATAAGTGGGGTAGCCGGCAAACAGCTCGTCGCCTCCCGCTCCGCAGAGAGCTACGCTCACCTCCTGTTTGGCCAACTGCGATAACAGATAATTCGGTATTGCCGACCAGTCGCCGTTTGGCTCATCGAGATGGGTAATAATATCCGGTAAAAGTTTAATCACTTGCTGGGGCTCCATAATGACTTCATGATGGTCGGAGGCATAGAGTTTGGCGACTAAGCGAGCCTGGTCCAACTCGCTGTAGGATTTCTCCTTAAAACCGACGGAAAATGTCTTGACGGTAGTGCGTATTTCCTGGCTGACCAAGGCTAAGAGGGTCGTCGAATCAATCCCGCCGCTTAAAAATAATCCCAGCGGTACGTCGCTTTTGAGCTGTAAGCGCACCGAGGCGCGCAAAAGCTCCAGTATTTTTTCGGCGTAATAACGCTCGGGCCGGGAGTCCTCGCCGCCCGCAGAGAATTCCCAGTAGCGATATTCCCGCACTTGCTGACTTTTCGGTGTATATACCAGGTAATGCGCAGGCTCAAGCCGGCGAATCGGTTTAAAAATAGTAAACGGCGCGGGGATATAATAAAGCGAGAAATAGATGTCCAGCGCCTGAAAATCAATTTCCCGGCTCAATTGGGGCAAAGTAAGCAGCGCCTTCATCTCTGAGCCAAAGACAAATTCACCGTTGATATGGGCATAGAAAATGTTTTTTACGCCGATCCTGTCGCGGTAGAGGCTAAACGTGGCTTCTTTTTCGTCCCAAATGGCAAAGGCGAACATCCCGTTTAAATGTTTTACACAGTCAAACTTATATTCCTCATATAAGTGCACCAGCACCTCGGTATCCGAAGAGGTATAAAAAATGTGCCCGCGCGCAATCAGCTGTTCGCGTAACTCTAAATAATTATAAATAAAACCGTTAAATACCACCCAAACGCTCTGATCTTCATTATGCATCGGCTGACTACCACTTTTTAAGTCGATAATCGAAAGGCGGCGCATCCCCATGGCCACGTTACCTTTGAGGTAAAAACCGTCCTCATCCGGGCCACGGTGCAAAAGCGTTGCCGTCATTTTCCTCACCGCCTCTCCTTGAGGCTTGAGGACATTCTCTTTATCGATGATCCCGCAAATACCGCACATTTTTATTTCTTTCCATAGGCCCGCCAGCTATAGCCTAAGCGGTCGGTAACCCAAAAATTATTAAACTTTTCTTCCTTAAACCAGTTATAGATTTCATTGTAACGGTAAAATTCAGCCAGGGGTGTGGCTAAGTGGTCAAAAGCGGTATTGACCTTCCCCCGGAAGGATCTCTGGGTGTACTCTTTGAGCGGAATTTTCTCCGCCAGTTTTTTCGTGCCCGAAAACCGGTCGAGAAGCTCGTAGGTCATATTGAACAGCGCCAAAAACGAGGCCGGGATATGCGCCAGCACAAAAGTGACCTCGCGCGGGATACGGGTGGTCAGTAACCGGGCCAGCTGGATTAAGCGCACCACCGCGCCCTGGCCATAGACCCAGATAAAAATTGAGCCGTCTTTTTCCAGGTAACGGATTAAGTTTTTGAAGCCGGCCCGCGGATGCGGCAAGTGGTGCAGCACCCCGATCGAAAAAATAAAATCGAATTTGCGCCGAAATGGTAAATGGTAAATATCGGCCTGGATCACGTGGACGTTTTTTAAGTCTTTGGTATTCTGATAGGCTGCTCCCACCGAATGGCTAAAGTCAATGGCGTAAACCTCCTTGGCGCCATAGCGCGAGGCAAGATAGGAAAACCGGCCCTGCCCGCAGCCGGCATCCAAGATGATTTTGCCGTGGAAGAAACTGCGCTCAATCGGGAAAATAGTATCGAGGAATTCGTTTTCGTGCACGGGAAGAATCTTATTAAAAATTTCCCACTCAAAGGAAAATGACTCCTGGGTGGCCTTTTTCTTTTTGCTGGCGAAGGCCTCTTTTTTGGAAAGCATCCGCGGTAGGCCTTGAGGCAGCCGATCATGAAATTTTTGATAAAAGGCCTCATGGATATCGCGGTACATTTCGTTTGAGGGCGCCAGCAGCAAACAAGGGATGCCCGCAATTACCGGAAAAAGCTGCCGGCAGCTGGCGCACTGCAGTACGCCGCTTAAGATCTCCTGGTGCTCCTCCTCAAAGATAGTGCAGGCCAAATCGCTGTGACAGCCGGGGCAGGCAATATCTTCAACTAACTTTTTCTTCATTTTTTGTCCTTTCGGGAAAAGCGCGCGCTTCCTAAGAGCGCGCCGAGAAAAGAAAAACCCAAGACTAAAAGCGTATTGAACTTAACTAATTTGATGCTTTTGACAATTCTTGCCGGAGTGAAGTGAATTTTCAAAAGGCCTATTTTTTGCAAACGCACCAAGTCCTGCGGCAGCAAATCATTGACCGAGATTACCGCGCCATCATAGCGGTTAAACCGGGTGAGGTCTTCGGACAACAGCTTCAGGCCATGCTCCTGTCTGCGCGCCATTTCATACATCTCTGTCCCGGGATAAGGCACGGCGATCGAAAGATTGGAATATTCTATCTCCGGGGTATTACGGATAAAGGATATGGTCTTGTCAATGCTTTCTCGCGTTTCTCCGGGCAAACCAATCATTGCCGAGCAGAGCGCCTCGATCTTCAATTTGCGGGCCAACTTAAAAGCCCGGCGCATGTCCTCTAAGGCTACCTCTTTTTTGATGATCTTTAAAATACGCGGGTCACCGCTTTCGATGCCGAAACTAATACGCACAAATCCCGACGCTTTCATTTCCCGCAGCATCTCTTCATCAACTAAGTTGGCCCTGGTCCAACCTTCCCAAGTGATCGCTATGTTTCTCTTTTTAATTTCGCGCGAGAGATCGATCGCCTGTTTACGCGAAAGCGTAATATTGGAATCGACAAACGTAAAATGCTCAATGCCCAGCTCGCGGAAATCCCTCTCTATTTCATCAACAATATTTATCGCCGAACGCATTCGCAGGCCCTTGCTGGTCAGAGGCTCGGAACAAAATACGCATTTAAAAGGGCAACCGCGCATCGCCATGATCGAGGTATAGCGTTGGGGCTTTCTGCTGGCAAAACGCAAGCTATAGAGTTCATTTTTTAGCAAATGAATTGCCGGAAAAGGAAGTTCGTCCACATTTTCCAGCGTTGGGTATTGGGGATTAACCTGCACCATTCCCCCGCGGCGAAAAATCAACCCTGGCACTTGCGCCAGTTCGCCATTACCCTCCAGAGTTTGCATCAGTTCGCTAAAGGCATACTCGCCGTCTCCGTAGACGGCATAATCAAAACAATCGGCAAAGGCCGCCTGGCCGGAAACGTTGATATGGCTGCCGCCGATGACCAAAGGCACAGTAAAATGATCTTTGAGCACGCCGGCCAAGAGCAGGGCCCGGGGGAATACCGGCGAAGTAGCCGTAATACCAATAATATCGGGATCGATTTGATTGAGCCGCTCGACAATTGCCAGCGGATCAATCAGCCTTTCCGCCTCGGCATCAATAATTTGCACCTGGTGCCCGCGCTGTTCGGCTACGGCGGCGACATAGCAAATTCCTAAAGGCGGCGAATATGTCCTCTGACGGGCAAGCTCGGCAAAACGGCCCAGGCTTTGCGTCCATGAGGGGTTAATCAATACCGCTTTCATTCTTTTCTCCTATAATTGCTTAAGCGTATTCCAAAGCGCCTGCGGGCGCAAGGAAAATACCTCGCTATACTCTTTATGGCACCAGGGAAAACAATAGCAACTCTTTGGAGGATGCGGCAGTTTGGCAAAGGCCTCCCGCACATCCTGATAATGCACCTTATTGCCCTGCCACCAGCAATTATGCAGAAGCCCCTGCGGGTCCATCATTACATACAAAAGGCCGGCATAGCACTTCCCTTTTTTTACCGCTCCGTAATCACGAATATAACGCAAATAGCCCAGGGAATTCCAGATCCGCGCGCCGCCTTTTTTTTCAGCGATTAAATAATCAATATTCTTCCGGTATTGCTCCAACTTTTCCGCAGCTGATAACAGCTGCGCGTCTTCCCGCCCCGTTTGCCAGTCAAAGATCGGTTGAAAGCTGGAGAAAACGCCATATTCTTTGCTCACTTGTATCACGTGCTTAATCAGGTTTTGCGAGTAACCGTCAACAATTGTGCTTAAGCAGGTCTTAATGTTCTTCTTGCTTAAAATTGCCAAGGCCGCCAGCACCTTATCATAGGTGCCTTTTCCCCGAATACGCTCCATCGACTCCCGGTCGCCATCGAGTGAGAGCATCACAAAATCGATCAACTCTTTTTCCAACAGCGCTACTTTTTGCGTCAGTGTTCCGTTAGTCACTAAAGAGGTGGCGAAATGGCACTCTTTGGCATAGCGCAACAATTCAACTAAGTCTTCTCTTAATAGCGGCTCGCCCCCGGTAAACCCCCAACCGATACAGCCCATCTGCTTAAATATCAGCATTGCCTCTTTAATCTCCGCGGTGCTTAATTCCCGCATTTTTTTGTCGGAAACCTCGCAAAAGCGGCACTGTAAATTGCAGCGGTAGGTAATTGCCTGCGTTACTCGTAAGGGCGTTCTTTTTCCCAAAGCAAGCAGGGCGCGTTTTTGCGCTGATTTTACGACGTGGCTTGTTCTCATTATTTTTCTTCCATCATGTCAAAAAGGATGGCAAAAAACAGCGACTGGATCCCGATATTAAGCAAAAGCGCGCAGAAGATCGCCGTGGCCCCGGAAGGAAATACGCCGGCGAGCTTCAGGACGATAATATAGATACCGACTGCAATACCGGCGGGAACAAGAATCAGCCCGCCGTAGTATAAAAAAACCAAGGGATGGAAATCGCTGAAGATATAGCGTTTGTTTAAGCGCCAAAAAAAGTTGCGGATCAGCATCGGCGAGACTTTCAACGCATACTTCAAGCCCTTAATTTGCGTCTGGCGCTCACCGGTCAGATAGATCGCTCGGCGGGGAACATCCTTGATCCGGAAGCCGTAGGCGTTAATGCGGGCCAAGAAATCCATCGGATAGCCGTAGCGCTTCCAGGCCTGATTCCAGTTTACCGTATCAATGACAGTCTTGGTGATTGCGGTATATCCGTCGACTACATCAAAAATCCTATAACAGCCCGAAGATATCTTAGTTAAGAGCGAAATGATGGTATTGCCGATCAGGCGGATTTTAGGCATATCCTCAAAGGCATTGCCCTCCATCATAAACCGGTTGCCCTTAACATAATCAGCGTTGCCTTTGATTAGAGGGTCGAGGAAATTGGTGACCTGCTCTAAGGGCATCTGAAAATCGCCGCCCACGACAACCGCGATATCATATCCATCCGCGGAAGAGCGCTTATAGCCGTTAATAATCGCCTGCCCCGGGCCCTGGTTCACCTTGTGCCTGATGAGCTCAATGCGGTTATCGCGCTGAGCGATTTCCCGAACCACCTCTGGCGTAGAATCGCTGCTGGCATCGTCAACTACATAGACTTTATCGATAAGCTTAGGGACATTTTCCAATGTCGGCTTAATCAGCCGCTGCTCGTTATATGCCGGAATTACCACTGCGATTTTTTTGCCCTGGTACATGGTTAGGTCCTTTCTTTCTACAAGTCAACAGGCAGTGCACCCTGATCCATCGACTCCTGCGCCTTCTCCAAAATCTCCACTACTGCCAATCCATGTTTACCGTCAGTAAGGGGCACGCTGTTCTGCCTAATCGATTGCAAAAAATGCCGGCACTCCTCCTGTAGCGGTTCATAATTATCAAGTTTGGGGATAACCAGGTCGCCGGCGCGGTGGATCAGTTGGAACTCACCGAAGTTTTTAAACTCGCCTAGTGAGGCGGCGATGTTTTTCTTAGTAATACCCTTATCGAAAATCTGAATTTTGGCATCGGCGTTGACATCATCGTAGACGACCATCTTTTCGCTACCGACCACAGTCATCCGCCGCACTTTATTGGGGTCGAGCCAGCTGACATGGACATGCGCCGAGACACCGGAAGGAAAATCCAGGTCCATCATCACTACGTCGGCGATCCCCTTTTGAATGAATTCCATCCCCTTAGCCCGCACACGGTGAGGAAGCTCATTCAAAAGATAAATTAAAATAGAAATATCATGGGGGGCAAAGTTCCAGAGGGCATTGACATCCTGGCGGATTTTACCTAAATTAAGCCGCTGGGAATAGATGTAGTAAGTTTTACCGATGAATCCCTGAACGATATATTCCCTTAATTTCCTGACCGCCGAATTATAGATAAAGGTGTGCCCGACCATCAGAATCAGTTCGTGTTTTTTGGCCGCGGCAATCAGCTTTTTGCATTCCTGGCGGTTTAACCCTAAGGGTTTTTCAATCAGGACGTGTTTTTTGGCCTCTAAGGCGTTCATCGCAATGTCAAAATGCGTGGCCGCCGGTGTAGCAATGACTACCGCCTGTACATCTTTATCGCGAAAGATATCTTGCATCTGGGTTGTCGTCACTACCGGGGGGTAGAGCCGCTTGACATAGGCGAGTCTCTCCGGTGAAAGGTCACAGACTGTTTTTAAGCGGGCATCCGCCTGTTCCAGAAAATTACGCACTAAATTCGGCCCCCAATACCCGCATCCGATTACCGCAACATTAATTTCTTTCAAGAGTATTTCCTCCTTTTTTAAAAGCCAAGCCAAAACCGGCGACAGCGCAAATCAGATAGCCAGGCATCAATAAATCACGGTGGCGAAAGGACGTAGCCGAGTGGCCCTCGGAAAGCGCCAGGATAAAAGTAAATAAAAATAGAAGAATAAAGACCGGCAATATCTTTTTGGTATTATGACGCAGACCGGCAATAATCCCGATCGGGCTGAAAGGAAAGAGAAAATACCAGAAGATGTTCTGCCAAGAACTAATTAAGCCAAATGCAGACAAGGAAGCGCTGTAAGGAAACGGCGAAAAAAGAAAGTAGAGTAGCCCTTTCAAAAGGGCAAACAGTGTTTCCGCCGGGGTTATTCCTTCGACTGAAAGAATCTCCTCATTATAAAAACGCTGGGGATAAATAAAATAACTGGCGCCTTTGAGCGTGCTATACTGGCGGTGGCTGAGCATCAGCTTATTCAAACCCCACTGTGTCTCAACCAGTTTTTCTCTTAGTGGACCAACGCCGATGATTAATGCCATTAAGATGATTACGATACCGACCTTTTTTGCCGCCGACATACGCAAAAAGTTACAAAACGTCAGCCCAGCGACGGCAATAATGAGCGGGGCAAGCGGTTTCTTAAGATAATAAATGGCAGTTATCGAAACCGCCAGAACCGTAAGTAAAAAAAGCGTCGGCCGTTTAGCCATTTTTACCAGCGACCATACTGACAAGGTGCCAAATAAAAGCAGGAAGGGATCGCTTAAGTTGGTCAGCGAATGAATAAAAATTGAAGGGAAAAAGAGCAATAACACATAGCTGACCCGGGCGATGCTTTTGCCGAATATCTCTTTGGCGATATAATAACTGACCACGCCAGCACTTACTGCCGAGAGCGCGCTGATACATTTTGTCGCCACAGGCGCATAGCCAAAAAGCGCGAAAAATACTCCCAGATAGTAGCTGTAAATACCGACCTGGTACTGATCCCAGTGCGGCAGCTTACCGCCAAAGTCGCTCAAGGCAACCCAGTTAAACTTCATTACATACTCATTAGAAGGCACTTGCGCGGTGTCGCGATGCAACAATACCTGTGAAATATACCAGCCCTTATTAATCAACGTTTCTCCGTCCGGGGCAAGAAAAGGAAAGGCCCCGGTTTTTAAATAGAGGTGGTAGTAATAGATGATGAGTAGATAGCGTAACACCAAGGCCAGCACAAACAGGCCAAGCAAAAAGACCCTTTCCTGAGGTTCGGCCTTGCGCCAAAGCATATACCCCACCAGGATACTGATACTAACCACAAATAAAGTTCCGGCTGAAACAATCAACCAACTGGCCAGTACCACCCCAATACATACCCATAATAAAGTATGGAGCAAAAAACGTTGATTATTCGCTTGCGTATTCATTGAACCCTCTTAAAGATATAAACCACCGGACAAGTATAAGAAGGCCGGGGATTCCACCAAAGATCTTCCGGATATTCAAATCTTTTCACCAGGGCATAGTCATTCCTTTTGCCCAAGAGCAGATCTTCGAAAAACGCATCTACCTTAGGCCTGGTCTGGTAATCTTTTAGGCCCGTTTCAAAGCGCATCTTTTCCCAACTGGAGTGCAACAAAAACTGCGCATCTATTGTTTGCCCGGGATAGTCGGGATATTCAATCACGCGGTAGCGCGCCGTAATCTCATCAATAAAGAGGTTGAGGGGTTCGGCAAAAATAGCCAAAGTGCTTGGCGCAGCGATATTGTTCTTGATCCAGTTAGAGGACGCATAGCGCGTATCATTTTTGGCAAATACCAAGTCGGCACGCACACAGTAGGCAAAGGAATAGAGCAACGCGCAAAGGAACAGCATTTTTGCCGCGATGTGCAACAGCCTAAACCTTTTCATCCAGGAAGAGCCTTGAGCTACAGCATAAGCCGCAATAATCGAAAGGATCGGAAATGCCAAAACGACAAATTTTGTGGCCCGAAAAAGATAAATCCAGGACCCGGCGCCCAGATACGCCAGCAACATATATTTTAGCGGTGTAAACTCGCGGGGATAACGCCGCCATTTTATTACTAAATACAGCAGCCCCAGAAGTACCAGCGTAAAGAGCGCCACATTAAAGTCGGACATTATCAGGCGCGCATCACCCCAGAGCCTTTGCCCGAAGGCCAACAGTGTTTGGGGGGCGCCAAAAATCATCGTATTCTGCGTCACCTTGTAGCGATATACGCCAAAGGCATAAAATACGCTCGGCCAGCCTAAAAAGACACCCAGGGCAATCACGGGTAACGCAAACAGGCTCTTTAGTAAAAAGAAGACCCGCCTGCGCTGAGTTTTTAGAAAAACGATCAGCCAGGTAAAGAAAAGCGGCACGAGATTGATCGCTCCGTCCAATTTTGTGGATATGGCCAGTCCGGTGATCAGCGCAGCGATAAAAAAATTCCTCAAGAACTGCTCCTGCTGCAACGCCTTTACGCAGAATAATAGATTAAGCAAGGAAAACGTAATTACCAGCGCGTCGTTTTTGGCAAAATGATGGGTGCTGATAAAACCCATGTTTAACGTCAAAAATGCCGCTGCCAGTAAACCGACGGTCCTGTTGAATATTCTTCTGGCAATCGCAAAGGTCAGATAAATACTCAAAACTCCTAAAGCCGCGGACAACAACCGCGCAATTACATAAACGCTATTGGCAAACCAGGGATAATCCCTGGCCAGCGTAATCCAAGATACGGATGCGGCGGAAATAATGCCGCTTAAGTCAGCGCCAAAAATCTTTAAACAACCCAGCCATAACAGAAGGAAGAAACCCAAAAATATACTGTAACAAGTAGGGTGCCCAATCTTGTCTTTGTCTTCCAAATAGAGATTGAGAGTTTTCTCTTTAAGCATCCGAAGCGTCCGGGCAACATGCTCATCGGGATTAAGCCGGTAAGGCAGGCCCCAGCAGATGCCAAACACATTTAAAATAAACGCGATCAGCAGAATAAAGACTATCGGGTTACGTTGCGCTAGCAGCAAACTATTCCCTTTCATAAACCAGGATCTCGATATTTTTCAGCTCCCTGGCACTTTTAAGTTTAAATCCGGCGCCGGAAAACCAGCTGCGGATCTGTTGGTTAGCGCCAAATAACTTGGCGTTGCCCGCGGTTAAATAAAGATAGACGGCTTGAAAACGGCCGAGCTCACCATTTAATTTTACTGACGCCACGGGCGTTAAAGGCAAGTAATCACCGCTTTTTTCATCTCTGGCTAATAAGGGACGCAGCTCGATCACGGCCTTTTCACCGAAGTCGGCGAAATCCCGATTAAAAACCACAATGCAGTCGCTATTCTTAAATCGCGAATTAATAAAGCGCTCCGCCCCCTTAAGATCGAACTCGGCGGCATAGACAACAGGCGCGCGCGCAAGGTATAAAAGCACAAAACAGGATAAAGACACATAGGCGATTGTTCTTTTTTTCTCAAGCAGAAAGCGGTACAAGATCGCGGCAAAAAAGAAAATAAAGATTCCATGGCATGCGCAAAGGTACTTAGCGTTGAGCGCGAGGTTGACAAATCTGCCGGCGATGTTAGCGGCGATAATTGGCCCCAGGCTTAAAAACAGGAAAAACCAGGCATCAATGCCCTTGCCTTTTAGAATCCGGGCTAAAGAGGCAAACCCGGCTCCAAGAATTAAGGCAAAAACGCCAAGGATCGATATTGCCTGAAGCAATAAAATCTTGTTGGCAAAAACCTCTTGCAGGCTTAGGCCTAAGAAATCGGGATCCATACCGACTAAAGTCATGATGTTGCGGATTAACGCGCCAACGCGAAATCCGAAAACCTGCAGCCCCTTATACGTCCAAATCTCTTTACCGGCAGTGGCTACCGCAGACATCTGTTTCCAAAAAAGATAAACTAGCGGCGAAAATAACAACAATACTAACCCCTGGGAAAGTATCATCCGGCTAAAATATAGCCTTCTTCTTTGCGCTTCCCAAGCAACGTAAAGAAATTGGGCGGCGATAAAAAACCAGGAAAAATAAAAAGTATATACCGCTAAACAACAGGCTAAAGAATAGGCCAGCCAAAATATCTTATTCCTATTATTCAGGGCTTTTAAGAAAAATAACGTCGCTGCCATAATCCAGAAGCCTGAGTCGGCATAACTGCGGATATACTGCGCCGACCAAATCAATAAAGGCGATACTGCCGAGCAGGCAAAGGCAAATAAAGCGAACCTTTTATCTAGCGCCTCTAAACCGATGAGATAGATTAATACGCTGACGCCTATTCCAAAAATTACAAAATACATTCTAATCCACACTTCCGAACTGCTTAGCCTCATCCAAAGATTAAGCAAGTAAAATGTCAGCGGAGGATGCGACTCCCGGGTTGAAACTAACTGCAGGATCTGCGCGGGCTTAGCTTGAGCAGTTTGCAAGGTAAAACGTTCATCGCCGCTAATCCCCTTATCCAGGCAGATCATTCTTAACGCTATCGCTAAAGTTAAGATCAAGAAAAAGGCCCGGTTAGCCCTCAAAAAAATCATTAATAAGTTCCTTTAATAAAGAGATTCTTCCTGATAATGTTGATATGTTCGCCGATCGTGGGCAAAATTTTTATTTTGCTGGCGCCCTCTTTAAAGTCATAGCGAATAATCATCGGCACCTCGGTCATTAAAAGCGGGATGCTCCTCAATTTAATCAGCATCTCAGCCATTGCGCCAAAACCATTGCTTTCGATTAAATGCGCCCCAAATTTAGCGTAAGCGGTTTTCAGGGCATAGGCGCTGTGCGCGCGGTAAAATCCGGTATACTCCTTGATTCCGCTGATCGGAAAGCAGATTTGATAAATCCAGTTGCATCCCCAGGAGAGGATTTTTCTCAATAGCGACACCCCGACCATCATCCCGCCGGGTGCGTAGATTGAACCGATGGCCACCTCATAGCCCTCTTCAATTCTTTTAACCATTAATCTGACACTGGCCAAGTCCTGGGTATTATCGGCATCCATGGTCACTACGATATCGTCATCTTTCATCGCTTTAAGTAGTTTGCTAAATCCGGTCCGGAAGGCCTCACCCACGCCTTTGTTCTTTTCGTGTTCCAGAAGCACTACGGGCATCTCGCCAGAGAGCTCACGTACCACCTCTTTAGTTTTGTCTTTAGAACCGTCATCGACGACATACACGCAGTAGGAAAATTTTCCGCTTGCCGCTACTCTGCCGATCGCGTTCAATTGCACGCTAATCGCTTTCTCTTCATTAAACGCCGGTAAGAGAAAGTAGACCATACTCACCTCGCTTTTTGGGCCTTGATCAGGTATCTCCAGCAAAAGAACCTTTCGCAGCCAACAGCTTTCAAAATATTACAAACAGCCTGATCTAATTTAATCAGAAAATTGTGCAAAGCCGGCAGATCGGGCACCAGCCGTGGCCCGACAAAACCGCCGGATAAGGGCATCGCAAACAGATCGCTGAACCCTAAAGAGGTTATTTCCAGCCCCTGCCTTTCCAGCGTTTTGCTCACTTGGTCAAACGGCGCTTCCGGGTCAATATGCCTGACCATTTTACGGCATAACTTCACTATTAGGTTAGGATTGGGGTCAAAAATAATTACGCAGTTTTTCGTCAGGCGGTGTGCCTCCTTAAATGCTTTTTCCAGGTCCAGATGGTGTACTACCTCATGAAAGACCACTGTATCAAAAGAATTATCGGCAAAAGGCAGATTATAGGCATCGCTAATCCTCAGATCGGCCTGCGGGAATAAACTGCGCCCTACTGTGATTGCCTCTTGATCGATGTCGATGCCGCAGGCGCTAAACCCTTGCCTACTTAAGTGATCAGTCAAAAATCCGTAGCCGCAGCCAATCTCAAGTACCTTGTTCCCTTCAATTAAACCGACGATTCGCCTGGCCCAATTGGAGTGTATTTTGCCCAGAAATTTGTCCGGGCTGATCCGCCTAATTTTTTCTTCTAATTTTATCTGCATTTTCCCTAATCCATTCCCTGCGGGCCTTGATGGTGATAGCCAATCCTTCCTGTAGGCTTACCTTTGGGCGATAGCCTAAGATCCTTTTAGAATTGGCCAAACTGGGAACGCGGCGCTTAATTTCGCGGTAGTCGCCAAAAATCTTCTTGATTGGGACAAAGCGGATTTTTGTTTTAGTTCCTGCCCCGGCCAGTTTCTTGATCAAATGGGCGCTTGCGATTACGCTCAACTCCTCGTCGCTGCCGATATTAAAAATATTGCCGACGGCCTTTTTATTCTCCAGCGCCAATACCGTGCCGGAGATGACATCAGAAATATAGGCCATCGAACGGGTTTGCCGGCCATTGCCGTGAATGATGATATCGCGCCCTTGTAATACCGCGTCGATGAACAGCGGAATATGCCCCCCTCGCCAGCTGAAACTGGCACGCGGGCTAAAAGCGCCAAAATAGCGTAAAACAATAACCGGGACGTTGCGTTCTTTGTAATAGGCAAACGCTAAATGTTCGGCGTACATCTTGGACGCCGCATAGGCCCATCTCTTGGCCGTGGGCGCGCCCAATAGCAGATTGCCCTCTTCTTTAAAAGGGATATCGGCGCTTACGCCATAGACATCGGAAGTAGAGCCAAGAATAAATTTACATTTCTTCTTTTGGGCGAGCGCAAGCGTATTTTCGGTTGGCCGGACATTATTGGTCAGTACATCCAGAGCACTTCCTTCTTCGCTGATCTTTTTGCTGGCGGTAAGATGCACGATGGCGTCTAAATGAATCCCTTTGCAGGAATCTTGTAGTTTTTTATAATCACGGATATCTACTTTCTTAAACGTAAAACGTGGATTAGCCAAATTCTGGGCAATATTTTCTCTCTTGCCCACAGAGAGATTATCCAGGCCTAATACCTTATATCCCTTAGCCAGCAACTCATCAGCCAAGTGCGACCCAATCATCCCGGCGACGCCGGTAATTAAAACTGTTTTCATTGTCGTTCTTTTATGCTCCTGTAAATTATTTTCGCCATTTTAATGCTCGCTGAGCCGTTACCATAAAAATTCTTCGCCGAGTGATTGGGCCTTAGCTGCCTAAGGCGCTTGAGGGCTCTTTCCACGCGTCTAATGTCTAGGCCGGTGAGGATATTACGCCCAGTGGTTAAGAGCTCCTTCCACTCACTTTCTTCCCGGAGCACAATGCAGGGAACATCGAGGTAAAAGGCCTCTTTTTGCACCCCTCCGGAATCAGTGATGATCGCCTGCGCGTTTTTTTCGGCGCTGAGCATTTCAAAATAAGAAAGCGGTTCAATAAATTTAATATTGGCACAGGTGATCTTAAGACGGCCTAAGGCCTTTTTCGTCCGGGGATGCAGCGGAAACAACACCGGCAAATTCAGGTTACCAAGAATAGACACAATTTTTTTTAAGTTTTCCGCTTGATCGGTATTGCTCTGCCGGTGGATAGTTGCCAAATAGTAGCGTTTAGCTAAAAGGCCGTACTTGGCGGCGACATTTTTCGGAGCAGTTTTTTTGGTAAAATAGGCCAAGGAGTCGTACATAATATCGCCTACGTTGTGCACGCCTTTAGTCACTCCTTCCCGCTTGAGGTTCTTTACCGCCAGCCGGGATGGGCAAAACAAAAGATGCGCCAGATGGTCGGTGATAATCCGGTTGTTTTCTTCAGGCATGCGCCGGTTATAACTTCTTAAACCCGCCTCCACATGCACAATCAGCGGGATACGAACACCCCGGGAGCCAACGGATTTAAACTCAAGTTTGGCCGCAGCCAAAGCCCCGGCCAGCGTGGAATTAGTATCACCAAATACTACTACGCACTGCGGCTGTTCGCGTAAAAGCACCTGCTCCAGGCCCTCAAGCATTCTTCCGGTCTGTGCCCCTTGGGTAAAGGAACCAATACCGAGGTTATATTTCGGCGCGGCAATACCTAATTCTTTAAAGAAGATATCGGACATATTGGTATCATAATGCTGGCCAGTATGCACCACAATGGTTTTTAGGCGGCGGTAATTTTTTAAGGCCCGGCATAACATTGAGGCCTTGACAAATTGTGGCCTTGCCCCCACGACCATCACTACCTTCACGAATTTACGTATTCTCACCATTCTTAAAATACCTATCCCTTCCTTGCCACAGCAATAAGCAGCTTGGAAATTATTTTTGGAGCATCAGTACCTACTTCTATTACGTAGATCAGCTTGAGTATCTTAAACCATAACAGCTGGGACCAGACCCATAATATTCTTTTGATATTTGGCCGCAGACGGTTCTTGTTGCCAAAGATCTGGATATCTTTAAATCCGGTGACAGTTAATACCTGGCGTAAACTAAATTCAGAATAGGCTATTTCATGGTCGAACCCGATATAGCGGAGAAATCCTCCATATAAGGTGGCAATATTGCCAGTGACGATAAATAAAGTGCCTTCCCGCTTCAGGCTATCTCTTAGCGACTCAAGTACCTCTATTGTCTGGTTCTTGGGAATGTGCTCAATGACATCATTCATGGTCACCATGTCAAATTCGCCTTGATGCGCCTTTAAATAATTGCTCAAATCGGTAATCTGCGTGACTTCATTAGTGACATTGGCCTGACAAAACTCAATGGCCTCTTTACCGATATCGATACCATGGAAGTTGGTATAGCCCTTATTCTTTAAATAGTAAAGAAAGTTACCCATTCCGCAGCCGATATCCAAGATCCTGGCGCCTTTGTTATCAGGCAAATGCTGGGCGTATATTGTTTCATAATCTTGCGCCCTTCTCGCAAAATCCTGATTCATCTCTTTAAAACCAGCTGTTAAATATTGGTCGTACACTTTTTGATATGTCATCTTAAGCCTTCTTAAGAAGAATCATTTTCTGGCTACTCCAATCAGCAGTTTGGAAATTATCTTCGGGGCATCTGTACCCACCTCGATAAAATAAATAAGCTTAAGCAGGCCAAACCAGAGCCTTTGGGACAAAAGCCATACTATTCTCTTAATATTTGTCCTGAAGGGATTTTTGTTTCCGAAAACGGCGATATTTCTAAACCCGGCAACAGTTAAGACCTGGCGTAAACTATATTCGGAATAGACTATTTCGTGATCAAAGGCCATATAGCGGAAATATTTTGATGACAAAGTTGTAATATTGCCTGTAGTAATAAATAAAGTTCCGCCGTCTTTTAAGCTGTTTCTTGTCAATTCTAAAACTTCGATGGTCTCGCTCTTGGGAAGATGTTCTATTACATCAGCCATGACGATCATATCAAATTCGTTGAGATGGCTGTTTAAATAGTCAGCGAGGTTGTCAATCAGGGTTGCTCTATCGGTCACATTGGCCCTACAGAATTCTATTGCCTCCTTGCCGATATCAATGCCCTGAAAGTTGGTATAGCCGTTTTTCTTTAAATAATAAAGAAAGTTGCCCATCCCGCAGCCTAAATCAAGGATCCGGGCATTTTTTTCTTTGGGCAGATAGCCGGCGTAAATGGCTTCGAAGTCCTTAACCCGGCGCTCGAAATCCATATTCATCTCCTTAAAACCCGCAGTTAAATATTGCTCGTAAACTTTTTGGTGAGACATTTTCCCTATTCCTTGTTTTTGAGTTATTACCAAATGGCTCCCGCAGGAACATCTTTAGTCACTACTGCATTTGCTTCAATGGTCGCGTCATCCCCGATATTGACTGCCCCGATAATCTTCGCCCCGGCGCCAATCCTGACGTTATCACCAATTACCGGAGCGCCCTTACCGTCAAAGCGAGTACCGATATTGACATTATTTAATAAAATACAATTGTTGCCGATCACCGTCCTGGGGTCAATGAATATGCCTCCGTGGTGAATAATATATAACTTCTCCCCGATCTTGGTCTGGGGGTAAATCTCGATTCCGGAAATAATCTTCATCGGTACCCAGAATAAAAAGACATAAAGGGATCTGAGAATCCCTTGAGGAATGGCCGCGCCAATCCGAAAGGTAATGATTGCCCAAATTTCCGGCTTTTGTAAAACATTGGCCAAAAACCGCAAGTTATCCTTACATTGCAGACGAGAATAATAATTCTGGAGATCTTTTTTTAATAAATTTAGAGGCGATTGATCGGTCATAGGCTCACCACTTTTGTCAGAGCGCGCAATTTTGCGAGCTCTTCTTGTTTAAAAAATTTAGTTAGATAAAGTAATGCCGGATACATGACGATCATCAGCGCGAACTTGAGGCTGAGGGCATACGCCAAGGATTCAGAACGTATCAACAGGCTTAAAAAATAGACGAGCAACGTTATAAATAAACTTTTAAGAATCCGATCAAATTCATAAGGTATAAAATAGATTTTTTGGGACGCAAAATAAGTCCCGCCGGCGACCAATAAATAAGTGGCCAGCGTGGCCAAGGCCGCCCCCATCATACCTAACCTGGGAATCAAAAGAATATTTAAGCCCACGTTTACTCCCGCGGCTACGGCTAAAATCAGGGGCTGAGAACGCGCTTCCTTTTTAATCAATAATCCGGTCAATAAAAACATATACGCACCGTAGAGCAAATAAGAAGTGGCAATAATCGGGATGACCTGGCTAGCCGGCATATAAAAAGGGGAAGCAAAGACCCTGATGAGCTCTTTGCCAAACACAGAAATAAGCACAGAAACAAAAGCCACTACACTAAAAAAGTAGGTCATTACCCGGCCGAAGATTTCCGGCGCGTTCTTTTCTTTGGCAATTGAAAACAGAATCGGTACCCATCCTAAAATGAAAACGCTAACCGTAAACATCGTGACCTGCCCAACCTTATACCCCAAAGAATACAAACCTACTTGCTCTAAGGTAGTATATAATTTAAGAAAGTAACGGCCAGAGAAATCTATAATCCAGGCGAAAAAAACAGTAGGAAAAAAAGGGAGGGCGAGTTTAAACATGCGCTTAAAGTCCTCCCCAGAGAATTCTAAGATATACTCTTTGCGCGTAAAAAGAAAAAGCAGGATGGTCATCGCCAGGGCAACGATTAAGCCGCTTTCATAAAGACCTAAAAGTCCCCTTTTAAAGGTGGCAATAAATAAAAAATTCAATCCGACTATACCGATGATGCGCACGAAAGATGCCGTGGCAAACCATCCCGGTTTTTCCTTGAGCCGAAGCACCGAGAAGGGAATGATCATTAAATTATTAAAGAATACCGTTAACACCGCTAGGCGCACAAGCGGCGAGTACTCTCGGCCATTGGCTACCAATTCCGATACCCTCCCTGGAAATAGCAAAAACAATAGCGTCCAGATCAGAGAGAAAACAAAAGTGGAAAATAAGACTGTCGAAACAATTGTTTTTCTTTCCTTTTGCTCTACGGAAAAATCAAAGTACCAGCTAAACATTGCCTTATATAACCCCAAGTCGTAAAAAAATGTCAAAAGGGCCATAAATAAAGTAATCAGGGAATAAATACCATACGCCTCCGGACTAAGGTAGTTGGTATATAAGGGAATAAGCAGAAAACCTGTTAATGCCACTGCGATATTGCCCAAACCGTAAATCGCCGAATGCTGAACGATCTTGATTAAATGTTCTTTCAAAACAGCATCTCCTCGCAGAATACACCCCGGCTAAACATACTGGTCCAGCTTTTTGCTGATTAAGAGGTCCCGATGTAGTTTCGCTAGTTTATTGGCGTATTGCATTGAGAGAAAATTTTCCTTCACTTCACCTTGAGCCGCCAGGGTGAGCTTTCGAGCCAGATCGGGATGGTTAAGCAAAGTTTTTATTTTATCGGCTAAATCCTTAAAGTCGGGGAAAGAAAACAGGTATCCGGTTTTTCCATCTTCAATAATCTCCGGGATTCCTCCCACCTTAGACACCACGCAAGGTACGCCCAGATACATCGCCTCCAGCAAGGTTATCGGCAGCCCTTCGCTTTCTGACGAAAGAACAAATACATCCATGATGTTCAATAAATCGGCCACATCCCGCCTCTCACCAGTAAAAATTACCCGATGATCAATCTTCAAGTCCTGCGCATATTTCTTGAGCTTAGGTCTTAGCGGGCCGTCCCCGACTATCACCAAAGTTGATTCAGGAATTACCTTGAGTACCTCACTAAAGGCACGCAAGAGCACGGCTTGAGCCTTGGCTTTGGATAGCACCCCGATGGTCCCGATGACCGCCGAGTGGCCATTGATTCCTAATTCCTGTCTAACCACGCCTTTTGACTTTTTCAGCGCAAGGCTTTCTTCCATTACCGCATTTAAAATCACTGTAATTTTTTGCGCGGGTATGCCCTCAATCTTAGCCAAGCTTAAACGCATCTGCTGGGCGCAACAAATAATCCGATCGGTAAAAAAAGACAGTATTCTATCAATTAAAGCGTAAGGAAACAGTTTCAATCGTTTAAATTGGTAGTGCTCACCATGCTCCTCAGCAATAATCACCGGCACCCCGGCCAGTTTTGCCGCGATCCGGGAATGAAAATTAGCCCGAAAGAGACTGCTTTGCACGATCAGGAACTGGTTCCTTTTTAAATAACGAAAAAGCTTAAACGTAGTCAAAAAATTGTACAGACGGTCAGACTGATTTAAGACATCAACAATGAAGCCCCGTTGCTCGGCCTGTTCCCCCAGCTGGCCTTTACGCTCAAGGCAAAGGATCCTGATGTCGTATTCATTTCTGTCCAGGCTTTGCAAAAGAGTCAAGCGCATCTTTTGCGCGCCGCCGATATCCAAGTTGGAATGTATAAAAAGTATCCTTTTTTTCATTCTTTAAGCAGCCTAACAGCGCTATCTTTCTTTTCGTATGCCCTCTTGCAGCTGGCACACTTTAGAGTTTGTTTGTTCTTTACGGCCTTAAACTTTAATTTCTCGCCACAGCGGCAGATCCAACCGCAAATCCGCGCGGGATTGCCGTAGGCCAGCGCGAAATCGGGGATATCCCTGGTTACCACCGCTCCGGCGCCGATAAATGCACTTGTGCCAATCATATTACCGCAGACAATGGTGGCGTTGGCGCCGATGCTTGCCCCTTCTTTCACATGCGTCTTTTTGTAGAAACGTTCGTCATTACGTACAATGTCCGAGCGCGGATTGAAAATATTAGTAAACACCATTGAAGGGCCGCAGAAGACGTTATCCTCCAGGGTTACACCTGGATATACCGAAACGTTATTCTGAATTTTAACGTTCCGGCCGATCGTTACACCCGGGCCAACGTAGACATTCTGGCCAAGTTTACAGTTTTCGCCCAGCGTCGCACCTTTAGTGATGTGGCTGAAATGCCAGATTTTTGTCCCCTTGCCGATGTTCACCCCTTGATCAATTATTGCAGTCGGATGAGCGAAAAAATCGTTTTCCATATTTTCCCCATTTCCTTTTTATAAAATTATTCCCTGTTTCCAATCAGCGAAGATAGCCCAAATCGTCCATTTTTAAAAAGATGTTTTAAGTTGGCAAATTTCAGATCCCAGCGCTCATTGTAATCCGAAAGCTGCATGGCTACATAAGGAAAGACATGCGGCGAGAATACGCAGGCCAAGAGCTTCTCTTGATCATATATATCGGCAACCTTACGCAGATCGGCAAGGCTTCCTTCTTCCCGTAAGGCCTTGGCCTTGGGTTCACTTTCCAGTGTTACATAAAAGTCAAATTGGCCAATCTGCGGGTATTTCTGCAGCGCTTCTTCAGGCGTATAATCAGAAAGGCTGAAATTGCGCTTGGCATACATTCCATCGGACATGATATATTTGCCGTAGTAGTACTCCGATTGGTCAAAAAATACCACGTTTTTGAACAGGTTGAACACGGTACTCTCCTCAGGACCGTACTCTCGAATGTAGTACCCGACTGTTTTTAACGGCGAAGGACGGAAATAATAAGCGATCTCTTTTTTGCGCGCTTGCTGATGCTGGAATTGCTGGCTGGTAAAAACAACTATCGTCGCGGCCAAGATGGAAACAACGCCGGAGAGCGCTTTCTTATTATCCTTAAAGCGCTCCAGAAGCCAGCCAAATCCATATGCCGTAATTACGCACATCGGTAGATTGGCGGTATAGAATTTCCAGCGGTTGGTGGCGATATTCGAGACACAAGCCGTAAAAAAGGCCAAGATAAAGAAAAAAATCGGGTTATGCCAGCGTATTTTTCTCAAGCACAACAGCACTATAAACAGGGCAATGCAGAAAAACAGTAATATTGCAAGGTAATCAGGGCCAAGCGAAAGACGCATATTGAGAAACATAAGCAACTTGCGGATATTAAGAAAGTTATGCAGGTTTTTCGGGGTTATCGGAAAGGCGTGCTTCTGATAGGCCCACATCCCTAAACGACTATAGCCGAAAAATAGGAAAATACCGAAAGTCGCCAACCCCGAAATGGCGGCAGGAATCCAAAGGCCGAAGTGCTCTTTGCGGGTAATATTCTTGACGGCCTTGGCTAGCCCCAGTTGTTCTTTACGTTGAGAGAACTGCCACATTAGCTCAAGTAATAATACACTCGGCAAAAACAGGATCAGCTCTAAAGACGCGGCCAGACATAATAAAGCGGCAAAAAATATCCGCCGCGGCAGTGATTCCTTTTTACGTAGGTATAGCGCCACACTTAAAAACAAAAGCGACTGCAAAAACATCGTGATCAGGATGTGGTTAATACAATTGGGGGCGTGGACTGCGAAATAGGACACCGCCAGGAATATTGTGGCAATACAGGCGGTCTTAAAATCAAATATAACGCGCGTCATAAAAAACGCGCTAATGAGATAGAGCGTGCCCAGCACATGCAGGGCGTAATAATAATGCACTTCACTTAAGGGAATGCGTAAAATATTAAATAACGCGGTCACAATATAGAAATAAATAAAATCATTCCATCCATGAGAGGTGGCAAACCAGGCCTTAAAGAAGTTATCCCAGGTATCCGCGCCCAAGTTAAACAGCGGCAGGTAAAACATCCGTATTGCCCCCAGTACCGAAAAAGGCTCGGAAGGAAACTGCTGGGGCATGCTGTAGAGCCTTAACAGCGGGTTTACCCCAAAGACAAATACTAACGTTGCCGCGATCATAATTTTTAAAGGCCAGGTTGACTGCTTCATTTTCCGTCATCCTTGATCCGCACCGGTAAACCGCCTTTATTTAGCGATTCCTGCGCTGCTTCCAGCACCGCCAGCACCTGCAAACCATTCTGGGCGTTACTCACCGGCTCTTCGTTATTCTTGATACAATCAAGAAAATGCTGGCATTCAATCTGCAAAGGTTCTTTCATATCCACGTGCGGGATAGAAATATTTCCGTCGCGCAAGGACAAATATTCGGCATAGGTCTGATAATCAACCTTGCGGTCAACTCCTTTGTCGTATAAGCGGATCTTCTCGGAAGACTCCATGTCATCAAAGGCGACCATCTTTTTCGAACCGACAATAGTAAATTTTCTCATTTTATGCGGGTCGAGCCAACTGGCATGTATCTGCGCCAGGACGTTATTTTTGAATTTCATGGTGGCAAAGACCACATCTTCAATGCCTTTGCGCAGGTAACTTTCCCCCCGGGCGCTTACCTCAAGCGGCGTTTCTTCCAATAAGAACAAGGCCACCGAAATATCATGCGAGGTCAGGCTCCAGAGGGCATTCTCCTCTTCCCGGATCCGGCCTAAGTTTACCCGCGTGGAATAAAGATAGAGGACCTCACCCAGCTCGCCGGTCTGGATGTATTCCTTGAGCATCAGTACCGCGGGATGAAAAAGAAGCAGATGCCCGACCATTAAGATTTTCTTGCTCTTACGCGCCTGCTCGGCCATTTTCTTGCCGTCTTTCCAGGTTAAAGCTAGGGGCTTTTCCACAAATACATGTTTACCGGCCGAGAGCGCTTCAATAGCCATCTCGGCATGCAAGGCCGCCGGCGCAGCAATCACTACTGCCTCGATTTCTTTATCTTTAACGATGTCCTCAAAGGCAGTAGTCAGTTTGAATTTCTGGCCATAGTTTGCCTGCACCTTTTCCAATGCCTCTTTACGGCTATCGCAGCAAATCTTCACCCGACAGTCTTTAAGCATCGAAAAAGTACGAATATGGTTTTGCCCCCAGGCGCCCGCCCCGACATGGCCGATGGTAATCATGCTTCCTCCTGCTTTAGTTTTACACAATACTCAATACGAAACGCGCTATTTATCATAGAACTCTTTAATCGCCTGCACTACCGTCAGTATTTCTTCTTTAGTCAATTCGGGATAAAACGGCAGTGAGATAATTTCCCGCGCCGCCTTTTCGGAAATAGGAAAACTCCCCTCCTTGTGCCCTTGGCCGCGATAGACTTCCTGTAAATGCAAAGGTACGGGATAGTGGATGGCAGCGAAGATGCTTTGGGACTTCAAGAATTCCAGCAGTTGATCGCGCCGGGGAACCCTGACCACATAGAGATGGAAGACATGCGTACTTCCTTCAACCTCTTGAGGCACCGCCATCTTGTCCGTAAGGCCGGCGGCCTTAAAGGCTTCAGTATAAATGCGCGCGTTTTTTCTGCGCTGTTCGTTCCAGGCATTTAAATGGTTGAGTTTAATCCTCAGGATTCCGGCCTGAATTTCATCTAACCGGCTATTGCGGCCTTCCACCTGGTGGAAATACTTATTTTTGCTGCCGTGGACGCGCAGCATCCGCACCTGCTCATTAATTTTCTCATTATTGGTCACGACCATGCCGCCGTCACCGTATCCACCTAAGTTTTTGCTGGGAAAGAAACTAAAACAGCCCACGTCACCGAATGAGCCGACCTTTTGGCCCTGATATTCCGCGCCGATAGCCTGGGCGCAATCCTCAATCACATAAAGCTTATGCCTGCGGGCGATCTCGATCACTTCTTTGATTTGGCAGGGTAAGCCGTAAAGATGCACCGGGATGATCGCTTTGGTGCGCGGCGTGATTTTCTTTTTGATTTGTTCAAGGTTGATGTTGTAGGTATCCAGGTCGATCTCGGCGAAGACGACCTTAGCCTCTACCTGAGTAATCGCCTCCGTAGTGGCGATAAAGGTAAACGGCGTGGTAATGACCTCGTCGCCTCTTCCCACCCCCAGGGCCCTTAGCGCCAATTCCAGGGCATCGGTACCCGAGGCAACTCCCGCGGCATATTTAACCTGGCAAAAGCGAGCCATTTCCTCCTCGAGTTTTTTTACTTCCGGTCCGAGAATAAAATTTCCCGACTCGAGGATTTCGGCAATACGTTGGTCAATTTCATCCTTAATCGTGTGGTACTGTTTACGCAAATCCAACAAGGGAATCATGGTGCAAAAACTCCTTTCGTTTTAGTTCTCGCTTTAGAGCGAATAGACATTAATCGCTGACAATTCTTTACTGTTACTTAAGTTACGCCTAATTTTATCTTTATATTTAACCGAAGTGATCAGTACCGCGTCCGGCCGCAGTTCCCCGATTGCCTGCGGGTGCTGCACCGCGATGCCGAATAACTTTCTCCCCTGTTTGGCGGCATCATCATCGACGATAGCCAGGACATTAAACTTCTGATTCATCTCGTCCAAGATGACCAGCGCCACCTCCAAGACCTCTCCGGCCCCATAACAGACAATACGCTTATGGCCATCCTGGTAAAGACCGCTCAACGTCTGGGTAATGCTGTTTTTAAGCGCAGAATAAAAACGAATGGTGTGTTGCAGGAAGTTATAGGTCAGCCGGGCCTTTTCGCTCAAACCCTTGGGGGTAAGATAATAGGCCAGCCGTTTGTGATTAATGCCTTTAACCTTAACCAGGCCCTTATTGATCATTTTCCTCAGACAGGCATTGGTCACCCCTAAGGCTGTCCCCAGCCGAAGCGAGAGTTTACGCTGGGAAATAGTCGCGTCCTTGGAAATCTCTTCTAAGAGTTGAAGGCTGCGCAGGTGTTCAGTGGGCTTAAGGAACTCACTTTTTAGTGCCGGCATCGACTAAATATTTGGCCTTTCTTGCTATATTAGGGGGGATGCTACGGAATAGCGTTCTAAAAACGAACGATATATTATTTTAAGCTTTTAGGGGTTTTCTGTCAAGGAAATATTGCAGAAAAATCACGATGGGAAGTAGCACTTAACTGCTTTAAAAATACGGGGTTTTGAGGAAATTTTGTCTAAAATAACGTATAGATAAAGGGGGCTACCGCGGAGCTTTCCGATAAAACGATTAAGGCGCCCAACAGGATCAGCATGATGATGATCGGCAGAAGCCACCAACGTTTATTTACTCGTAAAAATTGCCAGAATTCTCTTAAAATAGCCAGCTTTCCCATCACGATTCCTCTTAGATTAGAATTGTTGTTCCAGGGACGAGGGGTCCCGGGGCGGTTTAGTTTCCCAGTAAGTAGTTGCCTTTTGGTCACAGTTTGTGTCTAAAAAGCCTTTTTTCCAAAGACGCCCTAATAGGGCCATCGGGGTAATCACAAGATAAAACAGGCCGATTAAAATCACGTTGGTGATCAGCCAGCCCACACCTCGGCCAAATAGCGTTAACAACTTTTGCACCGGCCGCAGTAACGGCGCGCCGGTAGCGGTGAGAACGAACGCGGCTAAAGACAAGCCTAAAAAGTAAGGCCCGGCTGGCTGCCGACGGATAAAAAAGAGGCTACCCAACACCGCCAAGGCCAAGGTTAAGGATAGGCCAAATTGCCGTAATTGGCGCTTCTGGTTTTCCTGATTGTTATTTTGGGTTAACATTAGCTTTCTTAGTCGAGTTCAAACTGCCTGAGCCAGTCAATATCCTTATCCAGAGGTTTTTGCTCTTTCTTCTCCAGTAAAAAGCTATCGAGGAGTAAATAGTCCATATTAGTCCGCATAAAACAGGCATAGGCCTGTTCCGGGCTCAAGACTAGAGGCTCACCGCGTACATTAAAGGAGGTATTGATAATTACCGGACAGCCAAATTTACGGTAAAAGGCCTCAATCAGGCGATAGAAACGCGGGTTATCGCTTTTTTTGACCGTGTGCAGCCGGGCAGAATAGTCGACATGCGTTACCGCCGGTATATTTGAGCGTTGGACGCCGAGTTTTTCCAGGCCAAAGAGGTTTTGCTGGTCCGGGCTGACCTTTTTGCGCAGGGTAACTTTCACCGGCGCGACCATTAACATATACGGGCTTTCACCCGTAAACTCGAAGTAGTCGCCGACCTTTTCCGCAAGCACCGAAGGCGCAAACGGCCGAAAGCTCTCCCGGAATTTAATCTTTAAGTTAATCAGTTCCTGCATCTGACTGGAGCGCGCATCGCCCAAAATCGAACGATTACCCAGCGCCCGGGGGCCAAACTCCATCCGGCCCTGGAACCAGCCGATCACCTTTTGAGCGTTAATTAAATCGGCGACGGTTTCGGGAAGCTCGGCTTCGGAAAGTTCGCGATAAGCAACATTATTTTTTCTCAAAAAATCCTGAATGTAGTCGTGCGAATATTCGGGGCCAAGAAATGATCCTTGTTGCGCGTCGGTTTCACCGTCGGTGAGGCGCGGATTATTAAGATGCAGATACCAGGCACAAAGTGCCGCACCCAAAGCCCCGCCGGCATCGCTGGCCGCCGGTTGAATCCAAATCTGTTTAAATGGCCCCTCGCGGAGAATCCGGCCGTTGCCCACACAATTTAAGGCCACGCCTCCGGCCAGGCAAAGATTGTCCTGGTGAGTATTATTGTGTACATGGCGCACCATCCGCAGCATTACCTCTTCAGTTACCTCTTGTATCGAACGGGCCAGATCCATATGCCGTTGCGTCAAGGGCGATTCCGGCGGGCGCGCTGCGCCGCCAAAAAGCCGCTCAAAACGCCGGTTGGTCATCGCCAGACCCACGCAATAGCCAAAATAGCGTAAATTCAGGCGAAAAGATCCGTCTTCTTTAAGGTCAAGCAGTTCTTTAAGGATTGTCTCTTTATACCGGGGTTCTCCGTAGGGGGCCAAACCCATCAGCTTATATTCTCCGGAATTAACCTTAAAACCGGTATAGTAAGTAAACGCCGAATACAGAAGGCCCAGGGAATGCGGAAAACGCAGCTCTTCGAGTATCCGGATATTATTACCCTCACCGATGCCAAAACTGGCGGTGGTCCATTCCCCGGCCCCGTCGATGGTCAGGATGGCCGCATTTTGAAACGGGGAAGGAAAAAAGGCCGAGGCCGCGTGGGAGAGGTGATGTTCGGGGAAAAGAATTATTCCGGAGTAATTAAGCTCCGCGCGGATTAAATCCTTAATCCAAAACTTCTGCTTAAGCCACAGCGGCATCGCTTTCAGGAAAGATTGGATACCCAGGGGGGCGTAGGTGAGGTAGGTATGGAGAAGGCGGTCAAATTTAATAAATGGTTTTTCGTAAAAAGCAACCAGGCCAATATCTTTATCACTTAGACCTGAGGCACTTAAGCAATAGGCAATGGCCTGTTTAGGGAAAGAGTAATCGTGCTTTTTGCGGGTAAAGCGCTCTTCCTGGGCGGCGGCGACAATTTTACCGTCCTGCACCAGGCAGGCGGCGCTATCATGGTAAAACGCGGATATTCCCAGGATATTCATTACTTTAGCGGGAACTTTTGAACCACTGGATAGTTTTTTTCAAGCCATCTTCTAAATTAACTCGCGGCGCCCAACCAAGCTCTTTTTTAGCTTTAGCAATATCTGGGCAGCGCACTTTAGGGTCGTCGATCGGCAGGGGCTTGTGCACGATTTTACTTCTGCTTTCACTCAGCTTAACAATCAACTTGGCAAGCTCGAGGATGTTTTTTTCCGCGGAATTGCCTAGGTTAACCGGAGAATTGACGCCGGAAAGCATCAGTTTATAGATACCTTCAACTAGATCATCAATATAGCAGAAGCTACGCGTCTGGGTACCTTTACCGTA
Source organism: Candidatus Omnitrophota bacterium (assembly GCA_043805735.1). GTDB lineage: Bacteria > Omnitrophota > Gorgyraeia > JAFGHF01 > JAFGHF01 > JAZDHS01. The sequence goes on along the minus strand of JAZDHS010000020.1, from coordinate 26,218 downwards.
TACGGTCAAAGGCTGGTTACCCAGCGCCTGGGAAATCATGTTGGGAATCGCCCGGCCGTCTTCCTTGCGCATCCGTTCGCCGTAGGTATTAAAAATACGGGCAATCTTCGTATCAATCTGATGCGTACGGTGATAGGCCAGGGTCAACGCCTCGGCAAAGCGCTTGGCCTCGTCATAAACACCGCGCGGGCCGATACAGTTGACATGGCCCCAATAGTCTTCCTTCTGGGGATTGACCAGGGGATCGCCATAGACTTCCGATGTCGAAGCCAGTAAGAATTTGGCGCCCTTGACCTTGGCCAGGCCCAAAGAATTGTGAGTACCCAGTGATCCGACTTTGAGCGTCTGGATAGGATAAACCTGATAATCAATCGGGCTGGCCGGAGAAGCAAAATGTAAAATGTAGTCCAGCGGGTCCTCGACATCGATATAACGGGAGACATCGTGCTGAATGAACAGAAAATTGCGGTTGCCCAGCAGATGGGCAATATTTTCTTTCTTTCCGGTAATAAGGTTATCCATGCAGATAACGCGATAACCTTCCCCCAAGAGCCGCTGGCACAAATGCGAACCGATAAACCCCGCCCCTCCTGTAACCAGTATTCTCTTCTTCATTACATCACCATTATAATATAAGCTAACATATTTATAAATGTCCTAAGCCCCAATTCTTGGAGGGGCGGGGTAAAGCCGGCCCCGCCGGTAATTAACACCCTGCGCTTTTTAGGCGTACTCATTAATGTGCTCCTTAAACCAGGCCGCCGTTTTTCTTAAACCCTGCTCAAAATCGACCTGAATGGTCAATTTCAGCAGCTTTTTGGCCTGGGAAATATCGGCTACGGTCCGCGCGACATCACCGGCACGCGGTGGACTAAATACGGGTTTAATCTTTTTACCCAAAATTTTATTAATATATTCGACCAGCTCCAATACGCTGTAATCCTTACCGCAGGCAATGTTGAACACCCGGCCGGAAATCGCCGGAACCGTTGCCGCCAGGATATTGGCCTGGACCACGTTATCAATGTGGGTAAAATCGCGCGATTGTTTGCCGTCGCCGTGAATCGGCGCGGGTTTATCGTGGAGCATATTAACGATGAAACGCGGCACGACCACCGCATAGTGGCTCTCCAGGCTTTGGCGCGGGCCAAAAACGTTGAAATAACGTAGCGACACCGTCTCTAAACCGTAGACGCTGGCAAAGACATGGCAATAATGCTCGCCGGCAATCTTTGAGGCGGCATAAGGCGAAATTGGCGCGGCCAGATGTATTTCCTTTTCCGGAAACACGACCGTATCTCCATATACCGAACTGGAAGAGGCAAAGACCACCCTTTTCACAGCGGCCTCTTTGGCGGCCAAAAGCACGTTTAAGGTTCCGCCGACATTGACCTCATTGTAGGAAAGCGGGTCCTCCACGGACTTCGGCACTGAACGCAGCGCCGCCTGATGTAAAATAAAATCTACGCCTTTTGCCACCTTACGCAAAAGGGCGACGTCTCTAATATCTCCTTCAGTCAGCTCGATTTGTTTAAGGTGCGCGGTGAGGTTTTCTCTTTTCCCAGAGACAAAATTGTCCAAAACCCTGACCTGCTCGCCGCGTTTGACCAGGGCCTCGACGATATTGGAGCCGATAAAACCGGCTCCTCCGGTAACTAAATATACGCTCACCCCGCCCTTCCTTTCCTGGCGTTGCCAACAATAATTTCAACTTTTGCTTTTATCTCTAGCATATTTTTTTGTATCCATACTTCTTTGCCCTTTGCAATGCGGCTGTTAGGAAGGGCGGGGCTCATAGCCGGACTACCTTTTCTTTTCTGCCTTTTAAATCTTTCATCACATTGCGCGTATCCAGGATTAAAGACGCATGAGTAAGAATAAACTCATAGTCGACAACGCTGTGGTCAGTGACGATCACCACGCAATCCTTATCACTAAAGCTTTTCGCACTAAAGGGCACGCTTTTTAAATCAATGTGGTCAATCTTTAAATAAGGCAGCAGCGGGTCGTAATAAGAAACGCAGGCCCCGGCATTCTGCAGGATGGTGATAATATCCAAAGCCGGCGATTCGCGTAAATCCTTGACATCCTTTTTATAGGCCACGCCGACAATGAGAATTTTACTCCCCTTTAGCGGTTTCTTCTGGACGTTGAGGGCCTTGGTTATCCGCTCCACGACATAGTGCGGCATTTGCGAGTTTACCGCCGAAGCTAATTCAATAAAACGGGCTACAAAGCCGTAGTGGCGGGCCTTCCAGGAAAGATAAATCGGATCCACTGGGATGCAGTGCCCGCCGACGCCGGGCCCGGGATAAAAAGGCATAAAGCCGTAGGGCTTGGTCTTGGCCACATCGATCACTTCCCAGACATCAACACCAAGTTTCTCGCACATCAGTAAAAGCTCATTGACCAGCGCGATATTGACGATCCGGAAGGTATTTTCCAGAAGCTTAGACATCTCCGCAACTTTGGCCGAGGAAGCCACGACTACTTTTTGAATCACGCCGGCGTAGAGCGCGCGGGCTACGGCTCCGGACTGCGCGGAAACTCCGCCGATAACCTTGGGCGTATTCTCCGTTTTATATTTGGCATTGGAAGGGTCAACCCGCTCCGGAGAAAAGGCCAGATAAAAATCTTTGCCTTCTTTAAATCCGCGCGATTCCAGCGCCGGTAAAATAATTTCCTCAGTAGTGCCAGGGTAGGTGGTGCTTTCCAGCACTACCAATTGGCCTTTCTTCATGTATTTTTTAATGTTATCTACGGCGGAAACTATATAGGAAACATCGGGTTCTTTGCGCTCTTTTAAAGGCGTAGGCACGCAAATAATCACCGCATCCACCTTTTTTATCGCCGCGAAATCAGCGCTTACGGTGAGTTTCTTTTTAGCCAAGACTTGGCGTAACTGCGCCTGCGGCACATCCAAAATATACGATTCCCCTTTTTTCACCCGGTTGACTCTTGATTGATTAATATCAAAGCCGTAGGTGTCAAAACCACCCTTGGCAAAGGTAACCGCTAAAGGTAAACCCACATAGCCTAAGCCGATAATCCCCACTTTCGCTTTCTTCTGTTTAATTTTATCCAGCAACTCCTGCACGCTCATTGGTCCTGCTCCTTTAACCTTTTAACCTTTTCCACCATTTCTGATTGTTTACATACCATTGAATAGTTTCACCAAGCGCCCGGGTAAACGCAACACGGCTACGCCAACCGAGCCTGGCGAGTTTTGCCGGATCTAAAGAATAGCGCCGGTCATGTCCCGGACGGTCCGCGACAAAGGAAATGTAGTTTTTGGGCTTATCCATCATCTTGAGAATTAGCCGGGTTAACTCGATATTCTTAATTTCATTTTTTCCAGCGATGTTATAGATCTCTCCGGGCCGGCCGCGGTTAATGACGATGTCGATTGCCCGACAACAGTCCTGGACGTAGAGCCAGTCGCGGACATTGAGGCCATCGCCATAGAGGGGTACCTTTTTATCCTTTAATATATTGGTCACAAAAAGCGGGATCACTTTCTCGGGAAACTGATAAGGTCCAAAATTATTGGTTGGGCGAACAATGACCACCGGAAGCTTATAGGTAATAAAATAGGACAGCGCCAGGTGATCGGCGGCGGCTTTTGTCGCTGAATAGGGACTGGAGGGTTCAAGCCGGTCCGTCTCTTTAAACGAGCCACTCATGCGGCTTCCGTAGACCTCATCGGTGCTAATCTGGCAGAAAAGGGAAATTTTGTTTTTGCGGGCCTGTTCTAACAGGACATGCGCGCCGAAGACATTGGTGCGCACGAATTGTGCCGGGTCAACTATCGAGCGGTCAACATGGCTTTCGGCGGCAAAATTAATCACTATCTCGCAACCGCGCATCGCCTGGCTAACGGCCTGCTGATCGCAGATATCGCCTTTGACAAAACGGTAACGCGGCGAAGCGGCGAGATCGCCCAGGTTAGCGCCCCGCCCGGCATAGGTCAGCTTATCCAGGTTAACCAGTGAAAGCTTAGGGTAAGCGCTGAAGAGATAACGAATAAAATTGGAGCCGATAAACCCCGCCCCTCCTGTAACCAGTATTTTCTTTTTCATTGCGCCATCGCTTTAATATAAACCAAAATATTTAATTAACCACCCTGAGCCATCATTTTTGGAGGGGCGGGGTAAATCCGGCTCCACCGGTCACCAGGATTCTTTTCTTCACCCCGCCCTTCCTTTCCCGGCATTGCCAATATAAATATTGCTTTTGCTTAATTTTATCTGCATTGCCTAAAACTTTCTGCTGTACTTTTGCTTGTTACGCAATGCTTGTTTAGGAAGGGCGGGGTTCATTTCCGGCCTCGGCCGATTTTCTCCGCCACCAGGTTATTGGCCCGTAAGAGCGATTCAAACGTCCCGGCATCGGTCCACCAACCGTCGAGGATATCGAAAGAGAGTTCCCCGCGTGATAGATAGGCGTTATTCACATCGGTAATTTCCAACTCGTTGCGATGCGACGGCTTGAGGGTCTTGATGATATTGAAGACTCCGGAGTCATACATATAGATCCCGGTCACGATATAGTTGGTCTTGGGTTTTTTGGGCTTTTCCTGTATGGAGAGGATTTTATTGCCTTTAAAGTCGACCACGCCGAAACGCTCCGGGTCTTGCGCCTCTTTAATCAAAATCCGGGCGCCTCTTTTCTGCTTACTGAATTGCGCGACGTATTTTTTGATCGGCTTCTCAATAATATTGTCTCCCAAAATCACCACAATTTTTTTACCTTCGGCAAAGTCCTCGGCCAGGCTTAAGGCCGCGGCAATACCCCCTTCTCCTTCTTGATAGGTGTAATTGAGGCGCTTTAAGCCAAAGGCATGGCCGTTTCCCAAAAGCCGCAAAAATTCACCGGCGTGGTTTCCGCCGCTGACAATCAGAATATCGCTGATCCCGGCCTCGACCAGCGTCTGAATGGGATAATAAATCATCGGTAAATGATAAATGGGCAGCAAATGTTTATTAGTTATTTTGGTTAAGGGGCCCAGGCGCTTTCCTAAGCCTCCGGCGAGCACAACGCCCTTAATCAGCGGCATTTATTTGCTCCAGTCGTAAGGAATATCGTTTTGGAAAGGGTCAATCCGGTATTCATCAGGATTGTTACGGTCATAAGGACGGGTAACTGTATTAATTACAATCGCCTCTTCTTTACTGACGCATTTAAATCCGTGGTAGACCAGCGGAGGAATCTGTACTAAGAGAGGGCTTTCCAGATCAATCACAAAGTCCTGGACCTGGCCATGTGTCGGTGAATCCGGGCGCGCATCATAAAGGGCCAATTTCATTGCGCCAAAGACACAGGTAAAATTATCGGTCTGCAGCTTATGATAATGCCAGGCCTTGGCTACCCCGGGTTTAGCCGTAGTCATATACACCTGCCCAAAGCCGGCAAAGATTTTCTCATCGCTGCGTAAAATCTCCATCAGCCGGCCGCGTTCATCGGGAATAACGCGTAATTTTTTCACCCCTACCCCGGCAATCATCCTTAGCTCCTGCCCATCCCCATATAGGTAAAACCCAGTTTCTTCATCTTGGCCGGATCATAAATATTGCGCCCATCGATAATCACCGGCTGTTTAAGCAGCTGTTTAACCTTTTTAAAGTCGAGCTCCTTAAATTCGTTCCACTCGGTAATAACCACCAGGCAATCGCTGCCGCGGGCTACTTCATAGACATCTTTGCAGTATTTCACCCCGCTAAATACCTTGGGCGCTTCTTTAGAGGCCTGGGGGTCAAAGGCCCGAATCCGGGCACCGCTAGCCTGCAGCTTTTTGATAATATCAATTGAGGGGGCAAAGCGCAGGTCGTCGGTACCCGGCTTAAAGGAAAGCCCCAGCACGCCAATGGTCTTATCTTTCAAATTCCAGAGGGCATCCTCGACCTTCTTCACCACTAAGTCTTTTTGCTCCTCATTGATTTCTTTTACGGCCTTGAGCAGACGAAAATCATAGCCTTTCTTTTCGGCAATGCGGATAAACGCCTCCACGTCCTTAGGAAAACAAAATCCGCCATAGCCGCAGCCGGCATTTAAAAATTTACTCCCGATCCGTTTATCGGCACCCATGCCCTCGGCGACCTTGGCCACATCGGCGCCCACACGGTCGCAAATATTGGCAATCGCGTTAATAAAAGAAATCTTGCAGGATAAGAAGGAATTAGAGGCATGCTTGATAATCTCGGCGCTTTTAATGTCGGTAACGACAATCGGGCACTTTAGCGGCTTATAGAGCTCGACCAGGATTTCCTCCGCCCTTTTGCTCTCTACCCCCAGTACCACTCGGTCCGGACGCATAAAATCGTCAATCGCTGAGCCCTCGCTTAAGAATTCGGGGTTAGAGGCGACGTCAAACTTTTTCTTACCGCGTACGTTAACACGGATAGTGTGCGCTACCCAGCTACCGGTTTCTACAGGCACGGTGCTTTTTTCGACAATCAGACAGTATGCGGGCATCAGCCGGGCAATACCTTCGGCCACTCGCTCAATGGCAGTCAGGTCGGCCTCGCCGTTTTCTCTTGGGGGCGTACCGACGGCAATAAAAATAACCAGGGATTTGCGCACTGCTTCTTTAAGGTTAGAGGTAAAACTTAAACGCCTCTCCTTGACGTTTTTAACCACCATCTCTTTCATACCCGGTTCATAAAAAGGCATAATATTTTTCTTTAAAGCCAAAATCCTGGCCTGATCGTTATCCATACAAATAACTTGATTACCCAATTCGGCAAAACAGGCGGCGGTCACTAAACCCACATGCCCTGCGCCGATGATGCAAATGTTCATTGCCAACTCCTCTTTTATGCAATACGAATTAACGGATATAGTTCTGCGAGCCCTCTTTGGGCCGGTGGTAACTGGTGCCCGCTTCCAGCGGCAGTTCCGGAAAGGCCTTCAGGCGCATTACCAACATCAGGCTTTCTCCGGCGTCGCGCTCAATAGTCCAAAGGACTTCCGCAGTCCAGCAGTGTAAATCGCGCACTAAGCTGTATTCCTGATACTCCAGGGAATTAATTTTTTTCTTATTATGGGGGTAGCCTTTTAAGATATAACGTCCGTAGGCGCCTATTTTCCAAAGCGGTGTCGGTTTAAAAGAAAGTTCGTAGTTAACCTCGCTATGCTGTTCATGCACATAACGATAGCCCGCGCCGTACTTCCATTTATCCGACTGGTCGGCATATAGATCGAGCGAAAATGTATCAAAGCGGTCCACACGGTGGTCATAGGCAGTGTCGAACTCTACCGTCAGCCACTTAAAGGGTGTAAACTCCATATCAAAGTTGACATTAGAAAAACAGCTTCCTGTGGGCAACCGATAACTATAATTGGTACTCACCGTCAGCCGCGCTAAATCTACGGATTCATAGCGGGTTTCGCTGCTATCTTCCACTTTCCTTTTGGTCTGCAGTTTATTTTCCAGGGAAAAAGCAAACTGGTTCTGGCGGTCTATTCCATCCAGTCCGTCGAACTGGTAAAGCTTCGGCGGAACGATAGTCGGCGTATGGATATAGCTGTAGCTCACTATCGGCGTAATTACATGGCGTAGATTATTAACATCTATGCCGAAGATGTTGGTGCTGGTGTTAAAGACGCGGTAAAATTTCGTATCCGCAGTCACACCGGCATAGAGGGCGCCGCGCCACCAGTCATGTTCTCCGTATTTATCCTTGCTATAATAGGTTTCTCGGCCGCCGATATAGGGCGTGATGTATAAAAAACCCAGTTTGGAGACACGCTTAATATCATTGTAGGTATCGAAGCGCACTGTATCCTGGTCAATATTGCTGGGGTGGGCTTCCTTATGGCTGATATTGGCAAGGGAGGTCTGCGAGGCCCAGTAAAATTTGGATTTTTCGGAACCAATCTGCAGGCTCGGGATATTCAACTTGATTTCCGGTTGATATTCGGTGCGGTCAAAGATTTTATTAAACCGCCTTTTGGCCAGGAAGCTTAATGAGTATTTCGGTTTTGTCCGGATGATCGAAATATAGGACTCCGGTGTCGGCTCACGCTCGAAATCGCTCTTTTGAAAATAGTCCTGCAATATCGCAGTATCGCTTAAACTCCAATATTCCATTTTCATATCCGTAAACGGGTCGATCTCCCAACTATGGCGCTGGTGAATCATATAGCGTTCCCGCTCATGAGTAATGCGCGGATCATCCCAAACGCGTTTGCCTTCGAGGAAACGTTCGTTCATGTAATACGTCTTTACAAACCCGTTTCCGTATTTAAGCGTGTCATAATAGTTATCAAAACCGCTAGCGAAATCCCGTCTTTCGCGATAGTCCAAATGCAGGATCCCTTTAAGGTAACGGCTGAATTCATAGCGCCAGCCCGTCAAGAGATAGAATCCCCAGTCTTTATCCTTGCCGGGCAAGATTGTTACTTTCGGGCGCTTGTCCTCTTTCAAAGAATAGCTGTAGTAGGGCAGATAAAAGGTGGGGACGTTAAACACATAGATAATCACGTGCTTCATCACGACCTTATCTTCCAAATATATTTTTACGGTCCGGGACTGGATGCGGTAATGCGGATCGGCCAATTCGCAGGTGGTCATATAAGAATTGTTCATGCTTATCGTCTTGGGGCCTTCCTTCACCGCCTTAGGCCCCTGGCCGTAAACCAGCTGCGAGGCAAAACCGGCCTGATGGATCACGCCGGTCTGGGTGTCAAAATTATATTCGACCGTATCGCCGGTGATGACCGAATCTTTCTGGTAGATCGTTACGTCGCCCTCGGCAATGCCTTCTTTGGTGGCCATGGAAATATCCATTTTGTCGCAGGTGATCTTGGTGCCCTCGTAAATCACCAGGACATGCCCGATGGCTTTAATCTTCTGCTCGGATTCCAGAAACTCCACCTTATCACCGTGGCAGACAATCGGAACTTTTCCTTCTTGATTTTGTTCAATGGGCGCATCCTCGGCCCAGGCAAGTAAGGACGGCGAGAAAATGAATAATCCTAAAAAGACAATACTTCTAAAGCGCAACTACCCCTCTCCTTATGACCCTAATAGTAAGCCTTTATATACTAATATTATCGCATTATCTTATCCTAAAATACAGAAAAATTCAACGGAAATTTTGGGCTAGAATATACAGACGCGGTTGCGGCCTTGCTGCTTGGCGCGGTAGAGGGCCTGGTCGGATTTATCGATTAGAACCTGGGGGACATGGGCATGCTCGGGAAGACTGGCCACGCCGATACTCACCTTAAGGCTGAGCGTCTCATTGTAAGCGTGGAAGGTTTGCCTTTCGATACCGGAACGGATTCTTTCGGCAACATAGGCCGCGCCCTCTTTATCGGTATTGGGTAAAAGCACGGAAAACTCTTCGCCGCCGAAGCGGGCGACCAGATCGATCTCGCGGACATTCTCCTTAATCACACCGGCGATCTCGCGCAACATCACATCTCCGGTTAAGTGGCCGTAGGTATCATTACACTGTTTGAAATGGTCGATATCGATCATTAAAAAACTTAAAGCTAAATTCCGCCGCAGGCTTCTTTTGGCTTCTTCGTCTAAGCGTTCCATAAAATAGCGGCGGACAAATAGACCGGTGAGCCCGTCGTGAATAGCGAGCATCTGCATATGTTCATAAAGTTTAATCCGTTTCATCACCAGGCACAATTGATTGGCCAGCGTAGAAAAGTTCTCCAGTTCGTTGCAGGGCAAATCTTCGATGGTCAGTACGCCGAAGAATTTAGACTCAGCCATTAGCGAGACTAGCACCAGCGATTCCACGAGATGCGGGAAATGGATATCTTTGGGTACATCCGCGGATTCAAAATAAGCGCTGCGATTACCCCCCAGGCTATGCTGCAAGAGCTCACGGTCAAAGCTGGAGGCCTCTACGGGCTTGACATGAGAAAGCGGATAAGTAATTTCAAAAACCCTCTCGATATCCAGCGCCTGCGTGTCATCCTTGACCAGCACCAGGCGGCAGCGTTTAAAACGAAAGTGTTCGGTGATTCTTCGGCCAAAAATCGAAAATGTCTCTAAGGCATCGACTTCCGCGGACATATCGCGCGTAATCTTGTAGAGTTCGGAGATCCGGAAGGACTCTTCGCTTAAGCGTACATTAGCCTGCTTCATAATGAAATCTTCTTCTTTGATTTTTTCATATATCCGCCGGGCCTTGATCTTCTCCGCCTCCAGAGAGCGGGCCTTGTCGGAGAGCAATAATTTGATGCGCCGACACAAAAGGGGCAAGAGATTAAACAAAAGTATCGTTAAAAGGATATTCACCAGGCTAACCTGGGCATAGACAAAAAAAGCCGCTCCCACGCTGGCAAGCATGGCCACAATATAAGCGAGCCTTAAAGAACAGGAGAAACTCACGATAATAATCGGGATAATCAGGAAATTTACATAATACATACGCGATTCTTTCCTTCGCTCTTGGCTTTATAGAGCGCCAGATCCGCTCTTTTAATCAGGTCTTCTCTCTTATTCGCGTCTTTCGGGAAAAAGGAAAGGCCGCCTGAAATAGTTACTTTGGTGATTTCCCGGCGCAGCACAAACTTCTCCTGGGCGATTTTTTCGCGGATCAGCTCGGCGGTTTTAAGCGCCTCCGGCCCAGAGACGTCAACGAGAATAAGCGCGAACTCTTCCCCGCCGTAGCGGGCAACAATATCCCCGGGCCCGACCGCTTTAGCCAAAAGCCCGGCGATACGCTTAAGCACAATGTCTCCGGAAATATGCCCGTATTTATCATTGTAGGTTTTGAAATTATCGATATCGATCATTAAAAAGGCGAACGGCGAATTAGTCCAGAGGGCCCGTGAGACCTCCTCCTCCAGGCGCTGCTGGAAATGGCGGTGGACAAAGAGGCCGGTCAACCCATCGGTAATCGCCAGTTTTTGAATCCTTTGATAAAGAAGCGTTGTCTGCAAGGCCACCGCCGCCAGGTCAGAGATAATATCCAAAAGGCGTAAATCATCGGTATCATAGGTATCGGGCCGCGTGTTATCCAGGCGCAGAATACCCAGGACCTTATTTTCCGAAATCAAAGGCGCGGCAATTAACGAGAGCACGCCCCGGGATTCTTCTCCGGGATTGCCGATAGTGTTAAAACGGAAGTCCTTGAGCGTATCTTTAACCATCAGCCGGGTGCGCTGCTTAAACACCCAGTTATCAAAGATATCGCCCTGTTTGGTTTTGATTTCACAAGGGGTTTGGGTGGCGCATTTGACCTGGGCCAGGGAGAGGCTCTGTTTTTCCTGGTCCACTAAATATAACAGACACGACGTGGACTTATTAATCAACTGGAAGGCCTGATCGCTAACGATGGTGAGTGTTTTTTCTAAAGATAAAACGGAACTTAAGGTTTCGGTGAGGTCTTTAAGGGCGGTATATTTGAGCAGCTTGGTTTTGAGCGAACTGTTCTCCAGATGGGCATGGTGTAACTCTACGGTGACTACGTTTTTTTCTTCTTCGACTTCATCGGCGTCGACGCGGTACTTTTGCGCAGTGCGCTCGGAACGCGCGCAGTAAAGATAGAACCCGTATCCGATAATTGCCAAAAGCGCCAGCGAAGAAATAACATTCTGCTGGCCGAAGCGTGGCCCGGCAAGAAAAATAATGAACAGCCCCACGCCGGTGGAAACGAGCACTCCCCTAACCGAAAAACAAAGCGCGCAGATGATCACTAATATCGGTAAGGATAAAAACAGGCTTGAGGCGAGGGGGCTAGACCAATCCAACGGGTAGAGTAAAAGCAGGGCGCTGGCTACGCACAAGACAATCGTTAAGAGACAGGGCAAAGACTTATTCACAATCGTTCACGCTAGGCTAGACTATCGTTTTTTCGCTATCCTTATCAAAGAAATGGACCTTATTCATATCTAACACGAGATTTAAATCCTGATTAATACCCGGCTTATCGTGCCCCCCGACTTTGGCGATAAAACTGTGCTTTCTGCTGGGTGAGGCCAGATGCAAATAGACCTCAGCACCCAAAGGCTCGACAATCTCACAGGTGGCGGTAATACAGTTTTCCGGTGGGGCCACCTGGGCAAATAATTTATCGTAAATATCCTCGGGCCGAACGCCAAAAATGATTTCCCGGCCATCATAATCGCTGATCTTTTTTGCCATTTCCTCAACCACTTTTACTTTAAATCCGCCTTCATCGAAGAAGAACTTCCCGTCTATCTTCTTGATTGTCCCGGCAATAAAGTTCATTGGCGGGGAACCGATGAACCCGGCGACAAACTTATTCACCGGCCGGTCATAGAGTGTAGTCGGGTCGGCGACTTGCTGAATAACGCCGTCTTTCATCACCACAATCCGGTCACCCATCGTCATCGCTTCAATTTGGTCGTGGGTGACATAAATCATTGTTGCCTGCAGGCGGATGTGCAGCCGGCTCAACTCCGTTCTCATCTGTACGCGAAACTTAGCGTCTAAATTGCTTAACGGTTCATCAAACAGAAAGGCCAGGGGCTTACGGACAATCGCCCGGCCGACGGCCACCCGCTGCCTCTGCCCGCCGGAAAGCTCACGGGGCTTTCTATTCAAAAGATGTTTAATCTCTAAGATCTGGGCGGCCTCGCTGACGCGCCGGTCAATTTCACTTTTGGGGTAACGGCGTAATTTCAGGCCAAAGGCCATATTTTCGTAGGCGCTCATATGCGGATAGAGGGCGTAATTTTGAAAGACCATGGCAATATTTCTGTCTTTTGCCGGCACATCGTTAACCATGGTGTCGCCGATATAAATTTGGCCTTTGCTGGCTTCTTCTAAGCCCGCGATCATCCGCAGCGTCGTCGATTTTCCGCAGCCCGAAGGCCCGACGAGCACCAGGAATTCCCGGTTTTCCACGCCTAAAGTGACGTCCTTCACCGCGACCACATCGGGTGGGTAAATCTTACTCACATTATTAAGGCTTACGCGCGCCACTTGCCCCTCTTTTCTTTACCAGATTCTTGGTTATTTCTTCGAACTCATATATTCCATTAATTGAGAAAGCGTATCTTTTAAACTCTTGCGGGGAACAATCATATCAATCAAACCGTGCTCCAGCAAAAATTCTGAGCTTTGGAATCCTTCGGGTAACGTCTGGCGGATGGTCTGTTCGATAACGCGCGGCCCGGTAAAACCAATCAGGGCCTTAGGCTCGGCAATAATTACATCGCCTAAAGTGGCAAAACTGGCCAGCACACCGGCCATCGTCGGGTTGGTCAGCACGGAAATAAACAAATATCCTTCATATTGGTGGCGGGCCAGGGCGGTAGAGGTCTTGGCCATCTGCATTAACGAGAGCATCCCCTCCTGCATCCGGGCGCCCCCGCCTGAGCCGGAGACAATAATAATCGGCACCTTTAAACTGGTAGCTAACTCAATGGCGCGGGTAAGCTTTTCTCCGACTACCGAGCCCATCGAACCCATCATGAAGCGGGAATCGGTAACGCCTAAAACTATTTTTTTGCCCGCCAGCAGGGCCTGGCCAACTATACAGGCATCAGTAAGCTGCGTCTTCTTGGTCTCTTCTTCTAATTTTTCTTTATAACTTTTTGGCCCTTGAAAAGCCAGGGCATCAACCGGTTTTAGCTGCGCCTCGGTCTCTTTAAAACTGCCTTCGTCGGTAAGCGCGGCGATTCGTTCCAGCGCCGTCAACGTAAAATGATAATTGCATTTCTGGCAGACCCGCGCGTTTTCATTGAGCGTCTTATTATACATCACCTCTCCGCAATCCGGACACTTCGTCCAAAGCCCGTGCGGAATATCTTTTTTCTTGGCTAAATTGACTAAGGTATATTTATGTTTTCCGAACAGAGGCATTTTATTATTCCAGTGGGTTGATCACCAAGCCGCTAAATACCTTGGGATAAAAATAGGTAGTCTTATGCGGCATTCTTTCTCCAGCCCGGGCCACCTTGGTTACCTGTTCAATAGTCGGCGGCCTTAAGAAAAAAGCGAGCTGATATTTATTGGATTGAACCAGTTGCACGGCCTCTTTGCTGTCACGTGTATAAAGAATATCATCTTCAGCCAGCGTCAGGCCCGAGTTTTTACCGAGAATCTCGCGATGCAGTATGGCGGCATCTAAATTATCACGGACAAAGTGGTTTTTTTGCGCCAACTTTTTCGCCGGAGGGTTTTTGGTCAGCATCAAAGAGAAAAAACCTTCGCCCTTGGCATAGACACCAAAAACACTCTGCCTTTGCGGCGCTTGCTCTAAAAAAGATAACAGCTCCTCGGCTGCGGAAAAATGGCGAAAGGTGAAGTTCTTTTGCAGGTGCTTAATCAACGTGGGAATTTTTTGCTGCTCGTTAATTTTTACTACCCGGTGGGTGGGTAAGATGGTTAGGCCGGGATCGGTGGTGGCCGTAAAGTAGGTCATCACGTAATTATAGTCTTTTTTATTGCTTAACGCCGCTTCATAACGGTGATGGCCATCGGCAATAAAGATCTGTTTATCTTTGAGCGCGCGCTTAATCGCGGCAATGGACTTTTTATCGCTTAAGCGCCAGAGCCGATGGGTAACGCCATCCTTCTCGAAACAGAAAATCGGCGCCTCGGCCTTGGTATAGCGCTTGAGCAAGGTGGTAATGGCAAGTTTCGGGTCGCCAAAGAGGGCAAAAATCGGGCTTAAATTGGCCCGTACGGTCTTTAAAAGAGTGGAGCGGTCTTGCACCGGGTGAGCAAAGGTATTCTCATGAGGCAATACCGCGTTTTTGGCAAAATCCTCTAATTTCATCAGGGCGACAAAACCGGTGCGTGTTTTCTGCCCAAGGGCTGAGGTGTAGGTCTGGGTATAGATGTAAATACTTTCGGCCTGATCGCGTAAGAGCACTTTTTCTTTTTGCCAGTCCTTAAAAATTTTCCTGGCCCGCGTATACTGATTATCACGGTCCGTATCGCCGGGAAAACGTTTTCCCAGGATCAGCTGGATGACATTATTGGGATGCAGTTGATAATAGGCTTCTTGCTGTTGGGGAGAAATCACATCATATGGTTCGGTGACTACCTTGCCAATGCTGCCTACTTTCTCCAGATTATAACAAACTCCGCGAAAAGGTCGAATTTCAGGCATTGTTTATCCTTTGCACACGCCACTGGCCAAGCAAAGCACCCAGGCCATCAGCCAGAGCATCCAACACATCTACGTTTCTGCCGGGCACAAAGTACTGATGGAATTCATCACTGATACCGTAAAGTAGGGCCACTAAAACGGCAAACAGACGAAAATGCGCTTTTAAGCCCGGATTCTCGCTATGGCCGGCTGCACGCCCAAGCAAATATCCTAGTATAGCATATTCCAGCAGATGAAGCAACTTATCGGCAAAAAATATTGGCGGCACTCTATGCGTAGCGGGAAGAGCGGATAAGCCGAAAATAACTGCGGCATATCCATATACGGGCAACCAAAATCTGCCAAAATTGCGCCAGCGCGGCTGCCCCTTAAAGTACATTAGCGCTTCTCTTTTTCGTTTAACGGGCAACTGGAGCAGGTCTTGCTTTTGCAGGGTGGGGCCTCTTCTTTTTGCTTCTCTTGGGCATATTCTTTACTGCGGTGGTCGGTGGCATAAAACCCCGGCCCTTTAAAAATGATTCCTGAGCCCGCGCCAATCAGGCGCTTAAGCCCACCCTTGCACTTTGGGCAGGTTTTTAAGGGTTGGGCGGTTATCTTTTGGAAGTCTTCAAAGCAATGGCCGCATTTTTCACATTGGTATTCGTAAGTCGGCATTTTCGTCGCTCATTTAAACAGTTTTTTAATCTTATCCATAAACGAACTGGTGCGCGGGTGCACATCTTCGCCGCAAGCCCGGGCAAACTCCTGCAACAGCTCGCGTTGGCGGGCATTGAGACCGCTCGGGGTCTCGACCACGACCTTGACTAATTCATCACCCCGCCCATAAGCGTGCAGGTCAGGTAGGCCCTTGCCGCGCAAGCGGAAAATTTTATTCGTCTGTGTCCCAGCCGGCACTTGCATCTTAGCCTTGCCATTTAACGTCGGCACTTCAATCTCTGAACCCAGGGCAGCCTGGGTGAAACTAATCGGTACCTCGCATAAGAGGTCTTTGCCGTGGCGTTCGAAGAGCTCATCGGGCTGCACGTAAATATCGACATATAAATCGCCCGGCGGTCCGCCTTTTAATCCGGCCTCGCCTTCAGCGCTGACACGCAAGCGTACACCTGTATCCGCGCCGGCGGGAATCTGGACATGAATCTTTTTTTCTTTTTTTTCCCTTCCTGAACCACGGCAATTACCGCAGGGGGTTTGGACAATTTTTCCTTCACCGCCGCAGCGTCCACAGGTCTGGGCAATGGTAAAGAAACCGCCCATCGTGCGCACCTGGCCGGCGCCCTGGCAATCTGGGCAGGTAATTTTTTTGGTACCCGGCTTAGCCCCTTCGCCTTTACAGACCGGACAAGGTTCAAAGCGCGGTAAACGGATCACTTTTTCCGTGCCGTTAGCCGCCTCCTGGAGGGTTATTTCTACTTCCGCGCGTAAACTCGCGCCGCGGCGGGCGCTACCAGACCGTCGTGAAGAGCCGCCAAAGCCGCCGAGATTAACGCCGAAACTCTCGAAGATGCTGCTAAAGTCCCCAAAGATGTCTTCTAAGTCACTATAGTGGGTAAAGTCCGACCACTCAAAACCGCCAGTGCCTTTAAAGGCACTGCGCAATCCTTCATGGCCAAATTGGTCATAGGTCTTGCGTTTTTGGGCGTCGCTTAAGACTTCATAGGCCTCGCAGATTTCCTTAAATTTTTCTTCGGCCTGTTTCTGGTTATCGGGATTACGGTCGGGATGATGTTTGAGCGCCAGACGGCGATAGGCCTTCTTAATCTCGTCTTCAGTGGCGTTTTTGTCGATACCTAACACTTCGTAATAATCGCGTTTGGACATAATTAAATTAAACTCTAAACACTAAACTCGAAACGGGTTTCGGGTTCAGGATTTATCCTTATCTTTATCTTCATCCTCTACAGTGTAGTCCGCGTCGACGATTTCTTCTTCATCTTTCTTGGGCGCGTCCTCTTGGCGATGCTCGTGGGTCTTGGGACCGGCGTGTGGAGCGTCACCTGTAGGACCGCCGGCAGCTCCTCCCGGTCCTTTTTGTTTGGCCTGGGCGTCTTTGTAAATCTCTTCCGCCAATTTATGCGAGGCCTTCATTAATTCTTCCGTCGCCGCCTTAATCTTTTCAAGCTCTTTGCCCTTTAAGACCTCTTTTAAATCGGCGAGTTTCTTTTCTATTTTTTCTTTTTCAGTCTTGGAGACTTTATCGCCAAAGTCCTTCAGGGATTTTTCAGTGGTATAGGCCAGCGTATCGGCCTGGTTGCGGGTCTCGACTTCCTCTTTTTTCTTTTTATCATCTTCGGCGTATTTCTCCGCCTGTTTGACCATATCTTCGATTTCGTCTTTGGAAAGTTTTTTCGGCGCGGTAATGCGGATCGATTGCTCCTTACCGGTGCCTAAATCTTTGGCGTTGACGTGGACAATGCCGTTATGGTCGATATCAAAAGTAACCTCAACCTGGGGGATGCCTCTTTGCGCCGGCGGGATACCGATTAAATCGAATCGGCCCAGTTCCACATTGTCATCGGCCATTTGGCGTTCCCCCTGCAGCACACGGATGGTCACCGCGGTCTGGTTATCGGAGGCGGTCGAAAAAACCTGGCTCTTTTTGGTGGGAATAGTGGTATTCCTTTCAATCAGATTGGTGCAAACCCCGCCTAAGGTCTCAATACCTAAGGAAAGGGGCGTAACGTCCAGAAGCAGTACTTCCTTAATATCGCCTTTGATAATCGCCGCCTGGACCGCGGCACCAAGGGCCACGCATTCCATCGGGTCCACGCCACGCTCAATCTTTTTGCCGGCGTAATCTTCGACAAACTTTTGGACAATGGGCATGCGCGTGGGTCCACCGACCATAATAATTTTGTCAATTCCATTGGCCGAAAGCTTGGCGTCGGCCATGGCACGCTCCAACGGCCCGCGGCAACGGTCAATAATCGGGCTGATCAGCTCTTCCAATTTCGCCCGGGTAATCGTCATCGTCAGGTGCTTCGGGCCGGATGCGTCAGCGGTGAGGAAGGGCAGATTGATATCAGTAGTGAGCGTATTGGAAAGTTCGATCTTCGCCTTTTCTGCCGCTTCCTTGAGGCGCTGCATTGCCATTTTATCGTTGCGTACATCAATAGCCGTATCTTTTTTAAATTCGGCGGCGATATAGTCAATAATTACGGTATCCATATCGGTACCGCCCAAATGGGTGTCGCCGTTGGTGGAGCGCACCTCAAAACCGGCGCCGCCTTCTTTGTCATGCCACATCTCCATAATGGTCACATCAAGGGTTCCACCGCCCAAATCAAAGACCATGATTTTTTGTTCTTTACCGGCCTTGTCTAAACCATAGGCCAGGCAGGCGGCCGTAGGCTCGTTGACGATACGCACTACATTTAGTCCGGCAATCGCTCCAGCGTCTTTCGTTGCCGTCCTTTGATTATCATCAAAATAAGCCGGACAGGTGATGACCGCTTCTTTGACCTCTTCACCTAAGTAGGCCTCAGCATCTTCCTTAATCTTCTGTAAGATAAAAGCCGAAATCTGTTGGGGGGTAAATTCTTTGCCGTGGACCTTGAATTTATAATCTTCCCCCATTTTCCTCTTCGCCGCGGCAATCGTTCCTTCGGGGTTAATCGCGGCCTGACGGCGAGCCGGCTCACCAACTAGGCGCTGTCCGTCTTTGGTGAAAGCAACGTAGGAAGGAAAAGCCTTTCCGCCGCCGACGGTTGTACCTTCTGCCGAAGGAATAATTACCGGCCTTCCGCCTTCCATTACCGCGGCCGCAGAATTCGACGTCCCTAAATCAATACCGATTATTCGTGCCATAATGCCCCCTTATTTTTTCTCTTCCTTATTTACTTTCTGCGCTACTTTTACTACTGCCGGGCGGATAACGCGGTTATCCACCGTATAGCCCTTTTGCACTTCCTCAACTACGGTATTTTCGGCAAACTCCTCAGTTTCCACACGGGCCACCGCTTCTTGTGTAAGCGGGTCAAAAGGCTTACCCAGGCAGTCAATTTTTTTGACGCCGTTTTTTTCGAGGAGCTGGTGCAACTGCTTTAAAATCATTTCCACGCCCTGGTGCAAAGATTTATAATCGGTCATTTTATTGGCCGAGGCAAAAGCTAATTCAAAGCTGTCTAAAATCGCAATCAGCTCATAGATCAGCTCTTCGTTGGCAAATTTAAGAAATTGCTCTTTCTCCTTGAGGTTGCGCTTTTTGAAATTCTCGAAATCAGCCTGCGTCCTTAACAGCTGATCATAGTAGTCGTTGGCTAAGGCCGCGGCATCAACTAACCGCTGATATTCGGGCAGCGGGATAACTATTTCGGCTTGCGGCTGGGCGTTCTCTTTTGCCCCCGTCGAATCATGATGTTCTTCTGGTTTTTTGCCCATCATTTGCCTCTTATATACCTGTGCGGGCGATACGCTCGTTTAATACGCAGCACATATAGTTGACGGCCGCGATCACCCGCGCGTAGGCCATCCGGCGCGGGCCGATAATCCCCAGCGCCCCTAAGTTTTTATTTTTGGCCTTGAAGTTAGAAATTACCAGGCTGCAGTCCTGTATCTCCGCATAGGGATTTTCTTTACCAATACGTACCTGCACGCCATCATAGTCTAAGCTATTGCGAAAAACCGCCAGTAGAGATTCCTGCTGCTCAAAGGCCTTAAACACCGCCTGCAGTTTTTGGGCGCTATGAAATTCCGGGTATTCCAAAATATGGCTGGTACCCTCCAGATAGAGCATATCCTTGCCAAAATTCATCTGCGCCAACTCCAGAATTTTGTGGGCATGCTCTAAGATGTGAAAAAAGGCATCGTGCGTGGAGAGGACCTGTAAAGATAGCCGCTCTTTAATTTCGTCCAAGGTTAAGGCCTCAAACTGGTCATTGAGGAAACGGGCGATTTTAGATAACTCTTCCTGTTCTAATTGATAAGGCAGTTGAATCAGGGCGGTCTTAACCCGGCCCTCGGGGCTGACCAGCATCACCAGGAGTTTCGTCGACTCAACCGAGACTAGCTCCAGCCGCTTAAACAAAATCCGCCTTAAGCCCGAAGAAAAGGCCATCGTAGTATAACCGCTAAAATTGGAAAGGATCCGCAACATCTCCTTGAGCAATTCATCAAAGACCTCCTGCTGAGCGGGATATTGGCGCTCAATCAGTTCTTTTTCCTGATAAGTCAGCTGCTCCTGCTCCAAGAGCGAATCAATATAATAGCGGTAGCCCAAATCGGTGGGGATTCTTCCCGCGGAGGTATGCGGCTGCCAGATTAAGCCCAGCTCATCCAGATCTTGCATCATATTGCGGACCGTGGCCGTGCTCACTCGAGAACGCAAGCGTTGGGCTATGGCCTGAGAACTGACTGGCACAGCAGTCTCAGTATACAATTCTACAATTGTTTGCAAAATCTTGTTTCTTCTTTTGTTTAAATCAGTTACAAACATTCTCTTGCCTCGTTTTAGCACTCTATAGGTGCGAGTGCTAAGGGCTTATTTTAACATATAATTTTTATTTGTCAATTCTTTTTTTGCAAAAAACTTTCCAGCTGGGATTTGAGGCGCACGGGGATGCGGGCATGGATATAAATCCCCTCTTTTTGGTAGAGCTGCTCCAATACCTGGCCTTGGGCGTGGATGAGGTTGACCAAGTGCATCTGTTCACTGGGCAGTTGCAGCTTGACTTCAATCATCACCGCGGTTAGCTGCCGGATGATCTGGTCAAGCAACTGGTCAAGGTGCTGATTCTTTAACGCAGAGACAGCTACACTTTGCGGAAAATCCTTTAAATAACACTTCAGGCTATCTTCGTCGGTTAGTAAATCGATCTTGTTTAAGGCCACTACGATCGGCTTATCGTCAGCCTGGAGCGCTTGCAACACGATATGTACCGCGGCATTATGTTCGTAGATATCCACGGAACTGGCATCGAGCACATGCAGGAGCACATCGGCCTGCTGTACCTCTTCCAGGGTCGCCTTAAAGGCCTCGATGAGGTGGTGCGGCAGTTGACGAATGAAACCGACGGTATCGGAAAAAAGGACCTGTTGACGGTTAGCCAGGGTATATTTTCTAGCCAGAGGGTCGAGGGTAGTAAATAGGCTATCCTTAACTACTTGCTGGGAGCCGGTGAGTGAATTCATTAAGGTCGATTTCCCGGCATTGGTGTAACCGATAATAGCCACGGTCGAAAGCTCACCGCGGCGGCGGTGCGCTCTTAATGAAGTCCGGCGCTGGCTCAAACTAAGCAGTTCTTTTTTTAAGCTACTGATCCGGGCCTTAATTCTTCTGCGATCTACTTCGAGCTTTTTTTCACCCGGGCCGCGCGTGCCGATACCGCCGCCCAAACGGGAAAGTAGAATTCCTTTACCAGTTAGCCGCGGTAACAGGTACTCCAGTTGAGCCAACTCGACCTGGATCTTGCCCTCCATGCTTTTGGCTCGCTGGGCAAAAATGTCCAGAATGAGCTGGGTGCGGTCAATCACCTTTACCTGAATAATATCTTCCAGATTCCGCTGTTGGGTAGCGCTTAAATCTTCGTTAAAAATAACGCAGGCCGCGCCCTTTTCTTGGCATAAGAGCGCTAATTCTTGGGCCTTACCGCTGCCGATGAAGTAGCCCGGCGTCGGCCGATCGCGATGGGCGAGTATTTCTGCGGCCACCTTTACGCCGCTGGACTGGGCCAGCACTTTTAATTCCCGGGCATAGTCCTGGGTGAGCCAACTGTCTTGCCCGGTCAGCTGCACCGTCACTAAGATCGCATTTTCTTTTTTATCGCGTTGTGTTTCCCACATTTTGGTTAGCGTGTTCGCGAGTTCACGGGTTCACTGGTTATTAACATAGTTTTGGGTATTGAAGCGGCAATTTTATTGGCTATCTGCTGCGCGGTATCTTCGGGATTAACGGCGATCCATTCTAAGCCTTTTTCCTTGCGAAACCAGGTCATCTGGCGTTTGGCGTAGCGCCGGGTATGTAAGGCGAGCAGCCGCTTAGCCTGGGCCCGAGAATACTCACCCTGAATAAATCCCAGTACCTGTTTATATCCCAGAAGCGAGCGTGCGGTTTTGGATATTCTTTGTTTGGCCAAACGCTCCATTTCTTTCACCAGGCCTTTTTTGAACATTGCCTCTACACGCTGTTCAATGCGCCGGTACAACTCATCTCTCTGCCGCATCAGGCCAAAGATATACACGGTATACTTTTCTCTTATGCCGCGCGTGCCTTTTCTTAGTTCGGTGATGGTTTTGCCGCTGAGTTGATAAACCTCCAGCGCCCGGATTATCCGGCGCAGGTCATGAGGATGAATTGCCGCCGCGGCAACCGGGTCAATCTGGCGCAGCTTTTTATAACAGTACTCGCTGCCGCATTGCTGGGTGAGCTCGGTAAGCTTTTTGCGTACAGTTCTATTTTGCCCCGGTCCGGTGAAAATGCCATCGAGCAAGGACCGCAAATAAAGGCCGGTTCCGGCAACGATCAAAGGAATTTTGCGGCGGTGGTGAATCTGAGCAATGATTTTTTCGGCGAGGCGGCGAAAACGCTCGGCATTATACTCTTGGGAGGGCCGAACAACATCGAGAAGGTGGTGCGCTATTTTTTTTCTCTGGGCCTTAGTAGGTTTGGCGCTGGCGATATCTGCACCCTGGTAGACCTGCATCGAATCACAGGAGATAATTTCGGCGTTGATTTTTTTCGCCAGGGCCAGGGCAACAGCGGTTTTTCCCGACGCAGTCGGACCAACGAGGCAAACAATCGTTTTTTTCATGCGCCAATTACGGACATACTTTGGTAGAATAACCTTTGGTCTTCAATTTCTGCTCCAGGAATTCGGCGTCTAACCTATTACTGAAGTGGCCAACCCTCACGTGATATAAATTATCACTGGGTAATTCCTGGATATACCCTTCGAACCCGGCGGACAATACTTTATCGCGCAGCCGAAGAGCATTGGTGCGATTACTGAAACAACCCACCTGCACCGTATAGTCCTGGCCACTATCATCGACCGGACCGGGCGCGGTAGTATCTAGTGCGGGCTCGCCTTTTACGCAACGGTCAAGATAGGCCCGCGCTACCGAGGTGAGTTCACTGCGCGGATAATCGATTAGAAACTGGTTATAATTTGTTGCGGCCTGGCTGCAATTGCCGTCTAAGAAATAGCTATGGGCAATACTCAGGCTCGCATCATCACCATAGGGGCTGGTCGAGAAACCGCGCAGTACGGTGTCGAATTGTTCCCGCGCGCTCTCAAACTTGCTCTGTTTTAGAAGGCACAGGCCCAACAGATAGTGCGCCTTAACCTTGGTAGTGGAGCGATAATTGCTGGATAAAATCCGCTCGCAGGCCTGGGCGGCGAGCTGATAATCATCTTTGAGCATCAGTTTCTCGATGCCGTAAAACATACTGCTTTGCGCAAAACAGGGGCCGCTAAAAAATATGGAGAGCGCCACCGCTTGCAGAACAATGCTAGATCTTCTTTTCACCCCGCCCTTCCTTTCCCGGCGTTGCCAATATAACTATTGCTTCTGCTTAATGTTATCTGCATTGTTTAAACCTTTTTGCTGTACTTTTGCTTGTTATGCATTGCTTGTTTAGGAAGGGCGGGGTTCATTACTTTCTCCGATTAGTGTATGAGGTGTGGACCTACATATTTTTACACGGACCGCTTGAGAAATCAAGTCTCTTTTTCCGCAAAACAAAGTTACCTTGTTAGTCCGCGTGCGGCCAACCAGCGCAGTGGTTTTCACTTGGCCAGAAAAATCCCTGCCTTCCTCCTCCGCCAGCACCTCCAGCGTCTTGCCAATCAGCTTTTTATTTTTCTTTAAACCAATCCCGGCCTGCAGAGTTAAAAGCGCCTGATGGCGTTTTTCTTTCTCCTGGGGCATGACATTGTCTTTTAAGCGCGCGGCTTGAGTTTCGGGACGGGGTGAATATTTAAAAATAAAGGCCTCGTCAAACTGGATCTTTTTCATCGCTTGGCGAGTTTCTTCAAAATCACTTTTAGTTTCTCCGGGAAACCCGACAATAATATCGGTAGTCAGCGCGCATTCCGGGATTAACCAGCGTAGTTCAGCGACCAATTTCAAATAATCTTTAAGTGTATATTTGCGGTTCATCAGCCTTAAGACCTTATCCGAACCGGACTGCAGCGGCAGGTGTAAATGTTCGCAGAGCTTAGGTAGCGTTCGCATCGCTTGAAATAGATCTTTCGTGGCATCTTTGGGGTGGCTGGTCATAAAACGGATGCGGGCGATACCATCAATTGCATCTACCTGCTCCAGGAGATGCACAAAATTTACTTTTCCGGCTAAATCCCGGCCGTAAGAATTGACATTCTGGCCTAAAAGAGTTACTTCTTTAATACCACTGCGGGCTAAATCGGTTATTTCCCGGATAATATCGGCTAGAGGGCGGCTAATTTCTCTGCCCCGCACATAAGGCACAATACAATAAGAACAAAAGTTATTGCAGCCGTACATGATATTCACCAAGGCCTTAAGTTTATCAGCGCGAAAATTGCTTTCCGGCAATAAGGGCCTAGTCAGGTTGGCGACCGCCAAAAGCTGTGTTTTTTCTCGAATTGCCCTTGTGACTAAATCCGGAATATCATAGATATTCGCCGGGCCACAGATCAAATCTACTTGGGGAAAACGGCGGAATATTGCATCTTGATAAGCCTGGGCCATACAGCCGACGATGCCGATGATTTTTGGTTTGCCGGTTTGCCGGTTTGCCGGTTTGCCGGTAATATATTTTTTGTTTTGCTTTAGCAGCTTGCCGAGTTGGCCCCAGACGCGTTCCTCGGCGTGCTGGCGCACCGAACAGGTATTAAAAAGAATAATATCCGCCTCTTTTTCCGAAGTAACCGGCGTAAATCCGCGTGCCGTAAGCATTCCCAGAATAATCTCCGAATCGCGGAAATTCATTTGGCAGCCAAATGTCTTTATACACACACGGCGGCATTTGGCTGTCGTGCCGAATTTCTGCGAAGAAAATGTCGAGCGTTTTTTGCGAGATATTTTCGAGCAAGAATTGAAATTCGGCGCAAAGTTATCCATTTTAGTACTCATATTGTCGAGCCACTTTTTGGCTCGAGATTGTGCCGCCGTTTAGACTTCGGAGCAAACCATCTTCCCGCCGCTTAGAATTCGGCGCCTCTTTCATTAATCTTTCTTTCTGTTCCCGCGTCAATCTCTTAATCTTTTTTTCTTCCAAAAACGCCAGTTTAAAATACTTATATTGCTTGCCTGTCCTTGTCTTATATCCTTTTTTGTCTAAATATGCCGCTATGTCATGCGTACTTTTGCCGGAAATATACATCGTATAAATCAGCTTAACGATATTGGCTTCCCTATCATCTACCTCTAACAGCTTCTTCTCTTTGCTGTAAGAATACCCAAACGGTGAGAATCTTGCCCCTTGCCAGTTACCTTGCTGAACACCTTTGATCATTCCAGGAAATACACGCTCTGCAATTCTATTGCGCTCAAACTCGGCAAATGAACCAAGTTGTTGAAACATTAATTTGCCAGCTGATGTTGTAGTATCAAATGGCTCTGCTGCTGACTTAAAAGCTACACCATACGAAGAAAGCTCATCAACCAACATAAGCAAATCTTTAAGATTACGACTAAAGCGATCTATCTTGTGTACCAATACAAGCTCAAACCTCTTTGCCTTTGCATCGGCAAGTAACTTTTGTAAAGCAGGACGCCGTGTTGAATATGCGCTTATGCCCTCATCGCAATAGACTTTGAATATCTCGTATCTTTCACGTTGAGCAAACGACTCAAGATATTCTCTTTGCACTTCTAAGGAATAACCTTCTTTCGCTTGGTCTTCAGTCGATACTCTTGTATAAATTGCTATTCTTAGCTTTTCATTCATTTTTAATATCCACAATATTATTAGTTTTAAACGGACTTATTTTAATCCCTTTATTAAACTTTCTAGCGTATCAACAAAATCTATTGCATTTTTATAAATCTTTTCAGCATCTTTTTGCGCAATAACTGCATCGGCCTTATACTGCGCTGTATTTCTTTTGGATTTCGTGGCCCACATTCTATTTACATATTTCTCATCAAGCCTTTTTGCAGATTTTATCTTCTCGATGTCCTCTGATTCTATAGCCTTTTCTTTAAAAACAAAATGATATTCTAAACCCTCGATAAGGCTTTCATGG
>JAZDHS010000019.1:0-10382 GCA_043805735.1 Candidatus Omnitrophota bacterium | reverse complement strand
GCGGAAATCATCGCGCACAGTATATAAAATGACCCTCGATACCATCAATAAAAGAATATATTACCACGACACCGATTGCGGTGGGGTAGTCTATTACGGCAATTATTTAAAATATTGCGAAGAAGGGCGCTCGGAATACTTGCGCCACAGAGGCATTACCTTAAGCGCTTTGGCTAAAGAGGGGATTTACTTTGTCGTTACCTGCGCGGATATTCAGTATAAGAGCCCGGCGCGCTACGGCGATGAAATTACTGTTTGCACCAAATTAGAAAAAACCAAGGCTGCATCTTTGGAATTTTATCAGCAAATTAGCCGCGATAAAACCACTCTTGTCCAATGCCGGACCAAGATGGCCTGTATTAATCAGGAATTCGCGCCCCAACCGATACCAAGTGAGATCGCTTTACTCTTTAGTGAAAAAATAGTATAATTAAAAAAGCCATGTGAGGTAGAGATGATTAAAAGTTTTTGTTTGGATTCTGCGGGAAACTTCCAAGAAGATTTAACTCGGGAAAAAATTGCCCAGGTAATTCAGGACAAAAAATCGCTGCTTTGGCTGGAGCTGGATACGCCGACTGAAGATGAAATCAAAATTCTTTCAGAGGTATTTAATTTTCATATCCTGGCGATTGAAGACTGCAAAGGCTATACCGACTTGCCTAAAATTGACGAATTTGAGGACTATTCTTTTATCGTTATCCACGCCGTATCCTACGACATCGAAAATGACGAGGTTAAAAAGCCGGAACTGGATATCTTTGTCAGTAAAAACTATGTGGTTACCGTACACCTTGAGCCGCTCAAAACCATTACCGTAAACACCGATAAGGTGCGCAAGAATCCCCAGTTGTTGTCCAAAGGCGCGGATTTTCTTCTCTATAACTTACTCAATGTCTTGGTCAGCAATTATTCGCCTCTTCTGGAGTACTTCGATGATATGATTGAAGAAATTGAGGGCAGCGTCTTAATGAGCAGCGAAATTCAAGATATTGTTCCGACAATTATGGATTTGAAGCGAAAAATTCTGGCGCTGCGCCGAAGCGCGAGCCTCCAGCGCGATGTGATTAGCCGGCTGGCCCGCCGCGACTCACCGATTATCTCCAATAAAAATGTGGTCTTTTTCCGCGATGTCTACGACCATATGGTGCGCATCCATGAGTTATTGGAAATTTCCCGCGATTTGCTTTCCAGCACTTTCGAGATTTATGTGTCCTCTATTTCCAACCGGATGAACGAGATAATGAAGCGCCTGACTATTGTCGCGACTATCTTTATGCCCCTAACCTTTATTTCCAGTATTTACGGAATGAATTTTAATACTAAGGCGTCTCATTTCAACATGCCGGAGTTGAACTGGACCTATGGCTATTTGTATGTAGTCGGAATGATGCTAGCCATTGCTATTGGTATGCTGGGTTATTTTAAATACAGAAAGTGGATGTAACTGGCGATGACTGAGTGGCAAACATTCGGCACCTTGTTGAAGAAAGCCTTGAATCTCGAGCTTGAGCCCGTAGGTATCAGTATTATTCAGGGTTCGCTGCCTGTGCCTGAACAATCACGAGTGCGCATTTGCAAGGCCTTTATTGATGCGGCCAATGGCCAATCCTTTAAAATTAATCGGGAAAATAATGCCTGTTTTGGCGCGGCCTGGCATTTAGGGTTCCATCAACTGGAAAAAGATTCGAAAGTGATGGGTATGGTGCGTAAATTTGTCGTTGAGGGTGAGAAACTGTTTGCTTCCTACGATGCCCTGGATGCGCTGATGTCCCAGATTGAAGACGTGCCCAACCATAGCGAAAGCTATTTTTACCTCTCGCCTTTGGAACAGTGTCCAACCCAACCGCAGTTGGTCATCTTTGTCTGTAATCCCGAAGAAGCCTGCCGTCTGCTGACATTAAGCCAGTTTGCCGACGGGGTGATGCCGAAAATCAAAATCGGCGGTCCGACCTGCCGGCTGGCATTAATCTATCCGCTGCTCAGCGGTGAAGTGAATGTTTCCTTTTATGATTACACCGCCAGAAAAATATGCAATGTAGATAAAGACAAGTTGCTGGTCAGTATCCCCTATAAAAAGATGCCGCAAATTATTCAAAGCATCGAAAAATGCACTGCCGGCACGGCAAAAATGGAATATCCTGCGGAGTTTCGCGAATTCTTGCAGAAACGCCTCTCCGCACAACAACTAAAGAAAGAGTAATGTCTATGCGTTCTCGCGCGATGACTCTGGTTGAGGTTACAATTACTATAGCCATTTTGGTGTTTGTGCTTTTGGGTTTTTTGCGTCTGTTTATCCACTGCTCCGATTTAGCGCAAATGAGCCGCAACCTCACCATGGCTATGTCTAATGCCCAAGGCACTCTGGAGGCAATGCGCTATTATAATTTTGACCGGTTGGTGATTGATTACGGGTTAGGGGGCGTCCCGGGTAATACCTTTGTGCTTTCCCAGCTCGACGGAAGCGGGGTTATTTATATTGACAGCACCGACCCCGAGGCGCTGATCGTCAGGATCGCGGTAAGTTATCGCAGCGCAGCTAATCATTTTGTCGGCGAAGACCGGGATTTTGATGGAATACCGGCTGGCGCCGAAGATGTTAACGGCAACGGTGTAATTGATTCTCCGGCTTCGCTGGTGAGCATAATTACGAAAAGGTAAGCCGATGAAACGAAAAAGGGAAAATGGCTTTACGCTGGTGGAGGTAGTTGTTGCCCTGGTGATATTTGTGCTGATTTCCGGGGTGATCCTGTCCGTGCTCTTAACCGGAAAAGTTTCCTGGTATATGGGCACCACCCACATTGAGTTGACCCAGGATTTTCGCTGGGCCATGGATTGGCTGATGGACGACTTACGCCAAGCTGGCTCCGGTTCAATTACCAATGTTCCTCCCGACGGAAACTGGCGTACGGCAATCAATTTCTTTATTCCTTCGGGTGAATCCGGCGGCTATGTCACCTGGGACTTTACGCCGATCGTCTATAGCCTGGGTGGTATAAACAACACCCAGCTTTTGCGTACCCATGGAAACGAACAGCGAACGCTAGCTAATAGCGTGGTCACCTTTCAAGTACGGCGCAGCGCTAGCAGCCCCGGGATGGTCGAGGTGCAGATGCAGGCGCAAAAAAGGGCAGTCAGTTATCATTTAGTCAGCGATGCGATAAACTTCCAGCTTAAACTGCGGAATTAACTTCAATAAGGAGAAATATGCGGATGTTTAATAAAAAAGGCACGGCACTTATTTTAGCCTATCTGGCAATTACGGTGCTTATGGTTTTAGGCGCGGCATTTATGATCCGCAGTATTGCCGAGTCCCGCTTAGCCGAGCGGCAGAAAAAATCCGTACAGGCCTTTGCTATTGCTGAAGCCGGCCTGGAAGTCGCCCTCTACCGCCTGCGCCTTGATTTTGAAAATGACCCCGCCGGCCCCAGTTTTTTGGACGGAGACATTAACGGTATTGTCTGTGGCCCGGATACGCTTAACTTTTATCAATTACTGGGGGTAACCGTGTTAGGAAATGATCTTTATAGTGGCACCTATGCGGTAGATTTGAGAAACGTTGCTGGAGCCACTGACGAAGTCTGGGTGCGTTCCAGGGGAATAGTGGGCGATATTACTAAAGTCCTTGAGGCCTATGTAAAAATAAAAGATGAATCGCCCTGGAATAATGTTATTTTTGGCGGAACCGGTGCTTCCGGTGCCTTGATTAACGGTAATGTCAATATTGCCGGGTCGGTGCATTTACTGGGCACGGGCCTGGCAGACACGGATTTGGCCATGGATATGGGCGGCGGCGCCAGCGTCTACAATAATTATAGTGCAGTGCCTGGGGCGTTACTGCCGAAAATCCCCGCCTGCCCCAGCCGGATGTTTAACGGGGAAATGGTCCAGAGTTTAGGCTCAGAGGTGCGCATCCGCCAGGGTCAAGCCGGATTAAGCGGGACATCAAAAATTGGATCGGCCAATGTGGCCGCTAATGCCACCAAGGAAACTGCGGATGGCGTATACGTCAGCGATGGTTATGGCGGAAACCAGGGAGCCAATAACGTTTATTCCGATAACAGTGCATATAATAACTATGACCTTGGTGATGGCGTACCCTTCTTAAGCCTGAGCGACTCTTATGATACTTACGCCACCTATCAGGATTATTTATTTGATAATGCCCTGGTCATTAACGATCCGGCGCAGCTGACCCAGCTAGCCAATATTCAACCCGGCTCGTCATTTAATTATTCCAGCCCCGAAGGCGCGATCAGCATGGATGGCGCCGGGAATCTAGCGATTAGCGGGATTGTCTATGTTGACGGAGGCAATCTTAATTTCCAAAAACAAGGCGCTGCCAAAACAATTAACTATACCGGCCGCGGCTCGCTTTTTACCACCGGCAGCGTTAATATCACCTGTAGTTTATACACCCAAGGCAATAATTCTTTTCCCAGTAATGTTATGGGTGTTATGACCCCCAACAATATCAGTTTTTCCGAGGCCAATATTGATGTGATGGGCCTTTTTTACGCCGAGAATACGATCACATCCACCAAGCAGACCGATGTGGTGGGGGCGTTTATAGGCAATTACTTCGATATGGGTTCGCAGGTGCCCAGTATTTTCCAGGTTCCCTCAGTCATCGATAACCTGCCGCCGGGGATGATCAACCGTGATCCGGTGTGGGTGAGTAATATTGTGCTTTGGCGAAAATTAAACTAACATTTTTGATAGACTAATGAGGGCGTACTATGTAGAATACGCTGGTGTATAAAAATGGAACATATGCAAAGAATCAGGTAAGGAGGTTTGGATGTCGTTAGATATTCGAGTAGAAAAAAAGGCCAATTATGCCTACACGGTCGTATTGGAGGGTTCAATAGACGTAGATACCCAAGAGCAGCTCGAAGAAGAGCTTAAGGAAATCATCAACGAAAATACCAGGGCCATCATTTTAGACATGGCCGGAGTGGATTACATCAGCAGCATCGGCATCAGAGTCGTATTTTGGGCGAAAAAAGAATTGCATAAGAAAAACGCCAGCTTTGCCATGACCAACCTCCAGCCTCAGATCAAGAAAGTTTTTGAGATAATGAGAATTCTCCCGATGATTGATATTTTTGACGATATGCCGGAGGCGGATAAATATATCGACCAGATCATTAAGGACGAAACGAAAAAACAAAATCCATGAAAGGCGTTATCTCATTTGTAGATGTTGATGAGGATTGGGAATCGCTCTATCTTAAAGATCGCCTCGCTGATACTGCCGCAATAAAGCATTTCAGCGAAACCGCCGACCTGGTCCTTGAACAGATCAAGGACAGCACCGTACTTTCCGCTTTCATCAAGTCGAAGATCGACAAAAACATTATTGATTCCCTGCCGCAGCTTAAGCTCATCACCACCCGCTCCACCGGATTTGACCACATCGATACCGAATATGCCCGCGCGAAAGGAATTGTCGTCTCCAATGTCCCCACTTACGGGGACAATACGGTTGCCGAACACACCTTTGCCCTGATCCTTTCGATCGCGCGCAATTTGAAAAAAGCGCATTTCAGGGTAAGCGAAGGAGATTTCTCGATAAAAGACCTCATCGGCTTCGACCTTAAAGGTAAGACTATCGGAGTGGTGGGGACCGGACATATCGGGCTGCGCGTAATAAAAATGGCAGCGGGCTTTAGCATGAATGCGCTCGCCTTCGATCCCGTGCACAATAATTTCTTGGAAGAGGTGTTGGGGTTTAAATATGTTAATTTCGAGACTCTGCTGAGAGAATCGGATATCATTACCTTGCATGCGCCTTACAGCAAAAAGACCCATCACTTAATAAACCAGGATAATATTAAGTGGCTGAAAAAAGGAGCAATACTTATTAATACCGCCCGCGGAGGGCTCATCGACACTTTGGCGCTTACCAAAGCCCTTGATGAAGGAATTATTGCCGGGGCGGGATTGGATGTCTTGGAAGGTGAGGATATTATTTTGGAAGAAAAGCATCTTTTGATGCGGAAGAAAAAAGAGCTTTACAACCCTGAAAAATTACAGCTCACCTTAAGAAATGGTTTTCTGCTACAGAGAGACAATGTAATCTTTACGCCGCACACCGCTTTTTATTCAAAAGAAGCGCTGATGCGGATATTGGATACTACGGTCAAGAATATTTCTGATTTTATGAAAGGAAACCCGGTTAACGTTGTAACTTAATGTTATATTGAGAGATAGAGATAACTCAAACTGCTGCATCGGCAGTTTTTTTATTTCTGGACATATACACACCATTGGGCTATAATAACGCTTTAACCTAGTTAAATTGGCTAGTTAATTTGGATCGGACGCATCATTTGCAACGGGGCGTGGCTCAGCTTGGCTAGAGCGCTTGGTTTGGGACCAAGAGGTCGACAGTTCGAATCTGTCCGCCCCGACCAAAATTTTCCTGCTCTTAGAATAAGAAAATTTGTCCCCGTAGCTCAGCTGGATAGAGCAACTGCCTTCTAAGCAGTGGGTCGCCTGTTCGAATCAGGCCGGGGACGCCATAGTGCTATTGGCAAAATTACATCTTCAGGAAGGAATGAGGAGGAAGAAGCTCGAGGAAGTAGTGCGGGGTGCTATACCATGAATAAGGGAATATTGTTGTTCTTTATCGGCCTAATTTGTTTTACCGCGCTTTACGTGCTGGCCGAAGACCAGACCAGCATCAAGATTGGCCCGGGAATGGAACTCTTGGAGGTGGGAGCGGTTAGGGTGCTTGTCCCTAAGGGCACGCACTTCGCAGATAAGGGCAGTAAAGTAGAAGTGGAAAGCATTGGTGAATACGTCGGGCGCCGATTCCTGGACGTGGAAGCGCGCTTGACAACAATGGAAGAAAAAGACCAGAGCCTGAAAGTGGAGCTGGATAGTCTAAAAAAAGAATTAGAGGCGTTAAAACAAAAGGCCGCCGCCAGCGAAGCGCCGGTTCAACAGGAAAAGCAAGGCAAAAAGCTTCCTAAATGAGAGAAACTCTCTAAAAAAAAGAAAGGGGGAGAGGCGTGAAAATCAATAACAAGATACAGGGGATCGTCCTTTTGGTAGTGGGCGTGTTAGGCTCGGTTTTAGTGGGCATTTTTGATGTTATCGTGCGTAAACCGATGAACGATTTAAGCGGACCAAAGTCAATTATCGGCTTTGCTGTTTGCGCGATTTTTGTCTTCATGGGCGTACGCTTTTTGCTCAAAGAATCGAAATAAACGCTTAAAGGTTCACCAATAACGTTTTTCGTGTACCCGGGTACAATTAAAGATCCGGTGGCGGTGAAATATCTTTGTTAGCCTTGAGATAACCTGCAAGGGAGGAAAGATGAGGAAGTTGTTTTACGTGTGCTTAATTGGACTACTTGGATTACTGATGGAGGCAGAGGGTATGGCTCAAGGTGATACGGTGGTATTGGAAACTACACAAGGCAACATCGAAATTAAACTCATGCCGGATATCGCCCCCAAGGCCTGCGAAAATTTTATTGGCCTGGTGCAAAAGGGCTATTATGACGGCACGATATTTCACCGGGTAATTAAAAAGTTTATGATGCAGGGTGGAGACCCCACGGGAACAGGCCGCGGCGGAAAATCAATTTGGGGTAAGCCCTTTAAAGATGAAGTACGCTCGGATGTTACCTTTGACCGGGAGGGCCTGGTAGCGCTGGCCAATGCCGGAGCGAACACTAACGGCAGCCAATTTTTTATTACTTTCGCGCCCACCCCCTGGCTGAATATGAAGCATACCATTTTCGGCGAGGTAGTTTCCGGGCTCGAGGTGGTAAAGGCGGTCGAAGCCGTCGAGGCCGACGCCCAGAACAAACCTTTGAGCGAACAGAAGATTATTAAGGCCTATCTCAAATAACAGCTTAAACTGTTGAAGGGCCGTTTAGCTTACAGGGAGGCATTATGCTCAAGCGTTATCAGGTAATTTTAAACGACTGGCAGGCGGACCATTATCGGTTGATAGCTCAAAAATACGACGTGAGCTTTTCCGAAATGCTGCGCATGGCGCTTTGCCTGGATATTCTCTACGCCACGAAGAAGGGCTTTCCTAATTATCGGCCAAAAGTTACCGATAAATTGCTTTCCCAGGCGATCAAAACGCACAAAATTTCCGAAACGATGAATTCCGCGCAGTTCCATAATTTTCTTTCCCTGGTCTATTTTGAAACCCGCAAAGCCACGGAACTCTGGGTGCAGCAGGGAAAATAATCTTGCCTAAACAAATGCGGTTTTTTCTTTTTTTGTTGTTGAGCGTTGGTTTAATTTTACCCGCCGCTGCCGATTGCCCGGTCAAAGAAAATGATTTTGGCCGCTCTTTGCTGGCCCTTTTCCACGCCGACCTGGACAAAGACGGACAGATGGAAACGATTAAAATCATCGATGCCTGCCCATTTTTCACTAATTCCGAGAGCGACTGGGCCGAGGCTACCGGATTGGTTATCGTTATCTTTGACCAAAACGGCAAAGAGCTGTTTTGGGACGAGGCCGCGCTGCCTTTTCAGCTGATCAAAGAAATTTTCTTAGACGATGCCAATCAGGACGGCTATAAAGAAATAGTGATTGCCGTCAATGAAGACCAGCCTCATCCCGATATTACCTATCGCTATGGCTACCAAGACGGTGCCTTTGGCCTGATTGCTAAAAATTGGGATAAGGTCGTGGCCCAAAAAACGCCGGCCGATTTAAAAGAAGAGCAGTTTTGGCAGGCGCGCTATCTGCTGATTTTATATTCTACCCGGGATTACCAGGACGCGCTTAAGTTTGCCAATGAAGCCAGCAAGAATTTAGTGCTGCCGTTCAAAAATGAAGAAAAAAAATATTCGGCCAAAAAAGGCATTTACTTCTCTGAAAGCATCGACGATGAAATCTATCGGGGAGAATATTATCCCCGGCGCTACTTTGATGACTATATTTCCCTGGAAAATTCTTCCGCTTATCGGGGCCTGGTGCCCGGCGAGATTATTGTCGTGGCCGGGGTTTTTGGCGAGCGTACCCTGGCCAACGATGCGCTGGTTGATATCAAGGCATTCTATCCCGATGCCTATGTGAAAAAGACGGTAGTCTGGATGGGTTATATTCAGTAAAAAGGAGTCGTGAGATGGTTGAGCGGCGCAGAGCGGAAAGAAGAATCGGGGTGCTGGAAGTCCACTATCATCTGCGCAGCAAATTAACCGCAGGCGGCTCGTTAAGCACCAACGTTTCCGATGCGGGCTTACGCTTTCCGGTGCGCCAAAAATTAGAGCCCGGAACTCTTCTTGATTTGGAGATTTACTCCCGGCAGACGCAAGAACATATCTTTGTGAGCGCAAAAGTAGTCTGGCTAAAGGAATTAAAAAGCCACGAGTGTCCTTTTGAGATTGGCGTAGCGTTTCTCCACCTTCAGCCGGCGGACTTGGAAACCCTCGAAGTGCTGATGAACAAATTTCAAAAAGGGCAAAGTGATATTAGCTGGATTGACTAGGCGGCGTACATATTAGGGTATAAAACAAAAAGGAGGAGGGTATGAACCATTTAGGTTTAGTAGTTGCGGGTGCGGTGGTAATATTTTTTCTGGGTGTTCGGATTGTGCGTCCTACGCACAGGGGTTTAATTGAAAGACTTGGCAAGTATAATCGGTTTGCTAACCCGGGATTTCATTGGGTTATCCCGGTAGTGGAAAATCTCTATCAGATTAATGTTACTGAGCAAATGGTAGATGCTGAACCGCAGGAAATTATTACTAATGATAACTTAAACGCCAAAGTAGATGCCCAGGTTTATTTCAAAGTAAAAGCTGATGAGTCCGATGTCAAAAGCACGCAGTATAATGTTAATAATTACCAGTGGCAGATTGTAAATTTAGCCCGCACCACATTAAGAAATATCATTGGTACGCTTACCTTAAAATCGGCGAATAGCGAAAGAGGCAAGATCAACGCTGAGTTGCATAAGACTCTTTGTGAAGAAACGGCTAGCTGGGGTTTAGAGATCGTTAGGACGGAGCTTAAAGAGATCGATCCGCCTAAGGATGTTCAAGAAACTATGAATAAAGTAGTCAAGGCAGAGAATGAAAAAATCGCCGCGATTGATTTTGCTACGGCTACGGAAACTGTGGCTGACGGACAAAAAAGAGCGGAGATTAAAAAGGCCGAAGGCATTAAGCAGGCGCGTATCCTAGAGGCGGAAGGCGAGGCCGCGGCGATTAAGCTGGTTAATGAAGCAGCAGAGGAGTATTTTGTCGGCAATGCGCAAGTGTTGCGTAAACTAGAGGCGGTAGAGAAGTCCTTGCAGAATAATGCCAAAATTGTGATTCCGGCAAATACTGAGCTGGTAAATGTAATCGGTGAAATGGCCGGTTTTTTGCCTATAAAGAATAAGTAAGACCAGCCAGCGAAGTAA
>JAZDHS010000018.1:0-40607 GCA_043805735.1 Candidatus Omnitrophota bacterium | reverse complement strand
GCATATTCGGGAGGTCTGGATACCTCTTGTTGCGTAGGATGGCTTAAGGAGAGGGGTTTCGATGTGATCACCTATACCGCCGATCTGGGCCAGGAATCGGACTTTAGCCAGATTAAGAACAAGGCCAAGGCCTGCGGTGTGACTAAGGCCTATATCCAGGATCTCAAAGAAAGATTTTTAAAGGATTTCACTTTCCCGGCCTTAAAGGCCGGAGCGATCTACGAAGAGAAGTACCCGTTAGCTACGGCACTGGGCCGACCCTTGATTGCCGAAGGCCTGGTTGCGGTGGCGCATCAAGAAAAAGCCGAATATATCGCTCACGGTTGCACCGGAAAAGGTAATGATCAGGTGCGCATTGAGGTTTCCGTTGCGGCGCTGGACAAGAATCTGCAATCCGTAGCCCCGGTTCGTGAATGGGAGTTCAAAACCAGGGAAGAAGAGATGCAGTATTGTAGAACCCAGGGCATTCCCGTAGAGGCAACCAAGAAAAATCCGTATAGCGTAGATATTAATTTGTGGGGCCGAAGCATTGAGTGCGGCGTCCTGGAAGATCCGGCGATTGCTCCTCCGGAAGAAATTTATCAGCTGACCAAGAATCCGCTGAAGTGCGTCAATAAGCCGACATATTTGAGCATTGAATTTCTACGCGGGATACCGCTAAAGCTCAACGGCAAAACTTTGCCGGCGGTGGCCTTAGTATCCAAGCTTAACCAAATTGCCGGTGGCTGCGGCGTGGGTAGAGTAGATATGGTGGAAAACAGGCTGGTGGGCATAAAAAGCCGAGAAATTTATGAAGTTCCGGCGGCGACAGTACTCAATATTGCTCACAAGGAATTAGAAAGTCTGGTGTTGGATAAAGAGACCACCCATTTTAAAAAGATGATTGGCGATAAATACGCGCAGCTGGTGTATAATGGCCTCTGGCATACGCCGCTCAAAAAAGCTTTGGATGCCTTCGTGGAGCCTACCCAGCAAAGAGTGAGCGGGATAATTGAATTAAAGCTTTTAAAGGGTAGTTGTGTGTGCACTGGTCGAAAATCAGCATTTTCTCTGTATAGGAAGGCCCTGGCCACCTACGACAGCGGTGATATCTTTGACCAGTCCGCGGCCAAGGGGTTTATTAAAATTTGGGGATTGCCGTACCAAAAATAAAAAAAGGGGGGCTTATGCGTCGATTATTGATTCTTTGTTTATTCGTGCTGCTAATTATTGTGGGAATAAAAGTCTGGGCTGACCAGATGACGATCACGACATATTATCCGGCTCCCTACGGCGTATATCGGAACTTTACGACCACAAATGATACGTCGCTGGCCACCGCTGGAGGCGGGGTAGGCATTGGCGGTGCGCCCCGGCCGGCAGATTCGTTAGCGGTATACGGGCGGGTCTCGACCAATTTCCCGGGAGGGGGCACCCAACAAATTTTTGCCTTTGACCTTGCGGAAGATATACCGGCAACGGCTGACGTTGAAGCCGGAGATGTCGTAGTTATCGACGCCAGCACTAATACACAAGTTACAAAATCAACTAAGCCTTATGATACGCTTGTTGCCGGAGTGATTTCCACTAATCCGGCCTTTCATATTTCCATGCCTGACGGGAAGACCCCCTTGGCTTTAGCCGGCAGGGTCTTATGTAAGGTGACCACCGAAGAAGGTGGACCGGTAAAAAGAGGCGACCTTTTAGTTACCTCGTCCAAGCCGGGGTATGCGATGCGGGCAAGAGCGGAGAATCTGCCCAGTGGAACAGTGTTAGGCAAGGCTTTAGAGCCGTTAGATTCCGGAGACGGCAAGATAATGATTTTAGTAACGTTACAGTAAACTCCGGCGAGTTGTGGAAGGAGTAATCTTAATGTCGAAGCTTTGGGGTTCGAGATTCAGTAAAAAAACTCATCCCTTAATGGAGAAGTTTACCTCAAGCATTGCTTATGATGTAAAGCTAGCGAAATATGATGTCTTAGCTAGCATTGCCCATGCCCAGATGCTGGGCAAGACCAGGATTATTGCGGCCCAGGAAAGCGCGAAAATTGTCCAGGGTCTAAAATCAATCCTAACTCAAATCGAGAAAAAGACCTTTAAGGTTGACCGCAAGGCCGAGGATATCCATAGCAATATTCAAAGTCTGCTGCTGAAAAAAATCGGTAAGACCGCGGAAAAACTGCATACAGCCAGAAGCAGAAATGACCAGGTAGCCACCGACGTCAGGATGTATGCCAAAGACGCGATTAAACAGTTGTCTTGGCATGCTAAAAAACTGCAGCAGACACTGGTTAGCTTTGCCAAAAGGCAAAGCCAGGTAATTATACCCGGTTTTACGCATCTGCAACATGCTCAACCGGTATTATTGGCTCACCATCTTCTGGCTTACGTGGAGATGTTGGAAAGGGATATCCAAAGGCTTAGCGATGCCTATAAAAGATGCGACGTCTTGCCTCTAGGTTCGGCGGCGCTTTGCGGAACATCTCTACCGATCAATAGATTTTATGTGGCCAAGCTATTAGGATTCAGCCAGGTCTCGGCCAACAGTATGGACGCAGTTTCTGACCGCGACTTTGTGCTGGAAATTCTCTCCAGTGTAGCCATTTTAGCGATGCATCTTTCGCGTTTGACCGAGGATCTAATTAACTGGGCCAGCCCGGAATTCGCGCTTTTGGAGTTAGACGATGCCTTTTCCACCGGCTCTAGCCTGATGCCGCAGAAGAAAAACCCCGATGCCTTAGAGCTGGTCAGGGGCTATACGGGATTGGCCTATGGCAACCTGCTATCGCTGTTAACGACGATGAAGGGGCTGCCGCTGTCTTATAATAGAGATATGCAGCTGGATAAACCGGCGCTGTTTAGCTCGCTAGAACAGAGCGCAATGTGTCTTGAGATTTTATCCGCGGTCATTGATAGCGCGGCAATTAACCATAACCGAGCTTTTATGTTGTCCGCGGATGAATTTCTTTATGCCACGGATATCGTTGAATACTTAGTGAAGAAGGGTCTGGCCTTTAGCCAGGCCCACGAAATCGTCGGTGAGGCCTGCGCCTTGGCATTAAATAAAAAGGTATCGCTGTCCGAAATTCCGCTTAAAACCTGGAAAGGGCTTACGGCGCATTTTGAGCAGGATATTTATGCGCTGTTTACTCCCGAATGTTCGGTAAACCGTAAAAGTTCTTTCGGGGGAACGAGCAGTAAAAATGTAACGCAACAACTTAAATATTGGGAAAAGAAACTTAAAAATTAATGCATCATTTTAGCTATCGGAACAACGAGCTTTATTGCGAAGAAACAGCGGTGCGCGTGTTAGCTAATAAATACAACACGCCGCTCTATGTTTACAGCCGCCGGACTTTGGTCGAGCACTACCGCAAGATCAAGCAGGCCTTTAAAAGCCTGGATCCCTTGGTTTGCTTTTCGGTGAAGGCCAATTCTAATCTCGCGCTGTTGAAGGTGTTGGCGTTGGCGGGCGCGGGTATGGACGTAGTCTCCGGAGGAGAATTATTCAAGGCCCTTAAGGCCGGGGTGCGCCCGAACAAAATCGTCTATGCCGGAGTGGGAAAAAGCGAGTCGGAAATTGCCGCCGCGATTAAGGCCGGGATTCTTTTCTTTAACGCCGAATCACTGGCAGAGCTTGCTTTAATTGACCGCGTGGCCAGGCGTTTACACAAAAAGGCTAATGTTTCTTTACGGGTAAACCCCGACGTTGACCCGCATACGCACAGCTTTATTACCACCGGTAAGATGACTAATAAATTTGGGGTTGATGTCTATACCGCGGAAGAGGTGTTTTTGCGCGCGCGGATTTTTTCACACCTGAATTTAATCGGCATACATATCCATATTGGTTCACAAATTATCGAGGCTCACCCTTTTATTTTGGCGATCAAGAAAATGTTGATTTTAATCGGCCGCTTAAGAAAAAAAGGCGTGCGCCTGGATTACCTCAATATCGGCGGGGGGTTGGGCATCGTCTATCGCGACGAACAGCCGCAAACCGCGCAGCAGTTTGCACGTAAGGTGTTGCCGCTTTTAAAGAAGGCACGCCTGAAGATTATCCTTGAGCCGGGAAGATTTATTGCCGGCAATAGCGGAATCCTCGTGACTAAAGTGGTTTACGTTAAGAATACTCCCCAAAAGAATTTCGCGATTGTTGACGCCGGGATGAACGACCTGATCCGTCCGTCGCTTTATGGCGCCTACCATGAAATTTTACCGCTGGCGCGGCGAAATCAGAATGCGCGCCGGTTGTTATATGATATCGTCGGTCCGATTTGCGAAAGCGGAGATTTTCTCGGTAAGAATAGGCAAATGCCGGAATTGCGCGCCGCGGACTTATTGGCCGTAATGAGCGCGGGGGCCTACGGCTTTACGATGTCCAGTAACTATAATTCGCGCCCGCGGGCGGCTGAGGTTCTGGTTAGCGGCCGTTCTTTCGGCTTGGTGAGGAAACGGGAGACTTACCGTGATTTAATTGCCGGGGAGATTATCCCCAAGGCGCTGGTATGAACGACCTTAATTTCGTCAAAGTCGTAGCCTCGGGTAATGATTTTGTCCTGCTTGACCACTATCAAAAGAAAGCCGC
Source organism: Candidatus Omnitrophota bacterium (assembly GCA_043805735.1). GTDB lineage: Bacteria > Omnitrophota > Gorgyraeia > JAFGHF01 > JAFGHF01 > JAZDHS01. Next base: position 36,041 of record JAZDHS010000018.1, on the reverse strand, counting down.
AACAGACAGGCGTAGTTTAAGTACGCTGGCAAAAACGCTTTGCCAGCGGAAATTATCGGTCGGAGCCGATGGGCTGTTGGTGGTGGAGCGCTCAAGCCAGGCCGACTTTAAAATGCGTATCTTTAATCCCGACGGCCGGGAAGTGGATATGTGCGGCAATGGTTCGCGCTGTGTTGCCCTTTACGCCTTTAACCGTAAAATCGTAGCAAAACGCGTAATGAGTATCGAAACCCGCGCGGGAATTCTGCAGGCGGAGGTAAAGGCCGGTGCGATAAAAGTAAAAATGTCGCCGCCTAAAGACCTGCACTTGAAATTTGACTTAAACTTAGGCGGGCGTAGTTATAATGTCAGCTATGTTAATACCGGCGTGCCGCATGTAGTTTGTTTTGTGCGTGGTCTCGATAAATGCGATGTGGCGGCGGTGGGCAGGCAAATACGTTATCATTCCGAGTTTTTACCAGAAGGAACTAATGCTGATTTTGTGGAGGTATTGAGCAAAACGCATATCCGCATTAGAACCTACGAAAGAGGCGTGGAAGAAGAAACGTTGGCTTGCGGCACGGGCAGCGTCGCCGCGGCGATTATCACAGTGTTAAATATGTATAAGGAATCAGGGTGCGCCAAATTCAGGGTGCGCGTAGATACAAAAAGCGGGGAATGCCTACTGGTTTATTTTTCATTGGGAAACGCAGTTATTAATGACGTTTATCTGCAGGGTGAGGCCAGAATTGTCTTTGCGGGTGCGTTAAGGATATTATAAGGGGAGGTTGTTATGTTTAGTGGTTCTCTGGTTGCGATCGTTACGCCATTTAGGAATGGAAAAGTTGACGAGAAAAGCTTTAAGCAGATCATTGAGTTTCAGATTAAAAATGGCAGCTCCGGTATTGTCCCATGCGGCACAACCGGCGAATCAGCCACGCTTTCGATGGAAGAACACGAGCGCGTGGTTGAATTTACCATTCAGACGGTCAAGGGCCGCATCCCGGTTATTGCCGGAACCGGTTCTAACAGTACGGCCGAGGCGATTATCTTGACTAAGCATGCCAAGAAGGCCGGCGCAGATGCGGCGCTGTTGATCTCCCCGTATTACAATAAGCCGACGCAAGAAGGCCTTTACCGGCATTTTAAGGCGATTGCTGAAGCGGTGGATATTCCGCTAGTGCTCTATAATATCGCTTCGCGCACAGCGGTTAATATTGAGCCCGAAACAATGGCCCGGTTGGCCGAGATCGGCAATATCGTGGCGGTAAAGGAAGCCAGCGGTAACCTCACTCAGATGGCGATGATCCGCAAGCTTTGTGGCGATAAGATAACGCTTATTTCCGGCGATGACGCGCTGACGCTTCCGGTGCTGGCTATTGGTGGTGCAGGAGTCATTTCCGTAGTCGCTAATATCGTACCGGCGCAATCGGCGCAATTGGTCCGGCATTTTGAACAGGGCGAACTAATCAAGGCGCAAGAGGTATCTTATTATCTTCTGGCCTTAATCAAGGCGATGTTTATCGAAACCAATCCCATACCGGTAAAAACAGCGTTGGGGATGATGCGGCTGATAGATCCCGAGCTGCGTTTACCGCTTTGTCCGCTCTCACCGGTGAATGAAAAGAACTTGAAAAAAACCCTGCAGGATTATCAATTAATATGATCACCTTGGCAATCAGCGGCTGTAGCGGAAAAATGGGCCAAAGGATCGCGGCCTTAGCCAGCGCCGATCCGATGTTCGTAATTAAGGCGGCAATTGAAGCCCAGTCGCACCCCGATATTGGTAAAAGCCTCGCTGATCTGCTGGCCGTTTCGCGTTTGTCGGTACGTATTCAGTCCGAGCCTGAGGTTATTAAAGACGTTGACGTGCTGATCGAGTTTTCTTCTACCGCCGCGACTATGGCACATCTGGTCCTGGCCTTAAAATATAAAAAGGCAATGGTCATTGGCACCACCGGCTTTAATCATCAACAGGTTCAAGACATTGAGCGGGCGGCAACAAAACTGCCGATTGTCTTTTCGCCAAATATGTCTTTAGGGGTAAATCTTTTATTTCACCTCGCGCGCGAGGCAGCGCAGGGCTTGGGTAAGGAGTATGAAGTACGGATTTCCGAGGCCCATCACGTCCACAAAAAAGATGCCCCCAGCGGCACGGCCAAACGGCTGGCTGAAATCATTAAAGAGTCCCGCGCCAAAAGCCCGGAGATCCCCATCGATTCTATTCGCGAAGGCGAAATTGTCGGGGACCACAGTATTTTTTTCGAAAGCGCCCAGGATAGCGTTACGCTAACGCATCACGCTAAAACGAGGGATATTTTGGCGCAAGGCGCCTTAGAAGCAGCGAGGTTTGTGGCCAAACAGCCGGCGGGGCTTTACGGCATGCAAAATGTAATTGAGTATATGAAAAGACAAGGCAGCGCTAAAAATGCCAAAAATTGAGCGTTCGGAAAGATTACAGCAATTGCCGCCGTATTTATTCGCGGCGATCGATCAGGCAAAAAGAAAGGCCAGGGAAGAGGGCCGTGATATTATTGATTTAGGCGTTGGTGACCCGGACCAACCTACACCGCGCCAAATTATCGATAAGCTTTATCAAGCCGCCCTTAATCCGGCCAATCATCACTATGCCTTAGATGCCGGTATGCCGGCGTTGCGGCAGGCGATAGCGCAATGGTTCAAGGACAGATTTTCAGTTTCCTTAGATCCGGCGACGGAGATTCTGCCTTTAATCGGTTCAAAAGAAGGGCTTGCCCATTTACCGCTGGGCTTAGTTAACCCTAAGGATGTAGTTTTAATCCCCGAGCCTTCTTATCCGCCTTATCGTTCGGCGACCTTGTTTGCCGCCGGCAGTCCTTATTATTTGGCGTTATCAGAGGAAAATAACTTCTTGCCCCAATTTAATACCATTTCGGCCAGGGTCCGTGCTAAGGCGAAGTTACTTTTTCTGAATTACCCCAATAACCCCACTGCGGCTACAGCGGATGCGCGTTTTTTTAGCGAGGCGGTAAAGTTTGCCCAAGAACATAAAATCTTAATTGCTCAAGACGCGGCCTATTCAGAAATTACCTTTGATGGCTACAGCGCACCCAGTATTTTACAGGTAAAAGGGGCAAAGGATATTGCCGTGGAGTTTTATTCACTTTCCAAAACCTACAATATGACCGGCTGGAGGATTGGTTGGGCCTGTGGTAATAAAGAAATGATCGCTGCTTTGGCTCAAGTAAAGGCGAATATTGATTCCGGGATTTTTCAGGCTATTCAGCTGGCCGGGATAGAGGCCCTGAATTTGCCCAAGCAACACCTCGATACGTTAAACAGGCTTTATCAAAGAAGAAGAGATGCCCTTTATTTCGGCTTAAAGAAGATTGGCTGGCCGGTACAACTATCGCGAGCTACCTTTTACGTCTGGGCTAAATTGCCTAAGGGGCAGCGTGATTCTTTAAAATTTGCCCGGCTATTGCTGGATCAAGCTAACATTATCGTTACGCCCGGTATCGGCTTTGGCCCATCGGGCGCGCAATTCGTGCGCTTTGCGCTGACCGTGCCCGAAGAGCGGCTTAATGAAGCCGTAGAGAGATTGAAACAAATTCTCTAAAATGGAAATTTCTTATATTGCCTTGGGTTCAAATTTAGGAAACCGCCGGCAAAATATTACCCACGCCCTGACTTTATTAAAAAAAGAGCGGGGCATTGTGGTCTTAGGCATATCTTCCTTAATCGAAACCGCGCCGGTTGGCGGCCCAGCGCAACCGCTATTCCTTAACGGCGTAGTAAAAATAAAAACCGCTTACACCCCCGGAAATTTGCTAAAAAAACTACAGCAGATCGAAATAAAACTTGGCCGGCCTCACCCGCACGCCCCAAATTATCCCCGCACCATCGATCTAGATATTCTCCTTTATGGACGGCGGAAAATCAAAACTAAAAACTTAACTTTGCCGCATCCCCGGATGTGGCAAAGACAATTCATCACGGCGCCTTTAAAAGAAATCGCTCCGGAATTATTCAAAAACAAACGATGAACCCCGCCCTTCCTAAACAAAAGCCTAACGGAAAGGCTTAAGCAAAGCAGATGAAATTAAGCAAAGGCAATATTTATATTGGCAATGCCGGAAAAGGAAGGGCGGGGTGAAGGTCATTACTAGTATTAAAAAGATGCAGTTGTGGGCGCGTAAGGCGCGCCGGCAGGGTGAGACTATCGGTTTTGTGCCAACGATGGGCTGCCTGCATGATGGACATTTAAGCCTGATGCGCGCGGCCCGCAGAGAAAATGATTATCTGGTGGTGAGCGTTTTTGTTAATCCCTTGCAGTTTGGCCCGAGTGAAGATTTTAAAAAATATCCCCGCGACTTTAACCGTGATAAAAAACTGTTGTGTAAAGCTAAGGCCGATATCGTTTTTTTACCGCAGGCCAAAGCGATGTATCCTCACAAAGCGAAAAGCCTTGTTAACGTGGAGGGTTTGAGTGAAGTTCTTTGCGGAGTGACGCGGCCGGGCCATTTTCGCGGTGTAGCGACGGTGGTCTTAAAGCTTTTTAACATCGTCGAGCCGCGGCGGGCTTATTTTGGCCAAAAGGACGCGCAGCAGGCGCTGATTATCCGGCAAATGGTCAAAGATCTTAACTTGCCGCTTGAGATTAAGGTGCTGCCCATCGTGCGCGAGAGCGACGGCCTGGCGATGAGCTCGCGTAATCGCTACCTTTCGACGGGAGAAAGAGCGGAAGCAATTATTTTATATAAATCTTTACAAAGCGCCGTCGGTATGATAGAATCAGGAAATAAATCTCCCCGGGAAATCGCGCAAACTATAAATAAAATGATCAAATCTCAGCGCTCGGCCCGAATCGAGTACGTAAAAATTGTCGATGCCCAAACGCTTGAAAAGGTAACAGTAATTAAAGGCAAGGTGTTGATCGCCTTGGCCGTATTTATTGGCGCTACCCGGCTTATTGATAATGTGACGGTCCGGGCGTAGAAGAGGTACGATAGTGTCTCAATCCAAAAAAATTGACGACCAGCATTACCATGAGTTGCTGCAAAAGAAAATAGCGCAACTGAAGAAAAAAAAGAACGCCGTGATCCTGGCCCATAATTACCAGCGGCCGGAGGTCCAAGAGATTGCCGATATTTGCGGCGATTCCCTGCAATTGGCGCGCGCGGCCACCAAAATCAACGCCGACCTGATTGAATTTTGCGGCGTGCGTTTTATGGCCGAAAGCGCCAGCATCCTTAATCCTCAGAAGAAAGTCCTTTTGCCGGTCAAAGAAGCCGGCTGTCCGCTTGCCGATATGATCACCCCGCAGAAACTACACGCCTTAAGACTCCAGTATCCCGACGCCGCTTGCGTTTGTTATGTCAATTCCTCGGCCGAGGTAAAGGCGGAGAGCGATGTGGCCTGTACGTCCAGCAACGCTATTGAGGTCGTACGCTCGTTACCCAATAAACAGATTATTTTTGTGCCGGATGAAAACCTCGGCCTTTACGTTCAGTCGCAAGTGCCGGAAAAAGAACTTATTCTTTGGAAAGGTTTTTGCTCAACGCATATTCGCCTTTCCGAAGAAGAGGTCTTGCAGGCCAAGGCTGAACATCCGGAAGCGGAATTCCTGGCCCACCCCGAATGCAAGCCCGAAGTACTTAAGCTGGCTGACCAGATCTGCAGCACTGCCGGAATGTTTACTTATGCCAAAGAATCGAAGTCCCAGGCCTTCATTATCGGCACCGAAGACGGAATGTTATTTAGACTGCAGAAAGATAATCCGAAAAAGAAATTCTATCTTCCCAGCGAACACCTGGTTTGCGCTAATATGAAATTGACCACCTTAGGCTGGGTTGCCCATTCGCTAGAGCAGGAAGTTTTTGTGGTCAATGTTCCCGAAGCGATCAGGATCCGGGCTAAAAGATCATTAGACCGGATGTTGGAAATTACTTATGGCAAATAAAAAAATGAAAGTCGGTATTATTGGTTGCGGGACTATTGGCACGGCATTAGCCGAGGCAATTGAACAACGCTTTGGCCGGCAGGCGCGGCTGGTGGCCCTCTCGGATATCGATAGCGCAAAGGCAAAGAAGCTAAGAGCCCAGTGCGTATTACGCCCGCCCATTGTTAATCAGGATGAACTAATCAAAAAAAGTGATTTAATAATTGAAGCGGCCGCGGCAAAAAGCGCATTAGAAATCGCGCGTAATGCCCTGGCGCGCAAAAAAGATATTTTGTTGATGAGTATCGGCGGGATTTTAGAAAATGCCGAAGAGCTTTTTAGAAAGGCGGAAGTGAATAAATGCCGGATCTACCTTCCCAGCGGCGCAATCGGCGGCTTGGACGCGGTTAAGGCTGCGGCTATCTCTAAAATTACCCATGCTACCCTGATTACCCGTAAACCGCCTCAAGGCCTTGCCGGTGCCCCTTATCTTAAAGAGCATAATATCGACGTAACTGCGATTAAAGATGAAACTGTTATTTTTGAAGGCACGGCGGCCGAAGCCGTCAAGGGTTTCCCGCAGAATGTAAACGTTTGCGCGCTATTAAGCCTGGCCGGTATTGGGCCTAAAAAAACACGGGTCAGGATTATTGCCGACCCGCATACTACCGCCAACAGCCACGAAATAGAGGTGGCCGGTGACTTTGGCCGGCTTTGGGTGAAGACGGAAAATCTGCCTTCGCCGGCAAATCCAAAAACAAGTATACTCGCTTTTCTTTCGGCAATAGCAACACTACAGGGAATTTTAGGGAAAGTTAAAATTGGGACATGAGAGGAGGTGGAATGAATTATGGCAGAGAAAGTGATGAAAGTCGGCATCAAGAGACAGAAAGGCTGTCTTTACTATGTGGACAAGAAGGGTAATGTCTGCGAGGCAAGGATGGCTCGGGGCAAGAAAAAGGGTGGTGGCTCCAAGGTGGTCGCAAAAACCGGCATCAAGAAGAAATCAGGTTATCTCTACTTCATTGATAAGAAGGGTGATGTAGCCTGCGCGAAGATGGTGCGCGGTGGCCGCAAGAAGAAAAAGAGATAGATTCTTAAGCAATTTCACTGATGTGAGTTACTCAAGTAAGGCCTCTGTAAATAGCTGTTTACAGAGGCCTTACCTTTTGTTATAATTTATGACTATGGTCAAGGAATATATCGTTATCCGCGGCGCTCGCGAGCACAATCTCAAAAATATCCACCTCAAAATCCCGCGTAATAAACTTATAGTGGTGACCGGATTGAGCGGTTCGGGAAAGTCTTCGCTGGCCTTTGATACGATTTACGCTGAAGGGCAGCGCCGTTATGTCGAAAGCCTTACCGCTTACGCCCGCCAGTTTCTCGAACAGCTGCAAAAGCCCGACGTCGACCACATTGAAGGCATCTCTCCGGCAATTTCCATCGAACAGCGCTCGGCCGGGGGTAATCCGCGCTCAACGGTAGGCACGCAAACTGAAATCTATGACTATTTGCGGCTGCTTTTCGCCCGCATTGGCAAAGTCCATTGTTATCAATGTGGCCGGGAGATTTCCCGCCAAAGCCCGGAGCATATCGTCGAACAGATTCTTGAGCTGCCCGCAGAGGCCAAAATTCAAATCTTAAGCCCACTGGTCCGCGGCCGCAAAGGAGAGTTCCGGCAGCTTTTTCAAGATGTGGCCAAACAAGGTTTTGTCCGGGTGCGGGTCGATAACCAGGTATCTGACATTGATGCCGTACCGGCCCTGGATAAGAAAAAGACGCATACTGTCGAGGTGGTGGTCGACCGGCTCAACGTTTCTGCTTCCGAGAAATCCCGGCTGGTCGATTCGGTAGAAACCGCATTGAAAGTCGGCCGTGGCATCACCGTTATTTCCCGTCAAACCAAAGCAAACCAATGGCAGGATCTGCTCTTTAGCGAAAATTACGCCTGCGTTCATTGCAACATCAGCTTTGCCGAATTACAGCCGCGCGACTTTTCTTTTAATAGCCCCTACGGGGCTTGTCCGGCCTGCAGCGGCCTGGGAACAAGAATCGAAGTCGATCCCGACCTGGTAGTACCGGATAAAAATAAATCGATTGCCGCCGGCGCGCTGGAACCCTGGCGCAGGGGTGGAAGAGGATATATCCTTTATTATCGCGGTTTGATTAGAGAGCTAGCCCGGCGTCAAGACTTTAGTATTGATATTCCGTTTAAAAAATTAAGCAAGGCCACCCGTCAAGCTATTCTTTATGGCTGCGATGAATTAATTTGGGGCAAGCCGTTTGAAGGAGTAATACCGCACTTAGAGCGCCTTTTTCACCAAACCGAGAGTGACTATTTAAAGTCCGAAATTAATAAATACATGAGCGTGCAATCCTGCCATGACTGCAGCGGCGCGCGTTTAAAGAAAGAAAGCCTGGCCGTAACAATACAGGGTGAATCGATCTGGGACACGGTGAGAATGTCGATCCACGCGGCCGCGGATTTTTTTACCCATCTGGAGCTGAATCAGAGCGAACTAATCATTGCCCACCAGGCGCTCAAGGCGATTAAAGAACGTTTAGGTTTTTTAATTAATGTCGGTTTGGATTATCTGACCTTAGACCGGCGCAGCAGTACGCTTTCCGGAGGAGAGGCGCAGCGGATTCGCCTGGCCACTCAGGTGGGGGCGGGGTTAGTGGGTGTAGTTTATATCTTAGATGAGCCAAGCATTGGTTTACATCAACGCGATAACGAAAAACTGCTTAATACCTTAGTAGCGCTGCGCGACTTGGGAAATACGTTAATTGTGGTCGAGCACGATGAGGCGACGATGCGGATCGCCGATTTTATTGTTGATTTAGGCCCGGGCGCGGGCCGGCACGGCGGTAAAATCATGGTGGCCGGGGACTTCAAGACGCTGATGCAATCCAAAGAATCTTTAACCGCGCGCTACCTGCGCGGTGAATTAAAAATAAAAGTGCCTCCAGAGAGAAGAAAACCTCAAGGTAAGTTCCTGGAAGTCCACGGGGCCCGGCAGCACAATCTAAAAAATATTAACGTGCGTATTCCCTTAGGTTTATTGGTCTGCGTAACTGGGGTTTCCGGCTCAGGAAAAAGCACATTAGTCGACGAAATCCTTTTTCGCAGCCTCGCCAAAAAGTTTTACGGTCAAAGAGAAAAACCCGGTGATCATGATAAAATTAGCGGAATGGAGCATATTGATAAGGTAATTGTGGTTGATCAATCCCCGATTGGCCGGACCCCGCGTTCCAACCCGGCGACTTATATCGGGGTCTTTAGTCATATTCGCGATATCTTCGCTCAGCTGCCGGAATCGCGGATGGCCGGTTACAAACCGGGCCGTTTTAGCTTTAACGTTAAGGGTGGAAGGTGCGAGGATTGTCAGGGAGACGGAATTAAAAAGATTGAAATGCATTTTCTGCCCGATGTCTATGTGAGTTGCCAAACCTGTAAAGGCGCGCGCTTCAATGAACAGACCTTAACCGTAAAATATAAAGGTAAGTCCATTGCTGATGTACTCAACATGACGGTAGAAGAAGCGCTGGACCTGTTTGAGAATATCCCCCGGATCAAGGTAAAACTCTCCACGCTTAATGATGTTGGCTTAGGATATATTCAGCTCGGCCAATCGGCAACTACGCTTTCTGGGGGAGAGGCGCAGAGAGTGAAACTTTCGGCGGAGCTTTCTAAAAGAGGCACCGGTAAGACGCTCTATATACTGGATGAGCCGACTACGGGGTTGCATTTTGCCGACATTGAAAAACTTCTGGCGGTATTGCAACGGCTAGTGAGTTTAGGCAATTCGGCGGTGGTCATCGAGCACAACCTGGAAGTGATTAAAAGCGCAGACTACATTATCGATCTTGGCCCGGAAGGCGGAGATGCCGGCGGTTATATTGTGGCTACGGGAACTCCCGAACAATTAGCCGCCACTAAAAACTCATATACCGGGTTATACCTAAAGAAGGTGTTACGTGCCTAATCGTCTCGGGCGAAAGATCATTTTGGCCGTTTTTTGCCTGCTCTTGAGCAGCGCTGATCTTGGGGCCGAAGAATCCCTAAAAGCCCAAGACTTCTTTTTAGGCCAAAAGGCCTTTGGCGACGGATTTTATCAGATTGCCTTGGAACACTTCCAAAAATATAGTAAGGTTGCCCCGCCGGACGAAAAAGACCAACTGCAGCTGTTTATCGGCCGCTGTTTTCTAGCTTTGAATAAATATAGCGACGCCATTTATGCGTTTAAAAATATTGTCCAAAAGGGGCCTGGCGGCAGCAAAGATTACCCCGTCGGCCTTTATTGGACGGCACAGGCTTATTTTTCCGCCAAGGACTACGATAACGCGCAAAAGCTGCTTGAGAAAATTATTAATGAGCATGCCCAATCGGATTTTCTTGCTGAATGCTACTTTTATCGCGCCTCCTGTTTCTATAAGCGTAACCAGTTTGAGCGAGCCCTGCAACTTTATCAGGAATTTGCCGAAACCTTCACCACCCACCCCTTGAAGGAAGAAGCGGTGCTGCGTATTGCCCAATGTTATTATCAAATGGAGAACTATCCCAGCGCCGAAAAAGCCTTCAAGGCCTTCGTAACTGAATTCCCGGAATCCAGCTATAAGAATTTGGGCTACTACTTTTTAGGTGAAATCGATTATGTTTTAGGTAATTTTGAAAAAGCCTTTAATCAATACAAAAAAGCGGAAAGCACAGCCCCAAAAGTAAAGATTGCCGCGTTGGCTAAATATGCCATGGGCTGGGCCAACTTTAAAATGAAAAAATACAAGGACGCGCTTGATGAGTTTTATGCGCTCAACGAAATATCCGATTTTAAGAGTAATTTTGAGGATTCGATTATTTTTGGCCGCGCGCGCTGCCTTTTTGCCCTGCAGAATTACGAAGAGGCGATCGAAATGTGCGGCGTGATAATAGAAAAATTCCCCTATTCGCCCTGGCTCGATGACGCCTATTTTTGGCAGGCCCAGAGCTTGTTTCAACTGCAAAAGTTCACTCAAGCAGCAGAAGTGTATGAAGCGGCGCTAAAAAAGTTTACGCTGTCTCCTCAAGCAAAGAAGGCCGCAGATGAGTCGGCAATCTTCGAGCGAGAAGATTTATCGCCCGAGATCATTGGCAACCTGCGCTATAACCTGGGCTGGACCTACGCGCGCTTAAAGAAATATGAGCAGGCAATAGAGCAGTTTGAAAAAGTGAAAAAAACAGCCACGGAGCGCTTTTTGCAAAGCGGGGCCTTAGTCAGAATCGGCGATATTTATCTTGAACAGGGCGATACCGAGCAGGCGCGAGAATACTATAATACCGTCCTTAAAGACTTTGCCGACTCATATTACGCCGACTATGCCCAATATCAACTGGGGGTGACGCTGGCCAAAAAAGAAGAATTAGACAGCGCTATTTTAGCCTTTAACGCGTTAGTGAGTAATTTCCCGGGCAGTATGTACGCCGACCAAGCGTTATATCAAATTGCCACTCTTTATTTTCGCCAAGGTAAGTTTGCCCAAGCTCAGGAAGGGCTGGATACCTTAATCAAGAACTTTCCCTCAAGCCCGCTGATTTACCAGGCCATTTTCTTAAAAGCCTATGCCCTCTACAATGATGCCCAGTATCAACAGGCCTATTCAGAATTTACTAAAGTGGCCACGGAGGCCACCAATAGTGATCTTAAAATGAACGCCTGCTATCAAAAAGGATTTTGTTTTTATCAACTGGGACAACACGGTAACGCGATTGAAGAATTTAAAAAGTTTATCGCGGCGTATCCCCAGTCGAGTTTAGCTGCAGATGCCCTTTTTTGGATGGGGCAATTTTTTTACCGCAAGGGCGAATATATTGAAGCCGAAAAGTCCTTTAAGCGCATCGAAAGCGATTTTCCATCCGGAGAGATGGTGGATGAAGCGTTGTTTTGGCAGGCTAAAGTATTTTTCGCGCGCAATAAACCGGAATTAGCCTTAGAGACGGTGTCTAATTTTGAGGCGCGTTTTGCGCAGAGTGACACTCTATCCGAAGTTTTATTGCTTAAAGGTGATATTTTAGAGTCGCAAAACCTTAGCGATTTAGCCCAGGAAACATTTACGCAGGTGAGCGGGCAATTTCCCAATTGGGAAATTGCCAGAATTGCTCAAAAAAAGAAGGCCGATATCTTTTTCAAGCAACGGCAGTTTAGCCAAGCAATTGAAGGATACCGCCTGGTCCTTAATTCTTCCAGTGATGAATTAAACGCCCAGGCGCACTATGCGATTGCCTTATCCTGGGAAGAACAGTCTGACCTGAACCGGGCCTTAGAAGAATACCTGAAAATTTGTTATCTTTTTCCGCAAAGCAATGCCTGGCTAAGAAAGGCGCAGTTGAAATGCGCGGAGATTTTTGAAAAACAATCCCAATGGCAGAAAGCCAGGGATTTATACGAGGAGTTAGCGAATACAACAAACCCGGAGTCAGAGGCGGCTCGTCGGGGTCTGAAAAGGTTGCAGGCAGCAGAATCGCGTTAAGAAAGCAGGGCGGGAAGGAAGGGGTATATATGCTTCGCTGGCCAACGATGATGCTTTTATGTGTTGCGGTTATTGGGGTGCGCCCTTTAGCCGCAGAACCGCTGTGGCAATTACAGAGCGAAGGGATAGGCGATATCAATATTCGCTCGTTGGCCTTTTTTCAGGCTAATGATCAACTCCTCTGCGCGGCAGCAACAAAAAGGGCCTACTTTTCCGATAATGGCGGGGAATATTGGCGGGAAATCTTTTCCTTAGGAGCGCAGGAAGCCGAAATTAATTTTATTGCTTTTGCTGCCCGGAATCCGCAAAAGATTTTTATTGCCACCACTAAGGGGCTCTTTGCCACGAACAATCAAGGCTTAGCCTGGGAAAACGTGTTTACGCGCTCCAGCGCGACGGCGCAGAATGTGTATTGTCTAGCCGCTGATCCTTTAGACGCCAAACGAGTTTATATTGGTACCGGCGCTGGCCTTTATTATTCTGATGACGCCGCCGCAACGTGGAGTAAAGGAAACGGCGGCTTGCCTAATTCTCCGGTGCGTTCGATCTGCATTCATCCCAACACCGCACAAACTATTTACCTTGCCAATGCCTATGGCCTTTTTAAATCAATTGACCGTGCCAACTCCTGGCAACGCTTATTTCTCACCAGCCACAGGTTATACGATGAAGAAAATTCGGCCCAGGAAGAGCAGGGCGAGGAAAATCCCGACGAATCGGGTGATAGCCAAAACCTGATTACCTGTATCGCTATTGATCAGAGAAAAACAAAAAATATCTATCTGGCCACTACACAGGGCGTATTTTTCTCCGGCGATGCCGGGGGCTCCTGGAATAAACTTCCCAGCCAGGGATTAGTGAGTCCAAAGGTTAATTTTATCGTTATTTCCGCTCACGAAACAGCTAAAATATATGCGGCTACTGAGTTGGGTGTCTTTGAATTCCAGCCTAAAGCAAAAAGATGGCGCGAGCTATATCAGGGGATGGCTTCCCGGACCGTATCTAGCCTGGCTTTGAGTGGAGATGAAGAGCATTTAGCGGCCGGCGCGGATAAAGGCGTATTTATCGCTAAAAGCGCGCCAAAAAAGCCAAAGGACATTGCTGTTCATAATGAAACAAAAAAGCGGCCGGCGCACGATGTCGTACTACCGGTTAGCGCCGAGGTTTTATCGGATGCCAACTGTGAACAGATTTTACGGCAGCTTAGTAACAACGAGCCGACAATCAGTGAGATCCAGCAGGCGGCCTTGCGCTACGCCGAAGTCATCCATCCCGATCAAATCAAGGCCCTGCGCCGGGACGCCCGCTTAAAAGCCTTATTTCCCGATGTGAGCCTCGACTACGAAAAGACGGTCCAGGCCGGAGGCACCGGCGCAAACTTTGGCAGTTTTGCTGTCGGACCACGCGACTGGAATTTTTCTCTTTCCTGGGATGTCGGCGATATCATTTTTAACGAACAGTTAAGACTGGTTGACAGCAATACCCGTTTAATGGTACAATTACGGGACGATATCCTAACTGAAGTGACGCGGCTGTATTATGAGCGCCGTAAGACGCAGGCGGAATTAGCGCTTTCGCCACCGCAAACGCCGCAGGCAAAGCTGGATATTATTTTACGTCTCGAAGAACTTACCGCTTCCATTGACGCCTTAAGCGGTGGCTATTTATCCCGTAACCTCAAGCAAAAGTGCGAAAGTTTTTAAACTGCTGCCTAAGAAGGTCTGAAAGTTAATGAAGAAAGCGAAAGTACTTTTAGTTGACGACCAACCTGACTTTTTAGAGCCCATTTCCTTTCTTTTACGCTCGGAAGGCTATGAGGTATTGTTGGCTAACGGCGGCATTGAGGCCATTGAAATGATCAAGAGCGATAATCCGGATATTGTATTTTTAGATATTGTGATGCCGGAAGTCGACGGACTAGAGACCTTAAGCCGCATCAGATCATTCAACAAACTGCTTCCCGTGGTAATTCTTACTGCCGAAGCTAATGAAGAAAATCGGCTGCAGGCCCAAAAGCTGGGAGTGGCCGGATTCTTTCCTAAGCGCGGTAATGTCTGGCAGCTACCCGGAATAATCGTCAACATTCTTAAAGACCCCAAGAAGATGCTGGCTCCGCAAGATGATACTAAAACGGCACCTGAGAAATAGCCGGTAAAGCGGGTGCCGTTTTAAAGATTTTACTTGACTAAGCTATTATTTTATGGTATGTTAGAACAAATTTAGCCATATTCCTACCGCTAACCCTTCATAAATTACCCAGAATAAAAATGGACTCCAGAAATTGAAAAGTAAAGTTATCCTGCTCGACGGCAGCGCTTTATGCTACCGGGCTTATTATGCAATCCGCAGCCTAACTACCTCATCCGGACAACCTACCAATGCGGTATACGGCTTTGTGAGTATGCTCAATAAATTAATCGCTCAGTACCAGCCGGACTACCTGGGTGTTACCTTCGACCTGAAAGGGCCAACCTTTCGCCATGAACGCTTCAGCGAGTACAAAATCCAGCGTAAACCGATGCCCGATGAGCTGGCCGCGCAGTTACCCGTAATCAAGGAGGTCTTGAAGGCTTATCGCATTGCGGTGTTTGAGGAGAAGGGTTTTGAGGCTGACGACGTTATTGCGACTTTGGTTAAAAAGATCTCTCAGGCGATGAAAAACGAAACTGAAATCTTTATTGTGACCGGAGATAAGGATATTTTACAACTGGTTAGCGACCAGGTAAAAGTAATCAATCCACATAAGGGAAATGAAATTTTGGATCTGCCCTGGATCAGGCACAATCTTGGCGTTGAACCGGAAAAAATAAAAGATATCATGGCCTTAGCTGGGGATACTAGCGACAATATTCCCGGCGTTCCCGGCATCGGAATGTCCACGGCAATCGAGTTAGTCAAGGCCTACGGTTCTTTAGACGGGGTACTGGCTAACGTCGAAAAAATTAAAAACAAGTCCCGGGCCGAAAAGATTAAAACCTTCACCCAACAGGCGCAAATGAGCCGGGAACTGACCGTGCTTGTAGAGGATATCGCACGGTTTCAACTCCTTGATTCCGCGGCACTCTTAGAACAGCTGAAGTTGGTGGAGCCGGACAAAGCGGCGCTATTTTCCCTGTTTAAAGGATTGGAATTCAAATCGCTATTACAGAATTTAGCCCCGGAGCAAAAAAACAGCGTAAGCTGCAAGCTGCTCAGCGAAAAGAAAGATATCGCAGCGGCTATAAAGGGCCTCCAGGCGAACAAACCGCTGGCGTTCTACTTTATGGCCGGCGTTGACGAAACAATTGGGGGCGCGTTCACGGCCTGCGCTTTTACCCAGGAAAAGGATAGCAGCTATTATTGTGATTTAAAAGATTTTGGCTGGGAGCTGCTCAAACCGGTATTAGAAGATGAACGCATTAAGAAGTGGGGCCATGACTTAAAATATACACAGGTTGTTTTAGCGAATTACGGTATTATCCTGCGCGGCCTGACTTTTGATACGATGCTCGGGGCGTATTTACTCAACCCAACTGATAGTTCTTTCAGCCTGAATGATCTGGCCTTGGCCTATTTAGACCGGAAAATTGAAGCCGAGCGAGATTTACAGAGCGCAAAAGAAACTGCGCAGGCCCTCGCGCAAAAGGCTGACGCTATTTTGGCCCTGGGAGAAACATTGCAGGCGAAGCTGCGTAAGGCTGATTTATTGTCTCTACTGGAAAATATTGATCTACCCTTAAGTAATGTACTCGCGCAGATGGAACAAAACGGCATTGCCCTCGATAAAGATTACCTGCTCCACCTCTACAACGAATTTGAGCATACCTTGAAGATTTTGACTAAAGATATCTTCGCGATGGCGGGGGAGGAATTCAACATTAATTCCCCTAAACAACTGGGGGTTATTTTATTTGAAAAATTAAGGCTACCGCCGGTAAAGCGCACCAAGACCGGGCTTTCTACTGATACTGAGGTACTCATCCGCTTGGCCAGAGCCCATCCGATCGCTACGTCGCTATTAGAATTCCGCGAAGTATCCAAGTTAAAATCGACTTATGTTGATGGGTTAATGAAATTACTCAACCCGCGAACCGGCAAAATCCATACTTCGTTTAATCAGGCGGCAACCGCTACGGGCCGGCTTTCATCCAGCCAACCCAACCTGCAAAATATCCCGATTAAAACCGCCTTAGGCAAAAAAATACGCAAGGCCTTTATTGCCAATAGCGGCTCAGCAGTGCTTTTGTCAGCCGATTACTCCCAAATAGAACTGCGCATCTTAGCGCACCTTTCGGCAGACAAAAGCCTCAGCGAGGCGTTTAAAAAAGATGCTGATATCCATGCTTATACCGCATCTTTAATTTTTGGCGTTAAGCCCGAAGCGGTAGATGAACAAAAGAGGGCTCAGGCTAAAACGGTTAATTTCGGAATTATTTACGGGATGAGCGCCTTTGGCTTAGCCAAGGATTTAGGCATCGCCCAAAACCAGGCCCAGGAATTTATTGACGCTTATTTTAAGCGCTATCCGGGAGTAAAAAAATATATTGAGGCCCAGATTAAAAAGGCCGAAAAAGACGGATATGTTTCAACGCTGTTAAAACGCCGCCGTTATATCCCTGAGATCTTAAGTAAGAATGAAAGCGTGCGCCAGTTCGCGCAAAGAACGGCAATAAATACGCCGGTGCAGGGCTCGGCCAGTGACTTAATCAAAAAGGCAATGATTGAAATTCACCGGGAGCTAGAGGCCCAACAACTAGCGGCAACAATGCTCTTGCAGGTACACGACGAACTGGTTTTTAACGTACCTACCGCTGAGCTTGAAGAGATGAAGATGCTGGTTGTGGAAAAGATGGAGCATGCCTTTAAACTATCGGTTCCAATAAAGGTGTCCGTAAAAACCGGAAAAAACTGGATGGAGATGAAATGAAAATTTTATTTTGCTCAAGTGAAGTAGTGCCCTTTGCCAAGACCGGCGGGCTGGCTGATGTAGCCGGAGCGCTGCCTTTGGCATTAGAAAAAGAAGGCTGCCAGGTAAAAGTAGCTCTGCCAAAATACCGCTCGGTGAAAACCTCAGGGCCCTCGGCGAAAATGGGCAAGGCGATTGAGGTCCTGCTGATTGACAATCCGCGTTACTTTGACCGCGCCGGTCTCTACGGCGAAAGCCAAGGCGACTACCCGGATAATTTAGAGCGCTTTGGTTTTTTCTGCCAAAAACTGCTTTATTTGCTTGAGGAAAAGAAATTCCGGCCGGATATTATCCACTGTAATGACTGGCAAACCGCGCTAATCCCGATATATTTAAATACCTTACTTAAAGACAATCCTTTTTACGCCCGCACAAAAACAGTTTTTACGATTCATAACCTGGCCTACCAGGGCTTGTTTCCGGCGGAAAAGATGGAGGCTACGGGCTTGGGTTGGGAACTGTTTAATATGCATGAGCTGGAGTTCTACGGAAAAATCAGCCTGCTCAAAGGAGCGTTGGTATTTTCCCGCTTTATTACCACGGTCAGCCCGACCTATGCCAAAGAAATTCAGGACGCCGAATTTGGTTGTGGCCTGGAAGGGGTCTTGCGTGAAAGGGGCAATGACCTGTTCGGGATTATTAACGGCATCGATTATTCAATCTGGGACCCGTCCACAGATAGCGAAATCGCCGAGAAATTCAGCCCCGATAACCCGGAGAAAAAAGCGGCCAATAAAGAAGACCTGCAAAGATTAGTCGGTTTACCGGCGCAAAAGAATGTGCCGTTAATCGGCGTAATCACCCGGCTCGCTCAGCAGAAAGGCATTGAACTAATTATTTCTGCCCTGGGCAAAATGGTGAAATCAAAAATGCAATTTGTGCTCCTGGGAACCGGCGATGAAAAGTACCATGCGCTGATGCACGAGATTATCAAAAAGAAATATCCCAATATTGCTATTCATTTGCGCTTTGATGCCACCCTGGCTAAAAAAATCTATGCCGGCAGTGACATGTTTTTGATGCCCTCATATTATGAGCCCTGCGGCCTGGGACAACTGATTTCGCTTAAATACGGTACGATTCCGATTGTGCGTAAAACCGGGGGCTTAGCCGACACTATTGTTGACTACAATGCCTACAATGACTCAGGCAACGGCTTTGTCTTTGAGCATTTTACCGAAGAGGAAATGTGGAGCGCTATTGAACGGGCGCTCGAAGTTTACAGCCAGAAAAAGAAATGGCAGGCACTGATGCGCCGCGCTATGGAAGCTGATTTTTCCTGGGGCGCCTCAGCGCGTAAATATATTGAACTCTATAAACGCGCTGTGCATGAATAAGAGCGAAGGCAAAAAAACTCAGGTCATCGGCCTAACCGGGGAACCCTGTTGCGGTAAAACTACAATCGCCGGCCTCTTTAAACGCCGCGGCGCCTATATAATTGATGCCGACCAAGTCTACCACCGGCTGATCCGGCCCGGGCAAGCGCTGTATAAGAGGCTGATCGCTAAGTTTGGCCAGGCAATACTCTTCAAAGGCCGGATTGACCGTAAAAAACTGGGTGCTTTAGCGTTTGCCAATCCTCGGCAACTAAAGGCGCTCACCCGGCTGACCCACCCGGTAATTTTAGCGTGCCTGCAAAAAGAACTGCAAGCAGCCCGGGGCTTGGGAAAGAGCCTGGTTGTAATCGATGCGCCACTGCTCATTGAAACGGGCTTGCATAAAAAGGTCGATATCGTGATCGTGGTAAAGACTAGCCGCTTGCGTTTGATTCAACGCTGCCGTAAACTGCGCGGGCTCAAGCGCGCAGTGATTACCAATAGAATCAAGAGCCAGCTGCCGCTAAATAATAAAATTCGCTTAGCTGATTATGTTATCGAAAATAACGGAACAATCGCAGATACAAATAAGCAAGTCAGGGAACTCTTAGGCGCGCTGGCGCACAAGCGAAATTAAGGAGGCAGGAATGGATTTAGTAAATTTAAAAAACATGACCATGTCCGATCTTTCTAAGGTAGCTAAGGAGCTGAAGGTTAACGGCTTTAGCGGACTGAAGAAGCAGGATATGATTTTTAAAATCTTGCAGGCCCAGGCCCAGAAAGAGGGCAATATATTCGGTGAGGGCGTCTTAGAGGTTCTCCAGGACGGATTCGGCTTCTTACGCTCTCCTAATTATAATTACTTACCCTGCCCGGACGATATTTATATTTCGCCTTCACAGATTCGCAAGTTCGCGCTGCGCACCGGTGACATTGTCAGCGGCCAAATCCGTCCGCCTAAAGAGGGAGAAAAGTATTTCGCGATGCTGAAAGTCGAGGCGGTAAACTTTGAGAATCCCGATGAGGCTAAAGATAAAATCCTTTTTGATAACCTCACCCCGCTTTATCCTAAAGAACGTTACCTTCTGGAAACTGATCCCATGGAGGTTTCGACGCGGATTATGGATTTAGTCACGCCTTTAGGAAAAGGCCAAAGGGCGCTGATTGTCGCTCCTCCTTATAGCGGCAAAACGGTGCTCTTACAAAAAGTGGCCAATGGCATCACTAAAAACTTCCCCGATACCATCCCGATAATCCTGCTTATCGATGAACGCCCGGAAGAGGTAACCGATATGGCCCGCTCGGTAAAGGCGGAAGTAATCAGCTCAACTTTTGATGAGCCGGCGGAACGGCATATTCAGGTCGCCGAAATCGTGCTGGAAAAAGCAAAACGATTAGTCGAGCATAAAAAAGACGTGGTCATCCTCTTGGACAGCATCACTAGACTCGCGCGCGCTTATAATACCATTGCCCCGCATAGCGGTAAAATTCTCACCGGTGGAGTAGATTCCAGCGCCCTGCATAAACCCAAGCGTTTCTTTGGCGCGGCCCGCTGCGTGGAAGAAGGCGGCTCGTTAACGATTATTGCCACGGCATTAATCGATACCGGAAGCCGGATGGATGAAGTAATTTTTGAAGAATTTAAGGGTACCGGCAATATGGAATTGCAGCTGGACCGCAACCTTTTCCAACGCCGCATCTACCCGGCCATCGATATCAAACGCTCCAATACCCGGCGTGAAGAATTGCTTTTAGACCCCGAGGAACTCAAGAAAGTCTGGCTGATGAGAAAAGCCCTCAATGAGCTCAGTTCAGTGGAGGCGATGGAAATACTGATTGCCAAACTGCAAAAATGTAAAACCAACGCCGAGTTTTTAATGTCGTTAGACAAATTAAACCTGCTTTAAGAAGGAGTAATAAATGAAAGCGAATATCCATCCCGAATACAAAGAAACCACGGTGACCTGTGCCTGCGGAGAAGTAATTCATACCCGTTCTACGAAACCGAATATCCGCATCGACATTTGCTCGAAATGCCATCCTTTTTTTACCGGTAAATCAAAGCTGATGGACTCAGCCGGCCGCGTGGAAAAATTTAGAAGAAAATATAATAAAGGCAAATAATACCGGAACACTTAAACCCTGATGCACAAACGTCTGGATAAGATCGAAGAGCGTTACCAGGAACTGGAAAAGCTTTTAGCCTCGGCTGAAACCCTGCAGGATAAAGCCCTTTATGCCAAATGCGCCAAAGAATTTGCCGATACCGGAGAAATTATTAAGAAAAACCGGGAATACAAGCTGGTAGTTAAGGAAATCACTAAGGTCGAGGCAATGTTAGGGGCGCAGGAACACCAGCAGGAAAAGGATTTTCTGGAATTAGCCACCCAGGAATTAGCGGAACTGCGGGTGAGGAAGTTGGCCCTGGAAGCCGAATTAGAGCAGATGCTCTTGGCTGAAGATGGCCAAGTCCATAGCAACGTTATTATCGAAATCCGGGCCGGCACCGGCGGAGAAGAGGCGGCGCTATTTGTCGCCGACTTATACCGCATGTATACAAAGTATGCATCCCGATACAACTGGAAGTTTGAGGTGATGGATTCCCACTCTACAGAAATTGGCGGCTTTAAGGAAATTATTTTTTCAATCGAGGGCCGGGATGCCTTTCGCCGGCTGAAATTTGAAAGCGGTGTACACCGCGTCCAACGAGTGCCGGCCACTGAGGCCTCAGGGCGAATTCACACCTCGGCGGTTTCGGTCGCAGTGCTTGCCGAACCCCAAGAGGTGGAAGTAAAAATTGACCTTAAAGACGTGCGCGTAGATGTCTATCGCTCTGCGGGCCACGGCGGCCAGGGGGTCAATACCACCGACTCCGCGGTAAGAATAACCCATATCCCGACGGGGGTCGTGGTCACCTGCCAGGATGAACGCTCACAATTAAAGAATAAAATCAAGGCGATGCGTGTCTTGCGCGCGCGTCTTTTAGATAAAATGCAAAGCGAACAAGCCTCTAAAATTAGTCGAGAGCGTAAACTGCAGGTAGGTACGGGCGACCGTAGCGAAAAAATCCGTACTTACAATTTTCCCGATCGCCGGGTGACCGACCATCGCATCGGCCTGACACTGCACCGGCTGGAAGCCATCCTCAATGGCGAGTTAGACGAAATCACTAACGCGCTGCTCGAAGAAGAAAAGAATAAAAAGATGGAACAATGGCACATGCAGTCGAATTAATCAGTTTTGGTTCGCGTTATTTATTGCGAGCCGGGATCAAAAACGCTAACTTTGAATCGGCAATTTGCCTTTCCAAAATTATTCAGCACCCGCGTTTTGAAATTTACCTGGATAATCACGAGGTGGCGCCAGAGCAAGAGCAGAGTTTTTGGCAGTCGTTAAAATTACGCGCTGAAGGCCTGCCTTTACAGTACGTTATCGGTTCGGCTGAATTTATGGGCCGGGAGTTCAAGACTTCACCCGGCGTATTCGTGCCCCGTCCGGAAACCGAGGTCCTGGTGAGCACTTTATTAGAGGAACGCTGGCTCAATAAATATGAAACCGCCAATGTGCTGGATGTTGGCACGGGTTGCGGCGCTATTGCCATTAGCCTGGCCTGCAATGTAAGTGAGGCCCATATTTTTGCTTGCGATATTTGCGATTATGCTCTACAATTAACTCAAGAGAATGCCCGTTCACTCGGAGTGGACATTGACATCGTAAAAAGTGACTTATTTTCTGCATTCAGGAAAGCGCACTTCTTTTCGCTAATTGTAAGTAATCCACCGTACATTTCAACCGCTGATCTTGAGAGCCTTCCCAGGGAGGTGCAACATGAACCACGCTTGGCGTTAGAAGCCGGTACTGATGGCCTGGATTATTATCGGCGGATTATTCCCGAAGCGCCTGGGTATTTGCTGGCGGGAGGAATTCTAGCCTTGGAAATCGCTGATGCTCAAGGGCCGGCGGTAACAGCAATATTTGAGCAATGCGCAGAGTTTAGCGGCCTATCGCTAATCAAGGATTACACCGGTAGAGATAGAGTAATTATTGCCCGGAAAAGGTTCGCCTAATGGACAAACTGGTAATCGAAGGCGGGAAGAAATTACGCGGTTCGGTAGAAGTAAGCGGTTCCAAAAACGCGGCGCTGCCTATTCTGGCCGCAACCTTACTTAGTGAAGAAACGAGCGTAATCTCTAATGTGCCGGCGTTACGCGATGTGCACACGCTGATTAAAATTCTGCGCAGCATGGGCGTAAAAGTGCTCGTCGAAGACGACCGGGTAATTATTCATCCCGGAAAATACGAAGGATATACTGCCCCCTATAAGCTGGTCAGCACGATGCGCGCTTCCATTTGTGTGCTCGGGCCACTTTTGGCGGCCAAGGGGCGGGCCCAGGTTTCGCTTCCCGGAGGTTGCGTTATTGGGCCGCGTCCGATTGACTTGCATTTAAAGGGCCTGCGCGAATTAGGGGCGAAGATTAAAATTGAACACGGCTATGTCTTGGCTGACGGAAAAAAGTTACGCGGCGGACGAATTTATTTAGGCGGCCCATTTGGCTCATCGGTCCTAGCTACGGACAATATTTTAATGACCGCGGCGCTTACGCCCGGCAAGACCATTATTGAAAACGCGGCTTGTGAACCGGAGGTGTCCGACCTGATTGATTTTCTCACTAAAATGGGGGCAAAGATTAAGGGCCAATCCACGCATACCTTGGAAGTGGAAGGAGTAAAAAAACTGCACGGCGCCGAACATCGGATTATCGATGACCGCATTGAGGCCGGAACCTATTTACTCGCCGCGGCCATTACTAAGGGCGCGGTTACGGTGAAAGGCGCGCGGATACCGCATTTAGGGGCGCTAATTGATAAACTTCGCGAGGCCGGAGTGCAGATTAAGCATTTACCAAACGCAATTCAGGTGAAATCGACGGGATCGCTGCGTCCGGTCGATATTACCACTTTGCCATTCCCGGGTTTTCCTACCGATTTACAGGCCCAGATGATGTCTTTGATGTGCATCTGCCCTGGCATCAGCGTGATCACCGAAAAAATTTATCCTGACCGTTTTATGCATATTAGCGAACTCAATAGAATGGGCGCGCAGATTATGAAAGAGGGCCCCAGCGCCATCATCAAAGGGGTACGCCAACTCAGCGGTGCCCCGGTAATGGCTTCGGATTTACGCGCCTCCGCAGCCTTAGTCTTAGCCGCTTTGGTGGCAAAAGGAAGAACCGATATTTCCCGTGTGTATCACTTAGACAGAGGATACGAAAGAATAGAAGAAAAGCTTACCCGCTTAGGCGCACGGATCTGGCGGGAAAAAGAATAGGATAAGACCCCAGCTTAAAGGGATGCTGGGTCTATCCTTTTTAGGATAGGAGAGTAAAATGTCATTGGTAATTCGCCTGAAAAGATTAGGGACGAAGAAGAAACCGCATTCGCGTATTATTGTTTGCGAGAAAAAAGCCGGCCGGGACAGCCGCGAAATTGATAAGCTTGGTTATTACGACCCCAGCAAAAATCCGCCTTTTATTAGTTTCGATAAAACCAAGGCCGAGAAATGGCTCTCGGTGGGCGCCCAGCCCTCGGCTACGATTAAAGCGGTTTTGAAAAAACAAGGGATTATCTAATTTTGCGCGTTGATATAATTACAATTTTCCCCAAAATGTTTGCGCCGGTGCTGAGTGAATCAATACTCAAACGCGCGCAGGAAAAGCAGCTTTTAGATCTACATCTTCACGACCTCAGAGACTATACTCTAGATGCGCACCGTAAAGTTGACGATCGCCCTTTCGGAGGCGGCCCGGGAATGGTGTTTCGGCCGGAACCGGTTTTTAGGGCCGTCGAAAAAATTACCTCCGGTTTAAAGAGAAAGAAACCGCGGATTATCTTACTATCACCGCGGGGAAAAAGGCTAACGCAACAACTGGCGCAAAGGTACTCCCGTTGTGCGCATTTAATTCTAATCTGCGCCCACTATGAAGGTATTGACGAGCGCGTCCGCCAAAAGCTCGCTACCGACGAAATATCCATCGGCGACTATGTTTTAACCGGCGGAGAAATACCGGCGATGGTTCTGGTTGATGCCATCACCAGGCTTGTTCCCGGTGTATTAGGAAAAGAGGCCTCGGTCAAATTTGAGTCCTTTAGCCAAGGGCTCTTGGAATATCCGCACTATACCCGGCCAGCGGAATTCCGCCGGATGAAGGTACCACCCGTGCTTTTGTCGGGAAACCACCGGCAGATCGAACATTGGCGCAAAACAATGGCCTTAAAAATAACCAAAAAACAAAGACCAGATTTACTGACCAGAGAAGGAAGGAGTTTAACCACATGAAGCAGATCAACCTTGTTGAAGCAGAACATCTTAAAAAAGATATCCCGGTATTTTCACCCGGGGATACCGTTCGTGTCAACGTCAAAATCAAGGAAGAGGAGAAAGTACGCATTCAGGCCTTTGAAGGCATCGTCATCGGTAAACAAGGCAGCGGCGCCCGGGCCTCCTTTACCGTGCGCAAAGTTTCCTATGGCGAAGGTGTTGAGCGTTTATTTCTTTTGCACTCACCGCTGATCGAAAAAATCCAGGTCATCCGCAAAGGTAAGGTTCGCCGGGCCAAGCTCTATTACCTCAAAGAGACTAAGGGAAAGAAGTCTAAGATTGAGGAAAAACTGGAAACAGAACAATCTTAATCTGCAGCGCTTCGAACACCGCCTCTTGCCAAAAAAATGTTTCATCTTCGCTGGTGTAGATGAGGCTGGCCGCGGGCCTTTGGCCGGTCCAGTGGTTGCGGCGGCAGTGATCCTGAAAAAGAAGAAGTTTGATCTTGGGATTCGCGATTCAAAACTCTTAACTGCGGCCCACCGTGAGCGGGCCTTCCAGGAAATCCTGAGCAAGGCCTATATCGGTATTGGCATAGTCGAAAACAGAGAAATTGACAATAGCAATATCTATCTGGCGACAATCCTGGCGATGAAAAAGGCGCTGGCGCGCCTAAGCGTAACTCCGGAATACGTACTTATCGATGGAATATTTAATAATATCCGCTTTGGCTACGCTTATCAAAGCATCGTTGCCGGAGATAACCGTTGCCTTTCGATTGCCTGCGCGTCTATTGTCGCGAAAGTAGCCAGAGACGAGCTAATGTCTCATTACGCAAGGGTATATCCACACTATGGATTTGAGCGCAATCGCGGGTACGGAACGCCGGAACATCTCCTGGCAATCAAAAAATTTGGAGTTACACCGTTGCACCGTTTGAGTTTCAACCCTATTCGCAGTAGCGCAAAATTTAAGAATTATAGCAGACCTATTGGAGGTGGTGAATGCAGCCCAAGAAAGACTTTCAGGAACGTCGCAAGTACGTCCGCCTGAAGACTTCGGTTGAGGTTAAGTATACCATCATTGGTAATCCCGGGGAGGTAGGGGCATTTTCCAAAGATCTCAGCGCCGGCGGACTCTGTGTTGGACTATCCGAAGAGCTGGTTAGCGATACCCCGCTGCAATTAGAGATAGTTGTTCCGGATATGAAGGATCCGATTCGCGCCCTGGGAAGAGTGGTCTGGCAGAAAAAAGGCAAGGACTCCGATTCCGCTTCAGCTTTTGATACCGGGATCGAATTTACCGGCATTAGTGACTTCGACCGATTCAACCTTAACCGTTATGTCTCAGAGCGTATCGATAAACAAGCGTAACACTATCGGGACTCGACTATTTAAGCGGAGACAGGCATGAAAGTAGTCATTATCGGACCAGGGGCAATGGGAACATTATTTGCCGCATTTTTCGCGCGCGCCAAACATGAGGTTTGGCTCTTGGATAAAAGTACTGAGCGCACGCAGAAAATCCGTAAAAGCGGCATTTGCGTTGAGGGCCTGTCTAAAATTGAGGCCAGAGTTAACAGCTCAACGCAAGCTCAGGAAGTCGGCACGGCGGATGCAGTTTTTGTCTGCGTAAAATCGCAGGATACGGAAGAGGCGCTGAAGAAATCGGTCAATACCCTCTTAAAAGAAAATACGTTTGTCGTTACGCTGCAAAACGGCTTAGGCAATATTCAGGTCTTAAATGATTTAGTCGGTGAAGAGCGCGTCCTGGCCGGCGTGACCTCCCAGGCCGCAACCTATATTGAGCCCGGTTGCGTTCGCCATGCCGGTGAGGGAGAGACGATTATTGGCCGGGTCAATAAAGACCCTTTAGGCCAGGGCCGGGCAATCTTAGAGCTTTTGAATAAGTCGGGAATTGCGACACGCACCTGCAGGGATATCCACTCTCTGGTTTGGTCAAAACTGGTAATTAACGCCGGGATTAACGCCCTTTCCGCAATTACCCGGCTGCCCAACGGTACGCTCCTGGAATACCCTTTCGCTAAAGAACTGCTGCGCGCGGCGGTTTCCGAGGCCGTACGCGTGGCCAAAAAAAAGCGGATTAAACTTACCTATGACGACCCGATCCAAAAGGTAGAATCGGTCTGCCGCTTAAGTTGCGCTAACTTTTGTTCAATGCTGCAAGACATTCTGCACCGCCGCCAGACCGAAATTGATTTTATCAACGGGGCCATCGTACGCCAAGGTAAAGAGTTGGGAATTGCTACGCCCGTAAACGAAGTTCTTACGCACCTGATCAAGACTATTGAGGCCAGCTACGCTCAACAGATTCAGGTTGGAAAGGAGAGGTAGATATGAAAGAGGAAAAGGTAGGCGTGATTGCGCATTATTTTAACCATATCGGCGTAGGCATTATCAAAATCGAGCAGGGCACCCTGCAAATCGGTGATACAATCCGGATCAAAGGAAATACCACTGACTTGACGCAGACCGTCGATTCTATGCAAATTGAACATCTGATAGTTCAACAATCCGCGGCCGGTACCCAGGTGGGCGTAAAACTCCAGGGCCCGGTGCGTCAGAACGATACGGTATTTAAGGTCATCGCATAGTCGCAAAGCATGCCGGAAAAAAACGATAAAATAGTTCTCGATTTAGAGACTCAGAGAAGTTTCGATGAAGTAGGAAGGAATAACTTAGGACAACTGGGCATATCGGTTGTCGGGATATATTCCTATCAGGATGACGAGTTTAAAGTCTTTTCCGAAAACGAACTTACCCAGCTTGGGCCCTACCTAGAGCGCGCAGCGTTAATTATCGGCTTTAATATCAAGAATTTTGATTATCCCGTTTTACAGCCATATCTGGATTTAGATTTACGCCGCCTGAGCACCTTGGATATATTGGAAGAAATTAACGCGAGTTTGGGTTTTCGCCTGAGCCTCAATAACATTGCCAAGGCCACGCTCAAAATTGAAAAGGCCGGCTCTGGCCTGGACGCCCTGAAGTATTTTCGTGATGGCGAGATTGATAAATTAAAACATTATTGCCAGCACGATGTTTACATTACCCGCCAGGTATATGAATATGGCCGTGCGCGCGGCCACTTATTGCATTACCAGGGCGCGTTTCTGGAAACTATTCCCGTACGTTGGCGGGAATGCCCTTCGGTTGAAGCTGTTTTGCGCGAGGGGTTGGCTAAACAAAAGACCATGGACATTGAATACCAGCAGCAACCAAGGCAAATCGACATTTACCATTTTGACTTAGGAAGAATTATCGCCTATTGCCATTTGCGTAATGACATGAGAACATTCAATCTTAACAGAATCCTTTCGGCGCGACTGACGGAAAAGTCGTATATCATCCCTGCCGATTTTAACCTCCAGGCATTCAAGGCCAGACAAAAGTTCTAAAGTTAAATTTATGGAACAGGTCGACATTACCATAATCGGAGCAGGCATAGTCGGTTTGGCGATAGGCGCCACGATTGGCTCGCGCGAGAAGACTATCTACGCAATCGAAAAACAGCCCGCTTTTGGCCAGGAAACATCGAGCCGTAACAGTGAAGTTATTCATGCCGGCATCTACTACCCGGAGAATTCTCTCAAGGCAAAGTTATGCGTTCAAGGTTTACGCCTGCTTTACCAGATCTGCAGCACCTACGGCATTACCTATAAAAAATTAGGCAAATTAGTCGTTGCCAGCGAAAAAAGTGAAATTGCCGGCTTAGAAAAGCTCTTAGCTAACGGCCGGCAAAATGGCGTCGATGGCCTGCGGATACTTTCACAACAAGAAATAGCCGGGCTGGAACCGAATATTCGTGCCGAAGCCGCGCTCTATTCACCGGATACCGGTATCGTGGATACGCATAATCTAATGCGCTATTTTTATACCCAGGCCAAGGAAAACGGGGTAGAGTTCGCCTTTAATGCCGAGGTAATCGAATTAGCAAAGCAGGGCAACGGTTTTGTGGTCACCGTTTCTGATGCCGATAAAACACGGTTTTCTTTCTTTTCGCGTCTGGTAGTAAACTGCGCCGGATTAGACAGTGACCGCGTTGCTGCGCTGGCCGGGATCGATGTCCAGCAGGCCGGCTACACGCTCTATTATTGTAAGGGGCAGTATTTTCGCGTTTCCGCGCAAAAAAGCCGGATGATCGAACATTTGATTTATCCGCTTCCTGATGCCGAACGAGTATCTTTGGGAATTCATGCCACCCCAGATTTGGGCGGCGGCTTACGCCTGGGGCCCGACGCCCGTTATATCGCGCGAGAAAACGCCGATTACCGAGTTGACGAATCGTATAAAGAACATTTCGCGCAGTCGGCAGAGCGGATTTTACCTTTTGTTACCAGCGCGGATTTGACCGCGGATACGGCCGGGATTCGCCCTAAGTTGCAAGGCCCGCATCAAGATTTTCGCGACTTTATCGTGGTCCACGAGGTTAAAAGAGGCCTTCCCGGGTTAATTAATCTCATCGGTATTGATTCCCCCGGTCTGACCGCCGCTCCGGCCTTAGCGCTGCATGTATCGGAAATGATTAAGGAAATTCAAGGAGGATAAGATGAAGATATTGATAATTTATTATTCGCAAGGCGGCAATACCAAAAAGATGGCTGAGTTTGTCGCTGAAGGGGCTAAGGCTCCCGGGATAGACGTAGAGCTAAAGTCGGTACAGGAAGTACAGGCCAAAGAGCTGCTTAAGGCCGACGGTATTATTATCGGATCGCCGACTTATTACGGCAGTATGGCTTATCAACTGAAGCAGCTGCTCGACGAAAGCGTGGAGTTTCACGGCAGCCTCGCGGGGAAGGTTGGGGGCGCATTTTCTTCTTCGGCAAATATCGGCGGCGGTAATGAAACTACGATACTGGATATCATCAACGCCATGCTCATTCACGGAATGGTCATACAAGGAACCCATAGCGGAGACCACTATGGCCCGGTGGCTATCGGCGCGCCGGACACCCGAGCCAGTAAACAGTGCAAGCAACTTGGACAGCGGGTCGCCGAACTGGTCAAGAAATTGTCGCCAAAATGAATAACCAAGATATCGCGGAGATATTCCGGCAGATTGCCGAGATATTGGAAATCCAAGGCGAAAATACCTTCCGTATCCGCGCCTACCAAAAGGCGGCGCAAAATATCGCGGCACTGGAAAAAGATGTTGCCGAAATCGCTAAAGAAGGCCGGCTGCAGGAAATCCCCGGGATCGGTAAAGACTTGGACGAAAAAATCAAAGAGATGCTGGCAACCGGTAGGCTCACCTTTTACGAAGAACTCAAAGACAGCATCCCCGAAGGCTTAACGCTGTTAATGGCCATTCCAGGGGTTGGCCCAAAAACCGCTAAATTACTCTACGATAAACTCAATGTCAAAAATATTAAAGACCTCGAAAAGGCGGCCCGTGAACACAAGCTCAGTGCGCTGCCGGGCATAAAGCAAAAGACCGAAGAAAATATTCTCCAGGGCATTGAACTGATTAAAAAAGCGCAGCAACGCATGAGCTTAAACCAGGCTATCGCAGTAGCCGAGAGTTTTATCATCCCTTTAAAAAAACTAAAAGTAGTCCGGGAAATCCAGCTCGCCGGCTCTTTGCGCCGTAAAAAAGATACTGTGCGCGATATCGATATTTTAATTACTTCCGGTCAACCATCTAAGGTAATGGCAGTTTTTACCGGATTGCCACCGGTGGCCACGGTTCAGGCAAAGGGAGAAACCAAAGCCAGCGTTCGCACCAAAGAGGGCATTCAGGTAGACGTACGCGTAGTCCCACCAAAAAGCTTCGGCGCGGCGCTGCTCTATTTTACCGGCTCAAAAGAACATAATATTAAATTGCGCCAATTGGCAATTAGGGCCGGCCTCAAAATCAATGAATACGGGCTATTCAAACACAAATTACGGCTCGCCGGAAAGACCGAACAGGAGATGTATAAAAAACTCGGATTAGCCTATATCGAGCCGGAGCTCCGGGAAGACCGGGGTGAAATCGAGGCTAGTTTAGATAATACCCTACCCACCCTAGTGGAACTTAAAGATATCCGCGGCGATGTGCACGTGCATTCCAATTGGAGCGATGGCAACGTCCGCATTGAAGATCTAGCTAAGCAGGCGCAAAGAAAAGGCTATCGCTATATTGCTATCTGTGACCATTCGCAGTCGATTAAAATAGCTAACGGCTTAAGCATTGAGCGGCTTAAACGGCAGATTGATTTTATCCATACCTACAACAAAAGACTAAAAAACTTTCAGATTTTAACCGGCAGCGAAGTCGACATCAAATCGGACGGCAGCTTAGATTATCCCGACTCAATATTAAAGGAATTGGATGTTGTCGTTGCCGCAATTCACTCCGGCTTTAAGCAGCCCCGGGAGCAGATTACCAAAAGGATGCTCGCGGCAATAAACCATCCCTTGGTAACGACCATCGCCCACCCCTCAGGCCGTTTAATCGGACAACGTCCACCTTACGAACTTGATATGGCTCAAGTCCTGGACGCGGCCGGACGCAGTGGCACATTCATGGAAATCAGCTCTTTCCCTGACCGGCTTGATCTTATTGACACCAATTGCCACTTGGCAAAGGAGCGCGGGGTGAAAGTGGCGATTTCTACCGATACACATCAAATCGAGCATCTGGATTTTATGCCGCTGGGAGTAGCAGTAGCCAGGCGGGGATGGCTGGAAAAAGTCGATGTGGCCAACACCTTGACGCTCCAAGGATTCTTAGTAGAGGTTAACAAAAAAAGAAAACATGGCTAAACGTGAATTTTCTGCTGGCGGGATAATCTTTAGAAAAACCGGCAAAGAAATTAATGTCTTATTAATTAAAGACCTCTACGGCCATTGGACCTGGCCCAAGGGTCATATTGAACCTGGGGAACAATCGCAGGACGCCACGCTACGCGAGGTACGCGAAGAGGTCGGCCTGAAAAATGTGGCAATTTTGTGCCGAATCGGCCGAACCAACTATTTCTTTCAGCTAAAAGGAGAGCTTATTTTCAAAACCGTTTTTTTCTTTGTGCTGGAGGCCGACGCTAAAGAAAAACTGACGATCCAGAAAAGTGAAATTGCCGCCGCGCAATGGTTTAACTTAGACGCCGCCGTGAAGAACGTTGACTATAAAGGCGCGAAAGAAATGCTCAAGAAGGCGATAAAAAAGTACAAAGAGATAAAGGCCAGCCATGTTCACTATCGAATACCCGTTTAAAAAAGAAATTTTAGCCTGCGGAACGAAGGAATGGTCGGGCATCTGCCTGACCAAAAAGAATCACGGCTACGTAATTAATGAGCTGTTTAAACTCCAGGGTGAATCTTTCTCACTTTTTTACCAGCGCGAGGTTGATCGGATTAAGCGGGAATTGAAAATTACTCCGCGCGTTATTGCTCATGATCTCTACCCCGAATACGAGACTTCCCGATTCGCCCAGGAGGCGAGCGCCCAGTCAGCAACAGCCAAACTCTACGCAATACAACATCACCAGGCCCACATCGCCAGCTGTATCGCTGAAAATAAAATCGACGGTAAAGTCCTGGCCGTCATATTGGACAACGCCGAATACGGAGATGACAGTACATTTTGGGGAGGCGATTTTTTTGTCGGCGACCTTAACGGTTTTAAGCGCCGGGCCTACTTTCAGCCGGTGAACATCGCGGACGCAAATAACCGCCCCTTAGAATCCTGGCAACAAGCCGCGGTTTTTCTTTACCGCGCTTTCGGCGAAGGGTTTATCGATTTACCGATTGAATTTGTCCGTAAAAAAACTCACTCCGAGTGGCAAGCGCTAATCGAGGAAATCAAGAAACCGGCACCTTGCGGCTCCTGCGCTACGGCTATATTTGACGCCGTCGCGGCTTTAATCGGTGTACGCGATAAGGCCGAGTTTGAAGGACAGGGGGCGGCGGATTTAGAAAGGATTATTAACCGTTCATCCCATGTGGCCAACCGGTTTTACGAGTTTGAGCTACAAAATAATAAAGACGTATCCTTAATCCAACTCGGGCCGACGTTTCATTACATTGTTGAAGACCTGCGTAATAATACTTCTAAATCGATTATTTCCGCTGTATTTTATAATACGCTAATTGAAATTATCCGGCAGCTCTCGGAAAGAATTGGGCGCAGTGAAAAGATTAAAGACATTGTTATTGCCGGAAGCATCTTCCAGAATAAGGTATTTTTTAAAACCTTGAAGGAAGCGCTTGCTGAAGACGGTTTTACGGTGTTTTCCAATAGGCAATTTGCGCACAATGATAGCAGTATTTGTTTTGGCCAGGCAGTCTTGGCAAATAATGCTGACTTGCCATAGGCCCTTTGGGCTTAGGCCCTTCACTAATAAGGAATGGTGAAGGCCTGCCCCTCTGGGCAAACAAGCATTGACTTTTTACGAACCAGAGTGTAAACTATTTTAATATTTCAAACTCGGAAAAGGAGGGTTAAATCCGTGAGTATTGTTCATGTTAGCGACCAAGACTTTGAGCAAGAAGTCCTTGGGTCCAGCCAGTTAGTGCTGGCCGATTTTTGGGCGCCCTGGTGCGGGTCCTGTCAGATGATCGGTAAAGTCCTGGATGAACTGGCCGTAGAATTCAGCGGAAAAGTTAAGGTTTGCAAGATCAATGTTGACGAAAATCATCTTTCCGCTTCCAAATATCAGATATTGAGCCTCCCGACGATTTTATTTTTTAAGGACGGTGAGGTTAGTTCACAACTGGTGGGAGCGCGCTCGGAACTGGATATCAAGAAAACAATTTCCTCTCTTTTGTAAAGGTGGGTTATATGTTACGGGAAATGTACAAATCAAAAATTCAGAAAGCAACTATTACACAGACAAAATTAGAATATGAAGGCAGTATTGGCATTGACGCTAAACTGATGAAACTGGCCGATATTATACCGAACGAAAAGGTGCAGGTGCTCAATTTTGAGACCGGAGTGCGTTTCGAAACATATGTGATTGCGGAAAAACCAGGCTCAGGGATAATTTGTCTTTACGGCCCAGCGGCGCACTTAGGTAAACCCGGTCAGCGGGTGTTTATTATTTCCTATTGCTTGATTCCGGAGCGCTCGGCGCGAACGCTTAAGCCCAAAGTAGTTCACGTCAATGAGCATAACGTTACGCTCAAGAAAGCGTGAGAACATGGCTAAAGGTATAAGAATTATCGGCACCGGCTCATATCTGCCAAAAAGACGGGTGACCAACGAAGAAATCGAACAGCTGGTGCGCAATTTTGACGCTGAAAGGGCGGCAATGCCTTTTTCGCAATGGGTGGAAAAGGTTACGGGGATTAAAACCCGCTACTTTGTAGAGGATGAAGACACGGAAGGCATGGGCGCTGAAGCCGCCCGCAGGGCAATCGCCGCCTCCGGTATCAGCGCCAAGGATATTGAATTTATCATCGCGACCAGTTTTACGCCGGCAAAAGACATTCCTAATTTAGCCTGCTCAATAGGCCATTTTATTGGCGCTGATACAGCCGGAGGCTTTCCGCTAAATGTAGCCTGCGCCGGATTTATTTACGGTTTAGCGATGGCCTATGCCCTGGCCAGGGCCGAAATGTACAAGAATATCCTTGTTGTTTCTTCGGAGACGCTCTCCCGGATTACCGATTACGGCGATCCCACTACGGCTGTACTCTTCGCCGACG
Organism: Candidatus Omnitrophota bacterium; assembly: GCA_043805735.1. Taxonomy (GTDB): domain Bacteria; phylum Omnitrophota; class Gorgyraeia; order JAFGHF01; family JAFGHF01; genus JAZDHS01. The sequence continues at coordinate 1,405 of JAZDHS010000018.1, read as the reverse complement.
GAGCGGGTGCGGCGGTTGTACAAGCTTGCGATAAAGGCGGTATATCCAGCTCTCCCTATTTAAGTTCCGGGTTCACCGATCATTTCGAATTGCTTAATGCCGATGGCCAGGATCCCAAAAACATTATTACGCATAATGGGCAGGAGTTTATTCCCCGCACCAGTTTACATATGCCGGGAGGACCCAAGGTATTACGCCGGGCGGTAAACGGTATGGCCGACGGACTCCTGAACGCCCTGCAAAAAAGCACCTATTCGCTCAATGATTTGAACCTGATTATCCCGCACCAGGCCAACCGCAGAATTACCGAGGGCCTGATTGAACGTCTGGGAGTGCCTGAGAAAAAGGTTTTGGGCATTATTGACCTGATGGGAAATCCATCCGGGGCTTCAGTGGCGATCTGCCTGGACAAGGCGGCTCGTGGCGAAGTTGATGGCATTCGCTTAAAGCGCGGCGATAAAGTCGGGCTTACCGCTATCGGAGGCGGATACAGCATGGGTGCAATAGTATTTGAGTATTAGCGCATGAAAACCGGGTTAGTTTTTTTAATTATCGGGTTGATATTAGCGGGGTGCGCCGGTCCAGCTCCAGTCCAGTCAACACAACTGGCTCTGGGCACCAGCGTGGAAATCACTGTTTCCGACGACGATAAGCCGCGCGAGGTGATTCGCAAGGCGATTGATCAGGCCTTTGCCGAAATCAAAAGAGTAGAAAATATTTTCAGCCGGCACATTCCCGAAAGCGAGATCAGCCAAATTAATACCTCCGCTGGCATTCATCCGGTAAGTGTCGGCGAAGAGACTATTGCCTTACTGGAACGCTCGCGTGAATTCTCGGAACTTTCTAACGGCGCCTTTGACATCACCGTAGGGCCCTTATTAGAACTTTGGGGTTTTAGCGCGCAGTTTAAAGGAAATATCCCGCCCCAGGAAAAGATACTGGAAACCCTGGAATTGGTTGGATATCAGCAGATTAATATTAACAAGTTAGAGAACAATGTATCTTTTGCCCGCCCAGGGATGAACCTGACCATGGGGGGCATTGGCGCGGGATATGCGGTCGACCGCGCGGTGGCGATACTTCAAGACGCCGGGATAAAGAATGCCCTCGTCAACGCCGGGGGAGACATTTACGCGCTGGGACGGCGGAATAAGGATTCGCGCTGGCGCGTGGCCGTGCAGAACCCGCGAGAAAAAAATGCCATCCTCACCGTGCTAGAATTGGAAAACCAGGCCGTAACCACATCCGGGGATTACCAAAGGTACTTTGAGGCCAACGGAACACGTTTTAGCCATATTATTAATCCTAAAACCGGCTACCCTTGCTCCAACATTCCGGCAAGCGTTACTGTTTTGGCTGGTGATTGCACTACCGCCGATGCCTTAGCGACGGCGCTGTTTGTGCT
>JAZDHS010000017.1:0-2672 GCA_043805735.1 Candidatus Omnitrophota bacterium | reverse complement strand
GGCGTAGTCAAATAAGGGGCGCGCGTGAATAAGGAATTCAAGGATTTGGTAATTGGCGGGCTGCGCATTGAAATTCCGATCATCCAGGGCGGGATGGGGGTGCGCGTGTCGGCATCTTCGTTGGCTTCGGCGGTATCCAATGAAGGCGGCTTAGGGGTGATCGCGGCGGTGGGCTTGGGTGAGGAGGGCACGGCGGGAGAGAATTTTGGGGCCCGTTCCTGCGCGGCCTTAGGAGATATCATCTGGGAAACCCGTGCTAAAACGAAAAAGCCCTTCGGCGTGAACTTGATGTGCGCCTTGACTGATTATGAAGCGATGGTCGATGTGACGCAGAAAGAGTCCGTGGATGTGATCATTTCCGGAGCCGGATTGCCGTTGAAGCTGCCGTCGCTGGTAAAAAATTCGGTGACCAAGCTTATCCCTATCGTTTCCTCGGGCCGGGCGGCGAAGATTATCTGCAGCACCTGGCAGAGAAGGTATAAGCGCCTGCCGGATGCCATCATTGTGGAAGGGCCTCTGGCTGGAGGGCATTTAGGATACAGTCGGGAAGAACTCGAGGACCCGGCGCATTTTAATTTGGATACTATCCTTAAGGATGTACTGGCAGTGGCTGCTGAATTTGCGGCTGAAGGAACGAGCATCCCGGTGATCGCGGCCGGCGGCATATTCGATGGCAAGGATATCGCCCGGGTGATCAGGCTGGGCGCCAGTGGCGTGCAGATGGCGACCCGTTTCGTCTGCACCAATGAGTGCGATGCTTCCCCTAAATACAAGGATGCATATCTTTCCTGCGGCCTCGACGATATCGTGATCATCAACAGCCCTGTGGGAATGCCCGGCAGGGTGATTCGTAATGAGTTCATTAAGAAGATCTTGACGGGCGAGCGCATCAATTTTGACTGTGCCTATCAGTGCCTGGTTACCTGCGATCCTCGCAAGGTCAACTACTGCATTGCCAAAGCGCTTATTAATGCCTACCGCGGAGATATGGACAAAGGTTTTGCCATGTGCGGCAGCAATGCGTACCGCATCAAGAAGATCGTTTCGGTGAAGGAGTTGATCGCCGAGCTTTCCGGGGACGCCCGCCGCTACCTGCGCGAAGGATGATTTTTCTTTTGACAAAATTTAACGATTTTATGATATAATTTTAGCCGGATGAAAATTAAGGGTGTCGCCATGCGGGATTGGCCAAGATAAAAGGAGGATATGTTGGCAAAAGATAATTATTCATATAAAAAGTATCAGAAAGAATTGGCACAGAAAAAGAAAAGAGAAGAAAAGCTACAAAAAAAACTGGCAAAAAAAAACATACAGGCCGGCGCGGTCCAAGGGCAGGCTTCAATAAACTAAAAAGGGAGGTAACATGGGATATCAAGGCGGCGAAGGATTCGGCGGAGCTCCACGGGAGATGCACAAGGCGATTTGCACAGAATGTAAAAAAGAATGCGAAGTCCCTTTTAAACCCAGGGCTGACCGTCCGATATACTGCAAAGAATGCTATTCAAAGCGTAAGAACGAAGGCCGTTAAAAGAAGAGATTTTGTTAGTCTTTTATTATTTTATTATTATTGACTAATAAAAAAATTACGGTAGTATAATACCATAGTTAAAAGATTAGAAGTCTAAGGCCGCAAGGTGCAGGATAACTAACTTTGCGGTTTTTTGTCAATGTCATTGTTTGCCCCGTTAGAGGTTGTAGAATCTAGCAGGTAAACCCCGTAAGAAACCTACATAAACGTTATTGTATGTTTCTAACGGGGTAAAGGTGATAAGATTTCTAACTGGGTTTACTATAATTTTGCGAAAAGGAGGTAGCAAACAATGGCAAAAGGTGTTGTAAAGTGGTTCAGCGATCAAAAAGGTTATGGATTTATCACGCCCGAGAATGGCAAGGATGTGTTTGTGCATCATTCGTCTATTCAGGGTGACGGATTTAAGTCTTTAGCTGAAGGCCAGCAAGTCGAATTTGAAATCGAACAAGGCCCTAAAGGCGAACAGGCGACCAACGTCGTCAAGTTGTAGCCCCACCATCCTTCTCATTCGACTGCGCTCATGATTCTTCGAAGATCCTAAAGTGCAATCGAAGGAGAACCAATCCTAAAGCAAAGTTGAAGGGGCCCGGCATTATCAATGCCGAGCCCTATTTTTTTTCACCTATCCGGAGGTTATTCAAGGTGCCGGAGAATTAGTTGCGAGTTGTGAGTTTGTAAGGGGTAGAAAAGGAGTAATTAAAATGAATAGCTGTATGAGATGCGGAGAGAAATTGCAACATAATTATTTGGTAGCAATATTTACGATTATAAATGAAAAAAGAAAAAGATTAATAGTATGTTTAAAGTGTAAAGAAATTTTAAATACAAAGGGAAAATAAAACCGGATAGATCAAAATGGATATTTTTGTTGGTAATTTGTCGTTTGACACCAATGAGGGCGATATAAAAAAGCTCTTTGAGGGTTTTGGGAATGTTGCCTCCGTTGTGATCGTGACGCGGAAGGAGAAAAAGGCGCCTAAGTCAAGAGGGTTTGGTTTTGTCCAGATGCCTGATGAACAACAGGCGCTCGCTGCGATAGCCGCTTTTAATGGCAAGGAATTCATGGGGCGCGTCCTTAATGTCAATCCCGCGCGTCCTAAAGCAGAAGCTCAAGCGGAAAATGAGTTAAAGGAGAAGAGGC
>JAZDHS010000016.1:0-11225 GCA_043805735.1 Candidatus Omnitrophota bacterium | reverse complement strand
AATAAAATTACCCTTTCGCGGATTTTCCTGGCGTTTATCTTTATGTTTTTTCTATTCTGCCGGGGTGTGGCGGCAAAATACGCGGCCTTCTTTACTTTTGTCCTGGCGTGTCTGACTGACCTCATCGACGGCCGGATTGCCCGCCAAAAACATCTGGAAAATGATTTCGGCCGGTTAATGGACCCGATTGCCGATAAAATATTGATCCTAGCCGCGTTTTTGGCCTTTGTCGAATTGAAAATTATTCCCGGCTGGATGGTGATCGTCGTTATTTTTCGGGAATTTGTAATTACCGGACTGCGGATTATTGCCGCTACGCGCGGCAAAGTGTTTGCCGCGGAAATGGCCGGCAAACAGAAAATAGTATCGCAGATGCTCACGATTATCACGATTTTAATTTTTCTGATCATCCGGGAATCGGAACATGACATCTGGAACCCGGTTTGGGAAATCTGGTTTAAACGTTCGGCATTTTATCTGATGCTGGTCACCGTGGTGATGACGCTCATTTCCGGGATTTCCTACCTCGTTGCTTACGGAAGGCACCTCTTTACCGTCCATGAAAAACATCATTAAGTTTATCGCCAGCTTCGGTTATCTCGGGTATGTCCCTTTTATTCCTGGCACCGCCGGCTCGTTAGGGGCGCTCGTCCTTTATCTTTTGTGCCAGGGCAATTTTTTCGTTCATACCGCCGCGCTTTTGGTTATTACGTTAGCGGGGTTTTTAGTTTGCGCCCCGGCGGAGAAACTTTTCGCCCGCAAAGACGCCGCGCAGATTGTGATTGATGAGGCGGCGGGAATCTTTTTGGCCTTTTGGGCGGTTCCGGTTGACAATACGTTGATCGCGGTAGGATTTGTGATCTTCCGTGCCTTGGATGCGGCTAAGGTCTTCCCGGTTAATAAAATGGAGAAGCTGCCCGGGGCCTTGGGTATAATGGGGGATGATCTGTTGGCCGCCGGCTATACTAATATCGTCTTACAAATAGTGACGCGGGTGTTCTTGCGGATGGGTTAAGGCAGTTTTACTTCGTGGAGCGGTTCGTAGATCGCTCCGTCGGGAGTAAGGGTGCTTTTGAAAAGGACGAGCTTGTCGGCGCGCATCGCTATCGGCGCAACGCTTAAGTTGCGTAACAGCTCAGTGCATTGGGCGCGGTTGTGGTTTGAGCGCACGCGGCCCAGGGTAAGATGTGGTTGGAAGGGCTTTTTTTCGGGAATAAATCCTAACTGCTGCAACTTTTCTTCTAAGTTTTTTGCCAATCGTTGTGAGCATTCTTTTCCTTGCCCAATTCCTACCCAAATTACCCGCGGATGTTCGCTGGTCGGAAAGGCGCCCAGGCGTTCAATGCCGATTTCGAAAGCCGGAGTCTCTAAGCCGAGGCCGGAGATTACGGTTTTGACTTCAGTGAGTAATTGCGGACTGACATCGCCCAGGAACTTGAGGGTCAGATGAATCCTTGTCGGTTTGACCCATTTGATATCGGCGTTGGCGGTTTGGAGTTCTTGCTGCAGGCGCGCTAATTCTTTTTGAATGGGGTTGGAGATTTCCAGGGCAATAAAACTGCGTGTGGTTTCCACGGTAGTTTTTTTTGGTTAGCTAAAGGAGTAAATATTTGCGCAGCATGTCCAGTGCCGCCTGCGAGGCGCGTTGGCGGACCCGGGTACGGTCGCCGTAGAAATGAAACTGTTCACACTGGGTTTTACGTGAAGTAGAAAGCGCGATAAAGACCAGACCGAGGGGTTTTTCCGGTGTGCCGCCGGTTGGGCCGGCAATCCCGGTGACCGCCAGGCCTAAATCGGTCCCGGCAATACTTTGAATATTTTGGGCCATTAACGTTGCTGTTTCTTTACTCACCGCGCCATGTTTTTTTAAGATTTCTACGGGAATGCGTAATAGCGCCTGTTTTTCTTTGTTGCTGTAGGCGACGATGCCTAAGGGGAAATAGCGTGAACTGCCGCCAATATTGGTCAGCCGTTTCGAAACTAACCCGCCGGTGCAGGATTCGGCCACGGCAATTGTCTTTTTGGTTTTTTTGAGGGCCTCGCCGACCACCTCTTCCAGGGTTTGCTCGTCTTTACCGTAAATATAATCTTTGAGCCGATGTTGGATTTGCTGAGCGACTTTATCAATCATCTTTTGGGCCTGGGCGACGCTCTGGGCCCTAGCGGTGATGTCTAAGTCGACACTGCCGGTATGCGCGTAAATGCCTACGGTTAGCGGGGGTTTAAGGGCGAGGATATCCTTTACTTTTTGGTTGACCTGGGATTCGGAAAGCCCGCAGGTTTTAATTTTACGGGAGAAAATGACCCAGTTGCCGGAAAAATGCTTCTTCAAGTAGGCAATGACATCGTGTTTAACCATTGGCTCCATCTCTGACGGTACTCCCGGCAGGGCAATGAGCACCTTTTTCTCCAAGGGGATAATCAGCCCGGGGGCGGTTCCCAGTTCATTTTTAATCAGCCGGGCACCTTCCGGAAGCAGGGCCTGGCGGATATTTTCCCGGGGCATCACGATATGCCTTTTCTGGAAATGTTCGCGGATTTCTTTAAGTATCTGCTGGTTAAGGATGAGTTTCTTTTTGAGGACCTGAGCGATGGCCTCCAGGGTTAGGTCATCGACTGTCGGGCCTAATCCGCCCGTAGTAATCACGATATGCGAGCGGTGCAAGCCTCTTTTAAAAGCCAAATATAGCCGTTCAGTGTTATCGCCAACTGTAGTCTGGTAATAAACATTGATTCCCAGGCTGGCTAAGGCCTTGCTGAGGTAAGGGGCGTTGGTATTGACGATTTTGCCTAAGAGTAGTTCGGTACCGATAGAAATGATCTCTGCCTGCATGGTAGTTGCTCCTTCAAGGTGGGTAACCTTTATTATAAACCTAAAAGTGGGGAAATAGCAAGGGTAAAATATATTGGTCAGCACTAAGCACCTAAGGCGAAAAGAGGCCTTTATGACAAAAAAGGCTTTACAAACGAGCGATAACGATGTATAATTTTTTATCTTAAACGAGTGTATATAAGTTATATATTAGCATCTAATAGTGAGCACTAAAGGAGGATTTTATGGTCGAACAGAAGAAAAAAGAGCAGCTGCAGGAGGCGAAATCAAAGGCCCTGGAGCTGGCCTTAAGCCAGATTGAAAAACAGTTTGGCAAGGGTTCAATCATGCGCCTGGGGCAGAATATAAAGGTGGATGTGGCGGTAATTTCTACCGGGGCCTTATCCGTAGACTTGGCTTTAGGAATCGGGGGCCTGCCGCGGGGCAGAATTGTGGAAATATTTGGGCCGGAGGCCAGCGGTAAGACTACCCTGACCTTAACGGCAATGCGAGAAGCCCAAAAAAGTGGTGGCGTAGCCGCCTTTATCGATGCCGAGCATGCCTTTGACTATACCTATGCCAAAAAAATCGGGGTAAATTTGGACGAATTGCTGATTTCCCAGCCCGATACCGGTGAACAGGCCTTGGAAATTGCCGAAACCCTGGTGCGCAGCAATGCCGTGGATATCGTCGGCATTGATTCGGTAGCGGCGCTGGTACCGCGCGCCGAAATTGAAGGGGACATGGGCGATTCGCATATGGGCCTGCAGGCACGGTTGATGTCACAGGCGCTGCGCAAACTCACCGCGGCAATCAGCAAATCTAAAACCTGTGTGGTTTTTATCAATCAGATCCGCGAAAAAATCGGGGTGATGTTTGGTAACCCCGAAACTACCCCCGGCGGCCGGGCGCTCAAGTTTTACTGCTCGGTACGCCTGGATTTGCGCCGTTTGACGCAAATCAAAGAAGGTGAGGTTGTGATTGGCAATCGGGTGCGCGCCAAGGTGGTTAAAAACAAAGTTGCCCCGCCTTTTCGCCAGGCCGAATTTGATATTTATTTTGACGCCGGCATTTCCAACTCCGGCTGCGTGTTAGATTTGGCCTTGGAGCAGAATGTCCTGCAGAAATCTGGGAGCTGGTTATTGTTTGGCGAGGAGAAGCTTGGGCAAGGAAGAGAGAATGCCCGGCATTTTTTGGATGATAATCCCAAAATTCTCAAAGAAATAGAAAGCAATCTGCGAGAGAAAACTCCGGTATAATGTGGGGAGGCGAACAGTCCTGGTTAAGCACAACCAACGTTATTGGATCATCGCTTTAGTCACGGGTTTAGTGGGCGGATTTTTACTGGCTGCCGAGCATAAAGGCTTAGCGGGAACTGACGCGGTGAGCTTGCAAGAGAGCTTTGTCAGTGTGGCCAAGCAGGTTGGCCCGGCGGTAGTAAGTATCAGCACGGAACATACCGAACGCGTCGGCTTAAGCGGCTCCTCTGCGAACTACGGAGACAACTATGCCGAGGAATTCTTTCGCGAGTTTTTTGGCTATGCCCCGGAACGGGAATATAAGCAGCGCGGGTTAGGTTCGGGATTTATTATTGATGCCCAAGGCTATATTCTCACCAATCAACATGTCATTGAGGGTGCCGATAAAATTACGGTGACCCTGGCCGATGGCCGGAAGTTCAACGCCGAAATTAAAGGCAGTGATGAACGTTCGGATTTAGCGGTGGTAAAAATTGAGGCCAATGAACTCCCGGTAGCGAAATTAGGTAATTCCGAGCAGGTAGAAATTGGCCAGTGGGCGATAGCTATTGGCAACCCTTATGGCTATATCGTCGGTAGCGCCGAGCCCACCGTGACCGTAGGTATTGTCAGCGCCCTGAGCCGCTCGCTGGCCCAGGCCTTTGATCAGCGCAGTTATATTGACCTGATTCAGACCGATGCCGCGATTAATCCCGGAAACAGCGGCGGGCCTTTGGTGAATATCAACGGCGAGGTGATCGGAATTAACGTAGCCATTTTTTCTCCCAGCGGCGGAAATATCGGAATAGGTTTTGCCATTCCGGTCAATAACGCCAAGGATATCGTCGAGCGGCTGATTGCCGGAAAAAAAGTGCATTACGGATGGCTGGGTGTAAGTATTCAAGACCTTGATGAACAGTTGGCCGATCATTTTGGTATCGCTGATCAGCAGGGCGCGCTGGTATTGAAGGTGCTCTCCAGTAGCCCGGCCGAACAAGCCGGCTTTCAAGAAGGCGATGTAATCAAAAAATTTGCCGGTATGCCGGTGAAGGATATGCGCACTGTTCTGCGCCTGTCTGGCAAGACCGAAGTGGGAGAAGTGGTCGCGGTAGAAATCGTACGCGAGAGAAAAACCATTGTCTTAAGCGTAAAGGTCGGCGAGCGCCCCCAGGATATTGCCTCCGCTACAGCAGTGTCGGTAAAGACCTGGCGGGGTTTGGAAGTGAGCGATATTTCCGAGGAACTGGCGCGTCAATATCGCATTAGCGAACAAGAGGGCGTAGTTGTTACTAACGTTGAGGCGAAGAGCCCGGCCTATGCCGCCGGTTTAATACCCGGAGATGTGGTTACTTCAATTAATCACCGTCGCACAAAAAATGTTAGTGACTACGAATCGGTAATTGCGGCCACCCAAGGTCCGGCAGCTGTTCTTACCGATAGAGGATTTACCGTAGTCAAAGAATTGCCATAGACGCCCCGATGCAGCCCGAGCGCGAATATACCAAGGCTAAAGACTACGCCTTTAAATTGCTGAGCTACCGCCAAAGGAGTAGCGCCGAGTTACGCCGCCGGTTAGAGAAAAAAGGATTTACACAGCCGGTAATCGCCGAGACGATAACTTACCTTGGCGAGCTTAACTATATTAATGATGCCGAATTTGCTCGGGTGTGGATACAAGAACGGCTGCGGACCCGGCCGCAGGGAAAAACGCTCTTACGATACCAGTTACGGCAAAAGGGAGTGGACAAGGAGCTGATTGATGCGGCTCTCCAGGAATGCGCGCAAACATATGACGAGGGTGCGGCGGCGAAAGGTTTAGCGCTTAGTCGGCGCAAGAAGTATCGGGGACTTGCGCCTTTAAAGGCAAAACGCCGGATATATGATTATCTGCGCCGGCGGGGATTTTCGTCAGAGGCAATTATGCAGGCGCTTGAAGAATGAGGTGGCTTTTTTGTCCAGCGACGAATTAAGAGAGAAATTTTTACGTTTTTTTGCTTCTAAGGGGCACAAAATTTATCCCAGCGATACATTGGTTCCCAAGGATGACCCGACGCTGCTTTTTACCAGCGCCGGGATGACCCAATTTAAGCAGCAGTTCCTGGTTAAGCCCGCGCAGTTTTCTCGCCGCAGCACCTGCCAAAAATGCCTGCGTACTGGCGACTTGGATAATGTGGGCAAAACCAGCTATCATCATACTTTTTTTGAAATGCTGGGTAACTTTTCTTTCGGCGACTATTTCAAGAAAGAAGCGATTGAGTACGCCTGGGAATTTATTACTAAAGAGCTTAAACTCGATAAGGAGCGGCTGTGGGTGTCGGTCTATCGTGATGACGATGAGGCCTACGCCATTTGGCGGGATAAGATCGGAATCCCGGCGCAGCGGATCTGTAAATTTGGCGCCAAGGATAATTTTTGGCCGGCCAACGCGCCGGAGGTTGGCCCGGACGGCCCCTGCGGACCTTGTTCGGAAATCTTTTTTGACCAGGGTAAACAGGTCGGCTGCAAGAGCCCGGAATGCAACCCTTCCTGCGGCTGTGGCCGTTTTGTCGAATTCTGGAATCTGGTCTTCACACAATTCAACCGCCGTGGTGAAAATAATTTATTCCCGCTGGCCAACAAAAATATTGACACCGGGATGGGTCTGGAGCGTATGGCGGCGGTGCTCCAAGGGGTAACCACCAACTTTGAAATCGATATTTTTAAACCGATTACTGCCGAAATTATCCATTTGAGCCCGCTTAAGAAAACATTGACTGCGCCGCAGTATAACGCGCGCAATGCCATCGCTGACCATATCCGGGCGGTTACCTTTGCGATTGCCGACGGAGTCGTACCTTCCAACGATGAGCGTGGTTATGTCGTGCGTAAACTAATTCGCCGGGCGGTCTGGCATGGCCGCGGTTTAAACATTGAGAAGCCCTATCTTTATAAATTAGTCCCGGCGGTGGTAAAGGTAATGTGCTTAGCCTATCCGGAGCTGGAAAAGAAAAGGGAAGAAATTGCCCAGGTGGTGCTGGCCGAGGAACGGCGTTTTCAGACCACCTTGGAAAAAGCGATGCAATATGCCGATCAGGTTTTAACCGCGCTGAAAAGCCGGGGTGAAAAAAGATTGCCGGGCGAAGAGGCGTTTAAATTATACGATACCTATGGCCTGCCTTTGAAGATGCTCGAGATTTTGCTGATCTCCCGCGGGTTTGAATTTGATGAGCCGGGCTTTAATTTAGAGTTGGAATCACAGCGTAAAAGTTCGCGTAAAACCAGCGGTATAGATACGGCTGTATTTGTCGATACGCTGGTGAGTAAACACGAGCTCAAGGCCACGACCTTTGTCGGTGAGGCTCACCCGGCGGCGAGCGCTAAGATAGTAATGCTCTTTAAGGATGAACGGCCGGTAGAAAAGGCCGAGGTTGGTGACGTAATTAAATTTGTTTTAGAACCCGCGCCTTTCTATGGCGAGTCCGGTGGACAGGTCGGGGATAGCGGCGTAATCAAAAACGCGCACGCCCAGATAGAAGTTTTGGATACAAAGAAGATTGAGCAGACCTTAATCTCAAGCGGCAAAGTGGCCCAGGGTTTTATCCAGGTTGGCGACACGGTCGAGGCAACAATCGATTGGGAAAGAAGAAAGAATATCGCCCGTAATCATACCGCTACACATTTATTACAGTGGGCGCTGCGTAGTGTGCTTGGCGATCATGTACGCCAGTCCGGTTCCTGGGTCGGGCCAGAGCGGCTGCGTTTTGATTTTACCCATTTTCAGGGTTTAAACGAGCGGGAGCTTGAGCGCGTCGAGCAATTAGTCAATGAAGCCATAAAAAAAGATCAACGGCTCAATATCGCCCAGATGGAATACAAACAGGCCCAACAGCAGGGTACGCTGGCCTTCTTTGGAGAAAAATATCAGGAACGGGTACGGGTAGTAGCGATCGGCGACATTTCCCGGGAACTTTGCGGGGGAACGCATGTTGTTTCCACCGGAGATATTGAATTATTTAAAATTCTTAGTGAGTCTTCGGTTGCTTCCGGAATCAGGCGCATCGAAGCGGTAACCGGCGCGTCGGCGGCACAATTGCAAGCAAACGAAAAGGATGAACTACGCCAATTTGAATCCACCTTTGGCGCTTCTAGCGATAAATTAGAGCAGCGTATTGAGGGGCTCTTAAAAACAGTAAAGGAATTAGAGAAGCGATTGCAGCAATCACGTGTTGAGGATTTTAAGGTTAGGGTTGACCAAATCATCAAAGCAGCCGGGCGTTTTGCCGATACCAGCGTAATTGTGCTTAAAGTGGCGCCGGTGGAGATGCCGCTGTTGCGCCTGATGAGTGATATTGTGCGCCAAAAAGCAAAACCGGCGGTGATTGTCTTGGGTTCGGTTTGGGAAGAAAAGGCCCAGATTATCTGCGTGGTCACGGCGGACATTGCCCAAAAAGTAGATGCCGCCCGGATTATCCGCGCGATTTCCAGCGAGGTTGATGGTTCCGGCGGTGGACGCGCCGATTTCGCCCAGGCCGGCGGGCGTAATATCCAGGGATTGGACCAGGCGCTGGCCAAGGCCGAAGAGTTGATTAAAAAGGAGCTGCAATAATGAAAGTGATTAAGGCCAGCGGAAGTCAAATGCAGAAAATCTACGGACGGGATTTGCGTATTAAGAAAAGAATCAGCGAAAAAGTAGCCAAGATTATTGAGGACGTGCGGGTCCTTGGCGATGAGGCGGTGTTAAAGTACACCCGGAAATTCGATAAGGTGAAGCTCAACGTTAAACATCTAAAGGTGAGCGAAACGGAAATATCGGGCGCTTTTCAAAATATCGACCCGCAGTTTGTGGCGACGCTTAAACTGATTATTGAAAATGTAACTAAATTCTACACGAAACAGTTGAAGCGTTCCTGGAAAATCAAAGGCGATGAGGATATTAGTTTAGGCGAAAAGATTACGCCTTTGAAAAGAGTGGGTATTTATATCCCGGCGGGCACCGCGCCTTTAGTTTCGACGGTATATATGACGGTTATCCCGGCCAAGATTGCCGGCGTAGAGGAAATTATTCTCACCGCCCCGCCGAATAAATACGGCTCAATCGATCCGCACATTCTGGCGGTGGCCAATCTGCTCAATGTGGACGCATTTTATAAAATTGGCGGTGCCCAGGCGATCGCCGCCTTGGCCTTTGGTACCAAAACCGTACCGCGCGTGGATAAGATTGTCGGCCCGGGAAATATCTATGTCAGCGAGGCCAAAAGGCAAGTCTACGGCTTTGTTGGCCTGGATATGCTGGCCGGCCCGAGTGAAATCGTGGTCTTGGCCAATAACCTTGACCATATCGATTTTATTGCCGCCGATTTAGAGGCCCAGCTGGAGCATCTAAGCGGGATGGCGATTTTAGTGACGCCTTCCAAAAAATTGGCCCATGCGTTGCAGAAACGGATTGGTCACGGCTATATCGTACTGGTGAAAAATTTACAGGAGGCGGTGGAGGTGACTAACCGCATTGCCCCGGAGCACTTAGAGATAATGGTGAAAAATCCGCGCGGCCTGCTCAAGAAGATTAAAAACGCGGGAGCGATCTTTTTAGGCCCCTATTCGCCGGTGGCCTTAGGTGATTACGCTGCCGGTCCCAGCCATGTGCTGCCGACGGCGGGCACGGCGCGCTTTTCCTCGGGCCTCTCCACTAACGATTTTGTTAAACGCTCGCATGTAATTTCATATACGAAAAGAGCGCTGGAAAAAGTCCGCCAGCCAATTGAACGCATTGCTCAATTGGAAGGATTAGAGAAGCATATTAAATCGATCAAAGTGCGGTTTGAATAAAGCTTAAGACCCTTTAGCGTAAGGAGTATGGTATGTCCAAGGCAAGAAAGGCAATCATCAAGAGAAAGACCAAGGAAACTGCGATTCAGGTTAAACTGAATATCGACGGAAAAGGCCGTTCCAAAATTAAAACCGGCATTGCTTTTTTAGACCATATGCTGGAATTATTCGCCAAACACGGCCTGTTTGACTTAGAGGTTAAGGCGAAGGGAGATTTAGCGGTAGATTTGCACCACACCAATGAAGATATCGGAATTTGCCTGGGTGAGGCTTTTAATAAAGCCCTGGGCAATAAAAAGGGCATTCGCCGCTTTGGCGATAAGACCGTACCGATGGATGAGGCCCTGGCACGCGTGGTCATTGATATTAGCGGCCGGCCTTTTCTCAACAGTGATTGGCAGGTAAAATCAACCGAAAAAGTGGAAGGATACGGCTTGGAATACACCCGCCAGTTTTTTCAAGCCTTGGTTAACAATTTCCCGATTACGGTGAATGTCTCAGTGCTGGCCTCGGGGCCGGATACGCACCATATGCTCGAGGCCATCTTTAAGGCCATCGCCAGGGCCATTGATGAAGCAACGCTGCTGGACCCCCGGATTAAAGGGGTTCCTTCGACAAAAGGACGCTTATAAATGATTGTTATTCCCGCGATTGATCTTAAAGATGGAAAAGTAGTGCGCCTGGTTCAAGGCAGCTATGACAATGCCACCGTTTATTCGGAAAACCCCGTAGAGGCGGCACAGGGCTGGTGCGCGCAAGGGGCGCGGCGTTTACATATCGTGGATTTGGACGGTGCCAAAAAAGGAATGCCCTGCAATCTCGATGTGGCCCGTTTGATTGTCCAGGGAATCGAGGTACCCGTGCAGTTGGGCGGGGGCCTGCGGCGTTATCAGGATATTGCCTCAATATTGGAAAGCGGCGTACGCTGGGTGATTTTAGGCACCAGCGCCTGTGAAGGCGAGCAGTTTATTAAACGCCTGACCACGGCCTTTGGCGAAGGTATTATTATCAGTATCGATGTCCGGGACGGTAAAGTCGCGGTGCGTGGTTGGACCGAGGCGAGCGATATTAGCGACGTCGATTTAATTAAAAAGATGCAGGGCGCCGGTGTGCGGACCTTTGTTTATACTGATATTTCCTGCGATGGGATGCTTTCCGGAATGAATATTGACAAGGTGCAAAAAGTACTGCAAAATACTGGTGCCACGCTGATTTATTCCGGAGGCGTATCTTCCGTTGAGGATATCCGGCATTTAAAGACGCTGGAAAAAGAAGGGCTAAGCGGCGTGATTATTGGCAAGGCATTATATGAAAACAAGTTTACTCTTGCCCAGGCGCAAGGTGCAGCGGAGGAATAAAGTGAACCCCGC
>JAZDHS010000015.1:0-15764 GCA_043805735.1 Candidatus Omnitrophota bacterium | reverse complement strand
CTGTTTGTGGGTTGGATCCAAAGCGAGTATTTCTTCAAAAGCCGCGCGGGCATCGGTATATTCTTTCTGGTCATAGAGGAACTTGCCTTTGGCCAGATAGCCCTGGATTTCTTCTTCGAGGCGTTCCTGTTGGGCGCGGGTTACCCGTTCCTTTTGCACCTGTCCTTGCAATCTTACTTCCTCTTCGGTAAGGCGCCCTTGCTGTTCTTTTGTTTCTTTAGCCTGGAGCGCAAGCCTCTTTTCCTCTTTGGCTTTTTCTTCTTCGGCGCGGCGCCGGGCTAAAAATTCTTCGCGCTCTTGTTTGGCCGCTGCCTGATCAATTTTGTATAAATAGTTGAGTGCTTTTTTATGCGTGGGCTCAAGCGCGATAATTTGTTTAAACTGCTCTTTTGCTTTATCATAGGCCTTTTGCGAAAAGTAAAAAGCGCCTTGGTCAAGATAGGTGCGGATTTGTTCTTTACGCGTCAGCTTTTGCTCTTCGGCCAGCCGGGCCTCTTCGCGGGCTTTATCTTTTTCCCCTGTTTGTTTTTGTGCTATAACATTTTCTTTTTCCTGCCTTTTACCGGCCTGTTTGGCCTCCAAATAACTCTCGCGTTGGGCCTTCTTCTCTTCTTTGAGTTTGGCCAGCTCGGCTTTAAAGTCAAGGCGTTCGGCCGGCGGCGATGCTACCTGTCCTTTTTCTGAATCCGCCACTTGCACTTGCCCCCAGGCCGCATCGTAACCTTCGATCTGGCTCATATACTCATGCGCCTTGGCGTTATATGCGTCCAGGGCCAGTGCTTCGGCAAATTCTCCTTTGGCCTTTTCGTAGTCCTTTTCTTTAAAATAAAATTTCCCCTGGTCTAGATAAATGTCAATTTTGGCTCTACGGAAAATTTCTAATTCCTTAGCCAGGCGTTTTTCTTCCTCACGTTTGGCTTTTTCGGCTTGTTCTGCGCGTTTCCTCTCTGTTAAAAATTGTTTGCGCGACAACTCTTTTTCGGATTTAAGCTGGGAGATGCTGTCTTGGTTGGTTTGGCGCACCCGTTCAAGCTGCTCTTTCTCCTGGGCTTCACTAATTGGTGGCGCCTGATCTTCTCCCAACATCCCGGCAATGCGCGCTAAATACAGTCGTGCTTGTTCATTCGCCTTATCAAGGGCAAGGGCAGCTTCAAACTCCTGCTTGGCCTGGGGATAGGCCTTCTCTTTAAAATAATAGCTGCCTTCGTTTAAGTAAACGTCCACTTTTTCTTTTGCCAGGCGCGCCTTTTCAGCCTCTAGATTCTCTTCAAAACGTTTCTTGGCTTGTTCTTCTTTACTTCGGACCTGCTCTTTTTCCATTTCTTCCTTGAGGAGAGCTTTTCGCTCCTCCTCATTCTTGCGCTCTTTTTCTTTGCGCTGGGCCAAAAATTCTGCGCGACATTTCTTAGCGTCGATGGCATTAATTTTTTGCAAATAGGAAACGGCCTTTTTATTAGTAAAATCGAGATCCAATACCTTTTCCAATTCGGCCTTAGCTAGTTTGTACTCTTTTTCTTTAAAGTAATTAATTCCGCTGGAGAGATAGATTTCTATTTTGCTTTTGAGTTCCTCTTCTTTTTGAGCGCGTATCTCTTTTTCCAGGCTGCGCTGGTCTTCTTGTTCCTCCTTCCACTGCACCTCTAGTTCTTTTTGCGCCTGCCCCTGGGCCTTCAGGCGCAGCGCCTGCTGTTCTTGCGCCCGCTGGGCTTCCATTTTGGTCAGCCGTTCTTCCTCGGCGCGGCGTTCAAGCGACCGGTGCTGCTTTTCTTTAGCGATCTCTTCATCTATTTTTTGTAAATACTTACGCGCCTGGCTATGGTCGTATTCAAGCTCCAGGACTTTATTAAAGGCCTCCTGGGCTTGCCAGTAGGCCTTGAGTTTAAAATAATACTTTCCCTCGGCAAGGTAATCGTCGATCTTTTCGTTGAGCTTACGTTCCTTCTGCTGCCGAATATCCTTTTCCAGTAACTCCTTCTCTTGGGCCAACCGGCGGGTTTGCTTATCTAGTTCCCCTTGCGCCTGATTGGTTTTCTGATCGTCTTGTTTTTGCTCAAGCGCGGCCGTGGTAGTCGGAGCGGGCTTGGTTAGAGCAGCGGCCTTTTCAACATTCAAATTTTCGGCGTTTTGGGCATACTGGTCAAGATAGTCGAGCACCTCTTTTACTTCTTTCCTCTTCTTATGGTCTTGGATTATCTTCTGACTGTGGCCGATGAAGGTTTTTTCTAATTTGGCCAACTCTTTTTTCACCAATTTAAGATACCAGCCGGCCCCTTGATGTTCGGGCTCAAGCGCCAGGACTTTGAGCAGTTCACTTTTAGCCTCGGGATATTCACCCCGGCGGAAGTGAATGCGCGCTGTGTCGTAATGTTTTTTGGCTAATTCGTGGCTAGTTGATGAAGAAGGTTCGGCGTATGCCAATATAAAAAAAGTACAAAAAATGCTGGCACCAATAAGGCAATAGAGTATTCTCGTCGCCCAAGGTTTCATGTTATTGGGGCTCACCTCCCAACTCGATTACTTTATCAAAATATTGCATCGCCTCGGCATATTGACCGCGCTCTAGATGCATTTTGCCTTTTTGATAATATTCCTGGGCCTGGGAAAGCTCGCCTGTGTCACCGGGGCGTTCCTGCAACAACGTGGCGGTGGTGGCGTCCAAAAGCCGGGAGGGGCTATCGGGTATTGTTATTTTCGCTGGGGCAATAGCTGTTTCCGGCAGGCGGGGCAGCGTTACCAGCGTCTTTTCCGTAGCGGCTTTAGGGCTTGGCTCTGAGTGTTCTTCGATCACATCGAGCGCGTCTTTAATCCTGTGGTAGCGCGATTGTGCATCTTCGTCCTTTTTCAAAAGTCTCTTTGTTTTTAGCTTTTGGGCATTCCCACGAAAAGTTTTTTCGTATTGGGACAATAATTTTTCGGTGAGTTTGAGGTACCAGCGTGCCCCCTGGTGGTCGGGTTCAAGGCGCAAGACCTCCTCGAATTCGGCTTTAGCTGGTGCGTATTCCCGGTCGCCGTAGTAGTCTCGGGCCCGGTCATAATGGATATTGGCCAATTCGCGGGTAGTTTTCTGGACATTTTCCGCCCCCAGGCTTATTGCGGGAAGCAACATATCAATGAGGCTAATAAAGCCCACTATTATTATAATATATATACAGATTAGATAGCCGCTTCTCATTATTTGGTAAGGCCTTGCGAAAGCTCGAGCCGTCAGGGCAAAAAAGACCCTTTTTGTGATGATATCATTTTGTGATCAGAAATGTCAAGCCTTTTATTGGCTGCACTACCGTAGCCTTATCGGGACTGTCCCCGAAGGGGACTGTCCCAAGCAGCACAGTTGCGCCAAGCCTGGTTAGTGTTGCCAAAAGGAAAGATAATGGAGGAATTTAGGGAGGGATTATTAGAATTGCAGTAGCGTTTGCTTAACGACGCACGATATCGTTGACCTTTAAGAGCGCCGGATCGATTTCTCGAACATCACAAGCGGCGATATTCTTACGGATCTCAATCACTTCCAGCCGGCCAATACGTTGGTTATTTCGGTAGACATTAAAAATCATGCCTTTCTTAACTCCTTCATCACCGCCGATATTAATCACCACGAACTTGTGTTTTTTATTAACCGTGATCACGCGCCCTTCAGGGGAGAGTTCATCGCCTGGGGCCGAGTCTGCGTCGTTGAGGGTTTCTTGAGGCTCCATGATTTCTACCAGCCGTGACTGCGTCACCCTGGGCAGATACAATCCGCTCTCCTGAGAATTTTGCGCAGCCGGCGAAGCCTCTTCGGCCTTGACCACAATGGGCGGCAATTGAACCGACGCTAATTGCTGAGTCTGTTGCGCCTGTTGAGCCTGTTCAATGGTGCCAATCGAAACCTGCCCGCCAAGTTCAGTACTAGACAGGCTAGCCTGCCCTGAAGATGCAGCCAAGTTCTCCTCGTTGTCGGACGAGCCGACGGCGGCGGCAGCTTCTTGGGCCTGGGCGATAAGTTTGGCCTGGTCCTCAATCTTTAAGGTTAATTCTTTATTCTGCACCAGAAGCGTATCTTTTTCCTTCACCAGCGCCTCAAGCTGACTGGCCAAAAGCATATGTTCTTGGCCCAGCTTGTTGAGCGTGGCATTAACGACCTTTAGCTTCTCCTGCAACTGAGCGGATTCTTTTTGCGCCGCATCAGCTTTTTGCTTCAACACCGTACTCTGTTCGGTTAAAAACTGATTCTCTTTTGTAAGCTCGGCCTCTTTTTGCGCGTACTGCGTTATCTGCGCCTGAGCAGAAATATAAATCCCCGCCGCTATTACTATCGCCCCGAGAGAAGCTACTCCTAAGAAAACCAAAAGCAGTTTTATTTTCTTATTCACCCCGCCCTTCCTTTCCCGGCACTGCCAATATAAATTTTGCTTTTGCTTAATTTCATCTGCATTGCTTAAACCTTTTTGCTGTGCTTTTGCTTGTGATGCATTGCTTGTTTAGGAAGGGCGGGGTTCATATTGCCTCTGCCACCAGGTCATATTCCCAGGTATCCACTACCTTCACCTTGACAAAGTCTCCGGGAGCCAGATTCTTTGGCGTGCGCACATAGGCCACGCCGTCCACTTCCGGGGCATCGTATTGCGTGCGGCCGATAAAAAGATGTTTATCCTGAGCGTCTTTTTCATCAATCAGTACGGTTAATTCCTTACCCAGAAAGCCCAGGCTATACGCGCGGGAAATCTCCTGCTGCAAAGTCAGCGCCTGGCGGAAACGCCGCTGCTTTTCTTTCTCCGGAACCTGCTGGGCGAAACTATAGGCCGGCGTATCCTCTTCCTGCGAGTAGGTAAATAGTCCCAGACGCTCGAATTTCATTTCGCGGATAAAGTCAAGCAAGGCCCTAAATTGCTTCTCGGTCTCACCCGGAAAACCGACGATTAAAGTCGTGCGCAACGCTACCTCCGGGATCCGCTTTCTTAACTTCTCAATCAGCGCAAGAATCTGCGCGCGCGTCGTCGCCCGACGCATCGCTTTTAGTATTGTATCATCAATATGCTGGATAGGCAAGTCGATATACTTGCACAGCGCCGGCTCATTTTTAATCACCGGGATTAGCTCTTCCGGAAAGCCCGCCGGATGCGCATATAAGAGCCGCACCCATCTTTCACCCGCCCGCCGGGCGATGGCGGCAAGAAGAGGAGCAATCTTACTCGTTTTATAGCGGTCCCGGCCGTAACTGGTCGTATCCTGGCCGATGATATTAATCTCGCTTAACTTACGCCGGGTGAAAAGTTGATCCACTTCCTGAAGAATAGAACTCATCGGACGGCTGCGGTATTTTCCGCGGACCCGCGGAATAATACAATAGCTGCAGGTATGGCTACAGCCTTCGGAAATCTTCACATAAGCAAAATGGTCCGGGGTTAAGCTTACCCGCGGCGAGGTATGCGAGTAAAGAAATTTCACTGGTCCAAACTCTCCCACCCGCTCGTCCTGGCGCGCGATTTTGCGCACTACCGCGGCCATCTTATCGATATTGGCCACATCGACAAAGGCATCGACCTCGGGCAATTCGGCCATCAGCTTTTGCTGATAGCGCTGGACCATACACCCGCAAATCACGAGCTTGCGGATAACGCCTTCCTTCTTTAGCCGGCTCGCCGCCAGAATGGCCTCAATCGATTCTTCCTGGGCGTCGCGGATAAAACAGCAGGTATTGATGATGGCGATATCGGCGCGAGAAATCTCGTCAACGATACCAAAACCCGCCCGGCGTAAGGTACCGAGGATGACCTCGGCATCGACTAAATTCCGGGCGCAGCCTAAACTTAACATTGCCACTTTTATTTTCACGTCCGGCGCTTTCAAAAAATAAGGGCGTCATCTTTGATCATACCCGACGCCCTGGCGTGTAATTCCTGTTCTGCTGCGACAAGCTATTTTCCAATGATTGACTGGTGCGTAATCACCAATCCTTTTTTAACTCCATTCTCCGCCAAATCGATGAGCTTCCCGTTGAAACGCACTTCTAAGGCCTCGGGTTTACCGATCCGCAATTCGATCTTATCTTTGGCCTGCCATTTCTCAGTCCGGCCTTTTTCTAATGTCATTTGAAAAACCACCCGGTCATCGGCCTGGACCCTTACCCAACAGGCCTCTTTTGTTTTTATCTCGACCAGCAGTTCCTCTGCGCTGGCGGGCTTATTCGGGGCAGGGGCTTTTTGGACCGGGGCGGCAATTTCCACACGCATCGCCGGGGCATCCGTTTTCAGGGTAACAGCCGGAGCGGCCACCGAACGCATCAGCATAAAACGGATCAGGATGAGCGCAATCAGCACAACGATAACAATCGCAATGCCGCGGCCGACCACCAGCGGATCCACCTGGGTTAATGGCTTAGCTTTTTTCTCGTCAATCTCTTCCGGTAATATCATTGGCGCGGCCGGCGGCTCTTTTTGGCTACCCAGATATTCCCGCACTAACTGTTCGCCGTCGAGCGCAAGATAGCGCGCATACGTCTTGATGAAGGCCTTAATATAAATAGCGCTTAAAAAGTTATGCGCCCGGTCTTCTTCCAGTGCCTGCAAGACATTGGGATGAATCTTGGTCTGACGATAGGCCTCTTCCAGAGAAATACTTTTTTGGTCGCGGGCCTGTTTTAATCTTTCGCCGATGGTCATGTTCGGTTTACGGTATACGGTTTACGGTTAACGGTTTATTGTTCCGCGGGTTCTTCGGTTACTGCTTCTTTAGGAGCCAGGGCATCTTCTTCTTTTTCAATCAAAATTTCCCGCGGTTTGGAACCACGGTAAGGGCCAACGATACCTTCTTCTTCCATCATATCGATCAAGCGGGCGGCGCGGGTATATCCCAACCCTAAGCGCCTCTGGAGCATCGAAACCGAGGCCTGCTTGGTTTGCAAAATCACTTTTACCGCCTCATCAAACAACTCGTCGCGCTCAAAGGTTTTGCCGAAAATGCCTTTTTTCTCCTGGACATCAATCAGTTCCTGATTATATACCGCTGGGCGTTGTTTCTTGATATTTTCGGTAATCCGCTCTAGTTCGGCATCGGAGATCAGGCAACCTTGAGCGCGGACCGGCTTATGCTGTCCCGGCTTTAAAAAGAGCAGGTCACCTTTGCCTAAGAGTTTATCGGCGCCATTCATATCCAATACCGTGCGCGAATCGACCTTGGAAGCAACGCGGAAAGAAATCCGCGCCGGAAAATTAGCCTTGATCACTCCGGTGATTACATCTACGGAAGGCCGCTGTGTGGCCAGGATTAAATGAATGCCGACGGCGCGGGAAAGCTGGGCCAGCCGCGTAATCGCGCCTTCGACCAGCTGCGCCGCCACCACCATCAGATCGGCCAGCTCATCGATAATTACGACGATATAGGACATGCGCTCCAACTCTTCTTTATCTTTATCGGACATCTGGCTAATCTTTTGATTATAAATATCGATATTGCGCGCGCCCACTTTGGATAACTGCCTGAAGCGCCGTTCCATTTCATTAACTAGCCAGGCCAGGGCCATCGATACCTTCTTCGCATCGGTGAGCACCGGGCACAAAAGATGCGGCAAGCCATTGAACATGGCGAGCTCGACCATCTTAGGGTCAACCATTATGAATTTTACCTCGTCGGGAGAAGCGGAAAAAAGCAGGCTCGCAATAATGCTATTGACGCAGACGGTCTTTCCGCTGCCGGTGGTGCCCGCAATTAAAAGATGGGGCATATCCGATAAATCGCTGACAATCGGTTGACCGGCGATATCTTTACCGAGCGCCATCATCAGTTTCGACGGCGCGTTTTGGAAGTCCGTCGACTCCAAAATTTCTTTCAGATACACCAGCGTACTCTGGCTATTGGGCACTTCTACGCCCACGGCGGCCTTGCCGGGAATCGGGGCAACGATGCGCACGCTCTGCGCCTTCATCGCCAAGGCAATGTCATCGCTTAACTCGACAATACTGTGGACCTTTACACCCGGAGCAGGCTCTAGTTCATAGCGGGTAATTACCGGCCCGGGGCTAACCTGGACCACCTTGGTTTCCACACCGAAATCACGTAACGTCGCCTCTAAGATCCGCGAATTGGTTTCCAAGTCGTCCTGAATCTGCCGTTCTTCAATTGGCGGAGGCGAAGTCAATAAATCTAAAGCCGGCAATTTGTAATCGCCAAAGGAAAGCTTTTCCTGAACCGGTTTAAGCGGCGCTTTTTTCACCGGCTGCGGTTTTACGATTCTAACCCGCGGCCTTTCTTCCGGCAGCGGTTTTTGTTCTAACGGCGGCTTCTCCAGCATTACTTTTTCCGCCGGCTTAACTTTCTCCGGCCTAAGCCGCAGGCCTTTAAGCTTAGCCGTTGCGGAGGGCGCCTTTTCTTCACCCGGTTTGACGCTGCCCCGCTGTTTGAAGTGGAAAAAAAGATAGACCCCCGCGCGCCATAAATATCTAAAGAAGGAAAAAATCAAAAAATCGGAGGCAATAAAAGAAGAAAGCCCGGTCATCCCCAGCGCAATAATCAGCGAACCGGCCCGGCCGAAATAACGCACCAGAAAATCAGCCACCATTATTCCGACCATGCCCGAGCGCTGAAAACGCAAGTCTTTATCTTGCGGGCCAAACAGGCTCAATAACACCGGAAACATCATCAGAAGTACCACTATTCCCAGGATGCGGATATAAAAGCGGGCCGAGGGTTTGTCGAGCAACCGGGCCGCGGCCCACATCAGCGCCAAAAAGCATAACACATAGGCTGCCCAACCAAAGCAAAGCAGCAAGCCTTCGCTGGCATGGGCGCCGATGATACCGGTTAAGTTTTTTACGGGAGAATTGACCTGTGAACAGCGCAGCGCCGTATCACAGGCATCGTAGGAAATAAGGCTCAGGAAGATAAATACCGAAAAGGTGACGTAGCCAATCGCCTTGATGATTTTGAAGAGAGACTCTTTCATCTGTATAAAACGCAGTATGTTCCGCGGGTTATGACGCGTTCTCAGCTTCCGGTGTAGGTGTTTGCGCCTGTTTTAAACTTAAGCGCGCCCGGCCCTGCTCATCGATACCAACCAGTTTAACCCGGACTTCCTGATTAAGCTGGACAAAATCTTCCACATTTTTGACAAACTTATCGGCCATTTCCGAGACGTGAATCAACCCTTCTTTATTCGGCATAAATTCGCAGAAGGCGCCGAAGGCGGTAATCTTTTTAATCACGCCGTCATAAATTTTTCCCACTTCCGGCTCAGCGGTCAAGCCCCGCACCTGGTCCACGGCCTTTTGCAGGCCCAAGGCGTCCAGCGCCGAAATCATCACCTGGCCGTCGTCATCGATATCAATCGTGGCGCCGGTCTGCTGAATAATCCTGCGGATGGTTTTGCCTCCGGGGCCAATAACCTCGCCAATCTTAGTTGTGTCAATCTTAAACACGCAAATCTTCGGCGCGTATTCCGAAATCGCGCTGCGCGGTTGGCTGAGCACGGCGGCAATCTTATCCAAAATCACCAGGCGGGCCTTGCGGGCATCTTCGAGGATGCGCCCAATCAGCTCAACGTCGATCCCGGAAATCTTGATGTCCACCTGGATGGCCGTAACGCCTTTTTGCGTGCCGGCAACCTTGAAATCGGTATCGCCAAAATGGTCTTCCAAACCTAAGATATCGGTCAAGATGGCGCTCTGATTGCCTTCTTTAATCAACCCCATGGCAATACCGGCAACGGCCGCTTTAATCGGCACTCCGGCATCCATCAACGCCAGCGTCGCCGCGCAAACAGTGGCCATACTGGAAGAGCCATTGGACTCTAAAATTTCCGAAACTACGCGCACAGTATAAGGGAACTTATCTTTGGGCGGCATCATCCGGATCAGCGCACGCTCGGCTAGCGCCCCGTGGCCAATTTCGCGCCGTCCCGGGCCGCGAACCGGTTTTACTTCTCCGACGCTAAACGGCGGGAAACTGTAGTGGAGCATAAAATGCTTAAACATCTCTCCCTCTAAAGCCTCGACCATTTGTTCATCCGAGCGGCTGCCTAAAGTGGTTACGGCCAGGCTCTGCGTTTCGCCGCGGGTAAACATCCCCGAACCATGCGTGCGCGGAAGCAGACCCACTTTGCAATCAATCGCGCGGATTTCGTCGTAGCGCCGGTCGCCGATGCGCTTCTTTTTCTCAAGGATCAGCTTGCGAATCTGATTCTTCATCACTTCATCAAGAGCGGCCTTAATATCCTGCTCCGTATAGGCGGTTTGCGCATTGATTAATTCCTTAACCAGCATCGCCTTGAGCATCTCGGTTTTTTCTAATCGCTTTTCCTTGTTGGCAATTTCAAAAATCTGCCCAATTTCCTGAAGCGACATTTTTTTCACGGTTTCCAAAAGCTGCGCATCAATGGCCCTAATCGATAATTCACGGGCGGCACGCGTGTAGTGCGGACGGGCCTTTTCCTGCAAGTCAAACTGCAGCTGCATAATCTCATTTAAAGCCCCTTGGGCAAAATTAATCGCCTCGACAATTACCGCTTCCGGAACTTCATCCATGCCGGCCTCAATCATCACTACACCGTCGCGGGTAGTAGCAACTACTAAATCGAGGCTGCTTTCATCTAGCTGGGCATAAGTCGGGTTAAGGATATACTGTTCGCCGACTTTACCAACACGGACCGCGCCAATGGGCCCGTGATAAGGCGCGTTTTTATAGGGAACATTAGCTAGCATCAGCGCGCTGGAGGCCCCGACCATTGCCAGTACATCGGGGTCATTCTCGCCATCGCTGGAGAGCACAATCGCCATCACCTGGACCTCATTCGAGAGGTTATCGGCAAACAGTGGCCGAATTGGCCGGTCAATCAGCCGGGCAGAGAGGATTTCTTTCTCCGAAGGACGGCCTTCGCGCTTAAAAAATCCGCCGGGAATCCTTCCGGCGGCATAGGTCTTTTCCTGGTACTCCACAAACAGCGGAAAGTAGTCGGTGCCTTCCCTGGGTTTGTCGGAGATGACCGCGGTGACTAAGACCACCGTGCCTCCGTATTGAACTACTACCGCTCCGTCGGCCTGTTTGGCCATTTCGCCGGTTTGAATAATCAGTTTCTCGTTTCCAATCGGTAATTCTACTTTTACAAGCATTGATTTTCCTTCCAGTTGTGTTATTTTCTCAGCTTCAGTTTTTTAATCAGTTTTTCGTACTCCACGGGATTTTCCCGTTCGAGGTAATTCAGGAGCCGGCGGCGCTGGTTCACTAAACGCACCAGGCCAAAGCGTGAATGATGGTCTTTCTTATGCACCTTAAAGTGGTCGGTAAGCATAGTGACCCTTTCGGTAATCAGGGCAATCTGCACCTGCGCCGAGCCGGTATCGCGCTCATGGAGCTTATTATCACTGATAACTTTTTCTTTGTCGGTCTTGCCAAACGCCATTTTTGTTTCCTCCTTAATCGGTCTAAAATTTAGATTTAAAGTATAGCATAGATAGGGCTAAAATACAACCTTTTATTTGCGTTGACTGTTTTTGGGGTTTATGTTAAGATGGGGGCTCAATAAGGGCGAGAAAAATGAACGCTCCCACAATTTCAGTAGTCATTCCCGTTTATAACGAAGAAGAAAACTTAAAACCCCTGTTAGCCGGGCTGGCCCCGGTAATGGATAAGCTGCGCATCCCCTATGAGCTTATTTTCGTCAATGACGCCAGCTCCGATGCCAGCTTAGAGGCCTTAAAACAGCTCCGCGGAAGCTACCCTTACCTGCGTATCGCCAGCCTCAAGAGCAGGAGCGGCCAAAGCGCGGCCTTCGATGCCGGCTTCAAAATCGCCCAAGGGGATATCGTGATCACCATGGACGCCGACCTACAATATGACCCCGAAGACATCCCCCGCCTTTTAGAAAGAATACCCAGCTTTGATGTCGTCTGCGGCTGGCGCAAAAAACGTAATGACCCCTGGTTAAAACGCCTCTCCACGAAAGTGGCCAATGCCGTTAGAAATAAGGTCAGCCAGGAACAGGTCCGCGATATCGGCTGTTCGCTACGGGTGATGAAAAAAAGCTTCTTGAGCCAGATAAAAATGTATGACGGTATGCACCGTTTCCTGCCCACGTTATTAAAAATGCAAGGGGCCACGGTCAGCGAAATCCCGGTCCGCCATTTACCGCGAAAATTTGGCCGTTCTAAATACAACTTGCGCAACCGTAGTGTCAGAGCGTTTTTAGATTTATTAGCAGTAACCTGGATGAAAAAACGTAATTTACGCTATACGATGGAGGTTATTAAATGAACGGCTGGACTATTTTCGGCCTCTTGGGCCAAATTTGTTTCGCGACCCGTTTTCTGCTGCAGTGGATCGCTTCCGAAAAGAAGAAAAAAAGCACTTTCCCCGTCGCTTTCTGGTACTTGAGCATTGCCGGAAGTATCGTGTTATTTATCTACGCCATGTATATTAAAGACGCTGTTTTCATGCTCGGACAAAGCGTGGGTTCGATAATTTATATCCGTAATTTAGTACTTATTGCCCGGCATGAAAAGGTGTTAGCTTAGGCCCGGCATGAATAGCTCGCCTACCAAAAATCTCTTTTTCCAACCTAAAGTATGGCTAATCGCCATCATTGCCCTTTCGGCGCTTTTGCTGTTCTTCCGTCCGGGGGCGCGCAGCCTCTGGGAACCTGACGAAGGCCGTTTTGCCGAAATCACACGGGAAATGGTCGAGTCGGGCGACTGGCTTACGCCGCGCAACAACTACATTAAACACTTTGATAAACCCCCGGTTCTGTTTTGGCTGATTGGCTCATCATTTTTACTCTTTGGCCAGAATGAGGCCGCCGCGCACCTGCCGCTATCGATTCTCAGCCTCTTGGGCGTATTAGCCACTTTTTCTTTAGGCACCGAGCTTTTTAACCGGCGCACCGGCTTTATCGCCGCGCTCATCCTGGCGACGAGCGCCGGATACGGCGCGCTCTCCCGCCTACTCTCTACAGATATCGTTCTGACGGTGCTGTGTATTCTTAGCTACCTCTGTTTCGTGCGTAAAAAGTACTTCTGGCTCTACCTGACCCTAGGTATTGCTTTTATGACTAAGGGCCCAATCATCTTTGTGCTTAGCTTGATCCCAATGATTATTTTCCTTATATATACCAAAGATTGGGCCCGGTTAAAACAAATGCGCCTGGGTTGGGGCTTACTTTTTACTCTGGCAATCGCCCTGCCTTGGTTTATCTACCAAGTCAGCCGAAACGAGCGGCTCTTCTATGATTGGACGGTCCAGCAGACCTACAATCGCATCGCCCGCCCGATGCGCAGCCCGATTTACTTTTTTATTCCCGTATTGTGCGGCCTGTTCTTTCCGCACATTTTCTTTCTTATCCCGGCGTTCAAAAAATACTTTTCTCTAAAAAGAGTTGGCCTGGCCAAGGAACAAGCCGCTACGCTGCTTGTTTTGATCTGGTTTTTCCTGCCGTTTGTCTTTTTCTCCTTCGCGGTAAAGAAATTGGTCACTTATATGCTGCCGCTTTTACCGGCCTTATCACTTTTTCTGGCCCGGCTCTGGGACGAGGCGTTGGAAGATCAGAAGATTACGGCCACAAAAATCTTTTCCTGGGCGCATCTTCTCTTTATTGTAATTCTCGGCCTGTTGGCCATTGCGCCGCTCGGTTTTTTAGCTTCCGGTCAGGCCGTTAAGCTCGGCGTTAGTGCCGGCCAGGCCAATATGGTCGCGATGAGCGCTATTTTTACACTTGGCCTCATTGGCGGCATCCGGCTTTTCCGCCGTAACAATATACCGGCCTTATTTATGCTCATCATTGGCGTAGCTACGCTTTTTCTCTTAAACAGCATCGATGTGCTTCCCCGAATTGAGGATGCCACCGGCCGGTCAATGAAAACCCTGGCCTTAACAATTAAACAAGACTTAAAGCCCGAAGATAAAGTAGTGACCTACCGCTGCTTCCTCAGCAGCCTGCCTTTTTATCTCCAGCGGCGTGTTATTGTAGTCGAGCGCCAACGCAATATCGCCTACGAAGAAACCGAGCACTGGCGCGATTACCTGCTTAAAGACAAAGCCGCCCTCTACCAGCTGTTATCCTCGCCGGGCATCAAGGTTTATTGTATTACCTATACATGGGAATACGACCAGATTGCTCAAGAATACCCTCAGCCTCTTGAGCGCTTGGGGCAGGCGGGAAAGTACGTTCTCTTCCGTAACAAATAAACGAGGATAGAGCTGTAAGCCGAGTTCTGTAATCGACGGTCATCCATCTAGCCCTGCCGTTACCGACAGGATCATCAGCGGTCAACCCGAAAGTTGTGACGAGCCGGGCCAGCTCGTTGCCATATAAGCATCCTTCCCTATTTGACCTTTCTCCGCGTAGAGATTGCCGCTTTTCACCCTCTTCCCAAGGCGTATTAAATACCTTGAGTGAGTCGTAGTCTCTGTGGCTCTTATCCGCCCCCGCACGTTCCTGCTGTGCGGGAGGATGGGCGTTACCCACTACGCTTGCCCTGCGGAGCTCGGACTTTCCTCTCCTCCCACTATCAAACGTGGAAGCAGCGACCATCCGCTCTATCCTCTAAAAACCGCTTAGCTGTTTTTCAAGCTACTGTCAATCCGGGAGTCAATGGCCTTATTGGCCAGTTTGTCGGCTTCTTTATTTTCTTCCCGGGCAATTTGTTTTACTTCCAGGCGCGCGAAACCGGTCTTTAAATGCTGGAATTGTTCATAAAAGGTGAGCAGGTTTTCGTTCTTCACCCGGTATTCGCCGTTTAATTGCTTAACCAGAAGTTCGCTGTCGGAATAAAGCACGATCTCCTTCAGCCCTAAGATTAAGGCCTGCTGCAGGGCATAAATACAGGCGGTATATTCCGCGGTATTATTGGTCGCCACGCCGATGAACTTATGAAGCGCAGATAATTTCTGATTCTTTGCGTCGGTAATGAGGACGCCAATACCGGCAATACCGGGATTACCGCGCGCCGCTCCGTCAATATAGATTGAGGCTATTTTTGCTTCCATCGTTTTACTGCGGCCAATATAAAAGACGGGCGCAGAGCTCACAGGTTACTACCCGGTCTTTCATCCGGACTTCGTTAATTACCTGCGGCGGCAAAATTTGGTTACAACCGCCGCAAGACTCACCGACTACCGGCACGAAGGCCAGCCCATCCTTGGCCTTGAGGATCCGCTCATATTGCCGGAGTAAATTCTTCTCAATTTGAGTGGAAATCTCCGACCTTTCCTGTTCTGCCTCGGTAATATTTTTATCCAGATCAGCTATTTCCTGGTCGATGCGCGCCAATTCTTCTTTCAAGCTCTTTTCGGCCGCGGCCAGGGCTTCTCTCTCCCGGGTAATCTCTGCTTTGATCAGGTCAATTTTATCCATTAACCCAATGATATTATCTTCCAGGGTCGAATTATCGGCTTTCCGCCCCTCAATTTCTTTTTGTAACGCAACATATTCTTTGTTGGTCTTGAGCTGGACTAGCTGGGACTGAAATTTTTTAATTTCCTTTTCCTTAGTCTCCAAGTCCAGTTCATGTTCTTTTTTCTTCAGCTGAATGGTCTTGGACTCTTCTTCTTTGGCCTTGAGCGTCCGGCCTTTCTGGGTGAAGCTTTCTTCTAACTCCTCTTTTAGCTCCGGTTTGCCCGCCTTTTCCTGACGCAACGCGTAAATCCGCGAATCCACCGCCTGTAACTTGACTAAGACTTGAATCTGCTCCTGCACGCTTTGCATATGTTTCCTTTAATGTACCTAAAGTGGGTAAATAATTTGGTGGGCCCACTAGGATTCGAACCTAGAACCAACAGATTATGAGTCTGCTGCTCTAACC
>JAZDHS010000014.1:0-10136 GCA_043805735.1 Candidatus Omnitrophota bacterium | reverse complement strand
CATTTTACGCTGGCCGGGATGACATTGCTTTTAAGCTCCATTTTTTTAATCACTTTACGTGATTTGGGCAATTGATGAAACGTAAACTCACGGCCTACTTTATCTTCTTCCATGATACCCTCCACTCATTAGAAACTTCACTGCGTTTATTTAACCCAGCCAATAGCGGCTTGATAGTCCTCAACCATGGTAATATCAATAAATCTCGGGCACAAAGGTTTGTTCGGAAATAGGCGGACGCACATAGCCTTTATGCTTTTGTCGGGGCGGAAGCTTTATTTTTTCCGTTTTTATTTTTTTATAATCTGCCACCGTCAATAAATGATGAATACAATTTAAGCGCGCCCGCTTCTTATCATCGGCATTAACCACATACCAGGGAGTTTGCTTTATATCCGTGTACTCGAACATTTTATCTTTAGCCTTGGAAAACTCGACCCAGTTCTCTCTTGATTTAAGATCCATCGGACTTAACTTCCAGCGCCTGGTCGGATCATTTAGGCGATCCTGGAAACGCTGCTCCTGGACTGCATCGCTGACCGAAAACCAATATTTTATGAGTATTATACCGCAACGCATCAGCATCTGTTCAAATTCCGGACAGGAACGGAGAAACTCCTGATATTCCTCTTTACTGCAAAAACCCATTACATGCTCAACTCCAGCGCGGTTATACCAGCTTCTGTCAAAAAGAACGATTTCACCGGCTGCCGGTAGTTGCGCGATATAGCGCTGAAAATACCACTGCGACTTCTCCCGTTCCGTGGGTACGCCCAAGGCCACCACCCGGCAAATACGCGGATTCATGTGCTGAGTAATGCGTTTGATCACGCCGCCTTTTCCGGCGGCATCCCGGCCTTCAAATATTACCACAACCTTCAGGCCTTTTTTCTTGACCCACTCCTGCAATTCCACCAGTTCGATCTGTAAACGGGCGAGTTCTTTTTTATAAAATTTACCTTTTAATTTCTTCAGTCCGTTTGACTTTTCTTTTTTATCTTTTTTAGCCATTTTCTCACTCCGTGCCTTTTATTCCTTCTTTTCCCCTACTTCACGGTCTTTCCTGTCTTGTATCTGGCGTCTTAATTCCTTTTCCCGGAGATCTCGCTCTACTTTAGTCTTACGCTCCTTCTCTATATCTTCTGACTTTTGTTTTCTAGCATCTTGTTGTTCAACAATTCTTTCTTCTTCCCGCAGCTTTACTTTTTCTTCGGATTCGAGAGATTCTTTCTCTTTTTTTTCTTCAGACACGCGGCTGGCTTTTGCACTTTTGTTAGTCTGCCTCTGCCACATAATTATTCCTACAGCCACCACAATAAGTACTAAAATAAAAATCATAATTCCTCCTTATCAACCAACAAACCAATCAGGGAACACGTTCAATCCCCCATATTCAACGCCAGTGACACTACTTTCTGAATCAGCTTGGTATAGGCGAGGCCCGATTTCTCCGCGGATTGGGCGATTTCGTCGTCTTTGGCTAAACAGGGGTTGGCATTTACTTCTAAGATATAAATCTTGCCATCAGGGGTAACTCTTAAATCAAAGCGGGCGTAAGAATTTAAATTCAGCGCGCGATAAGCGGTTTTACAAATATGCGTGATCTCTTTCTCTAAGCCTTCTGGCATATTATTGGCGAAAACATTTTTTATACCCCATTTCTTGCGGTATTCATCATCCCATTTCGCTTTATAGGTCGCGATTTTACTTTCCGGGTCGGTCATTTCTCCAAACTTCATTTCTCTTATTGGTAAAACTTCAAGCGCTTTATTGCCGATGACGCTGACATAAAATTCTCTTCCGGGTATATACTCTTCAACAATCGCATCCGTACCTGTTTTTTCATGGATAAATTTTATGCGTTCCAGGCAGGCCTCCTCGCTGTCGGCAACCGAGGCTTGCGATATGCCCACCGATGCCTCTTCGCATAAAGGCTTGACGATAACAGGTGGCTTGGGGCGCTTTACCGATTTTAGCTTTCTGTTTTTGGAAAAAGTGTGGAAGCTAGGCACGCGGATTTCATGAAAACTTAAGATTTTTTTGCTGATGGCCTTATCATTACAAATAAGTAGCGCCATCGGGTTTGCTCCAGTAAAAGGAATATTTAACATTTCCAGAAACCAAGCCGCGTTTCGCTCAAGCTTGGTTTTATTTCTAAAACCCTCCATAATGTTAAATACAACATCGGGCTTATTCAGGCGTATCTCTTCAACTAATAGGTTTATGTCATCAAACACGCCCAGAAGAGCTACCTCATGGCCATTTTCACGCAACGCCTCATAGACATTCAGCTCAGTACCCCAGTTAGGCTCTTTAAATTCCTTGGCAAAATCATAGCCCCGCTCGGTTTTATACGGGCAATCAAACGCAAGGAGGACTTTTAATTTTTTATCCATTATTTCTTCAAAAACCTTCCGGTATGGACATAATTCATGATCAGCGCGGTGACATAAATGGAGACTTTAAGCATTGCTTCCTGTTCCGGCATCGAATTTAACAGCTTCAGCTCTTTACACCTTTTGATCAATGTTTCCAGCAGGTCGTTGATGATGAATTTCTTTTCACCGGTCCAGACCGCAACATTGTTACAGATAGCATCTTTGTACTTCTTTATTATACTATAAGCAAGGGGGAGTTTGGTATCCTCTTTTTGTTTGTCGGAAAATATCTTTGTTAAGTTGGCATCGTGGGATTCAGGAAAATCTTCGGCGTAGATATGTTTTTTCTTTTTATAATAATTGGTCAAGGTAAGGTTTAACGCTGAGGCCTGGCGGTATTTTCGGCCGCGTTTAACCAGCGGCGGCTTATCTTTAATTTCACGGATGATCTCCTCTACATATTGAAGCTTGGCGATGGCCTTCCAGCCGTTGTAATTAGCGCTCCAATCAAAATTTGGGGTCAGCCAGACCGCAAAAGTTTCGGCAAAGTCCTCATCAGGATGGCATTGCGCGTAGAACTTTTCCAGGTGCCGGACAAAACTTTTACTGTAAGGCCGGAATCGATAGGCATCGGCATAGGCCTTGGAAAACTGGCCAAATACTTTCTTCCAGTCCGGAGTTTGGTATAGCTTATAAGCGTAATTAATGGCGTGGCCGGCTTCATGGCGCAATAACATCATGCACCAGGCCTTGGTCTCACCTTCGGCCTCGCGCATCATCTTTTTTTCCAGTTTGATCAGGGCGGGGTGGGCTAAGAAAAATGGTATCCCGATCTGGGGATCCTGATCAGGAGAAAACCATTCATCAGCAAGATAGCAGAGGGGATTAAATATTATGCCTTTAGACTCAAGCTCCTGGTAAAGCTCTTTAACGCAATCGGCAAGCCAGGTGCCTTCTATACTAAGCGGCAAATCTTTAATGCGTAGTTTAAGCAGCTCTTCTTCAGCGATAGCGGATAAATCCATTTTATCCTGTTGTGTCATCTAGTTCTCCGATTGATTTTGGGAACGTCCCCAAAATATTTAACTTTACGGCGCGTTAAAATTACCGTAACCGACATTCGGCGACATGCTGTCAAGGCCGAGCGGTGCGCCTTGCTGAACTCCGACATTCGGCGACATGCTGTCAAGGCCGAGCGGTGCGCCTTGCTGAACTCCGACATTCGGCGACATGCTGTCAAGGCCGAGCGGTGCGCCTTGCTGAACTCCGACATTAACCATGCTGTCAATGCTTCCCCCTTGCTGAACACCGACATTCACCATGCTGTCAAGCTGCGGTGGAATTTGTTGAACACCGACATTCGGCGACATGCTGTTAAGGCCGAGCGGTGCGCCTTGCTGAACACCGACATTCACCATGCTGTCAATGCTTCCCCCTTGCTGAACACCGACATTAACCATGCTGTCAATGCTTCCCCCTTGCTGAACACCGACATTCACCATGCTGTCAATGCTTCCCCCTTGCTGAATGCCCACATTCGGTATGGTGCCATAACCGACCATCGGTGTGCCCGGAGGTACAGCGGCGACTTCAGTGAAATTAAGCGGCAATTTTACGTTTATTCTTTCCTGTTTTCCGTCTAAGAAGTACTTTATGACTAGATCCCAGGCACCATCTTCTTCGGGGATATCGAAGATAGATACGGTAAACCAGGAAGTTGCGCTGGACATTGCCCGGCTAAAAAGTGAAAGCATTTGTCCGGCGGAGATGCCGCTGGAATGACTGCGCTGGCTGGAATTACCTTGTTGACTTGAGCCGCTTTGCTGAGCAGGAGCGGCCGGCTGGGCAGGCGTACCGCCACAAGGAGCAGTACACGCGGGCTCGGCATAGGCCTCACTGATCCAAAAAGAACGTCGGTAATATACCATCGAGTCCAGGTAACTCTCTAAGCCCGAGCCCTCTACCGGCAGAATCGAACGGGATTTACATTTTTTGCCCGAGGGGCTGGTCAAAGATACGGAGTTGATCTTTGCTTCATATCTGGGCGGGATGTCCAGCACTAATGCGGCTACCCCCGGCCTCAATCTCACCATTTGCACGACAATATTATTGCGCTCTTTAACGATCGTCGTCTGCCCAAGTAAGGCGTATTTATTTTGCTCGGCCGAGGCCGAAGGAACATTCAACAGGCTTAAGAAAATTCCCGCGGCCGTAATAATTACTCCGAATATCCTCATTCTTACTCCTCATCAAGCAGTTAATCGGCTCACCAGCTAACCCTAAAGGATAGACCCAGCGCTCCGTTCAGCAGGGGTCCAACCAAGCCAGGTACGCTGTCCCGATTAGTTTTGGCACACATTTTTTTGCGTTTGGTTTATGGTCAGGCGAAGGTTAACGGTTCTTACGTAAAGCGAAGGTAAAATTAAAAAAATATTTCCTTAAAGACTCATCCGTAAATTTAAACTGGTTTGTGCCAAAGAAATATTCCGCAATTGCTTCCCGTAAACGGGCGAGTTCTTTGAGGCGGGCAAAATTCTTGAGGCTACCCAAGGTCAAGTCAATTAATTCCAGGGCGCGTTCGCAGGCCTGCTGGCAATAGTCAGGATTATGTTTTGCCTGCCAGTTGAGGGCGCGTTCCACTTCACTTCCGATATTCGCCATCTGTTCCAAGAACGGCAATGCCTGCCAGCGTCCGGCCGCAAGATCTTTATGCTGATAACTCATTTCTTAATCCTCTTGGTGACGATAGCAATAATTTTCTTACGCAGCGCTTCGTCATCTACGCCGCGGCTTCTATTACCTTGAGACGGGCGCATATTGATTAGGGAATCAAATTCAACGAATTCTTCCCCTCGCGAGTCCGGATAAAGGTTAATTCCCCAGAGGTCCTTCTGTTTTGAGCCCGCCTCAAGTAAGAGGGCTTCCAAATCAGAATGTAACTCCGCATCCAAGGCCAACAGGTGCCTCTCAACATCGACAACTGCCTTAACAAGACTGCCAAAACTCCGGGCAGCCATTTCCTTAAGTTTATCAATTTCTAACGTTTCCGTAATAATTTCCATGCGCACGATTATACCTTAAACAAAAGCCTGCCGCAACATATTTATGCCGCTGAACTATTTACGCTTGCAAAAACCGCTTTTCGATGCGGAAATACCGACTAAAGCGAACAAGAGCCCCATGATACCAAAGACCACTTTCCCCAGAGTTCCGGCCATTTTTGTCGGTAAAAAGAAGTCCCCTTCCCCGGAAATTTCTCCAGCGGGCACCTTGAGGGCAGCCCAAAAAAATACGACCGACATCGTAAATAAGGCCAGGGACACAAAAAATAGCGAAAGTGGGCTATAGCGTTTAGCATAGACCGCCAGGCCGGTGAACAAAAACACTAAGCCCATCACAAAGGTAATACCAGCGGGAGCATTAAACTTCACTTCCCGCGCTGGGATAATATTAAGGGCAAGCAAAATGACAATCAAGCCCAAAATGCTTAAGGCCATACCGGCTATCGTTTGTTGCCTGCGCTCTTTATCCATTAATTCTTTAGCTCGGAAGGGAAATATCGCCAACCCTTATCTTGCCGGTAAACTTATGCGCCGCTTTACTGGTTAGCCCTTTTTTCAGTAAACCAAAGGTGAGCGTCCTTGCCGCCCTCACCGCATTACCTAACGGCCTTCCCGTATCGGCGTCCAATCCCGAAGGAATATCCAAAGCCAAAACCGGCAATTTGCTGGCATTGAGCATCCTGAATAATTCCTGATAAAAGCTATCGAGCTCACC
Organism: Candidatus Omnitrophota bacterium; assembly: GCA_043805735.1. Classification (GTDB taxonomy): domain Bacteria; phylum Omnitrophota; class Gorgyraeia; order JAFGHF01; family JAFGHF01; genus JAZDHS01. The sequence continues at coordinate 3,981 of JAZDHS010000014.1, read as the reverse complement.
CTTTAGTCCGATACCAAAAATTGCGTCAATAATCAGCTGGTATTTTTTAATTTCTTTTTCCAATTTACCCAGCACCTTGATGCTGTTAACCAGTGTAAACTTTTGTCGCATTTTGCCCAAAATTTGATAATTTACCCTTGCCTCGGCGCTGGATTCCTTCTTCTTGCCCACTAAATACACCTGAACCGGGACACCTTTATTGATTAAATGTCGCGCGCAGACAAAACCATCGCCTCCGTTATTGCCATAACCGCAGAAAACCGCAACGCTCCTTATGCCTTTTCTGGGCAGCATCTTCCAGGCTTCTTCCGCAGCCGAGCGTCCGGCATTTTCCATCAGGATCAAGGCCGGAATACCATAACGCTTTATCGCCATGGCATCAATTTTCTTCATCTGGCTTGCGGTAACACTTTGCATTGTAGTAACGGGCATATTTCTAACCAGCCGGCCAACCTCGCAATCTCAATTTCCCAAACGGTACAAGGTTAAAGCTTATTATGCGCTGTTGGTGTTGGGCGGGAGGAACTTTTAAAGGGCGAGAATATTTTTTGCACCGCATCCAAAAAAGAGATATATTCGTCCATCGAAGCGATAGGCTTATCCTGTTTTCTCCCCACTCGGAAAAGCTCCCTTCGGCGCTTACTTTTTGCGTCCTCGAGCATCTCTTTCTTTTCTTCTCTACTGAGCATCTTTTATATCCTTTAAAAGGGTTTTAAGTTCCTCTTCCCTATCAAACAGCGCAAAATATTCCTTAAGCAACTGAAGATCAAGATTGGGATAATGGATTTCGATCAGCGTTCTCACATCAGCCATGTCCTGATGTAACCGTTGGGGCTCGTTAGCGGTAGCCTGAATCTTCAGGCCGATTTGGTCTTCGACACTTAATACCTTAATTTTGAATTTTCCACCCAGCACAGGCTCTTCTTTAGCCCGTTTAAGCATCGCCAAAGTGTATTTCCGATGTGCCAAAAGAAAATCGACCTTTCCTAATTCAAAGTCTTTGCTGGTAAAGTTCAGGATGTCTTCGCACTCTTGCAGCAATTTATATCCGTGCTTAAGCATAATCTCCTTTATTTTAGGAGAAGCAGCGCTCAAAACCATAAGGTCGATATCCCGTGTCGTTCTTGTAATGCCGACAGCCTGCAGGGCAAACCCGCCAATAAGCGCGAAATCGATCTTTTCACGCTTGAGATTCTCGATCAGAAATTTAAAAATTAAAGCGAAATTCATGCTTGTTATTATACCTTATTTGCCACCCAAATACAATTTAACCAGCAAACCAGCTAACTGCTTAACTTGCAAACCCGCCAACCAACCAGGAGACACGTTCAATCTTAAATTCGGGGACACTTGCAATCTCAATTTCCCAAACGGTACAAGGTTTAGAACGTTTCCAAATATAGCTAAATAAGGTCTCTTAAAGCATCAAATCTCTTTTTACCCAAATTTATAAGCTTTAGAAAAACTTCGGTAGTAGCATGCGCGTCACTTAAAGCGCGATGATTCATTCCTTTCTTGATACTTAGCCTTTTAGCTACTACTCCTAAAGAATGATAACGTTCCCCAGGAAATATCGCCCTGGAGAGCTTGAGCGTATCAACATAGTGCGCATTCTCATTTATTTTAAAGTGGTTACGTAAAAAACGCGAATCAAAACTTATAATATTGTGCCCGACTAGAACACAGCCCTTTACAAATTTGCAGAATTGTTTTCTCACCACCGGCAATTGCGGGGCATCCTTGACCATATCAACATCAATACCATGGACATATTTTGTGAGATAGTCGGGTATATAATCGGTGTAAATCAGGGAATGATAAGTGCCTAAGATCTCGCCATTCTTTATTTTGATCGCCGCCACTTCCAGAATTTTATCAAACTGATGCGAGAAACCGGTGGTTTCTATATCAACAATGGCAAACTCAATATCCGTTAATGGTCTTTTTAGACTTTTCGCCATCAATATAACCTTACTAGGGGGAGAGTTTGCTGCCCTTCTCCTGCCAATCTTTAAGCCCGCCTTTATAGTCAAGCACATTGTAACCCAACGCGGACAACTTCTGCGCCGCTTGAGTACTGGCACTGCATTGAAAACTGCCGCAATAGACAATAATCTGAGCGTCCTTGGACAAACGTTGTCCGGCCGAGGCCTCATTTATTGTGTCTAAGGGAAAAGATTCTGCCCCCTCAATGTGTCCCGCGCTGTAACTTTCCGCGGGCAGCACGTCCAGAAGCGCATATCCTTCTCCGGAATCTCTAATTGTCATGAACTGTTCGTAAGTAATTTCCTTCACGCCCTCTTTCATTCCCGCCTCTGAACCGCACGTTCCGCACATGGCAAAGGCGCTGGCGCAACTGAAGCTAAGCGCAAATACCAGTAAAAACATCCGCTTTAACATCGTGTTTCTCCTTTCATTGTTAACCATCGTCCCGCTTGCTTCCCAGACACTGTCCCGATTAGCACGGACAACGTCTCTTGCTCATACTATAAGTCAAACGATTCCCCCGGAAGGAAATCTTTTAATTTTTTTAATTCCTCGAGGAATTCTTTTTGCTCTTCTGGGCTCAAGGAAGATTCTTGAATTACCACAGCGGCGTTTTGGAGGAACACATCAATAGCGTTATCGTAAGCGGTTTTCATTTTTTGCCCCAGGATAACCTTTTTTTCCAGCTTAGCCATGGTTGAAAGCCATTGAGCTTTTGGCCCCTCCTGAGCCAGGATTGCCTGTTCGATTTGTTTTAAAGCGCTTTGATGCTCTTTATCTTTATCATCAAGCTCTCCGTACGTTTCGTATTTTAATATCTCCCAGCCCCAATCCAGATAATGTTTTTCCTCCAATGCATATCCGTTTTTGATCAACAGGATTACTATCTGCCGGGAAAAACCATCTTTAATATCATTACAATGTCTCTTAAACAAATTAACTGCAACATCGTTCGGCAAGCGCGCATAATTATTCTCCAGCCACGTCAGCACAATGTTTTCATCCGCGGCATTTTCTAGCATGTTCACAATCTCCAAGCGGATTTTTTCGCTCTGCGAGGATAATAATTCTTGGGATAGAAAATTAAACACGCCTTCAGAAAAACGCTTCTTCAGCGCGTTAAGCATCAACAGCCGTTCCATTTCATCAGTGGTATTTTTGTAGCTTTCAATTATCTTCTGCCTTAAATGTTCACTTTCCAGAGCATTGATCAGGCCGTAGGCCGAGCGCGCTACCAACCAGGAGCGATTTTTCAAGGCCTTAGTGACGAAATCTTCCTTAAGCGGTAAATCTTTTGAGGTAATCCTCCTTAACGCTTCCAACTGTTCAAAATTAACGCTCGGGGCAGAGCTTCTGATCTTTAATATCGGCTCGACCAATTCGGCCTTGGGCTTGTAATCTAAGCCGAAAAGCTGCAAGAAGCGTAAAGCGCTCAATATAATCCGCCTATCCCGCGACTGCAATAGCTGCGTTATCTTCTGGTAAATATTGGAATAAAGGATGTACTGCTCTGAGTTTTTGTCCACCTTATCATTGGATAAGAGTCCGGCAATAGATGACGCGAACTCCCCTAGATTGCAGACTGCGTTATAGACAATGGTCGGATTTTTGTCCGTTAAGAGCGCATAATAATCTTTTTCCGTGTAACCGGGTATCTCAATAGCAGGGTAGCGGGAGAATTCCTCCCGAGACTCGGGAGTGCATCCGGAAGTAAACATTAACATCGCAATTACCGCAAAAAGAATAAAATTACGCATAATTAATTCCCTCCCCCACTTTATTTACTAACTAGCAAACCCGCCAACCAACTTCGGGGACACTTGCAATCTTATGTTGGTACCTGGTACAAGTTACTACAGAATATACACAAGTGCGAGAATGCCGAGAATAAGAACCGTCAGCCCCATTATGCGCGTATTCCTAATCTCTTTTTCCATAGATATGGGCTCTATTTTCCAGTTAAAAGGCCGGTAAAGAGCTATTTGCATCTCTATG
>JAZDHS010000013.1:0-3260 GCA_043805735.1 Candidatus Omnitrophota bacterium | reverse complement strand
ACTTCCTGGTAGGCCTCTTCGACATCGCCTAAATCGCGGCGGAAGCGGTCCTTATCCAGTTTTTTTAAAGTCGTTTTGTCCCAGAGCCGGCAGGTATCCGGAGAGATTTCGTCGCCTAAAAGAATCTTGCCTTTATGGCGGCCGAATTCCAATTTGAAATCAACTAATTTCAGATTGCGCTGGTCAAAGAATTTTAAAAGCAGCGTATTAATTTCAAACGAATACTTGGCGATGGTTTTCAGTTCTTTTTCGCTGGCCAGGTCTAAGGCCAGGATATGGTAATCATTAATTAACGGGTCGTGCAGGGCATCTTTTTTATAATGATACTCCAATACCGGTGACTTTAGAACAATGCCCTCTTCCAAGGCTAATAATTTCGCCATTCCGCCGGCGACAAGGTTACGGATGGTTACTTCAATGAGTACGATTTCCAGGCGCTTGACCAGCATTTCCCGGTCGCTTAATTGCTTAACGAAATGGGTAGGGATACCTTTAGTTTCCAGATATTGAAAAATTTGTGATGAAATTTTGTTGTTGCAGACCCCTTTTTCCTTAATCGTGCCTCTTTTAGTGGCGTCGAAAGCCGTGGCGTCGTCTTTGAATTCCTGGATTAAGAGGTCCGGATCATCTGTTTCGTAAACCTTCTTGGCCTTACCTTCGTAAATCTGCTTGCCCTTTTTCATAGTCCCACCCTTTTAAATATTTTGTCCACATTACGTAAGTAGTACTTACGGTCAAAACAGCCTTCGATTTCGCGTGGCGTCAGATGCCTGGCGATGGCCGGATCGGCCAGGAGCACCGCTTTAAATTGCACCGAGCGCTCCCAGACCCGCGCCGCGGCTTGCTGCACCAGATCATAACTTTCCGTGCGCGAGATTCCTTTGGCCATCAGCGCTAACAAAATGCGCTGGGAATAGATTAACCCGTGGCTCTGCTCCAAATTCTGGCGCATTTTTTCTTTATCAACCACGAGGTTCTCCACGATCCATGTTACCTGCTCGAGCATATAATCCAAGAGGATCGTCGAATCGGGAATCACCACCCGCTCCACCGAGGAGTGGCTGATATCGCGCTCGTGCCAAAGAGCGACATTTTCCAGCGCCGCGTGGGCGTTGGCGCGTAAAATACGGGAGAGGCCGCACATTCGTTCGCAAAGCACGGGATTACGTTTATGGGGCATCGCGCTTGAGCCCTTCTGCGTTTTCGTAAACGGCTCCATTGCCTCGGCCACTTCGCTGCGCTGGAGATGGCGAATCTCCAAGGCAAACCGCTCCAAAGACGCGCCCACCAGGGCCAATGTACTTAAAAACTGGGCGTGCCGGTCGCGGGGTACTACTTGCGTGGTAATTGGGGAGGGCTTAAGGCCCAGCTTCTTGCAGACCTCTTCTTCGATCGACGGATCCAAATGGGTGAACGCGCCGACGGCTCCGGAAATCTTGCCGTAGCTTATCTCTTCTTCCGCCTGTTCCAGGCGCCGCAGATTACGCTGGAGCTCATCGTAAAACAGGGCCAGCTTCAACCCGAAGGTAATCGGTTCGGCATGGATGCCATGGGTGCGGCCAACACAGATCGTATATTGATGCTCGCGGGCCTTCCTGGCCGTGGCGGCCATTAGTTTTTGGATATCGGTAATTAAGATTCGGGCGGCTTGACGCAAGGACAGCGCCAACACCGTATCGGAAAGGTCATTGGAGGTCAGGCCGAAATGAAAATAACGTGAATATTTGCCCAGGTGTTCAGAAACCTGGTTAACAAAAGCGAGTACGTCGTGGCGGGTCTTCTCTTCCAGCTCAAGAATCCGCGGGCAATTAATTTTGGCCTTCTTTTTAATATAGGCCACGGCAGTATGGGGAATTTTTCCCTGCTTGGCTAAAGCCGCACAAACTAAAAGCTCCACCTCTAACATGCGGTGGAACTTATACTCATCCTCCCAAATTTCACCCATTCTGGCCAGGGTATAGCGTGCAATCATTTTTACCCCCTTTAAAGAGGTTTTATTATACCAGATATAGTGCCCAATCGTCAAACAAAAATACACTATATATAGATGTATGCGATTTCTTATGGGCGGGTGACTTGGGGGTTTTTGAGCGGGGCGTGCGCAGGCCGAGCGGGCATGGTTCGCCAGCTAGTGCCACTATGCGAGAGCGAGGCCGAGCATCGAGCGAGCCTGCCACGCTGGGGCAGGCGAGCGTCCCCGCGAAGAAACCCCCAAGGCAGGACCCGCCCATATAAATAAGAGAGCCGCTTCCTACTACGGAAAGCGGCTCTCTATTTTGGTAGCGGGGGGCCGATTCGAACGGCCGACCTCAAGGTTATGAGCCTTGCGAGCTACCAGGCTGCTCCACCCCGCGATATTTTAGTAAAATTTCTCGCTATGTTTCTTTAACTCGGCAATATTCCGCTAAGCGGACTTCAGGAAACTCTTGAGCTTTTCCTCGAAATCAGAGCTTTTAAATCCACTGGACGCGTTTTTAGGAACGCGCTCGCCCTGCAGATTCTTCAGGCTTAAATCGATTTTCTTGCCCGGCCCAAGCTTAATCACTCGAGCTCTTACCTTGTCGCCGATTTTAAGATGTTCGTTGATGTTTTTGACAAAGTCGTCGTGAATCTGAGAAATATGGATTAACCCGAGGTTGCGTCCGCCGTTAAGTTTTACGAATGCTCCAAAATCGGTAATCTTGATAACTTCTGCGTCTAGGATATCGCCTGGCTTTAATTGTGTTTCCATCACGGTGTGCTTTATTGCTTCTCTTCCTCTGCCGGTACGACCTGGTAGACTATTTCTCCCTTTCTGGCCACCCCTAATTTATCGCGGGCGACTTTTTCCAGATATACCGGGTCGTTTTTAAGCTTTTTATATTCTTCGCGCAACTCGACGTTGGTGCGCGTCACTTGCGTAATTTGTTCTTCCAACTGGCGGTTCTCACGCGCTAACTGTCTGACTTTTCGGAAGCCAGGGGAAAAAATAATTGCCAATATGCCGACACCCAGAAGCGAATAAATAACTATTTTCGTTTTGTCCACAGCTCACCCGCGTATACCGCTTTTTTGCCCAGTTCTTCTTCGATGCGCAAAAGCTCATTATACTTGGCGGTGCGTTCGCTGCGCGAGGTGGAGCCGGTCTTAATCTGGCCGCATCCGGTGGCTACCGCCAGGTGCGCGATAGTCGTATCCTCGGTCTCACCGGAACGGTGAGAAATAACGGCGGTAAAACCATTTTCCTTAGCCATCTTCATCGCCGCCAGGGTTTCACTTAA
>JAZDHS010000012.1:0-8418 GCA_043805735.1 Candidatus Omnitrophota bacterium | reverse complement strand
CCTTGGTTTATGACCGTGCTGATTTCGTGGTTTCCCATGCTTCTTTTAATCGGCGTGTGGATTTTCTTCATGCGCCAGATGCAGGCGGGCGGCGGCAAAGCCATGGCCTTTGGAAAGAGCCGGGCGCGGCTTCTTACGGATAAATCCAAAAAAATAACATTTGCTGACGTGGCCGGGATTGACGAGGCGAAGTCGGAGCTGGAAGAGGTTATAGATTTTTTAAAGGATCCCAAGAAGTTTACAAGACTCGGCGGAAGGATACCGAAAGGCCTGCTGCTTGTAGGCCCGCCCGGTACGGGCAAGACTCTTCTTGCGCGTGCCATTGCCGGCGAAGCGGATGTTCCTTTTTTCAGCATCAGCGGTTCCGATTTCGTGGAGATGTTTGTCGGCGTGGGCGCCTCACGCGTGCGCGACTTATTTGAACAAGCCAAAAAGTCGGGCCGCACCGGCGAAAAAGGGTGCATTGTCTTTATTGATGAAATCGATGCCGTGGGCCGGCAAAGGTTTGCCGGTATCGGCGGCGGCCATGATGAACGCGAGCAGACCTTAAACGCGCTTTTAGTAGAAATGGATGGTTTTGATCCGCGGGAGGGCGTTATTTTAATTGCCGCCACCAATCGGCCTGATGTCTTAGATCCAGCTCTATTACGCCCAGGAAGGTTTGACCGGAGGATTGTGGTCGACCGCCCGGACATGCCCGGCAGAGAAGCGATTCTCAAAGTCCATACGCGCGAACTGAAAGTTTCGGAACATGTGGATTTACAGACAGTCGCGCGCCAGACCGCGGGGTTTTCTGGAGCCGACCTGGCCAATCTGACTAACGAAGCGGCGCTTCTGGCCGCTCGTAATAATAAGGACTCGGTCGGAATGAAAGAATTGGAAGAGGCAATCGAACGCGTGCTCGCCGGCCCCGAACGCAAATCAAAATTAATCAATAAAAAAGAGAAGATTCTCACCGCTTATCATGAGTCCGGCCATGCGCTCTTAGCCTTACTGCTTCCCGATGCCGACCCACTGCATAAAGTTTCTATCTTACCCCGCGGCCTAGCCTTAGGATACACCCTGGCGCCACCGTTGGAAGACCGCCACATCTACACCAAGAATAAGTTATTAGCGGAAATTACTATGGCTTTAGGGGGACGCGCCAGCGAAGAACTGATTTTACAGGAAATCACTACCGGCGCGCAAAACGACTTAGAGCTGGCTACCGACTTAGCCCGGCGGATGGTCTGCGAGTTCGGGATGAGTCCTCGCCTGGGCACGCGCACTTTCGGGCAAAGAGAACATCAGGTCTTCCTCGGGCGCGACTTATTAGAACACCGTAACTACTCCGACCAAACCGCGCTGCTTATTGACCAGGAAATGCAACGTATCGTTAACTTCTGTTACAAAAAAGCTAAGCAGGAATTGAATAAACATAAGCACGCCCTGCAGAAGCTGGCCGATCTGCTCTTACAGAAAGAAGTGCTCACCGCCCAACAAGTAAAGGAAATTACCGGTTTAGAAAAGACGGAAAACCCGCAGCAAAACAGGCCCGCTGACATCTAATGTCCAATATTACCTTAGCTACACCTTGCGCAAGCATAGCGCGTAAAGAATTCCAATGGCAGTGTGGGCCTAGGCGTTTAGCTTTGGGCAAAAATACCAAGATTATGGCCATCCTCAATGTTACTCCCGATTCCTTTAGCCATGACGGGGTATACAGGGATCCTCTAAAAGCTGTGGAAAAAGCATTGGCGATGGAGCGGGATGGCGCCGATATCATCGATGTGGGCGGAGAGTCTACGCGGCCGGGAGCTGAAGCGATTACGGTCGCGGAGGAACAAGAAAGAGTGCTTCCGGTAGTTAAACAGCTGGCTAAGGTTTTGAAAGTCCCGATATCGATCGATACCACCCACTCGCAAACCGCCGCTGCCGCTTTAGGCGAAGGGGCAAGTATTGTCAATGATATAAGCGGCCTTTCCTTTGATTATAAAATGGCAAAGGTGGTTGCTCAACATCAAGCCGGATGTATTCTGATGCATATCCAAGGTACCCCGCAAACGATGCAACAAAATCCCAGCTATCGTTCGCTAATTAACGAAATCAGCCAAGGCCTGAAGCAGAACATTAGCAAGGCCGAGAAAGCAGGCATGGCCAAACAATGCCTGGTTATCGATCCGGGGATCGGTTTTGGTAAAACAACAGCGCATAATCTAGAAATCTTAAACCGTTTAAACGAGCTGGTCCGTTTGGGTCTACCTATTCTGGTCGGGCCTTCCCGTAAGTCTTTTATCGGCAATATCCTCAAGGCTGATGTGGAACAACGGCTAATTGGTACGATCGCTTGCGTGACCGTGGCTATCTTGCACGGTGCGCATATAGTGCGGGTTCACGATGTCAAAGCAATAAAAGAAACGGTAAAAATGACCGATGCGATCCTAGATAGTGGATCGATGGCATAGGAAAGAATATGCAATCTGCATGGTTGTTAATCCTCTGGCGCCCGATTTTAGAAATAATAATCCTCTGGTATGTCTTTTACCAGCTTTTGCTATTTATCAAGGGCACCCCGGCTGTGCAGGTCATCAAGGGCCTGATTTTTGTGCTGACCTTATTTTTAATTTCGTTATTTATTGCCCAATCGCTCAACCTGGCTATTATCAAATGGATTCTCCCTAAGTTTTTTGCCGCTTTTTTGTTGAGTTTCATTATTATTTTTCAGCCGGAGCTGCGCCGCGGTTTGGCCCAATTGGGCAAAAGCCCGGTTGTGGGAATGTTCCTTAGGGAGGAAAGGATTATTGACGAGATTACCGAAGCTGTTTTTGCGATGGCAAAAAAGAAGATTGGGGCACTGATTGCCCTGGAGCGCGAAACCGGGCTTAAGCCCTACATTGAAAGTGGCGTGGCCCTGGACAGTAAAGTCAGCGCCGAACTCATTAGCACTATTTTTATGCCGCATACGCCGTTGCACGACGGCGGAATCGTTATCCAAAACGGAAGAATTGTTGCCGCTGGCTGTCTTTTCCCTTTAAGCGAGGATCCTAAAATCAGTAAACTCCTGGGCACGCGTCACCGTGCCGCCGTAGGTCTGACTAATGAAACCGATGCCGTAGTAATTGTGGTCTCCGAAGAAACCGGGACCGTCTCGATGGCCCGTGAAGGAAAACTGACCCGGGAAATGGAAAGGGAGACACTGGTAAAGGTCCTCTCGGCAATTTTCGGACCAGCCAGAAAAACACAACTGGCGTTTTCCCGATGGACCCCCAATGGCCTCTTTTTTAAAAGGAAAGAAAAATGAAAAGTTGGGTTACTCATAATTTCTGGTTAAAATTCATTTCGCTCATCCTGGCAATTGTGACCTGGTATTATATTTCCGTAGAATTAGCCAACTCGACCCAAGAGTTTAATCCGCAGAGAGATTTTCCCCGCGCACCAGTCATGCCTAAACCCTAAAAGACAATGAAAGAATTATTCGGCACAGATGGTATTAGAGGAGAGGTCGGCGTATTTCCTCTGACCCAGGAAGCAGTATGCGCAATCGGCAAGAGTATCGGCATCTGGCTTAAAGAGCGTTGCGGCCAAAATCGAGAAGCCCTAAAAATAGTGATTGCTAAAGACACGCGCGAATCCGGCGATGAGCTGGAGCGTGCACTCTTAGAAGGGGCTCACGAAGAAGCCATTACCGGAATACGTCTGGGTACGGCCCCCACACCTACGGTTTCTTACCTTACCCGGGCGCTGGCGGCGCAATTAGGAGTGGCGATTTCCGCTTCACATAACCCCGGTAGTGATAACGGAATCAAGTTTTTTGACGCCCAAGGTTATAAACTTTTTCCTCAAGCTGAAAATGAAATCGCGGCGATATTTTTCCAACTCCCACCCCGTAAGCCGACAACCAAGCAGCGCTTAATATTAGAAAAAGAGTTTGATTATTTTCCACGTTATCTGGATTTTACCAAAAGCATATTAGAGACCACCACGCTTGAGGGCTTAACTATTGTTGTTGATTGTGCCTACGGTTCATTTTCCCAAGTCGCCCCGCGTATCTTCCAAGAGTTGGGGGCCAAGGTCATTGCTCTGCATAATACACCGGACGGGACGAACATTAATGTTAACTGCGGAACGCTCCATCCGCAAGCCCTCGCGCAAGAGGTAATCCGCAATAACGCCGATGTCGGCGTAGCCTTTGACGGCGACGGCGACCGGGTAATGTTGAGTGACGAAAAGGGCGTAATTTTAGACGGCGACCACATCCTGGCAATCTTAGGCAGTTATTTACAGGAAGAAAAACGCCTGAACAACAATCTTATCGTCAGCACTCAGATGAGCAACATCGGCTTAGAGCTATTTTTAGAACAAAAAGGTATTCGGCTTTTTAGGGCGAGCGTTGGCGATAAATACGTGCTGGAAGAAATGCTTAAGCAAAAGGCCTCCCTTGGGGGAGAACAGTCGGGGCACATCATTTTTCTTGAGCACACCCATACCGGCGATGGCCTGGTCGCCGCGCTTGAGCTGATCAAGATCATGCTCAAAAAGAAAAAACCCTTAAGTAAGCTTGATCAGAAATTTCATCAGTTTCCGCAGCTTTTAGTTAACATTAAAGTAAAAGAAAAAACTCCTTTTGAGCTTATAGCCGGTTTCCCAGAGGCCGCCGAGCGTTACCGAAAACTACTGGGTAAAAAAGGCCGGTTGTTTATTCGCTATTCCGGAACGGAAAAGCTGGCCCGAATAATGATCGAAGGAAAAAATCTTGCCGAGATTGAACAAATGGCGCAAACGCTGGCTAAAATTGTCCAAGATGCCATTGGAGTGAAATCATGAAACTGGGCGTGAATATTGATCATGTCGCCACAGTCCGCCAGGCCCGGGGCGGCGCTGTTCCCGATCCGCTGGCTGCGGCCGGAGAGTGCGAGCGTGCCGGATGTGACAGCATTGTTTGCCATTTACGCGAAGATAGAAGGCATATCAATGACAACGATTTAATCAGGCTAAAGAAAACGCTCACAAAAAAACTGAATCTAGAGATGTCTTGCGCCAGAGGAATTGTGGCGATCGCCTTAAAAATTGTTCCTGACCAGGCCACCTTAGTTCCGGAGCGACGCGCCGAAATCACTACCGAAGGCGGCTTAGACGTTATTACGCATTACCAGCGGATTAAAGAAGTAACCGCGGCGCTCGCCACGGCAAGGATCCCGGTGAGCCTCTTCATTGACCCTGAGCGTCAACAAATCGAGGCGGCCCGCTCTTTGGGAGCTAACTGTGTAGAGCTGCATACCGGCAAATACGCCAATGCCTCTACAGCGAGGCAAATGCAAAAGGAATTACTGATGCTTAAGGACTCTGCCCGTTTTGCCACACAATGCGGTCTAAAGGTATTTGCCGGACACGGGCTTGATTATGAAAATGTAATCAGGATTGCGGCGATCCCGGAAGTCGAGGAACTTAATATCGGCCACTCGATTATTTCGCATGCGCTGTTCGTTGGATTGGAAAAAGCGGTCCGGGAAATGCTCGGCCTTATTTCGGGTTTAGCGCCAAAACGCGGCCGGGCTCTTAGAAAAGGCGGTAAACGATGATCGCGGGAAGCGGCATTGATATTATCGAGGTGAAAAGAATATTCTCCGCCCAGAAGAAGTGGCGCGAGCGATTTTTGAAGAAAGTATTTACTAAAAAGGAACTGGCTTATGCCCAAGGCAAAAAATATGCCGCGGAACACTTAGCCGCGCGTTTTGCGATCAAAGAGGCGCTGATTAAGGCCTTGAGCGCAAACGGGAAAAAATATCTCGGCAACTGGAAAGACATCGAAGTCGGCAATGATAAAAGCGGCCGGCCTTTTGTCGTCCTGCACGGAAATTTCAAAAAAATAAAAAAACAAAGGCGCTTAAAACAAATTATCATCAGCGCCTCGCACACCCATGCCTATGCGGTGGCCTCGGTAATTTTGACGCAATAAATACGCTATGAAAACAAAACGGGCTTTGCCTAAAATTCGTTTAAGAAAAGTTAATTCACACAAAGGCGATTACGGCCATGTCTTAATCCTGGCCGGATCAGTTGGCTTAACCGGAGCGGCTTATTTAAGCGCGCAGGCGGCAATTCTATCGGGAAGCGGACTGGTTACCTTAGGAATTCCGGAAAGCCTCAACGCAATATTAGCGAAAAGGCTAACTGAGGTGATGACCCTGCCTCTGGCCGAAACTAAAGAACAAACGCTTAGCCCCAAGGCTCTTGCGCAAATTAAAAAAAAGTTAGCGACTGTTAATATTTTGGCGATCGGACCGGGCCTTTCCCGTAATCCGGCAACTCAACAACTAGTACGCAAGCTCATCATTAGTTTTTCTTTACCCGTCGTACTTGATGCCGACGGAATTAATGCCTTTAGCAATTATCCGCAGCTCTTACGCCAGCACAAAGGCAGCTTAACTATTACGCCTCATCCGGGCGAGCTCGCCCGGCTAATAAATATAAGCGTAAAAGAAATTCAAAAAGACAGAATAAAAATTGCAAAAAAAATTGCCAAAACCTACTGCTGTGTGGTAGTATTAAAAGGGCACCAGAGCGTGGTCGCTGAGAGTTCCGGATGTTACTATGTTAACCAAACAGGAAATCCGGGTATGGCCTCAGGTGGCTGCGGCGATGTGCTGACGGGAATAGTCGCTGCTTTAGCCGGAGGGGGCCTCTCAGCTTTTAACGCCGCATGCCTGGCGGTCTATGTGCATGGACTAGCCGGCGATTATGCCGCTAAAGAGAAGGGCCAGATTAGCGTAATTGCTTCCGATATTCTGCGCTATTTACCACGCGCATTTAAAACAATGCATCCGTAATGCCGATGTGGCTCAATGGTAGAGCAAGGGTTTTGTAAACCCTAGGTTGGGGGTTCGATTCCCTCCATCGGCTTCATAAAAATTGTCGGGCAGGTGGCGGAGCGGTCAAACGCATCAGACTGTAAATCTGACGTCTCAGGACTACGGAGGTTCAAATCCTTCCCTGCCCACCATATTATTTCGAACGCAGTTCACTTAAAAGAGTTACGGTTTTTTAATAAACCATAAACTACTTAACAGGCGGGCCTTCCCCGCCGTGATTAAGCTAGGCAGGCGGGTGTAGTTCAATGGTAGAACAATAGCCTTCCAAGCTATATATGTCGGTCCGATTCCGATCACCCGCTCCACATTGGCATATATTTTGCTTAGTAGTCTAATAAACCCCAGAATAATATAAAAAAACACTTGACAAGCCCCCATAGCTGTGCTATATTTAGCCTTTACCTGTGCAATATAGACAGCTTTTGAGCCCTGCCATTTTCCATACTTAAAGCAAAAGCTCGTCGAGAATCGTTCTCTTACGCAGCGCTGCCAAGGCGTCTGACGAAAAAGTTTTTTTGTTTTTTAGGGGGTGGTTTGAGTGAATAGAATCATGGATGTACAAGAGGTTGCCCGGTATTTGAATATGGTCCCCGATACCATTTACCGTAAAGCTCGGGCCGGCGAGATTCCCGCCGTCAAAATGGGAAAGTGCTGGCGTTTTCCGAAAGAAACACTCGATAAGTGGTTAAATGACCGAGCCTTGGAGTTTAGTGGTAACGGTAAAAAACAAGGGCAAAGTGTACATGAATAGGTGTAATCCCACAGGGATAGCCCTTCCTGTTCCTTACAAGGAAGGGGCTTACCTCGCCCTTGTAGCTCAGTTGGTAGAGCACGTCCTTGGTAAGGACGAGGTCACCGGTTCAATCCCGGTCGAGGGCTTTATTCACCAGTTCAAAGTTCTAATCCAGAAAGGATAGGCCGACCTCATTCCATTAAAGGTCGGGCCTTAAAGGAGGAAAAAATGGCTAAAGAAGTCTTTAAACGTACCAAACCGCACGTCAATGTTGGTACCATCGGCCATGTCGACCACGGTAAGACTACGCTCACCTCGGCGATTACTACCTACTTAGCGACCAAGAACTTTGCCGAAGTGCGCAGCTACGAATCGATTGATAATGCGCCGGAAGAGAAGGAACGCGGCCTAACGATCAACATCAGCCACGTCGAATATCAGACCGATAACCGCCATTATGCCCACATTGACTGCCCCGGACATGCCGACTACATCAAGAATATGATTACCGGAGCCGCGCAGATGGACGGAGCGATCCTGGTCGTCTCGGGCGCGGATGGCCCGATGCCGCAAACCAGAGAGCATATCCTCTTAGCCCGCCAGGTGAACGTTCCTTCGATCGTCGTCTTTTTAAACAAATGCGACATGGTTGACGATAAGGAGCTCCTAGACCTAGTTGAACTCGAAGTTCGTGAGCTTTTAACCAAATACAAATTCCCCGGGGACAAGACCCCGATTATCCGCGGTAGCGCCTTAAAGGCCTCGCAATGCGATCCAACTAACGCCAGCTGCCCGGACTTTCAACCCATTGCCGAACTCTTAAAAGCAGTCGATGAG
>JAZDHS010000011.1:0-12116 GCA_043805735.1 Candidatus Omnitrophota bacterium | reverse complement strand
ATACAGGAAACCTTGATTGTAAAAGATTGGGATTTAGCCTCTGCGTCGCTAACGAATATTGCGATTGCCAACATGCTTATAAGGAATATGATGACTATGGTTTTCATCGCCCAGCCCTCCTTCTTAACAAAAAACCCATTCGAAAGAATGGGTTTTACTATTAACGGAGCCTTATGCAGGCTACGGCAGCTCGACTTCCATATCCTTATAATATATAAGGAGTTAGGTTCGTGGCTTTGCGCCCTACTCTTTCGAAGTAGTTCACCTTTTATTCACTTGTCACTAAGAAGTATACCATAAAATATCTATAAAGGCAAGCTTGTATTGAGGCGGGAAAGGTGCTATAATACCTCTAGGAAACTCTAAAGAAATAAGAGGCTGAAAGTGACGAGGAGGGGGTGGCGAGGTGATCATCGGCACCGAGGATGACCGCAGGATTTTTGCCCGTTTTGCGGTGGAGAATGTCCCTGCTGACATTACCGTACCCGGTGCGCAACGGCCAGAACGCGCCGAATGCTATGACTTAAGCGCTTCCGGCGTTGGCGTGGTCGTCGATGCTCAACTGGTGCCGTTGACCACGGTGGGTTTAGAGTTACATCTTCCCAAAGTGCGCTCGGTGTTTAAAAGTTTTGCCAATGTGGTCTGGTCGAAGCAGATTCACGAAGGGAAATGGCGCGCTGGCCTGGAATTTACGACTCTGGACTTCATGGGGCTGACGAAAATATTTGCGCAGGCATTTCCTAGGGTATAATCGCTGGAATTTTTTTCTAACTGCTTGACAAGTAAAGGGTATTATGTTATTCTGGCATACAATTTAATACATTAATAACTTTTTAACAAAGGGAAAGTGTATGCGTAAGGGGAAGTTTTTAGACAGCTGGGTGGGGTTAGCCTTTATTATTATACTATTAGTAAGCATTATTATACCCTTAGGTGGCTGTGGTAAAACTGCCGCCCCCAAAGCGGACGTTGTAGTCTGGCATTGGATGACCGATCGTAAAGCTGCTTTCGAAGAGTTGACCCAGCGCTACAAAAACGAGACCGGCATTAAGGTCGAATTTAAACTCTTTGCCCCTTCAGAAATATATAGCCAGAAGATCCGCGCGGCCACGCAGGCGGCGACGCTGCCCGACTTATTCGGCGTGCTCGGCGAGAAAAAAGACTTCGCTATTTTTATTAAGGCCGGGCATATCCTGAATCTGAGCAAAAATATGCAGGCCAATAACGACCAGTGGCTGAATAAATTCTTCTCTAAAGCGCTCATTGTCAATGAATTCAAGCCAGGCAACGAATATAATGTCGAGCCGGGGATCTACGGCGTGCCGATCGATGTGATGAATATTCAGATGCTCTACAATAAAGACTTGTTTCAAAAGGCTGGGCTGGATCCAGAGAATCCTCCACGAACATTCCAGGCCTTTATTGCCGCCGTGGAAAAACTAAAAGCGGCGGGAATCCAGGGCCTGGTCTCCGGGTGGTCGGAGGTATGGATGATTGATTGCCTGGCTTCCAATTATGCCTTTAATCTGATGGGCGAACGAAAAATTATGAGTACCTTTCGCGGGGAAGTCCCTTACACCGACCCCGACTGGGTGAGCGTCTTTAACCTATTTAAAGAGCTGCGCGAAAAAGATGTTTTGGCTAAAGGCATCATTGCGATGAATAATAAAGATGCCGAACAGTATTTCGCCAATGAACGGGCCGCCTTTGCCTTTAACGGCTCCTGGTGCGTCAATGTCTATAAGGGGATGAACCCGAATTTGAATTACGCGGCGATGTTTATGCCGCTTTTGTCGCAGCAAAACCCGATGCTGATTTGGGGTGGGGCGGGCTCTTCTTTTATGGTCAATGCCCGTTCGCAGCAGAAAGAAAAGGCGGTGGCCTTTTTGACCTGGCTAACCGACGATGCCCAGCAGGCGTATTTGGCTGGCACCACCAATAATCTACCCGCGAATAAAAACAGTTTGAGTAATATCAGCCCGATCTTAGCCCAATTTGCCCAATCAATGGATAATACTACCCATCCCAACATCTGGCCGGCGCATGAGAAGAGCGCGGTCATTGAGGCCTTTGACGTCGGGATTCAATCAATAATTTTGGGAACAAAGACACCGCAACAGGTGGCTCGAGAAGTGCAGGAAGTCAAGAAACGCGAAATGTCTAAACAGGCAGAGTAATGCGCAAGTCGACTTTAGAAAATTATCTCTTTATCCTTCCGGCGGTGGCCATCTTCGCTATTTTCTATATCTACCCCTTTTACGCCACCTTTAATCTTGGGCTACGCTCCTGGGATGGCGTTTCCCTGGTCAAACAATTTGTCGGTTTCCGAAATTTTCAAGAGATTATTTTTCAGGACCGGTTATGGTGGCCGGCAATGTGGCACGCCGGATATATTACACTGGTAGCCCTGACCTTCCAAAATGCCCTGGCCCTGGCCTTGGCCCTGGCCTGTGACCGGGCAATCAGATTAGGTAAATTTTATCGGTTGGTTTTTTTCATTCCCCCCGTATTGTCGGAGGTAGTGGTTGGCTTGGTTTGGAAATGGATTTATGACGGTAATTACGGCTTACTCAACCATTGGCTGACCCAGGTTGGTTTGCCGGAACTGGTGCGCTCGTGGCTTTCCGATCCGGTTACAGCTTTAAGCTGCGTAGCTATCGTCCACTCCTGGAAAGGATTTGGTTGGGGATTTATTATTTTACTTGCCGGTTTGCAGACTATCGACCGTCAGCTCTACGAGGCCTCGAGGGTTGATGGTGCCAATTCCTGGCAGCGGTTTTGGCATGTGACCATGCCGTTGATGATTCCGGTGTTTGTCTTAGTGGCGATCCTGACAATCCTCGGTTCAATGCAGGCCTTTGTCCTGGTGCTGACGATGACCGGCGGCAATCCGGCGCTCAATACCTCGGTTCCGGTGACCCGGATTTTAACTTCGATGCGTGGGTCGCTGCGTTTTGGCTATGCCTGCGCGCAAGGAATAGTCTTCGGAATAATACTTTTGGTCCTTTCGTTTATCCAAATACGCGTTTCCAAAAAGATGAAACAGGCTTAAAAACGATGGATAGTACCGGCGTATATAAATTCAGGCGCTTTGGCGGTGGAGTCTTGCTGAATATGTTTTTGTTGGCCGTAACAGCCACCTGTCTATTCCCACTTTTTTGGATGCTCGGCTCCAGTTTAAAAACCCAGGCTACGGTTTTTTCGGATATGTCCATCATCCCCAAGCATTTGCACTGGGAAAACTACTATCTCGCCTGGACGCAAGGCAATTTTGGTACCTACTTTTTTAATAGCGTAGTCTATACGAGCTGCGTCGTGATTGGAATTGTGCTGGTCTCTTCGTTGGCGGCTTATGCCTTTTCGCGCCTGCAGTTTCCGGGAAGGAATTTTTTCTTTTACATGTTCCTGGCGGCGATGATGATCCCGCTTCCGGGGAGTTTTGTACCACTTTATGTGTTGATGGAAAAGCTGCACTTAAGAAATACACCCGGTGGCTATATCCTCTGTCTGATTAACGTCGGCTTATCGCTAAGCATTTTTTTGCTCAAGACCTTCTTCGATAAAATGCCCAAAGACTTAGAAGACGCCGCACGCATCGATGGCTGCAGCAAGTGGGGCATCTGGTGGAACGTGGCCCTGCCTTTAGCCCGTCCGGCCTTAGCGGTGATTGTCATTTTTAATTCACTCAATGTTTGGAATGAATATATTCTCGCGCTGATCCTTTTTGATGAGGCGAAATTTATGCCTTTGCAGGTCGGACTTTCTACTTTTCACGGCGAGTTCGTCACGCAGTATCATCTTTTAATGGCCGGGGTAACCATTACGGTGCTGCCGATCTTGCTGATTTATATCTTAATGCAGAAGCATATTGTCAAAGGCCTGACTTCCGGCGCAATAGTCGGTTAAGGATTACCAGGAGAAGTAATGAAACCAGCTTATTTTAAATTAAGTGCGGCCCTAATTGCGATGATGTTGAGCGGTATGGCCTGCGGACAAAAACAGCAATCAGCGCCGGCTTCCGCCGCCCGGCCGCTGGTGCAACAAGTACAGGCCAAACAGGAAGTTCCTCTGCAGCCGGTAGAAGGCGCATTTGACGAACAGGCTTTTGTTTTACAATCCGTTGAACTAAAAAGGCAGTTGGATTACGGTAATTTATCTTCCGGTCATCTGACGGTAAAATCCTGGGAGGCCCTGGGAAAGAAAGACTGGGAAGCGCTCTGGGCCTACACCCAAAAGTGTATCGAGCTTTTTGAAAAAGCGGCCAAGGATCAGCAGGCCACGCTTTCTTCCTTTCCCTCGACCGAACAAATGTCCGCTTACGGAGTGTTAAATGATGTCGGCACCTGTTTTTTTATGCGCGCTGAGGCGCTGATGCGGCAGGAGAAATGGACTGCGGCCCGCGCGGCCTTCCAAGCGGTATTGGATAATTTCAGCTATGCCCAATGCTGGGACCCCCGCGGTTGGTTCTGGAAGGTGGCCCTGGCCAGCCAGGAGAGCATTGTCAAGATCGACCAAATTTTGCGTGGCGAGACGGTGGTAAAAAAAGAAGAGGAAAAGCCCCGGCCTCCGGCCTCAACGCTGACTCTCTTTGACTCAGGCTTAGAGGCAATCGTTGATTACGCAAAATATGGTACCTTTGAAAATGTTGGCACGAAAGATTATAAGTATAATATTACCGACCAGGCGGGATTGGTCCAGGCCTGTGGTGAGGGGGTTTATCCCAATACCAGCGCCTGGCGCAAAAATCCGGCTTTCCTCGCCTTAAAAGACAGTGAGCGTTTAAAAGGAGACCATTGGGCCTTTATCCATACCGACGACCTGCAGGCTAATTTCTTTAAATGGAATATGGCCCCCGAGCCGCCGGGCGTAAAGCAATTCTATATGGCCCTGATTTTAGAAAAGGCTGAACTTTGGGCCCAGGCCGTCAAGGCCTATTACTCCATAGTCGTGCATTTTCCCACCGCCATTGGCTGGACTTATTGGCGTACGCCCTGGTATCTCGGGCCAGTGGCAGTTCATAAAATTGAATATATCACGAGAACTCATCCAGGGCTCGGAATAAAACTGGAAGCGGCGAAGATTATCACTAATAATATTTACGATAATGATGTTACCAACGACGAAATTATTACTGCCCCCGGAAAATTGGTCAAATGTGCACCCGAAGAACTGCTCCCCAAGAAAGAAGATCCGGCCGTCTACACGGTGAATAAAAGTATCGGCGGCGAGCACGTCCGTTTGGTAGAGTATACTAATGGCCACTGGCAATTGTTTGTCGACGCTAAGCCGTTCCCTTTACGTTCGATTACCTATGCCGCAACGAAGATCGGCCAAAGTCCCGATGAGGGCACCTTAGGCAACTGGATGGAAGAGGACTTTAATCAAAACGGCAAGGTCGATGGCCCTTATGATGCCTGGGTGGACCAAAACGGCAATAACACCCAAGATACCAATGAGCCGGCCGTCGGCGATTTTCAATTATTAAAAGAGATGGGGGCGAACTGCATTCGCGTTTATCATTCCCCCACAAAAATCAACAAGGCCCTGCTCGCTGAGCTTTACGAAAAATTTGGCATCATGACAATTGTCGGCGATTTCTTTGGGATGTATACCATCGGCTCAGGCGCCGGCTGGTACGAGGGCACCAATTATTCCAATCCCGAACACCAAAAGAACATGTTAGCCAGCGTCGAGCAAATGGTCAATGAATTTAAAGATGAGCCCTGGGTTTTATTTTGGCTGCTGGGCAATGAAAATAATTACGGCGTGGCCTGCAATGCCAAGGCCGAACCGCGCCCCTACTATCAATTTATCAATGAAGCGGCCAAGCTGATTAAGCAGCTTGACCCCACGCGCCCGGTAGCCATTTGCAACGGCGATGTGCTCTATTTGGATATTTTTGCCGCCGAGGCCAGAGAAGTTGATATCTACGGCTCCAACGCCTACCGCGGCAAAGAGGGATTCGGAAATTTCTGGCAGGATGTCCAGAAAGAGTCGGGCAAGGCGGCAATGATTACCGAATACGGCTGCGGCGCCTATTATGAAGGCAAATCCCTGGAAGTGGCCGATGCCGCCCAGGCCGAATATCACCGCGGTAGTTGGGAGGATATCGAAAATAATATGGCTGGCCAAGGAGTAGGCAATGCCCTGGGTGGAATCGCCTTTGAATATGTCGATGAGTGGTGGAAAGCCTATGAGCCTTCCTTACACGACTGGAAAGGGCAGTTCCATGGGCCTTTTCCCGACGGATTGATGCATGAGGAATGGTTAGGCATCTGCGGGCAGGGCGATGGCAGCCATAGCCCTTATTTACGCAATCTCCGCCCGGCCTATTATGTGTATAAAGAGTTGTGGAACAAGTAAAAAAATCCAAAATTTGTCGGGCAGCTTTGAAAGGGGTGATGTGTGACAACAGTGGTTCCGATAAAAAATTAATACTAATAAACCAGTAGAGGAGGAAAAAAAGTGAAAAAGAATTTGCCTTATTTTATCGTCATCGCGGCGCTTACGCTTTTGATTATCGGAGTGCTTTCTACGGGAAGAGAAAATCCCGGCTCGCTGGAAGCGCAGAAGAGCACCGCGCAGATGAACCTGCGAGAAGTCAGCACGGAAACAAAAGAAACGGCGGCCAGCGCGGCGCCGAATTTACTTACTGCGCAAAACACCGTGGTTGAAGCGGCGCCAGAACAGGCTGCTCCCGTTGCCACCCCTGCCCCCGCGGCCACACCCGGGCAAAAAATATTTAATGTCTACACCGACAAAAATGCCCCCGACAATCATTATGCCCCTTCGGGTTGGATGGGTGACTACGGCGATTTAAGCCTCGATACGGAATCAATGGACACGCCGTACGCCGGCTCAACCTGTATTAAGATTTCCTACTCGGCAAAGAAGACTCAAGGTGCCGGCTGGTCGGGAATGTATTGGCAGAATCCGCCGAATAACTGGGGTGAAAGAAAAGGCGGATTTGATTTAACCGGCTACAATAAAGTTTCCTTCTGGGCCCGCGGGAAAGAAGGCGGCGAGGCCATCGAGAAGTTTAAGGTTGGCGGTATCAAAGGCACCTATCCCGACACGTTGGAAGTAGAAATGGGCCCGGTGGAGCTGACCAAAGAATGGAAACAGTACAGCATTAACTTAAGCGGTCAAGACCTTTCGTATGTCAGCGGCGGTTTTTGTTGGGTGACTCCTGGTCGCCTTGCCCCTAATGGGATGACTTTTTATCTTGATGATATTAAGTTTGAATACCAACCGGACCTAAAAGTAGAAGCTTCCCGAGCCGAGGCGATGCCGTTTGATGTGTATACAGAAAGATCTTCCGTAAGCAACCACTATATCGCTTCCGGCTGGATGGGCGACTACGGCGACATCGAGCTCGACGAGGGCTGGACGGCTGATCCACATGCCGGGACTACCAGCATTCGCCTGGTTTATTCCGGCAAAATATCCCAAGGCGCGCGTTGGGCCGGTATATTCTGGCAGAATCCGCCGAATAACTGGGGTAGCGCCAAGGATGCCGGGTTTGATTTGTCGGCGGCCACTAAATTCAGCTTCTGGGCCCGCGGTGAAAAAGGCGGAGAGCGCATTGAGGAGTTTAAAATCGGCGGTATCAGCGGTGATTATCCGGATTCCGATTCCGCCGGCATCGGCCCGGTAGTGCTTACCCCGGAGTGGAAACAGTATACTATCGATTTAGCCGGAAAAGACCTCTCGTATATCATCGGTGGTTTTTGCTGGGCGACCAATGTCGATGTCAATCCCGAAGGTTGTATCTTTTACCTGGATGACCTGCGCTACGAATAATCAGCGCTAAATATTTGGTCGGTTATTAAATACTACACGTATACAAACAACGTTTGTTAGTAAGGAGAGGTGTGTGAACAAGCACGCGCAGCATTCTGAGCATTTACATCATCACCCGCATAAAAAAGAACAAAAGCAAGACGCGTTGATCCTTAAGGGCATTATTGCCGTTTTAGGTGTGATCTTAATTGTCTTGGTGGTCAGCAAGCTCATTGTACCTGGGCCGCGATCGCCGGTACGTAAGCTCAAGAACGGAGATTTTGAGCTGATTATCGCCGGCAAGCCTTATTTTATTAAAGGAGTAGTCTATCAGCCGATTCCGATCGGGCAAAGCCATCAATATAATTTTTGGGCTGATCCCAATGCGCCTTGGCTCAAAGACGGGCAATTGATGAAAGAGATGGGTGTCAATACCGTACGCTTTTTTCAGCCCGGCCGGGACGCCGCCGAGACCAAGAAGCTAATCCATGAACTTTACGAGCGTTTTGGTATCCGTACGATTATGGGTAATTGGATGGATTATTGGCGGCCGGGAAATTACGCTGACGAAGCCTATCGTGAGGACCTCACTCAGCGTGTCCTGGAAATGGTTAAAACATATAAGGATGAAGAGGGGATTTTGCTCTGGGTCCTGGGCAATGAGAATAATTTATCCTGGCATTCCGGGGCGCGCATCTCCTGGAACTGCCCGGAGGTTAGAGAAGTCCAAGACCCCTATAAACAGGAGATGGCCAAAGCGCGAATTTATTATTCGTTAGTCAATGAGATCGCCGGAAAAATCAAAAAAATTGATCCTGGCCGGCCGGTGGCCTTGGGCAATTCCGATATTTATAGCCTGGAGATTGCCGGTGAGGCCTGCCCGAACATCGATCTGGTTTCACTTACCGCCTACCGCGGCAAATCGTTCGGTAATCTTTGGCGGGAAGTTAAGCGCAAGATCGATAAGCCCGTATTGCTAATGGAATTTGGCTGCGATAGCTATAACGCCAAAACCAACCTCGAAGACCAGGATATTCAAGTGGCCTTTTTGAAATCGCAGTGGCAGGATATCGCCGGCAATATGGCCGGTGCCGGCGGTGAAGGCAACGCCATCGGCGGATGTATCTTTGAGTGGAGCGATGAATGGTGGAAGCACGACGAATTTATGCCGGCGAGTTGGTATGCACAGGATACCGTCGGAGATTGGTCGGGCGGCCCTTACTATTATGACATCGGTGCCCCCAACAATATGAATATGAATGAAGAGTGGTGGGGAATCGTGGCCTTAAGCCAAGAGCTCGAAGGTGGCTTAAACAAACGTATTCCCCGTAAGTCATATAACGAACTGCAAAAACTCTGGAGATAGGTTTCACCACCAAGGGATTCTCATTGTCCGCGGGCCATACGGGAGGTCACAATGAGGATAAAAGAAGGACCATTGGGAGCAATGGAAAGAAGACAAGATAATCGCATTGAAAAGACGCTGCCGGTGAGATTTGACTTTCCGGACGCGCCAGCGCATAATCGCGTTTTTGAGGCCTTGAGCCGGAATATCGGCGAGGGTGGGGCCTTCATTGAGACCGAACTGGTGCAGGATGAGTCGGTTACGCTGGATCGGGAAACAGTATTGAACCTGGAGGTCGAACTGTTGGGCCGGGTGCAGGCGGTAAGGCTGCGCAGTGAAATTGTCTGGATCAGCCGCAAATCACGCACGCCGCAGAAAAAAAGAAACGGCTTCGGAGTGCGCTTTATTCAAGTCAATGAAGAGCAGAAAAGGGTTATCGCGCTTTTTATTTCTAAAGAAAAGTTGGCGCAGACAGAATTTATTGAGCGCGAAATTCCCGTTATCTCCCGGGAGCAAAAGTTAACTGACCGCCAGCGCCGCAACCTCGAAATTTTAAATACGATTAGGAAGGACCGCTTGATTTCGCGCGCGGAGATTTCCAAAGAAACCGGCATTAATATCGTCACCGTTTCCAATTATATTGATACGTACCTCAAAAAAAGTTTGGTTTTTGAACGTGGCCTGGATATTTCCACCGGTGGGCGCCGGCCTGAACTTGTCGAGATAAATCCCCAGTATGGTTTTGTGATCGGTGTCGATCTGGGGCTTTTGAATACGTCCGCCAACGCGCTACAGGTAGTGGCCACGGATTTTACCTCGCGCGTGTTAGCCAAGGTAAAAGAAAAACGCCCCCTCGATAATAACGAGGAACTCCTTGCTCTTTTGAAACAGCTCATTGCCCGGGTCTCGGAAGAAGCGGCGCTGCCTAGGGAAAAAATCAGAGGTATCGGCATTGCCCTCTCCGGAATTATGGATAAGTTTGGCGGTACGGTGCGTAATCCGCTGACATTAGAGACCGTCGCTAACTATGTGACGCTGAAGAAAGAGCTGGAATATGAATTTCGGCTGCCGGTTTTTGTCGAACAAGGCGCCGCCTGCGCGCTGTTTGCGGAAAAGTGGACGGGGCTTAGCCTGGAAGTGAAGGCTGCGGAAAATATTGTCTATATATCTTCCGATATGCAATGCGCGCTGATGGTCAAAGGCGAATTATACACCGGTTCCAGTAAAAGCACCGGGCAGCTTAATTTTACCGTTCCCAAAAACGGATCGGCCAACGGAAATTATTGTTGGAATAAGCCTGATGCTGAATGCATCGCGCATTTTCGCATTCCGGCGTTAGATAAACTCAACGATTCTAAAGAAACCTTAGGCAGTGCCGGCATGAAGTTAGGCGCGAAAATAGCGTACCTGGTCAATATTTTTAATCCCCAGGTTATAATTATTGATCCTTACCTTTCACAACTGGGTGATACATTCCTTGACGGTATCCGGCGCAGCGTAAACCGCTGGTCGTTTGTCGAAAACGCTAATTCGGTGCGGATTATTCCGGTGACATTAGGAGAAGAAGTAGTGGCGGTTGGCGTGGCCTCGTTAGTGATTGAATCGGCGTTAGCGAACATATAAAAAGGCGTCAGATGAACCCCGCCCTTCCTGAAACAGGCAATGCATAGCAAGCAAAACGGGGCTAAAAAGGTTTAAGCAATGCAGATGAAATTAAGCAAAAGCAATATTTTTGTTGGCAACGCCG
The DNA here is from genome assembly GCA_043805735.1 of Candidatus Omnitrophota bacterium. Classification (GTDB taxonomy): domain Bacteria; phylum Omnitrophota; class Gorgyraeia; order JAFGHF01; family JAFGHF01; genus JAZDHS01. The sequence continues at coordinate 1,242 of JAZDHS010000011.1, read as the reverse complement.
GGAAAGGAAGAGCGGGGTGAAAAAGATACTGATTGTATTATTGGTGGTATTGGTAGCGTTGTATGCCGCGTTGACTATTTTTAGCTCCAAAGACGAGTATAAGGCAGAGAAGCTGTTATACCGCGCTTTAGAGACGTACAAGAAAATAGCGGCTAATCCTGATGTGGCCCCACCGGCGATGCTGGCCGCCGTAGAGAAGGACCTGAAAAAAGTAGTGGAGAAATTCCGCGGCAGCGAAGCGGCCAAAAAAGGGGAAAGTATTTTAGCTGAGTTTTATTTGGAGCGTAAGGATTACGAAAAATCTATCGCTACCTTAAATGACATTATTGAGCAATATAAGGACGAGGCCTTTACTGCCAGCCGGGCCATATTTTTAAAAGGCGTGGCCTTTCAGAAAAAAGGGGAATGGGCCAACGCCTTAAGAGAATTTGTGCGTTTACGCGATGACTATGCCGAGACGCCGCTGGGATTTCAGGTGCCCTTATATATAGGAAATTATTATAAGGAGCAGCAAAATATGGCGCTGGCTGATGAAGCCCACCGCCAGGCCGTGGCTTTTTACGAAAAGATCGCCCAGGAAAGCAAGGGCAAGGTCCTTGGTTACGCCGCGCTCAATTTCCTGCTGCAGGCGCATCTGGAATTGGGCAATAACGAAGTAGCCGGAACGCTTTTAGAAGAGCTGATCAAGGATTATCCGTCCACGATTACCTACGCCCAGCAATTGCCAAAAATCGAGAACCTCTTTATAAACAAGTTAAATAACCCGCAAAAAGCCGTCGAGTTATACCGACTTATCGAGAAAAATGCCAATAATGTTGAATTAAGTGGACTTATCGATAAAAAAATTCAACAGATTGAGGGTAAAGGGGCCGAAAAGTAGGCCTAAAAATAGTTTATTTTTTTACTTGACCTGAGAAAGGCCGTATGTTAGAATCAGAACCTCTCGTAAAGAACGGGGCCAACCACAAAAAGGCCCTTGAGCGAAGCAAAGGAAGTGTAAGCAATCCCGCTCACGTTGCCGCGATGTGCAAGACTTCCGTAAACATCGTCAACCAACTCTATGGCCCGCTGGACGCAGTCAACCGTTTCATCAACTTGGCGTTGCAGAGCTTGGACGAAGATTCACAGAGCCGGCAATTTCTTTTAGAGTCTAAACAAGGGATCAGGAAGACCTCTCTACTTCTGCACCAACTCAATACCTATACTCAAGAGATAGAGCAGGAAATCCGAAGGATGGGGCAA
>JAZDHS010000010.1:0-5957 GCA_043805735.1 Candidatus Omnitrophota bacterium | reverse complement strand
GATATTGAGCGCTGGACTGAGCTTTTTGGCAGCGAATATAAAGAGGCTAAGGTGTTAAAACGCGAAGGCAATAAACTCACCTTTTGCCTAACTGACGACGAAGGCAAGTCCTGGCAATCATTTCGCCTCTTGTTTAAGGATAATTACTTTGCCTACGCTCAGAAGTTACCCCCGGAGTTTCCTTTTAAATATATGAAGATTATTTGGCTCTATACCCCTTGCCCGGATGGTATCATGATGACCTGGATCCAGCATTTTGAAATGGATAGCAAGGCTAAATTTAATGATACCCAAGTAGAAGGTTTTATCAATAAACATTCGCAGGAGAATTTACTGATTTTTAAAAGAGTGATTGAAGAGGAGGCCGGTAATGGTAGCGCTAAAGGGTAAAAACGCGATTATTACCGGTGCCAGTAAAGGTATTGGCAAGGCCATTGCCACGAGACTTGCCGAACAGGGAATTAATCTGGCCTTGGCGGCGCGGACCCAAAATACCTTAGACGAAACGGTAAAAGAGCTCATCAAGAAGTACAAGGTCAAAGTTATCGGCGTTGCCTGTGATGTATCCAAATTGGCAGATTTAGAAAATCTGGTCAAGGTTACTTCCGAGCAGCTGGGTACAATCGATATCCTCATCAATAACGCCGGAGTTTCGAGCCAACATCCTTTTGATAAACAGCCATTAGAAGACATCGAGAGATTGGCGCATACCAATTATTTGGGCTACGTGCGTTTAACCAGGCTAGTCATCCCACAGATGATTAAAAATAAAAGCGGAGCGATTATCAATATGGTTTCCGGATCGGTACTGGTTGAGCCGGTGCCGCGCAACTTTTTAGTCTATAGCTCGCTCAAAGTGGGCTTGCGCGCTTTTTCCAAGGGGCTGTTTTGGGAAATGCGCGACCATGGTATTAAAGTAACGGCGATTATGCCCGGCGTTACCGATACGGATCTAACCGGCAAGCTCGAAGAGATTACACAAGAGCAGAAAGAGCGTTTAATTTCTACGCAATCAATAGAAGATGCGGTACTCTTTGCCTTAACGGTGCCGCACAATGTTTGCCCTCTAGAACTAGCCGTGATTAATCAACAGACTCCCTGGGCCCAACCGGTGATCCCGTTTGCCCAGAAACATCCTAAATAAGATGGACAAGCGCGAAAGAAACAAACTGACCTTACGTTATCTGCTCTGGCTGTATAAGACCACCAGAGAAGAACTTGACCGCATTGAACGTAAGTTCACCCAATTAGCAATCGACCGGGAAATACTGCGCGACATTAAAAAAGAATTGCGTGCCGAGCTACGTAAAGGTGGTGCAGCCCTGAATAAATATCTCCAGGATTTACAAGAATATATCGAAAAGAAGGAAAAAGAGGCCATCGCCCAAAAATACGAGGGCGAACAGCTCAAACCGCTTTACCTTTTTCAGACCGCAAAGCTGTCCGCAATTGAGCGGGCCATTGTCAAACATTTCGGAGCTAAAGAAAAAGAGCGCATTAAATCTCTCTATGAACAGGAAATGATTAAAAGGATTTTAGAGAGCAAAGAACACCGTTAACAATAGGAGGTAGTAAATGAAGGTTCTGTTTGTTACGCCCCAATTAGGTTCGTGGGCAACGCATGGCCATCATGTGGCCGCCAATCAAATGCACGCCCAATGGGCCGCCTATGCCCGGGAAAAAGGAACCATTGAGCCGGAGGTATTAGATTGTAAGGCCTTGGAAATTCCTACCGATAAAATGATCGAGATGATTAAAGGGAAGAAACCGGATGTCCTCGTGCTTGGCGACGTCTTACATTCTTACGGCGGTTTTGCCGTGCAGTGGTATTTTAATGAAACGGCAAAGAAGGTAAAGCAGGTATTGCCTGCAACAAAAGTAGTTGTCGGCGGGCTTTGGTATTCTTACCTAGCTAAAGAGAGTTTGGAGCAAAATCCGGCCATTGACTTTGTGGTCATGGGTGAAGGAGAACTTTCGTTTAATGAATTGATGGAATGGCTCAATAAGGGCAAGACCAATTTCAAGGATCTTGCCGGTGTGGCCTCGCGCGACAACGGTAAAATTGTCCTTGGCCCGGTGCGGGACCTCATCGCTGATTTGGACGCTCTTCCGCTACCGGCGTACGATTTATTCCCGATGGATAAATATGTCGGACATACCTACTGGAAGCCGTTTATGGAGATCGTCACTTCCCGCGGCTGTCCGCATGCCTGTACATTCTGCTATGAGTGGAGCGAACATGACCCACGGGCGCTGAATCAGTTTACTAAATGGCGGGCGAAATCAGCCAAGCGCGTCGTAGACGAGGTAGAACTTTTGGAGAAAAAGTTCGGAGTCAAAGTCATTGTTATCCAGGAAGACAATTTTAACGTTGACGGAATAAGAGCGCGCCAGTTTTGCGAAGAAAAGATCAAACGCGGCCTGAATATGAAATGGGTAAGCTTAGGATGCGCTAGCGACTGGGTAAAAGCGGAAAACGATATTCCGCTGATGAAAAAAGCGGGAATGTTTATGGGTGTATTTGGCATCGAAGTGGCTTCCGACCAGGAACTGAGAAAACTGGCCAAGGGCATCACCGTCAACCAGATTTACAAGACGATCGAGGTCTTGCGCCGCAATGACATCGCTATTGTTGGCGATATTATGATTGGTTTTGACTACGACACCGAGCAGATCATTAAGGAAAGATTTGAGTTTGCCGATAAAGTCGACCCGGACATTTTATGGATTGGCTATCTCACTCCTCCTCCGGGCTCGCCGCATTGGCGTGATGGCATCAAGGCGGGATGGATAGATGTCAACAAGGTCGACGTTTTAAAATGGGACTTTCTCCATCCGGTAGTACCCACCAACCATCTTTCTATCGCCGACTTAGGGCGCTTGGGCGCCTGGTGTATGCGCGAGTTCTTCAGCCGTCCGGGAAGAATTCACCGGATATTGGAAAGTAATTTTGATCCCTTAGCTAAGCTGTGCTTTCAGGACGTAATGGACCATGTGCCGCAGTGGGAAGCCGGGGCGGTCGAAGGCAAATTACACATTTAACCCAGAAGGGTAGACCCAGCATTCCTTTAAGCTGGGGCCTAAACGCTAATGCCGAAGATTTGGGACGCCCATAACCATTGGATGCCGCCGGAAATAGCCGAGCAGACCAGCTTTTTCAAAAGAGGCTGGACGGATATTGATGCCCTTTTGAAGACACTTGATAAGCTGCATGTAGAGAAGGCGGTGCTCCTTTATCCCAATTCGGACGCGCATTTGAAGTTAGGCTGGGTGAAGCTTTGCGCTCTTTACAACGAAGCGCTGGCCAACAAAGTAAAAGAACATCCCACCCGGCTAATCGGAGCGGGGATTTTGCCGGTGGACAATCCCAAGGAAATGTTCCGGGAATTGCACCGGATAAAACAGATGGGCTTATCCGCTCTTTCCCTGGCCTCCAGTTATGAAGGTAAATATTTAGACGATCCGTCTTTTTTGCCAGTGCTGGAGATGGCCGAAAAAGAAAAGTTGCCCGTATTTGTCCACTCGCAGATAATTAATCCCATCGGATATGAGCGTGTCCAGGATCCGCTCTTAATGCCGGTCATCGAATATATTTTTGATATGACGATGAGCGTGGGAAAACTGATGATGTCGGGGGCCTTGGCCCGTTTAAAAAATCTCAAGATTGTCTTTGGACATTTTGCGGGAGTATTGCCGTTCATTGCCGACCGCTTTGATTCGACCTATGCGATGCTACGTTCGCGGAATATGGTGCCAGACATCGGAAACGTGCCTACGGACATTTTAAAGAATGTGTTTGTCGATACCAGCGGCACAACTTCACCGGCAATCTTAGAGATGGCCATAGGTTTTTTTGGGCCAGCAAGGGTTCTCTGGGGGTCGGATTTTCCGGCAAAAAAGGATTTAAAAGAGAGTATCACGGTGCTGGAACATTCAGCCGGCACAATTGAAGATCGAGAAAATATGCTCGCCGGCAATTTAATGAACATATTTAATCCACAAGGATAGGCCTTCGCAATTCCATATTAGCGAAGGGCCTAACCATATAAGGAGAATAAGCAATGCCGATGAAAAAAGCAATTCACTTAACCGGTAAGGACTTGGCAGGGATGGTCCAGTTGCGTCCGCAGGATATTGGCAGTTATGTGGTCATGCCGGGAACTCCCGACCGCTTAGCGGCCTTAGTTAAAAAGATCGAAAACCCGCTGAAGAATTTTTCTTTCATGGAACATACAATGTATACGGGGGATTATCAAGGCGTAAAGATTACGGCGATGAACGGCGGGATGTTTTCGGCCAATACCGCGATTACTACGGAGATTGTCTGCAATGTTGAGGCCAAGAATATTTTTCGTCTGGGCTCTTGTGGTGCACTGCGAGAAGATATTAAAATCGGCGACTTAATCCTGGTTACCGACTCTATCCGCGGAGAAGGGGTTACTCCTTACTATGTCGATAATTCCTTTATTACCGCGCCTGACAAACAACTTACTGCTGCCTTAGAAAAGGCCGCGCAAAAATTGGGGGTAAGGCTGCATCAGGGTAAGGTTTGGTCCACCGACGCACTGTTGCGCGAGACGAAAGAAATTGTCGAGCAGAAGGCAAAAGAAGGGGCGATTGCCGTCGATATGGTCTCTTCGACCTTATTGACCATTGCCCAGGTGTATAAAGTAAAGGCCGCCTCAATTTTGGCGGTGAGCGATAATTTAATGACCGGAGAAATGGGTTTTACCAATCCCGCCTATTACATTGCCGAATCAACGATGATTAATGTGGCCCTGGAGGCAATTAAGATACTGGAAGGAAAATGAAAGAATCGCCTCTATTTTGGCCGCTGACATTAAAGAATCAGACCATCTACTGTCTTGATGAGACCGCTCTCCCGGATAAACTGGTTTATCTAAAGGCAAAAAATCTCAAGCAAGCGCTGGCGTTGATTAAAACGATGAAGACGCGTGCCTTTGGCCAGGTCCTGATGGCCTACCTGATTTTTCTGTTGTTGCTGAAAAAAAATACTCCGGCCCCCGCGGAAAAAATAATGCCGATCTTACAGAAGGCGGCGGATAAGATTAATGCCGCGCGACCAACGTTTCCTTTTGCCTTTTTTACAAAAATGGTGTTGGGCTGGGCCAAGGAGGGTGTGAAAACAGGCGAACCCCTTGCTGGGTATGTGGCAAGTAAGATTTCCCATTTTCTTGCTTTTTTACGGGAAAAACGCCTGGCTCAAGCCCGGACCTTAAGCGCGTTGTTAAAAGACGGCGATATTGTGCTGACGCATTGCAATGTCAGTGGCCTATTAGTATCTGCTGCGCAGGTGTGCCGAGAGCAAAACAAAAAGATCAAGTTTATCGTTACGGAGACTCGGCCTTATTTGCAGGGCGCGCGTTTGACCGCCTGGGAGTTGCAAAGAGCCGGATTTGATGTTACCATAATACCGGACAGTGCCGTGGCCTTTGCGCTCTCTCGGAAGGCAGCTACAGTAGTCGTGGTTGGTGCCGATCAGATGGCCCAAAACGGCGATATCGCCAATAAAATCGGCACCTATCAGATCGCGCTGTTGGCGCGCGAGTTTAAGATACCTTTTTACGTGCTTACTCCTCCGCCTTCCGCGGCCAAGACGGGAAATGATATTAAGATTGAAATACGACCCGAGCGGGAACTCTTGGAAATATACGGCCGGCGTATTGCTCCGCGTGGAGCCAAGGCCTTATATCCCGCCTTCGACATTACGCCGCGTGAACTGATTAGCCGCTACATTGCCTTAGAGCTAAGATGAACACAGAAAAAAAACTGAAACAGGAAATTGTCAGTATCGGCAAAAGATTGTACGATTTTCGCCTGGTTGCCGCTAAGGGCGGAAACTTAAGCGCGCGCTTAAGCGCACACAGAATCCTGATTACGGCCAGCGGCACTTGCCTGGGCGAGTTAAAAGAAAAAGAAATTTTAGCGGTGGACTT
>JAZDHS010000009.1:0-10322 GCA_043805735.1 Candidatus Omnitrophota bacterium | reverse complement strand
GAGGACCAGCTTTCTCTTTTTCCGCTTTTAGCAGACATCGAGTTTTACGCTGATTTGATTTTCAAATCGGCCTTGTGGGTGCGCGACTTAGCCAGCTCCCAGGCGTATTCATAGAGATGCAGGCCCTTGGAGCAGGCAATAATCTCGCCATTTTCCACGCCGATTTCTTCGGCCATATATTGTTTAACTAATTCCAGGCCACCAAGGTTGGAAGGCATACCACCCCAGAGATCCCAGGAACGAAAATACAACATAAAATGCAGCTTGCCATAACGCACGCGGGTATCAATTATGCGTAAACAGGGCGGGTCATTTAGTTTGATATCCGAAGGCATCCCGATTTCCATCGTTGCCTGATTGGTCCCGAACCCTTGAGTTTTATACATCTTAATTACCTCTTCAATCTGGTTGCATTGAAGAGGCATCTCACTAACCATCTTTTTTTCTGATGAACCGGTCTCTATTTTTACCTTGGGATCAACTAAGCGCTCCCCATAGGTATAATCTTCAGTCTCGGTTTTTTGGCCGGTGACCAGGTAGGCCAGATACTGTTGGATATACTCCATGGTAGTTGGCGGGGGGATGCTTGAGCCCTCGGGCATAATCGGGATAATCTGGTGGGCGGGGTTTTTGACATGAAGGGTCACGAAATCAAATTCTAGCCGGTGCTGGCCGGCATAACTGCCCCGGTCAATCTTATAGACATGGCCATACTCGAGGATTTTACACAGGCATTGGAACCAGGCGTCATCCAAATCAAAGGCTTCAATGTGCACTGGCTTTAAGTATCGTTTTTCTTTCATCACGCAATTATTGTAATATAGAGACGGTAAAATTTCAACCAAAGATTTACTTGGGTGACGTTTGTCTATATCCTTTTACAAATTCGGCGATAGATTTTTCGATCAGCGCAAATTTTTGCCCGCTGAGCCATTCGTGTTTAAATACGCTTGCCCCAAAGGCGACTGCCGAGGCCCCCGAGTTAAAGAATGTACGCAGATTTTCGGCAGTCACTCCGCCGCAGGCTAAAAGTTCAATATCCTGGAAGGGCTCTTTTATCTCCCTAAGATACTCCGGGCCAAAAAATTTAGCTGGAAAAACTTTGACCATTGTCGCCCCAGCCCGCCAGGCATTGTATATTTCCTGGGGAGTAAAGGCGCCGGGAAAAACCGGAATCGTTTTTTTAACGCAGTACTCCACTACCTCTTGGACTAAAGTAGGCAGGACTATAAAAGTTGCCCCGGAATCAATAGCCGCGCGTAAATCCTTCATCGTCAGCACAGTTCCTGCGCCGATTGTCAGGCGCCCTTTGGCCGTTTTTACCATCTTTTTCAGCAGCTTTGGGGCTTCCGCTGTATTCATCGTAATTTCAATGGTCTTCAGGCCCGAAGTTACTATCGCCGCGCACAGCGGCTCCACAGCCGTGGCATCTATCCCGCGCAGTATCCCCAGAAGAGGCAGTTTCTTAAAACTACGAATGTCCATCTTTATTCTGTTTCGGCGTTAAGCAGGCTCTCGTAAAATTCGCGGTAGTTTTCTTTTTTGACGCTGTTACGCAAGGCCATCGCCGCCTTAGGGTGAATATTCATCATCCCTGAGATCGCATAAGGAATAATATAACCCCATTCGATTTTGTTGCGCAAGGGAATAAACTCCTTGGAGATTAAATCCAAAATCGGTCGGATATCAAACTTGGGGTTTTTCAAGAAACCAACCAAAAGCTCAAGCGGGCAATTTCCGGCCGCGCGGCCTATCCCATAAACAGTCGCGTCAAGATAGTTGGCATTGTGAATAATCGCTTCAATGGTATTGCTAAAAGCAAGCTGCTGATGATTGTGGCCGTGAAAGCCTACTTCCCTATCCTTAAGAATCCCTTTAGCTTTTTTAATCAAGTGCTCTACCGACTCCTGATAGAGCGCGCCAAAACTGTCGACTATGTAAACAACATTAACCTTACTTTCATCGGCTATTTGATGCAAGGCCTCATCCAGTTCCGGTCCCTGGTCCACCGAAATAGCCATGATATTAATGGTGGTCTCGTATCCCTTGGCGGCAAAATCGTTGACCATGAAGATCGCCTTGTCAATGTCTTTTACATACGAAGCCACCCGGATCATGCTAATTGGGCTTTCGGTCTTCCGTTGAATGTCGTCAAGGTCAACGCGGTCCACGTCCACCATAATCGAAACTTTAGTATCGGATTTAATCCCATCGGTCACCCGCTTGATATCCTCATCGCTACAGAATTTCCATGGCCCAAAATCATTAGCTGAAAACAGCTTCTTTGAATTTCGGTAACCGATCTCCATATAATCGATGCCGGCCGCGACTACGGCTTGGTACACCGCGCGCACAAAATGGTGGTCAAAATCATGGTTATTGATTAAACCGCCATCGCGGATAGTGCAATCCAATACCTTAATTTGCGGTCTATACATACTTCCTCCCTATTTGAACTAATTTTTAGCCTTATTTTCTGTGGCTTAAGATTATACCCCCTTGGACGACAAATACCAAGTGAAATTTAAGGGCGTGTTCTTTATGCAGCGGCGCTTTGGCCGGCTAAGTAGCCGGTAGAAAAGGCGGCCTGTAAATTGAATCCGCCGGTATCGGCGTCCATATCGATCAGTTCTCCAGCGAAATACAACCCCTGGATCAGGCGTGATTCCATGGTCCGGGGATTAATCTCCTTTATCGCCACTCCTCCGCGCGTGATCATTGCTGCATCCATGGGCGCGCAAGCCGAAATTGTCAGGCGCAGTGCTTTAAGCGAAGAGGCTATTTTCTTGCGCTCTTGCTGCGTAATCTGGCTTACGCTTTTGTCCAAAGCTACTTGCGCGCTATCCAAAAATACGCTCACCAGGCGCAAAGGCATAATTTCTTTAAGCAGATTCTTGATGGTCTTTTTGGGGTTGCGCTGCATTTCTTTCAGCAACCGCCCTTCGGTCTCTTCTTTAGGTAAAGCCGGCAGTAAATCTATCTCCACGTAGACGTTTTTTCCGTCTCCGAGCCAGTCCGCCACCTGACCGCTGAACGTCAACGCCAATGGACCAGATAGGCCCTCAGCGGTAAATAGCAAATCTCCCAGGTTAGAAACTACTTTCTTCCGGCCATCGCCAAAGATTACCCGCACACCTCTTAATGCCAAGCCTTCTAACAAGCGCGGGTATTTTTCCCGCGTCTTTAGGGAAACCAGGCCAGGCCGGGGCGTGATAATCTGATGCCCCAACTTTTCAGCGATCTTTAACCCATCTCCTGTAGAACCGGTGGCCGCGTAAGATAACCCGCCGGTAGCTAAAATAACCGCGTCACAAGAAATGACAGTTTTGTCCTGAAGCTGTATCTTTTCTACCGACCTATTTTTCAGTATAATTTCTTGCGCCCTAGCCTGATACAAAACCTTCACGCCTTGAGCGCGCAATTCCTTGACTAAGGCCGAGAGGATCTCTTCGGCACGTTCAGAAACGGGAAATACTTTTCGGTTTTCTTCAGTCTTAAGCTTTACGTCACGCGCTGTAAAGAATTCCATTAACTCCTGATTAAAAAAACACTTAAAGGCATCTCTTAAAAATTGGCCGTTGGCCGAAAAACGCTCCAGAAATTGCTCCCGGCTGGATAAATTGGTGAGATTGCAGCGGCCCTTACCGGTGAGTAAAAGCTTCTTCCCTAAACTGGGATTTCTTTCGATGAGAGTTACTTGTTGTTTAAGTTGACTAGCGCGAATCGCCGCCATCATCCCGGCCGGGCCGCCGCCGACTACCACGATATATTTGTTGCTCATATAGGCTAAGCTATCCTTTCACCAAGCGCTATCGCCTTCTGCCTTACTGCGGCCTTATTTTTAATTTCCCCGGAAACGCCGGCATTGGGCACTAACAAGGATTCAAATTGCATGCTGGTGTATTGCGCGGTGAGGGCAAAGGGTTTGGCCAAGGCATCCAGGCCGACATCTTCAAAGGCGCTGGCTAATAAAACAAATATCTTACCTTTTAAAGGCGTCTGCATTGTACCAGCCTGATTATCCCATTTATAAAGCGAAAACATCCGGTCAAAGATAAGTTTAAGCTGCGCGCTAGCCCCAAAAAAATAGAGCGGCGTGGCCATTACGATTACATCTACTTTGGCCATCTTGGCCAAGACGGGCTTAGCCTCGTCATCAATAACACATTCGTAGGCATCCGAGTTCTGGCACAAACGGCAAGAGGTACAACCATTGCTTTTGTATTTCAGAAAAGCCGTAGGCACAATTTCGACCTCAGCGCCTTTGGAACAGGCGCCCTGAGTAAACCAGCTTACCAGCGTGGCGGTATTACCGTCTTTTTTAGGGCTTGCGCTAAGTATTAGGATTTTCTTGGCCATTTTATCCAGCGTCCTCTATCTTCCTACGGCAATGCTTAAATACAGTTATCGCGAGGGCTTTTGCTCAAGCTCTTTCAATTCCGCTTCCAGAGAGGAAATCCGCCTCTGTAAGTAGCTGATTCTTTCTTCCGTTTCCACAACTTCAGCTTTAGGCGTTTTCTTCTTGCCAGATATTATTGCCAGCTTATCTTTCGCCTCGGCCAATTCTTTATCTAGTCCGGAGAGCATTCCTTTAATCTCGTTTGCCCGGATTTTCCGTTCTTCCTGGGCTTTTTGCTCGAGCGCCGCTTGGTCGCCTTGCAGCGCCATATCTTCAAGCTCCACAAGACGCTGAATTTCTTTTTCGTGCCAATTAATCTGTTTGCGCGTTTCTTCGACACGCATTTCTGCTTCTTTTATTTCTCCCTGCGGCGCCTGATTGGTATGGAGGAAGTCCAAATGTTTCTGCGCCTTGACAAGCTCCTGATTTAGAAAATCTAGGCCGCGGCGAAGCTTTTGCTGCTCGGTCTCTTCGGCAAAACTTAGCCCTGTAGAAACCAAAAATACAGCTAAGAAAATAAGTAACAGCCATTTTGCCTTTACCATTTTTGCCTCCTTCAATATTTTTCTCTCATTCGTATCTAAGTGCCTCAATAGGATTAAGTTGTGCGGCCTGTTTTGCCGGCCAAAGGCCAAAGCCTAACCCCACGGCGATGGAAAAAGTGGTCGCCATTGTTACCGAAAATAGAGAAACCCTGGTCGCCCAGTCGGCAAAAAACGACAACAGCGCGGCGATTGCCACGCCTAAGATTATTCCGATTATTCCGCCGCCTAATGTCATCACCACTGATTCGACCAGAAACTGCATCATGATGTCTTTTCGACGGGCCCCGATGGCCTTACGCAAACCGATTTCCCGGGTACGCTCGGTTACGGAAACGAGCATTATATTCATGATCCCAATACCGCCGACAAGCAGGGAAATCGCGGCGATAAAACCTAAAAGCATGGTCATTGTCTGGGTCATGCTGGTCAGCGCCTGCTGCATTTCCGCCATATCGTGGATGGTAAAGGCGTCTTCGCTATCTTTGTTCAGCCGATGGCGTTTAATAATTAGATCGCTGATTGAAGTTTTAGCTTGTTCCATTAGAGCGATGTCTTTTATCTCGGCATCGATAGAATCAACGTATTCTTTCCCCAGTAGCCGATACATTGCCGTCGTAATCGGAACCACTACGACATCATCCCGGTCACCATGGGGGCTGGAGCCTTTTTCCGGCAAGATTCCGATTATCTGGAAGTTAATCCGATTAATTTTGATAGTCGCGCCGATGGGACTACTATCCCCGAATAACTCCTTGGCTACGCTCAAGCCTAAAAGCGCTACCTTCTGGCGGCTGCGCATTTCCTCGTCCGTAAAAAACCGGCCTACCGTCGGAACAGAGGCGCGCATTTCGGCATAGTTGACCCCCACCCCTTGAATTTGTGTATTCCAGTTTTTGTTGGCGTAGACCAACTGCCCGCGGCCGCTGACCTGAGCCGACACCCTTTTCACCTCGGGTAACTGCGCAATCATCCCCTCATCTTCAATTGTAAAACGGGTAACCGCCCCGGCCTCTAAGGCCACTCCATGCATCCGGAACGAGCCGGACCTCACAGTTAGAAGGTTGGTTCCCATCGAAGCAAGCCTTTCAGACATCGAGGCCTTGGCCCCTTCGCCCAGCGCCAGCATCGCTACTACCGCGGCCACGCCGATGAGAATACCTAACATGGAAAGAAAAGAACGCATCTTGTGGGTAACAATGGACTGCCCGGCCTGGCGCAAGTGGTCAAAAAATTCAGCCTTGCCTAAAGAGGCGTTGGAGAAAGATAAAAGAGCGTTTAGGGAAGATTCTTCTACCGAACCGCTAGCCTTTTGTGATTTTAATCCTTTTACCTCATCGGCAATAATCCGGCCATCACGCATCTGAATAATTCTTCGGGCATGTTGGGCGATCTCTTTCTCATGGGTGACCATCACAATAGTTTTGCCCTTTTCGTTGAGGCCCTTTAAAATTGCGATTATTTCTTCTTCAGTCTTAGTATCTAAGTTTCCCGTGGGTTCATCAGCGACAATAATCAAGGGTTCATTGACCAAAGAACGGGCGATAGCGGTGCGTTGCTGCTCTCCTCCGGAAAGTTCGTTGGGGCGATGGGAGGACCGCTGCGACAGGCCCACTTCCTCTATTTTTTCCTTTGCCTTTTCCAGGCAGTGTTGTTTGCCGGCGTAAATCAAAGGCAGCTGGACATTGTCCAATGCCGTCATGCGGGGAAGCAGATGAAATTGTTGAAAGACAAAACCGACCATCCGGTTTCTTAACAGGGCTAATTCGTCATCGCTGAAATTACTGACTTCCTTTCCGGCCACATAATACTCCCCGGAGTCGGGTCGGTCCAAAAAACCTAACAAATGCAAAAGCGTGGATTTACCCGAGCCCGAAGGCCCCATAATCGCCACAAATTCTCCGGCCTGAATTTTTACAGACACATCGCGCAGGGCCGCTACTGCCGAGGCTCCGCTACCGTAAGTCTTGTGCACATTTCTTAATTCGATCATTAGCGCCTGCCCCCAAAGGGCATAAACGGGCTACCGCCGGCGGCGTGGTTTTTTGCCGGAAGATAGTTTTGTGTAACTACTAAAATTTTATCATCCGCGGACAACCCGGAAAGGACTTCGACATTTTCGGCATCAGCAATACCTAGCGTAACTTCGCGCTGCAGAGTTTTCTTACCTTTTCCCTGGCCGATCTGGACAAAGTTTCCTTCTTTCTTTTGCTCCACTGCCGCTAGCGGTATCAGCAAGATGCCTTCTTTGCTGTTTTCGACTATTTCTACATTCGCGCTCATGCCGGAACGAAATACCTCCGGTACGCTTTGGGGCAGGATATCCACTTCATAAATTGTAACATTATTGACTGTTTCTGACTCGTAGGAGATGTGGTCAACCTTAGCCTCTACTTTTATCTCTGGATAGGCATCTAAACTAATCGTTGCCTCTTGGCCGACTTTCACTTTACCGATATCGGTTTCATCAACCTGGGCCTTGACAATGAGCCGGTCGGACAACACCACTATGGCATCGGAAGAGGTAACCGTCTGCCCCGGTTCAACCGAACGCACAATCACCTCTGCGTCGATAGGAGCAATTAAGGGCGTAGCTTTGTAGGCATCCTGCCAGTATTTCAGGCTCTCTGCGCCTTGAGCGCGGGAGGCGTCTAAAAGCGCGGCCCTTTCCGTTGAACTCATCCAGGCTAAGGTTTGGCCAAGCGTTACTTTTTCTCCTTCCCGGACCAGGATTTCCTCGATACGGCCATTAATCGGCGGTTTAATCTCCAAGCGGTTTTGCGGCTCGACCACACCGGTAGTGGAAATAAAGCTTTGGATACTCCCGATTATGGGAGTTATTTCTTTACTTGCCTCGGCGCCGCGCTTATTACCTTTTGCCCTCACCATGAATACTACGGCAATAACAGCAACGAGCAAAAGACCGATATATATTTTTTGCCTTTTATTTTTCCTCATCTTCCAGCGTTCCCCCTTTAGCCTGAATCCAGTTGGCTTGCGCAAGCAAGGCAGTAGCCTTGGCATTTAAAAAAGACTTTCGCGCATTAACCAAATTATCTTCAATAATTGACCAGTTATCAAAGGAAATCAGGCCGGTAGAGTACTGGGCCTGGGTAATCTTTGCCCGTTCCTCGGCTGCCTGCAAAAACTTTTCTTCTACCGCCACTTTTTCTACCGCATCCTGCAGTTCCTTCCAGGTCTCTTCCAAGATGAGAATAACGCTATCCCGGCCGCTGATCTCCTGGGCCTTAGCTTGCTTAAACTTGGCCCGGGCCTTGGCGACCTCGGCCAGACGGCTTCCGCCCTCAAAAATGGGCAGTGATACACTCACGCCCGCCGACCAGCCATCATTCTGCGGTGGCCAGTGCTCTTCGCTTTTGTCCGCCGAGGCGCTCGCATAGACTTCGGGGAAAAAGCTGGCCTTGGCTGACCTTAAGCTATAGCGGGCGGCTTCTTTCTCGGCAATTAACGCTTGTAAAAAGGGGATGTTTTGGGCCAAACGCTCACAATCGGGTTTTTCTTTATCCACAGCTTCTATTGCCAGCTCCCCTTGCGCTTTAATCGCTGTTAATTGCCTGCGGCCTAATTCTTTCGTTAACTGCCGCTGCCCTAACTCAATATTTCTTTTGGCCTGGGACACTTCAAATTCCGCCTGCGCAAGATTAGCCTGTGAATTCAATAACGAGCCCTTGTGTTCGCGGCCGGCTTCATAACGCAATTTTACCAGTTCAACATTTTCTTTGCGGCGGGCGGCAATATCTTCGGTAATCGCTAAGAGTTCCTGCGCTTTTAACAGCCCGACAAAAGCCATCCTGAGATTTAACCTGATGTCGGATGAGGTGACGGCATAATTGTATTGCTCCGAGCTTAAGTTTTCCCGGGCACTATTGATATTATTGACGGTTTGAAAGCCGTCGAAAATTAACTGTTGAGCAGTTGCGCCATAAGCATAGCTATCGCTTTCATCGTCGGCAGTAGCCGCCCTTGAGGTCCTGGCGCTGGTTTCGGCATCGATCTGCGGGAAAAGAGCGCTGGTTTCTATAGCCTTATCGGCCTTAGCCTGATTGACCTGTTCCTCTGCCGCGGCCAAGTCGGGGTGATTTTGCCGGGCTTGCTCTACACAGTCACGCCAGGCGAGCTCTTCTATAGCCGCCGCACCGACAATAGTAACGCTTAAAAAAAACAAAAGCAGCGCAACAAGGGCAATCTTCCTCAACGCTAATCTCTCCTTAAATTTTGTCGAAGTGTCGATGCAGGAAGGATACTAAATACTACGCTATTGTTCGCTGGTCAGTATCGTGGTGCCGCCTGGCCCGGCGGGGTCTTCTTTTTTGACCAGCATCCCGTCGGACTTTCTGAAATAAAGCAGGCGCTTGTAATATTTTTCGCCAAGTCCCGTGGCGGCGTAGTAAACCTTTATGACCGCGATCTCTTGGCCTTGGATAGTAAGGGTTTCTTCACCCTGTTTCTTTGCCTGCATCAATAATGTCGTTAAGGCGTCACCACGCAAAATGAGAAATTTGGTTTTCTCTAACTCCGATAGAACAAAAGTAGTTAGGTTAAACTTTGGTTCAAAGTAAAATGGTAAGGTATCCAGTTTAATCGTGGCATGAACGGTTTTGCCTTTAAACAAGCCGTCAATGAGTAGCTGATTATCTTTTTTCTCGCCGCTGTAATTAGCGCCTTCATCCGGGCGGCTGACCTTCCACTTCTCGGTTTCACCGGTGGGCCCGAGCAGATATTCCTCGGTGTGTGTATAATCGCTGGCGAGGGCCTGAAAACGGACCTGTTTTTGTCCGCTGGCGAGGTCTTCTACTTGCACGGTTTGCTTTTCGGTTAACTCAGTAAGGCTATTACCATGATAATATTCATAGACAAAAGTCTTTTGCCCGGCTATGGCGTTAGCCGGGCAAAGTAGTACTAAACAAACTATTAACGTTTTCGCAATTGTAGACATTATTGCTACTGTTGTGTTTGCTCTGTTGATGCAGGAGCTGGCATTTCATTCATTGACGGTAGCGGCAGATCGCTTTTAATCTTTACTTCCTTGATCAGGTTAAGGTCCTGGTCATATTTCAAGAGTGAATTGCCGCTTAAGACCACGATTCCGCCGTCTCCGGTAGCCACCATTGACTTAGGCTGCATTCTTTCCATCATGCCACGTTTACTCTGCATTTGCATCATTGGGTCTTGTTGGCCCGTCATTCCGCCTTGCTGGGTCGTTCCTGGCGGGCACATCATGGTGCATTGCCCCTGGCCGGCTTCCGGTGGCTCTTGGGCAAACGCTGCGGCCGAATAAAGGGCCAAACCCAGCGCAACCAAAAATATCGGGCATTTCTTGTGCATTTCAGCCTCCTTTTCAAAACATTATATCCTAATTA
>JAZDHS010000008.1:0-7818 GCA_043805735.1 Candidatus Omnitrophota bacterium | reverse complement strand
AACACCGCCATAGAAATGAGCACCGACCTGATCAGCGATAGCTATAATCCGGTAATCCGCATTATTAAAGACGTATCGGCGGGCTGCGTGCTGATTACCTCGGTCAACGCCCTGGTGGTGGGATATATTTTATTCTTAAGCCGCCCCTGGGGCCTGCAAATTGAACACAGTATCGATAAGATTCGCGCCTCTTCCTGGCATATTACCTTTATTATTTTACTGCTCGTGCTTTTTCTGGTTATCTTGGGCAAAGTCCTGTTTCATAAAGGAACTCCTTTACGCGGCGGCATGCCCTCCGGACATGCCGCGCTTTCTTTTGCCATCTGGACAATCGTCGCTTTTCTCACCAGTAATCATTTGGCGATTGTGCTCACCTTTGTTTTAGCCTTTTTGGTCGCGCGTTCACGCCTAAGCGGAAGAATCCATAATTTCTGGGAAATCGTGGCCGGCGGGGCCATCGGCGCCCTGGTCCCGGCGTTAATCTTTCAAATAGTGAGGTGAAGGGTAGATGTTTATAAAATTGAGAAAGGATTTTTTTACCGGGTTAGTGGTCATTCTGCCGCTAGTGCTCACGATCAGCATCTTTACATTTTTAGCCAAAGCAATTAACGAAAAAGTGCTCACGCCGGTTATGCGGCTCTTAGGATTACACTTCTACGATGCCTATTGGATTTACGGCGTGAAGTTCCTGGCCTTTTTACTGACGATCCTCTTAATTGCCGCCATCGGCGAGGGAACTCGCTGGCTCATTTTACGCCGAGTGTTCGGCTTTTGGGAAGAGGCCTTCTATAAGGTTCCGATTATCGGCAAGGTTTATATGGGCATTAAAGAAATCAGCCGCTTCTTTTTCAGCCAGGGTAAACAGGCCTTTGAAAAAGTGGTGCTGATCGAATATCCGCATCCGGGGATGTATTCCCTGGCCTTTATCACGCAAGGGGCCAACGCCGAAATAAGGAAAAGAGCCGGCGACGACGCGATGTATGTATTTTTGCCCACTACGCCTAATCCGACATCGGGCTTTTTTCTGGTAGTACCGAAGAAAGATATTATTTTCCTGGATATGCCGGTAGCTGAAGGCCTAAAATTAATTATTTCCGGGGGAATTATTTCCCCAGAGAGCAAGACCTAGCGCTAATGGCAATTCAAAAAAGCGAAGCCATAGTTTTAAAAACGCATCATTTCCGTGAAACCAGTTTGATTGTCCATTTTTTTACCAGGGACTTTGGTAAAATTCACGGTCTAATTAAAGGTATACGCAATGAGCCGCAGCGTTACGGCGGCCTTCCTTTAAGTTTCTCCCGTAATCAGATTATTTTTTACGAGCGCCCCCAAAGCGACTTACATCTGGTTACGCAATGCGATGCCGAAGAGGGCTATGCCGGCATTCGTACCGACCTGCAGAAAACCCATTACGCCCAATATTTTATTGAACTGCTTGATTGCGTCACCGAAAATAACGATAAGAATGAACACCTTTTCGAGCTGATGGCCAAAGCGCTGGGCGCACTGGCCCAAGGAATCACGCCCAGTTGGTATATTGCCCGCTCCTTTGAGATTAAACTACTCAACCTTTCCGGATTTAAACCGCGCCTGGACAGTTGTGTCCACTGCCAAGGCGCGCCTCTGGGACAGGGCCGGTTCAGCGCCCTTTTAGGCGGAATTCTCTGCGGGCACTGCGCCTCAAGCGACAAAAGCGCGAAGGTAGTGCTCAAGGGAAGCCTGGCTTCAATTGAATATATTGAAAATGCGCCCTGGGAAAAAGCGCTGCAACTCAAAATTGCCCCGGCGATCGGCAAAGAATTAGAGGAGATTGTCTGCAACTTTTTGGAAGTACACCTCGACAAACAAAGTAAGGTCCGAAAATTCTTGATTTAGCCTAACCGCTATGCTACAATTGGCTGCCATATTTACTAATAACCTGATCAGGAACTCGGCATGAACGACATAATGGGCAATATTGTTTCGCTATGTAAACGCCGCGGCTTTATCTTTCCAAGCAGTGAAATTTACGGTGGTCTCTCGAGTACTTGGGATTACGGCCCGATGGGCGTGGAGCTGAAGAATAACGTCAAGCGGGCCTGGTGGAGAAGTGTCGTCTACCAAAGAAATGACCTCGAAGGCTTGGACGCGGCAATTTTAATGCACCCCCAGACATGGGTCGCCTCCGGTCACGTCCAGGGATTTTTCGATGTCCTGGTCGATTGCAAACAGTGTAAAAAACGCTTTAAGGCCGAGCAGCTTACCGAGCGCGGTAAAAAGAAGATGAGCGAAGTCAAATGCCCCTCCTGCGGCGGGTCGGACTTTACTCAAGAGCGCCCGTTTAACCTGATGTTTAAAACTTTTGTCGGACCGGTAGAAGAGTCCGGCTCGCAAATTTATCTGCGCCCGGAAACTGCACAGGGTATATTTGTTAACTTTGTCAACGTACTTAACGCCTCTCACCGCAAGCTTCCCTTCGGTATTGCCCAGATCGGCAAGTCCTTTCGCAATGAAGTAACCACCGGCAACTTTACTTTTCGTAGCCGGGAATTTGAGCAGATGGAAATCGAATATTTTGTCCCGCCTAAAGACGCTGATCATTGGCACGAAGACTGGGTCAAAGAAAGGCTGAACTGGTATATTTCCTTAGGGATTAAGCCTGAGCATTTACGTATCAGAGAGCACGAGAAAGACGAGCTGGCGCATTATGCCCAGGCCTGCGCCGATATTGAATATCAGTTTCCTTTCGGCTGGTCGGAGTTAGAAGGAATCGCCAACCGCACCGATTTCGATTTAAAAGAACACGCAAAGCACAGCAATAAAGACTTAACCTACTTTGACGAGGAAACCAAAGAAAGAATTACGCCTTATATTATCGAACCATCCGGCGGCGTAGATCGGGCGGTACTGGCCTTTTTGACTGACGCCTATCGCGAAGAAGAAGTACGCGACCGTAAAAGAGTGGTCCTGGGCCTGGACAAAACACTTGCCCCAATCAAGGTAGCGGTACTGCCGTTACTAAAAAATCGCCCGGAAGTTGTCTCGATGGCCCGCGCGATTACCGCAGATCTGCGCCAGGCGCTTTCACCCTGTGACAAAAAAGTGGTTTATGACGATACCGCGGCGATCGGCCGGCTCTATCGCCGTCAGGACGAAATCGGCACTATTTTTTGCGTCACCGTTGATGTTGATTCCTTAAGCGATAAAAAAGTAACGGTGCGCGAACGTGATTCGATGCAACAGGAACGCGTTAGCGCCGATACCCTTAAAGTCTATATTCAGCAAAAATTGAACAGCTAATACTAAAGGCTAGACCCCTGCATTCCTTAAAGCAGGGGTCTAGCGAGGGCCTAATCTATAGAAAGGAAGGAAGTTGTAGCAATGGCAAAAAAATATGTCTACTCCTTTGGCGGCGGCAAAGCAGACGGAAATGAAAGTATGAAAAATCTCCTCGGCGGTAAAGGGGCAAATTTAGCCGAAATGTCCGGACATAAACAATTACGCCTGCCCGTACCGGCCGGTTTTACTATTACTACCGAAGTCTGCATTTATTATTATCAAAACCGTAAGTCTTATCCTGCCGGCTTAAAAGCGGAAGTGGAAAAGGCAGTAAAAAGGATCGAGGAATTGATGGGCCGAAAATTCGGTGACCCCCAGAATCCGCTATTAGTATCGGTGCGCTCGGGGGCGCGGCGCTCAATGCCAGGAATGATGGAGACGGTGCTCAATGTCGGCCTAACCGAAAAAACTATCCCCGGTCTGATTAAACAAAGCGGCGGCAACAGCCGTTTTGTCTACGATGCCTACCGGCGCTTAATTATGATGTACTCCGACGTAGTCATGGAGAAGGCCGCCGGTATCGAGCCAAAAACAGACGGCTCAGGGATTCGTCGGCAGTTAGAAAAGATTATGGCCCAGATGAAAAAAGAAAAAGGCTATACCAGCGATACACAGCTAAGTTCCGAGGATCTGCAAAAACTCTGCGCGCTCTTTAAAGCGAAAATTCAAGAGGTGTTAAAAAAGGATTTTCCCGACGAGCATAGTGCGCAATTATGGGGCGGTATCGGGGCGGTCTTTTCATCCTGGAACGGTAAGCGCGCGGTCAGCTACCGGCGTATCGAAGGCATTCCCGATGAGTGGGGCACCGCTGTAACCGTGCAAACAATGGTCTTTGGTAATATGGGCAATGACAGCGCCACCGGCGTGGCTTTTACGCGCAATCCCGGTAATGGCGAAAACCATTTTTACGGGGAGTATTTAATTAACGCCCAAGGCGAAGACGTAGTCGCCGGAATCCGTACCCCCGGCCCGATCAATGAATACTCTCAATCCGAACACAATAAAGAGCTCGTCACCCTGGAAAAAACGATGCCTAATATATATAGAGAGCTTTTTGATATTCAAAGACGCCTGGAAAAACACTACCGCGATATGCAGGATATTGAATTTACTATTGAAAAAGGGCGCCTGTTTATGCTGCAATGCCGAATTGGAAAACGAAACGGCCCGGCGGCGGTACGTATGGCGGTAGAGATGCTCAAAGAGAAAGTGATTAGCAAGCAAGAGGCGATTATGCGCGTGACACCAGCGCAGCTCGATGAATTATTGCACCCGATCATTGACCCGAAAGCGGAAATGACGCACAAACCACTGGTCAAGGGTTTACCGGCGGGCCCGGGTGGCGCCGGCGGCCAAATCGTCTTTTCGGCGCATGACGCGGTCGAATGGGCCAAACAGGGAAAGACGGTTATTTTGGTACGCGAGGAAACCAATCCCGAAGATGTGGAGGGGATGCGCGCAGCCCAGGCTATTTTAACCGCCCGTGGCGGAATGACCTCACATGCGGCATTAGTGGCCCGCGGCTGGGGCAAATGCTGTATCGTCGGTTGCGGCGCATTGCATATTGAATACGACAAAAAGCAACTAAGCGCCGACGGCCACGTCTTGAAAGAAGGCGAATGGATTACCTTAAACGGCACAAAGGGCAATGTCTATGCGGGCAAACTGCCGATGATAGACGCCTCCGAAGAGAATAAACTACTGCATGAATTCTTGCGCCTCTGCGACGGGGTGAAGATTTTAGGTATTCGCACCAACGCCGATACGCCCGAAGACGCTAAACGGGCCCGGCAGTTTGGGGCCGAAGGCATCGGACTATTTCGAACCGAGCATATGTTCTATGGCAAAGGTTCGGAAGAACCGCTGTTTCGGCTGCGTAAAATGATTATGTCGAAGACTGAAGAGGAAAGAAGAAAGGCGCTCGGCGAATTATTCCCTTATGTCAAAAAGGACTTTAAAGGCACGCTCGCGGCAATGGATGGCCTGCCGGTAGTCGTGCGCCTGCTTGATCCGCCGCTGCACGAATTTGTCCCGCGCGACCCGGCGAAGCTGGCCCAATTGGCGCAGGAACTGAATATTTCTCAGGAAGAATTATCCAAACGCGCCGAGGGCCTACATGAGTCCAATCCGATGATGGGACACCGCGGTGTGCGCCTGGGAATAACTTATCCCGAGGTTAGCGAAATGCAAATCCGCGCCATTTTCGAGGCCGCCGCGGAACTGATCAAAGAAGGAAAGAATCCCTACCCGGAAATTATGGTTCCCGTGGTCGGCGAGGTAAAAGAATTAAATCATCAGCTGGCGATTGCGAAAAAGATCTATCAGGAAGTCCTGAGTAAATACGGTTTGAAAAAAATCAAGCATCTACTGGGCACGATGATTGAAATCCCCCGTGCCTGTATCGTTGCCGATAAGCTGGCCACTACCGCCCAATTTTTCTCCTTCGGCACAAACGACCTGACACAAATGGGCTTTGGCTTTTCCCGTGACGACATCGGAGGATTCCTCCCCGATTATCTAAAACTCGGGATACTGGCCAATGACCCTTTCCAAACTATTGATCAGGAAGGAATCGGCGAGCTAATCAAAATCGGCATTGCCCGCGGACGTAAAACCAACAAGAATCTCGAAGTTGGTATCTGTGGTGAACATGGCGGAGAGCCGGCCAGCGTGGCCTTTTGCCACGCCGTAAAAATGAACTACGTCAGCTGTTCGCCGTTTCGCGTGCCGATTGCCCGTCTGGCCGCGGCCCAAGCCGTAATTAAAACTAGCGGAAAAAAATAACGCATGGAAGCCTTAAAAGCGTATCTCAACGATATAAAAAAGATTGCCTTGCTCAGCGCCGAAGAAGAGCGGGAATTCGCCACTAAAGTCAAACAAGGCGATGTCGAGGCGCGGATGAAAATGATCCGTTCTAACCTGCGACTGGTGGTGAGCATCGCCAAAAAGTATGCACATTTTGGCGTACCGCTTACCGACTTGATTGAAGAGGGAAATATGGGCTTAATGAAAGCGGTAAGCATGTATAATCCCGATCAGCGCTTCCGTTTTTCTACCTATGGCGCATATTGGATTAGGCAATACATTACCCGCGCCCTGGCTAATCAGGCTAAAACTGTTCGGGTGCCGGTATACATGGTGGAGGCAATCAGCAAATGGAAACGTTCGGTGGAAAGCCTGACCCAGAGATTAGGACGGCGGCCGCGAATAAAAGAAGTAGCCCAAGATATGAAGACATCGATCAAGAAAATCCGCCAGATTCGCTCGATGATTACCCGGACCGCCTCTTTGGAAGCGCCGATCGGTAAAGATGGAACCGGACAATTTGTTGACCTGATCCCTGATGAAACCACTACCTCGGCAATTGAAGAAGTTGGCCATACCATGCAGCAGGAACGTGTAGAAGAACTGCTGGAAAAAATGAATGAGAGAGAAAGAGAGGTAATTTCTCTGCGCTTTGGTTTAAAAAACGGCACCGCCCATACGCTTAATGATATCGCTAAAATGTTCGGCATTACCCGAGAAAGGGTCCGCCAAATTGAGAGCGCCGCGATGAATAAACTGCGTAGCTACATCCGCTCTAAAGAAAAGGATGACTTTGGACAATACTAAAAGGAGTTAAAGAATATGGCCGCAGTAAACATTGAAGGGCTGAAAAAGTCGATCCGCAATATCCCCGATTTTCCTAAACCGGGAATTCTCTTTAGGGATATCACAACTTTGCTGAAAGATGAAAAAAAGTTTAAGGCAGCCATTGATGCGCTATGCGCAAAGTATAAAAGTAAAACAATTACCAAGGTCGCGGCAGTAGAGGCACGCGGTTTTATTTTTGGTGGCGTGATTGCCTACAAATTAAACGCCGGGTTTGTGCCGATCCGTAAAAAAGGAAAACTGCCGGCTGAGGTTTGGGAAATCACCTATGACTTAGAGTACGGCCGAGACACCTTAGAGATTCATCGCGATGCGCTCACCACCCAAGACCAAGTGCTCATTGTTGATGACCTCTTAGCCACTGGCGGCACTACCAATGCTGTCTGCCAGCTGATTAAAAAAAGCGGCGCGCAAATAGTAGCAGTAGAATTTCTGATTGAACTGGCCGGCTTAAAGGGTAGAGATAAGCTCAAAGGCTACCCCGTGCATTCGCTATTAACTTTTTAGCATGTTTTTTTGGGTAAGAGGTGAAAGCACTGCTTGAGCTGTAATCGGGACAGTCCCCGTAATTGGGTGTAGAATATAGGAGGGGACAGTCCCTTAAGGCAACGGTATTATTCGCTTGTTTTGCCCCTGTAGCTCAGTTGGATAGAGCGAGGGCGTCCTAAGCCCTGCGTCGGGGGTTCGACTCCCTCCAGGGGCGCCATATCAGTTAGCCTTTATAATATAGGTAACTATAGGTAAGAAAATTTAAAAAATCCTTGACAGCCGTTGTCAGGGTATGTTATACTTAGACCTAATTCGAATATACCACCATAGATAACTTAAAACTGAGCAAGGAAGGAGGGG
>JAZDHS010000007.1:0-2186 GCA_043805735.1 Candidatus Omnitrophota bacterium | reverse complement strand
GCCGTCAGTCAATTCCACGCCGATAAGCTCATCCGTATCTTCCAGGGTAATTCCAATAATCCCGCCCTTGCGGGGATTACCATAGGCGTCCAAACCGGTCTTTTTAATCACGCCCTGTTTAGTGACCATGACCAAAAACTTGTCGGGGGAGAATTCCCTGACCGGGATGGTCGAACTAATTTTCTCTCCGGACTTGAGTTCCAAGAGGTTCACAATTGCTTTACCCTTGGAAACCTTGCCGGCCTGAGGAATTTCATAAACTTTAACCCAGTAGACCTGCCCTTTATCCGTAAAAACCAAAAGATAGTCTTTAGTGGACGCGACAAAAAGATGCTCGCTAAAATCTTCTTCTTTTAATTCTGCACCGGTTGCCCCTTTGCCGCCCCGTTTCTGTTTGCGATAGGCGCTCACGGGTAGCCGCTTAATATAGCCTCCGTGGCTAATAGTCACTACCACATCTTCGTCGGCAATCAAATCATCTATTTCCAATTCTTCCACGTCTCCGACGATATCAGTCCTGCGCTCATCAGCGTATTTCTTCTTCAACTCCTCGAGCTCTTCCTTAATGATCCGCTCAATTTTCTTTTCCGAAGCCAGTATCGAACGGCATAATTCTATTTTCTTTAAGAGTTCCAGGTATTCCGCTTCTATTTTATCGCGTTCCAGGGCGGTGAGGCGCTGCAGCTGCATTTCCAGAATCGCCTGGGACTGGATTTCGGAAAGACCAAATTCTTTCATTAAATTTTCTTTGGCCGCCGGCACGCTCGGGGAAGTTTTAATTACTTTAATGATCCGGTCAATAAATTTCAAAGCGATCTTCAAGCCTTCCAGGATGTGCGCCCTTTTTAAAGCTTTGTCCAATTCAAACTGAGTGCGCCTACGGATAATCACCTTGCGGTGGCCGATGTAGCAGTCGAGTATCTGGCGAAGATTCAGCACCCTGGGCCGGTTTTCAACCAACGCGAGCATTATAATGCCGAAGGTTGTTTCCATCTGGGTGTGTTTGAAAAGTTGGTTTAAAACAATCTGCGGCTCAACATCGCGCTTAAGCTCTATCACTATCCGCATTCCGTCCTTATCGGATTCATCGCGAATATCGGAAATTCCCTCGATCTTTTTGTCATCGACGAGGTTGGCAATGGCTGCAATCAACCCCGCTTTTTGAATCTGATAAGGGATTTCGCTGACCACAATCAGGTCTTTGCCGTTTTTCTGGTGTTCGACAGTTGCCCGGGCGCGCACAGTCACTTTGCCCCTGCCGGTATTATAGGCCCCTTTGATCCCGCCCTTGCCACAAATAACTCCGCCGGTCGGAAAATCCGGCCCCTTGATATAACGCAACAAGTCTTTAATCTCGGCTGCGGGATTATCTAAAATATACTTTATCGCCTCCGTCACTTCCGATAAATTGTGCGGAGGAATATTCGTAGCCATACCAACGGCAATACCGCTGGAGCCGTTAACTAAAAGATTGGGCAGGACTGCCGGCAAGAGCAAAGGCTCTTGCAACGAAGCATCAAAATTCGGGCCGAAATTAACTGTTTCTTTATCAATATCCGATAGCATCGCGTCGGCAATAGCAGCCATGCGGGCTTCGGTATATCGCATTGCCGCCGCATTATCGCCGTCCACAGAGCCAAAGTTTCCTTGCCCGTCGACCAAAGGATAGCGCAGGGAAAAATCCTGGGCCATTCTTACCAATGTGTCATAAACTGCAGTGTCGCCGTGAGGATGGTATTTGCCTAAAGTTTCTCCGACGATACGCGCGCATTTCTTATAGGGCTTGCTATGCTCAAGCCCCAAATCCTGCATCGCGAAAAGTATCCTGCGATGCACGGGCTTTAAGCCGTCGCGCACATCCGGCAAAGCGCGGCCGACAATAACGCTCATGGCGTAGTTCAAATATGAGTCTTTTACTTCCGCCTCAATGGAAACTAGGTTTATTTTTTCGTTTCTGGTATACATGATTCTCGTTGTCCGTTTTTTTCGCCAATTAAATGTCCAAGTTTTTAACCAAATGCGCATTGTCTTCGATGAACTTCCTACGCGGCTCAACTTGGTCGCCCATTAAAACCGTGAACATCTCATCTGCTTCCACCGCGTCTTCCAGGGTCACCTTTAACATGGTTCGTTTCTCAGGATCCATAGTGGTATCCCAGAGTTGCCGGGGGTTCATTTCACCCAAC
>JAZDHS010000006.1:0-42074 GCA_043805735.1 Candidatus Omnitrophota bacterium | reverse complement strand
CACCCTCAATGCCAATAACACCGCTACATCGATCGGCAACTTCGTGATTAAGAATTATATCGAGGTAACTTCTCCGAATCTAACCACTCCGCAGTGGTTAGTGGGAACACCGCACGATATTACCTGGGATTTTGTCGGTCGCGAGAAGTTATATGACGATGTCACGCCGGTAACGGTAAAGATCGAATATTCCTACACCGGCCAGCTCGGCGACTTCGCGGTCATCCCGGGAGCATCCTCGGTGGCCATCGGAACGGCAGGTTCAGGTTCCTGGCAGTGGAATATCGGACCGGCAACATTGTTAGGTACCACCGGTAAAATTAGAGTCACCGATACCGGTATTGCCAACGCCACTGATACCTCCGCAGGCGACTTGAAAGTCGCCGGTAATGTCATGCCGCATGAGATCGCTGCGCATAATACCGTGCCGCTGAAAGTCGGCGATACCTGTAACCTCTATTGGGATGTATTGGGCTTAGTCAGCAATGTCAATCTCTATTACTGCATTGACAAAGACACTCCGACCTGGCTACCAATTGATAATAGCGGGACCTGGGATGCCAATACTCAACCCTATCCTTGGACGGTACCGGATAAGATCGGCAATAAATTAGCGGTGAAGGTGGAAGACGCCGGTAACCCTTCCGTCTCCAATGTTACCCAGAATGCCTTTGAGATTATCGGTAAGATTGTCCTGAATTCACCGGACTTAAGCGAGCCCGATTGGGTAGTGGGCGTGTCTTCGGATATCAAGTTTACCACCACCGGTACATACTCGGTGAAGATCGAAGGTTCCACTGATAACTTCAATAGCGTGATCTGGCCGATTGCGACAGTCAATGCCGCCAGTATCACCAGCGGTGTAATGTACACCCATCCTTATAACGTCGAAGACCATATCTCGCAGACAGTCAAGGTGCGCGTCTCTGATGCTGAGCCGACCAGGGCCGCCAATGTTACCGATAAATCTACGGATAACTTTACGATCAAAGGAAAATTAACTCTTTCGGAACCGACCAGCACGCCTTGGCGCTGCGGCGATACCAATAGGACCATTTACTGGAACGCCCAAGGCACCGTTGGTAATGTCAAGTTGGAGTACTATGACGGCTCAAGCTGGGTGGAGATCATTGCCTCTACGCCTACCGGCGCCGGCGGCTCGGGTGCAGGCAGTTACCCCTGGCCGTTAGTCGGTGCTGCCAAGAGCGCTAGCTGTCTAATTAAAGTTACGGATATCGATGATCCGACCGCCACGGTCTCGGATGTAACTAATCCTTTTGCCATCTGGCCGGTGATTACGGTGAGTGAACCGTTATCCGGCGCTATTGTTGTGGTCAAATCCAATAACGCTAACCTGATCAAATGGAACATCAAAGGCGTCAGTAAGATCAGTACCGTCAATATTAAATACGACTTAAATAACGGCGGCGAGGGTTATACCCGTACCGTCCAGAATAATGTCGCGGTTACCGGAGCCGACCAATCCTTCTCTTGGAATAATGTGCCGGTAACAGCGAGAAGCGCTAACGTCAAGATTAGAGTGGTGGATGTTGATGACACCACCAATATCTACTCCGGCGAATTACCGCATACCTTTAATATCGTCGGTACCCTGACCTTGTCGCAACCCGATGGCTCTAACTGGACCATTCAGACCGGCTACAACATTGTCTGGTCGGATGCCGACGGCGTAGCCAATGTCAGCGCCTATTATTCTACCCAGGACGGTGGAGCCGGTACCTACAACTTCATTAACACGGTAGCCGCCGGTAATGGCAGTATGCCCTGGACTACACCGGATCAGGTCTCTAATCAAGCCAGAGTTCGCATTATCGACTCTACCGAAAGCAATGTCGATACGGCCCTCGTAAAAGCAACTTCACCGCAGTTTAAACTCTTTGAACAATTTACCAATATCGACCCCTCTAACGGCGACATCCTCACCGCCGGTGAACCGACTTCGATTACCTGGACAGGTAAGGGTACTTCTCTAGCCACCGTCGAACTCTACTTAATTGATAATGTCGCCGTAACGACCACCTTTATCAAGCAAGCCAGCCATGATATTGCGGGCAGCACCTCCTGGGATGTGCCGACCACGGTACGTTCTACGCAATGCAAGATCAGGATCGATAGCACCCTTAATGCCAGTAACACGGCTACCTCGATCGGCAACTTTGTGATTAAGAATGATATCCAGGTGACTACTCCTAACCCGGGGACTCCGCAGTGGTTAGTGGGCACACCGCATGATATCATCTGGACCTTTGCCGGCCGCGAGTTCTTATACGATGATGTCACGCCGGTCACGGTGAAGATTGAATATTCCTATACCGGCCAGCTCGGTGACTTCGCAGTCATCCCCGGTGCGGCCTCTGTGGCCATTGGAACGCTTGGTTCCGGTTCCTGGCAATGGAATATCGGCTCGGCTACCCTCTTAGGCACCACCGGAAAGATTCGTGTCACCGATACCGGTATTGCCAGCGCCACTGATACCTCCGAAGGCAACCTAAAAGTCGTCGGTAATGTCATGCCGCATGAGATCGCTGCGCATAATACCGTGCCGCTGAAAGTCGGCGATACCTGCAACCTCTATTGGGATGTATTGGGCTTAGTCAGCGAGGTCAATCTCTATTACTGTATTGACAGCGCCACTCCGACCTGGCTACCGATAGACGCTAGCGGAACCTGGGATGCCAATACCCAGCCTTATCCTTGGACGGTACCTAATGCGATCGGCAATACTTTAGCCGTGAAGATTGAAGACGCCGGTAACCCATCAGTCTCTAATGTCACTCAAAATGATTTTGAGATCATTGGTAAGATTACCTTGAATGCCCCGGATATCGCCGAACCCGATTGGATAGTCGGAGTGTCTTCGGACATTAAGTTCACCACTACCGGTACCTTCTCGGTCAAGATCGAAGGTTCGACCGATGACTTTACCTCTAATATCTGGACGATTACTACGGTAAATTCAGCCAATATCACTAGCGGTGTAATGTACACTCATCCTTATACTGTCGAAGACCATATCTCCAGCAATGTAAAGATTCGCGTTTCTGATACCGAGCCAACCAGGGCCGCCGGCACTACAGACAAATCCACTGAAGTATTTACCATAAAAGGCGATATCACTCTAGTAACATCACCGGGTTCCGGCGCATTATGGCATGTTCGCGATGGAGCCGGTGGCGCCGGTGACGGCCCAGCTAGAACTATATCGTGGACCTGCGCGGGTTCGGTGACTGCAGTAACAATCCAATTCTCCAATAATGGCGTCAGTGGCCCGTGGCCGACGATCGCCTCCGGCGTTCCTTCCGTTGCCGGCAGTAGTAATTCCTGGACGAGCAATAACTGGGCGGGCGGCAATGGCGTAGCCGATGCCAAATCGACCACCTGCCTAATACGCGTTATCGATGAGGCCCATGGACGGCAAAAAGATTCTGTAGAATTTAAGGTCTATCCGGTAATTAAGGTCAACACTCCTGCAGCCGGTGCGCTCCTACGCGCTGAATCTTCAGGAAATACGGTGGCTTGGAGCACTCCGGGAAGTTCGCTTGTCTCTACGGTGGACATCGATTTGGACTTCCAGGGTGGTGCTGGCGGATATCCCAGCCATCCCGTGGTTGATTACTCCGGAGGCAGCCCGCATAATTCCGTGATACTGCCTTCTAATCTTTCGGAAGTTGCCGTGTTTAAGGTCATCGACAATGACAACCCTGATGTCTTTGGCATCTCCGAGCAATTCAAAATTCATGGTTTGTTCACTTCGGTGGACACGCCAATAGCAGATTGGGAAATCGGCCAACCGGCAACTATTTCCTGGTCCTATGATGGCGATATCGGAACAATAAATATCTACGTTGCCTATGACGGCGATCAACCCAGCCCGACCTATGTGCAAAAAGGTTCGGCTCAAGCTTCAGCCGGAAGCTGGCAGTGGCCGGCAGTGGAAGACAATGCCACCAATGTAGCCAAGATCTATATTGAGGATGCCAATGTAAATAGAAAAGCCGATACCTATGGCGCATCGAATACCTTTAATATCGTCGGAAAATTCACTATTGAACATCCCGATACCGGCGATGTTGTGACTACCGGAGAACCGTTTGAAGTTACCTGGTATCCTACAGGCGATTCGGTAACGCACGTTGATCTCTATTATAATGTCGATGGTGGTGGCTGGATAGCGATCCCGACCGGGCAAAACTATGCCAATACCGGTAACCCGGTTTCCTTCTGGTGGACGCTCAATGACAGTGTTTCGACGGAAAACGCGCGCATTCAGATCCGTTCGCACTTTGCCAACAAGCCAGCGACTGTAGCTACCTCTAATCTTTTCCCGATCCACGGCAGTATTACCTATGATGACGCTTCGCCGCTATCCGGCGATACTTGGGTAGTCGGACAACAGGATAAGGTTATTGATTGGGATATCACCGGTAAAGTCGATGCCGTAGATATCTTGTATGCCAAGACCGGGACTAGTTTCAACTATGTCATTGCCTCCAACCTGGATTCAGTGGCTAATCCCGCGCCGTTCCTTTGGGATATTCCGACTAATCAGGATATCCTCTCCGCTAATACCGGAAAAATCCGAGTCAAAGATAGCGCCTTCGGCACAGTCTATGATGAATCACTAAGCTTCTCCATCCAAGGTACCCTTACGGGATTCAACATTACCTTCCCGCCCGACGCTGCGCAGTTCCCGAATGTGTTGCGCGTAAATGAAGCGGCGGTAGTTACCTGGTCGCGTAGCGGAACGTATCTTGGTAATGTCAATATCCGCTATTCCGTTGACCGCGGCGTGACCTGGCCAGCGGGTTACATCGTCCAGACGCTGTCTTCGGGCGATGGCGGAACCGGTTATGCCTGGGGCGTCAGCGACAACATCCGCCGTGATAACGGAACAAATACCGGCGTATTAGTCCGCGTAGAAAGCGTCAACGACCCACGCGTCTATACACAATCGAATATGCTCTCGATCATGGGCCGTATCCGCATCGATGACCCGGACCAGCAAGGCCGTACCTATGTAGTTGGCAGTACTTCTGAAGATATAAAATGGACGCCTACCGGAACTTATCCAACGGTCAGGGTTACCTATAATACCGCCTATAACTTCAGTGGTGAAGGTGATGTTATTACTAATACCGCTACTAACACCGGTTCCGGGCTCCCGGCAACATATGATTGGCCACAGGTGCCTAATTTTATCCGGCCGCAGATTTTCATCAAGGTTGCTGATACGGCTAATCCTGATTTGACCTATGATGTTACCGATCAGTTGTATCCTTGCAAGATTCGCGGTTCGATTACCGGTGTTTCTAAACCGGTTTTGGGTGAGGAATGGAATGTCGGTGATCTCGCTCGCTTAGTGGAATGGACCGCTAATGGCAGTATTTCCAAGGTCGAAATCGCAGTAGCCAAAGAAGCCAATGATCCGGCCACGGCCACCTATACGGTGATTTCACCCGTAGGCGGAGTTGATTCCGGCGAAGGCACGCATGATTGGCTGAGCTCCAACTGGTTAAATGGATATAACGGCGGCGTTGCCGATATTAAGAGCGATAAATGCTATATCCGCGTCAAAGACCTCAATGATGCTTCGGTGCCGCCGGTATATTCGGCCAAATTTACCATTAAACCCTTGATCACGCTTTCCAATAATCCGACTATATGGGTGGGCGGAACGCAGTCCGGCGCCGTAGACTTCCACGGCGTTACCGAGCGGCATCAGCTTACCTGGAGTATACCGGGCAGCCAGGTGTCCAACGTACGTATCGACCTTTCCTATAATGGCGGCAGCCAATATACCTATAATCTGGCGGCCAGTGTGCCTTATAATACCACGATGCCCTATGAAATTACCGATATCTTGCCCGCTACCTTAAGCCAGAACGCCAAGATTAAAGTCTCGGATAGCGACCCGCTCTTTAGCAGCCTGGTATTAAAGGAAACGCCTTCCTTTAAGATTATCGGTGGGCTTAAGCTCAACCAACCCGCAGCCGGTTCGCAGTGGGCAGTGGGTGAGTTATGGCAAGTAACCTGGACGCCTTATGGTGATATGGGCGGCAATGTCGATGTCTACTATAAATACGACGGCGGCGAATGGTCGATTTCGCCGGTAGCTTCCGGCCCGGCCGCCAGCGGCGCAGCCAACTGGACGATCAATGATCACGTCTCGGAAAATGTCCAGGTCAGGATTAAAGACGCAATCCATCCTGATGATACCTGGGATGATTCTGCCGTGTTCAACATCAAAGCCCGCTTTGATATTACCTATCCCGAAGACGGCGAAGAGATTATCGCCGAAGAAACAATCGGTGTCACCTGGAACAAATACAATATTAATTCCATAACCCATGCCCGGTTAGAATATTCGCTCTCCAATGGTACGCCCGGTTCTTGGATGGGCATTGTTGATGGCATTGATGATGGCTTCGGTCAAGATAACCTGGTAGTCAATAGCGGAAGCTGCTCCTGGACGCCACCGGCCAATGCCTTATCTAATGCCGCGGTGTTAAGGATCTATGACCCAGACAATATGAATTCAGTAAATCAAGGCCTGAATACCATTTTTATCCGTGCCGAGATCACCGTAACCGAGCCGAATAATGACTCTGGGCCGACTACCTGGGATGTTGGCACGACCGAGACGATTGCCTGGACGATGAAGGGTGCTTTCCCGTATGTGTTGCTTTATTATTCCACCACAGGTTTACCCGGAGATTGGGACCTGATCGATGAAGTACCCACAATCTATCCTCTCAGTTCAGAAGCTGGCGACCCTGATCCTAAACAAGGCGCCTATCAGTGGACGATACCCGAAACTACGGAATTGGGTTCGGCCTGCTATGTCAAGGTCGGAAAATCCGATGAGCCCAATATTATCTGTGATGAGTCTGATCCGTTCACGATGAAAGGGCACGTTGAGTTAACTCGTCCGAAACCTTCGCAATATTCTCAAGATGCAGTACAGCGAGTCTACGGCGGAGATGCGCCGCAATTCTGCTTTATTGACTGGACCACCTTTGGCGATATCTTGAACGTCGGAATTAAATATTCCAAAAACGGCGTGATCTGGACTTACATTGATACCGTAGACACCAGCGTGGCTACGCAGTATAACTGGGGTATTCCCGGAACGGATACCGAAATTATCGGTACCGGCCGGCTGATTAAAGTGTATGATACGAACAATGAAGATGCCACTTATGCCATCTCCGAGGGGTTTGAGGTCAAGGGCGAGATTACCCTGGATTATCCCAACGGCGGAGAGACTTTTATTGTCGGCGTAAACGAAAACATCCAGTGGACGCCTTACGGCAACTTCCCCGGTAACCAGGTGTTATTGTCCGGCTCCATTAATAACTTTGCGACCGACTTTAAGATTGCCATTAGACCGGCCGGCCCACATGCTACTCCGCAGACCTATACCTGGAACGTCTTTAATACCATTGAAGGTATCGTGCCGATCAGCACCCAGGTAAAAATCCGCGTTCAGGACTATAATGAAAACGGAACACCCAAGGTGGTCATGAATACAAGCAGTACCTTAACCACCAAAGGCGCTTTGGAAATCAATACGCCGACAACAACCTGGTATGTCAACGACACCAATAGAAACATTACCTGGGATTACCATGGCCCGATTACAGTGGTCGATTTGTTCATCCGTAACGCCAACGATACCGATTGGGTTCGTCTCACTCCCGAAGAGGGCACTGCTTGCTCCACTAAATATTACGCCGGTTTTACGGTGCCCGATGTAATATCTAATACATCCAAGTTGAGAATTAAGGACCACAACGACCCTACGGATACAGTAGAAGCGATTAGTAATAACTTTATTGTGCGCGGCCGTCTGACCTTTAAAGCCGGAATGCCGGCACAAAACCAGGTCTTCGTAGTAGGCCCTGAGCAACCCGGCTATACCAATGACATCCACTGGGATATGGACGGGACCTTTACTACTGTGGAGATCCGTTATTCGATCAACGATGGCGCCGACTTCCCGGATAACAAAATTCTCGAGCAGGGTTGGGATGCCAATCAGGTTTACAAATGGTCTCCGGTTGAAGATGATATGAGCCAACAAGTAAGATTTAAGGTAATTGATGAAAGAGACCCGGATAATGTTTCGGCAGTATCGCAACGCTGTATTATTGCCGGAAGCATCACCATTTTAGACCTGACCACCTATAATAATCCGATTAAGGTCGGCGATAGCTTTACCGTCAAATGGAATAAGACCGGCCTATTGTTACAGAATGTCGATATTATGTATTCCATTAACGGTGGTAGCGACAACTATCCTTATGAGATCAAGACTAACGTTACCGCTTCGACCGGACAATGGCCCTGGATTCCCAAGACCACTGACCCGCTTTCGGCGAATGCCCGGATCAAGATTTATGACCACGATGCCCCGACCGCTGCTTATGACGAATCGCCGAGCTTTAAACTGCAGGCCAAGTGGGTTTGGAATGAGACCAACGGCGACGGCGATCCCGGCGGCAAGACTTTTGTCGTCGGCGAAGATGAGGTCTTTGAATGGACCACCACCGGTATGGTCCCGAATGTGCGCATCGATTATGATGTGCATGGCGATCAGAGCTGGGAAAACCCGCCGCTAGAAACGTCTAGAGGCAATACCGGCTATTACACCTGGACAATAAATGAAACCTTACCGAATATCATTTCCGATACGGTATTAGTCAGAGTCTCCGATGTCAATGACTCGACCTCTAACTTAATGTCCGGCCAGTTTAGAATCAGAGGATATTTGGAGATTACTGATCCCGAAGCCAGCGATGAATGGGAAGTGGATAGCGGTAAGACGATTACCTGGATTAAGCGCGGGCCGTTGGGCAATGTCAATCTCTATTATTCCTACGACGGCACGCCGTTTGCCGATAATAAGATTACCCCTACAGCCGTACCTGCCGCCCAGGGCCCGACCGGCTATCCTTGGACTATACCCAACCATATCAGCCGTAATGTCAAAGTGCGGGTAGTCAGTGTTGATGATCCGTTGACGCTGGATGATTCTGCGCAATTTGTCATTACCGGCGTTCTCACCTTGGATAATCCTGATGGTACGGATCAATGGGTGCCCGGCGACTCGGAAACAATTTCCTGGTCCAAGAACGGCACGATTGATTTTGTCAGAGTCCAATATTCGTATACCGGCTTAGAGATCGACTATGCTACCATTCCTGGAGGAGATGCTGTAGCCGGTAATTCTATCCCCTGGGTAGTGCCTAACTATATTGGCATCAACAATAGGATCAAGATTTTCAATCCTAATGATGCCGCGCAACCAACCATCGAAGATGTTTCCGATGCCTTTAGAATTAAGCCGCGGCTTATCCTCACTGCTCCGGTAAAAGATGAAATCGTGCCGATTAACCTGGTCACCGACGGTGATCCACTGAAATATACTATTAGCTGGGATGTTGACGGCGCGATGACTACTGTGGAACTGCAAATCAAATACGGAGTGGGAGGCTTTACGACCATTACCGGCGCCGGGAGCTTAGCGGCAGAAACTTCGCCGGGTAGCGGCTTTGGCCAATTCCTCTGGAGAGTACCGACGCCACCAAGCGAAGATGTCGTGATCCGAGTGCTCTGTAAAGATGCTGGACAGACCGATATCATGGATGATGTCGGCGACACCGTTGGCGATACCTGTATTATTGCCGGACGCCTGGAAATCACCGCGCCTAACGGCGGCGGCTTCTACGAAGTAGACAAGAGTGTAGCGATTACCTGGACCAACCGTGGTTTAACCGATGTTGACCGCGTGAAACTAAGATATTCCACCAATAGTGGCCAGAGTTATGATTACGATATCACCGATGGAGCCGGTTGGCAGGCCACTTTACTGAGTTATCCTTGGACCGTGCCTAACGCTATTTCCGAAGCAGTGATGGTGGAAATAAGCGACAATAATCCGGCTAACCATACTACCGGCGATGAATCGGACGCGGTGTTTGAAATCCGCGGCTGGATTGAGTTTACCCGTCCGCTCGGAGGCGAAGACTGGATTGTTTCTACGCAAGAGCCAATTCAGTGGCAACTGCATGGCAACGCCGGTACGGTAAAAGTAGAATTTTCGGTTAACGGTACCTATGATCCTGATCTTATTGCCCCCAGCATTGCTGGTGACTCACCGACCTATTCCGGAACCGGCGAACCTGACCTCTTAGGCCAGGTGCCGTGGAATATCCCCGATGACGCGGTTGGTAAAAATAATGTACGTATTCGGATTACCAATCTTGGCGATACCGATGTGGTCGCCTTAAGCAATGCCTTTACGGTAAAAGGTGACTTCCAGTTCATCTCCGGCAACAATGATGCGCCTTTAGCCGCAGTGCGCTGGCCGGTCAATGCCACTCGAACGATCAAATGGACCAGCTTTGGCCAGATCAGCAGGGTGCGTACCTTCTATACTCTAGTCGGTACCTATCCGATTCAGCCCAGCGACTGGGTAGAAATAACCGTTGACCCGGTTCTCGGCGATATTAATGATGGACAACAGTCATGGGTAGTCACTAATGTCATTGACCCGGTCAATAATAATACAGCGAGAATCAGGGTAATGGATTTCTTTAACTCCGATACCTATGGCGATACGGAGCTGTTTACCATTCATGATGTGATTACGCTGACCCGGCCCAACGGTACCGATGATGCGCAAGATGCCAAGATACTTTTGGTTGGTGCTCAAGAAGAGGTAAAATGGAACACGCTTGCTGAAAGTACCGGTGGAAGCGGCTGTCAATCCGTAAACATCAAATACTGTATTAACTACGTCGCGCCTGTTCCGCCTTTATATCAAGACCTCAATACTTGGTTAGATGCTATTGTCGGTTCCACGGACAACGATGGA
Organism: Candidatus Omnitrophota bacterium; assembly: GCA_043805735.1. GTDB lineage: Bacteria > Omnitrophota > Gorgyraeia > JAFGHF01 > JAFGHF01 > JAZDHS01. The sequence continues at coordinate 31,174 of JAZDHS010000006.1, read as the reverse complement.
ACGGAGATGTGGACCATCCCCAATAACATCAACAATACCGTCAGGGTCAAGATTAGTGATGATAACGATGCGCAGGTATTTGATGTTTCCAATAACAACTGCGCGATTAAGCCTAACTTTATCTTTAGCGCTCCTCTGATCACCACTACTTGGTATTCCGAAGATCAAGTTACAATTTCTTGGACCACCAACGGTACCGTGCCCAATGTAGAAATCTGGTACCGCTACGACGGTGGCGAATGGACACAGGTTGCAGACGAAGTAGCGCCTATAGAAACCTGGCCTTATGCAAATGATGATGGCAACTTTGAATGGAAGATACCCGTGCTTCCCAGGACTACTCAGGCCCAGTTGAAGATTGTTTCTTCTACCGATGTTACGGCGCTGAAACAATCCGCGCTCTTCGCAATTAAAGGCCGCTTGACCGTTGATTATCCGACTAACTCCGGCCTGACCTTCCGTAGTGGAACAACCGAAACCTTACGGTGGAGCGATCAAGGTTTGATCCCTACGGTTGGCCTGCAGTATGAATATTCCGGCTGGCAGGATATCAAGAATGAAACCGGCGGCAATGACCATGCCAATGATGGTTCATATGACTGGGTCGTGCCTTCGACATTCGCTTCGGATACGGTAAAAATCCGTGTTTACGATATCTCTGATTATACGGTCCGTGGGGATTCGCTTCAGACATTCAGAGTAAAACCGAGGATTATCTTCTCCAATGCCTTAGGCGATGAACCGACTGGCAATAACGACGAGTATCTCTATAATAGCTCGCAGACGCTTTTGTGGACTACCTACGGGTCTGTACCCAAGGTCGATATTGACCTTTCCGATAACGGAAAAACCAGTTGGATACCGTTTGCCACCAATGAAGACAACTTTGATGCGCTGACCTGGACCATTCCGGACAATGTCTCCACTAATTGTTATATCCGCGTCAAAGACCATAATGATCCTAACGAGCCCGACGGTACTTACGGCGATTCCGGTAAGTTTACCATCCGCGCGATGATCAGCGTGGTCAGTCCTAACGGCGGCACGGATGTGTATGTGGGCGACAGCGTGAATATCCGATGGACGCAAAGCGGCGAGACCGATACGATCAACCTCTATTATATTGACAACAATATTCCATCCGTAAGATTTGCGCTTAATAGCACCATCGATAATCCGATTTACGGAGGCTCGACTGTCGCTAATCCCGCGCCTGTTGGTGGTATCCGCACCTATGCCTGGACCGTGCCCGATTTCATTAACACCAACATCAAGGTCGGAGTAGCCGATCCTGCCGATATTAACCTAAGTAAAGATGAATCCAATACAATCTTTGCGATCCGGCCGCGCATTACGATCAGCGAGCCTTATCGTATTGACGCCAGTAACTACAGCAGGTGGGATATCGGTAGCTACAAAGATATTGAGTGGACCTGGACCGGAACAGTAGAGGAAGTATATCTTAAATATTCACTGGACGGCCTTAATTACTATGATATTACGCCTCCCGGTGAACCCGTGGACCAGAGCGTCTTCCTGCCCGGACGTAATGCCTCGCGTAACTGGCATATTAGCCCGGGTATAGAAGAAGGCCATACCACGATTCCGGTGACTCCTTCGCCCAACTTCTATATCAGAATAATCGATGCCGCCGATGCCAATTCCTATGGCACTTCCGGCAGAGCCAAGGTCCGCGCTGACTTTACCTTAAATGCTACTCCACAACCGGAGTTTGTGGTCGGCGATAGCTACACTATCAAGTGGGGTTGTGTCGGAGCAGTGGCCAATGTCGATCTGCATTATTCCACGGATAGCGGCGCGACCTTCCCGGCGGGTAAACAGATTGCCGATGACATTGCCAATAACGGAAGTGTTGGCCATCTCTGGACCATTCCCGATGATATTTCGGATCAGGTGCGCGTGCGCGTAATGAGCTCAATCGATGATGAGGCCTTTGATATCTCGGTCTATACGGTCCCGACGCCCGATTTCCGTATTAAAGGCGATGTCTGGATTAAGGCCCCGCTATTGAACGAAGCTTGGCAAATCCAACAGCCTTACGACATCACGTGGGGTTGGAAAGGCACAATACCGGAAATGTTGATCACCTACTCGATTACTGGCCCGGCTGGTCAGTTCAATCCGATCCTGGAGAATTACGGCACGCCTAACGATGGTATTGTCGGTAATGGCGCTGGGGCGGGTGGAGAGGCCTCGGAATATATTAAATCTTGGACTATACCCGATGAAGCCACCGACCAGGCTGTGATCAGAGTAAGAGATGCCCGCAGCGCGGAAGCCGATATTATTGATGAAAGCGACAATTTCCACTTAGTAGGCTATTTCAATGTGAACTCGCCTATATCTACAGATCGGCTGAATGTTGGCGCTAACCACGATATCAAGTGGGAATGGGGCGGTACGATTGCCGAAGCAAAGATAACCTATTCCTCTAAAACCTATAATGCTGGCTTAGTGAACGTTGTCCAAAATAGCAATGAAATTCTTGGAGTCGGTAACTCTTGGGCTCTCAATGCCGTTGCTGGTGATGAAATCGGTGTTGGCATTAGCAATCCTCTGACGGTTGCGAAGTGGTATACAATCGAGTCAATTGATTACGGCCAGAATAAACTGCTTTTGAGTGCTAACTATGAGGAAACTACAGCTTCCGGAGTTATGTATTGTGTCCGCAACTGGCGGCCGATTGTAGAAAACTACGGCACGCCCAATGATGGCATAGTGGCTAATGGCGTCGGCTCCGGCGGCCCCGGATCAGAACAACTGATTAACTGGCAGGTGCCCGATTCCATTTCTACTGATTGCATCATGCGTATTGCTGATGCCCAGGATGCCAGCGTGTTTGGTTGTTCCGACATCTTTAAGATCCAAGGTGCGTTTACGCTTATCCAGCCGGCGGTCTATCTCTACGATAACGAAACACCAACTAATCCCGCTGACGACTACTACGATTGCCGCTGGGTCGCCAAAGAAGAGCGCGAAGTAAGCTGGACCAATCTGGGTACGATTGCCAGCGTCGACCTCTATTATTCTAAGGATGGTTTTGCTGATCTAGTTGGCGGCGGTCCTTTGGGCGACCAACCCAATGGCATTCCGGACAATCAGACTCCGCTGAAAAATAGCTTGGGCGTAAATGCGATCAATGTTGCTAACACCGGCTCCTATTTATGGAAGGTCCATGATGACCGCAGCGATACGGTCAGTATCCGTGTCTATGACCACAATGACCATGATGTATTTGTGCAGGGACCAGTGCCACTGGGCGGCGTGAGCACGATGCGCATCGACTACTATACGATTAAGTGGATTATCGCGGACTTAATAACCAATAACCCGATTGCTGGCCTGGATGTCAACGAAACCGACGAGTACGATCCCGCTTATTTATGGTCGGCTTCGGGTAGAGCTTCAGGCGAGACCCACGATGTGCCGGCGGGTAAATATACCACCGAATGGTCGGACGAAGCGAATATTTATGGCCCAATTAGCGAGAAATATATTGCTGGTTGGGATGAAGATGCGCAAGTGTGGCGTAAGGACCGCACCATCTTTAGAACGATGGAAACGTTGGTTGTGCATATCTGGCGCTCCTACAGCGAATTCTCTTATGACGTGGATAACGACAATTTGGGTATAACCTCTTGGTTGGAAAGAGATGGTGGTTTGGTTCCTGGTTCGCAGATCGTCGATCTCAATATCTATGACGGCAATACCAAGATCAAGAGAAAGACTATCCTCGTTGACGAAACCAACAATAAGCTTCTCTACTACGATGACATCCCCGTGGCTTCAGTAGACGTCTGGATAGGCAAACGTTGGAATGCGGACCTGCAGATCGAAGAAGAGCGCTTCCAAAATGAAAACGTCACCGATTGTGCGCCCTGGCTCACTTCGCAGGTCGATATCCCCGCGGACTTCGTCGGTTTCTTTATCAACAGCTGGACACCGACCGCTTATGGTACTTATGCTACCTTAGAGTCCGGTAAAGTCTATGCCGCCACCACGACCACGTACTTAAGCAGCGGCTTGAATATTACTACGCCGGTTTCCTTCACCGTGGACATTCCCAAGAAGATGGCGGATATGCAAGCCGAAGTCGCGTCAATGGTGTCTACGGTCGAGTATTATCTGGATAAACCGATGACCGAAGTCAGCGCAGAATTGCAAGGTACCCTCGATGCCCAGACTCTGATTATCTCCAATAAGCTTGATGCGCAAACCGAGGTTATCCAGACCGGTATCGATGATATGCAGCAGACGATTCAAACGGCTTCCGATGAAATGGTGGATATGGTACAAGACACGCTGACCAGCTTCGAGGAAAGGACTCAAGATGCCATTAATGATCTAGCCGAAGGAGCGGCGCAGAGCTTAGCCGCAGCCAAGACGATGGAAGAATCGGCGGCCCGGACAAAAGCAATGATGGAGGAGGCCGCCGCGATTACCGACGAGACCGCGCGCAAATATTCCGGCCGGCTGATTCTGCCTAACTCGGTGTTAGTCGGCGATAAGCTGGAAATACGCTATCGCGGCCTGGAAGGCGTACAGCCGTATATGGATGTCATTGACTACCGCAACTTGATCCTGATCAAGAGCGCTCCGTTAACAGTCAGCAGCGATCCGGAACAGAAAGGTCTCTTTACCACCGACTTTATCGTGGACAGCCGCTTTATGGCCGGTAAAGCGATCACGATCATTGTCGTAGCCGATGTTGGCTATGGCGCGAGAAATATGGAAGTCGGTTCAGTAATGATCGAACAGACTACCCTGACCACGATTGAAGGCTTGGTCTCGCAGTTGCCGCAGGTGAAGAAAGCCGCGGAAGAGGCGCGGGATATGATCGCCAATGCCGGTAAGGCCTTGGAGAATGCGCTGAAGTCGGGAACGGATATTGACCTGGCGCTGACTTACCTGCAGGAAACGGTGGAAAGCCTACCGAAGATTATGGCGCAGGAAGGGCCGCTTCCGGAAATCGCGCAATCGATTAATGATGTGTCCGACCGTTTGAGCAAATTGGCCGGAGAAGAAGGCTATGACATTGGCACGATGATGGAACATGCGATCAGCGGATCACCGTCGATTAAAGACATCCGGGTCAAGACCGACCAGGTTAATGGTGTAATTGACCTGTTGAAGAAACTCTTTGAGAATAAGTTTGGCGGTGTGGACGCGCCGGTGGTTTCGACTTCACTTTACCCCGGTAGCGTTGTCTTTAGAGTGTCCGCGGCCAACCCCTCGACGGTAAAAGCGCAGACTACCCAGGTCAAGCTCTATTTGCCCAAGGAAGTAGAGGCAAAGGATATCATTGACCAGGGTGGGCTGGAATTGGAATACGACTCCGAGCGCGGCAGTTACTACGTCTACAAGAACGACGTCATCCTGGAACCGGCGGAGATACTCTTCTTTGATATCGAAGTCGAAGATATCTGGATGGTCCCCGAGGAACAGGTGGAGGAGTTAAGGCGTCGGTCCCGTTATGTCGTGGAACAGCTCAAGGGCACCGAATATGCGGAGCGGACCGCAGAAGAGTCCGAGGATATCTCTAAGAAACTCAATGAGGTGGTCGTGACGCAGAATGACGATGCGGTCACCCGCAATCAGCACATTGGTTACTATCGTGCTAACGTCGATACGGTTGAGCAGGTCAAGCAGCAGCTGGATAAGATGGAAAAACTGCTGACCTTTGCCGGTGGACCGCCGGTTCCGGAAATGCTCAAGGAATCGGAGTTAAAGCTGGACGCGCCTTCAACCACGACCACCTGGATGATCATCTTTATCATCCTGATCTTTATCGCGATATTGACGGCGGTGTTTTTCTTCACCTGGCAGCGCCAGAAAAAGGCGACCGAAAGTTTCTTTACACAGGCGCGGGAATCGGCTTTTCCTAAAAACCGTCCCCCGTCCGAAGGAGAAGATAAGCAAGCATAAGTAAGAGTATCATCAAGGAAGGGGTCAATCGACAATGCTTGAGGTGATGATTATCAGCCCGGAGAAGGTCATCTTCGAAGGGAAAGCCGAAAGTGTGATTTTACCTGGCGATCAGGGAACATTTGAGATTCAGGCCTATCATAAGAATCTCTTAAGCCGTCTACTTGCCGGTGCCGTGGTGGTAGACGGCGTTTCTTTTCCCATCCGTCGGGGCGTGGCCAAGGTAAAAGACAACAAAGTCATCGTAGTCTCGGAAATGCGCTGACTTTTTTCTTTCTATTACAATAGTGATATGATATAATGAAAAGAAATACTGTAGTAGCATAGGGTTACGCAAAAAAAGAGGAGAGTATGCCCAGAGAAATTGCCCTGATTTTAATCTTTGCCTTTTGCGTATTGGGGCCGGCATTAGTGATTGCCGCCTCGGGATTTGCCAGCATCAATGCCTTGGGGCGTAACCCTTCAGCCGCGCCTAAGGTTTTTACGGCGATGATCGTGCTGATTATTTTTGCCGAGGCGATAGCGGTGATTGCCCTGTTGATATTATTTCAATTATTCCGTTCGCGTTAAAAATGAGGTGAGTAAATGCTCTTTATTTCGCTCTTAATTATTCAGGTGGTAATTTTTGTGGGGCTGGTGGTTCTTTTACGCAATATGCTCACCAAGAATATTACCGGCGCCACGGCGCACCTGGACCAACTTAATCGCGACTACACCAAAAAACAGGAAGAGGCCAATAAAAAACTGCAGGAGGCCGACCAATATTATCAGCAGACGATTGCCAAGGCCCGGGAAGAGGCCCTGCAATTTAAGGAACGCTTAGAAAAAGAGGCGCAAACCGGCAAAGACAAAACCTTAGAACTTGCCCGTCAGGAAAGCGAACGGCTTATTGAGCGCGCCAACAAAACCCGCGAACTGCTGATTGACGAAATAGAGCAGAAGATTGAAGAGCGCGCCTTAGGGCGGGCCGCTGATTTAGTCGAACAGGTCTTGCCCCGCCATTTGTATAAAGATATCCATGCCCATTGGGTGGAAGTGCTGATTTCCAGCGGCTTGGAAGAATTGGGAAGTTTACAGCTGCCCCGCGATGTCGCCGAAGTGCAGCTGAAGTCGGCCTTTCAATTGACCGCGGCGCAAAAAGAATCCTTAAGCCTCAAGCTCAAAGAAAAGTTGAGCCGCGAGATTACGCTTAAAGAGGAGGTTGACCCGCATGTGGTGGCCGGGGTGATCATCACGCTGGGAAGCCTTGTGCTCGACGGAAGCCTCCGGAAGAAAATAAGGGAAAGCGCACGTGTCCAATCAGCCAGAGATAAATAATGATCTTGCTTCGGTAAAATTCGAAGTGCGCGAAGTCGGGCGCGTAAAGTCGGTACGCGAGTTTATCGTCATGGCTACGGATTTGCCTTCCTGCATCAACGGCCAGATTGTCGAATTTGAAAACGGTATTCGTGGCCTGGTGATGGGTTTTGTCGGCGAGAATGTGCAGATCTTAGTCTTAGGATCCAAGACCGCGATCCGCGCCGGCGATAAAGTTTACTCCCGGGGCAAGGGGTTGGTGCTTCCGGTAGGGGATAAGTTTCTCGGCCGCATGGTCAATAGCTTATGCGAACCCATTGACGGAGAGGGGCCGATTGAATCGCAGGAGAATTATCCGGTCTTTCGTATTGCCCCCGGCGTTATGGAACGCGTCCCTGTAGATAAAACCTTAGAAACTGGTACCAAGATACTGGATATCGCCATCCCGATCGCCAAAGGCCAGCGGCAGCTTTTGATCGGCGACCGTCTAACTGGCAAGACCTCGGTTGCGTTGGATGCGGTCTTGAATCAAAAAGGAAAAGATGTTATTTGTGTCTATGCCTGTATCGGCAAGACTTATTATAACCTGCTTAAAGTATTAAGCCTGTTCAAAGAAAGGGAGGCCTTACCTTATACTATCGTTGTCAGCGGTATTGCCTCGACTTCGGCAGCCGAACAATACCTTGCTCCTTATACCGCCTGCATGCTTGGTGAATATTTTATGTATAAAGGTAAAGACGTCTTTGTTGTCTTTGATGATTTGACCAAACACGCCTGGATTTACCGCCAGATTTCTTTACTCCTGGAACGCGCTCCTGGCCGCGAGGCCTATCCCGGAGATATTTTCTATATCCATTCCCAGTTAGTCGAAAGAGCCGGATACTTAAACCCTAAGCGCGGCGGTGGGTCAATGACTTTTTTCCCGATCGTGGAGATTTTACAAGGCGATGTGACCGGTTATATCCCGACCAATCTTATTTCGATGACCGATGGACAGATATATTTCAGCACTACCCTGTTTAATAAAGGCTTTAAGCCGTCAATTGACATGGGGCTTTCGGTCTCGCGAATCGGCAATAAGGCGCAGTGGCCGGCGATGAAGAACCTGGCTAAGAGCTTGAGGCTGGACTACCTGCAGTATCTGGATCTGGTAAAAATGACGCAGCTGCGCGCAACCGGGCTTTCCAAAGAGGCCGAAGCAAGGTTACGCCGTGGCGAGGCGATCACCCGGATCTTGATTCAGAACAAAAATAAACCTTCGTCGATCGAAGAACAGGTGATGTGCTTACTGGCCTTGAATAAGGGGTTGCTCGACGAGCTTTCCGCTGAACAGGTGGATAAGTTTAAGAAAGAGATCTTCGCCGCCGTGGAGCAGGCGCACCCTGAGGTCATTTCCGATTTGCGCAGCACCCATGATCTTAGTGATGCCAATAAAGTAAAGTTAGAAGAATGCCTGAAGAGTTACTTCGGTACTAAGTAATTGTTAGTGGTGAGTGAAAATTAACCAAGCTACGAGGATGAAATGAAGGCGATCTCGGCGGTTAAAAAAGATATCGAATTTAATACTTCGCTGCATTCAATAGTCGGGGTGTTGAAGTCGATTGCTGTTTCCGAGTTCCACCTCCTTGAACAGCGGATCCGGACGTTTGAGCAGTTCTCCGCGGCCCTGGAAACCTTTTTTGACCTGGTTAACCTGGAATTGGTGCAGAGCCCGTTTGTCTCTCCGGGAAACCGGCCTACGGCTGTGGTTGCAGTTACCTCGGACCAGGGGCTTTTGGGCGGATTAAACAACCACGTGATGATGGCCGCACTCAATGAGCTGGGTGGTAAACCGGGCAAGTTGGTTGTGGTCGGTGAGCGTGGCGAAGTATTTGTGCGCGAGCACAATATCTCTGCGGTGGTCTTTCCCGGAATTAAAGATGAATACCGCTATGCCCAAGCGATGGAATTACGGACTCATCTGGCCAACGAGGTGCGCGCCGGTCAGATCGGTGCGCTAAAAATAATTTACCCCCGGCCGATTTCTTTTACCGTACAGCGCGTAGAAATGCTCCAATTTTTACCCTATCGCCCGGCTAACAGGAAAGAGTTGGCTCCGGAGGATTACGCCTGGATGCACACGATTTGGGAATCACACCCGAACGATATGGTGGAATACCTGCTTTATCTTTTATTAGGCCAGAAACTCTATGAAGTTTTCGGGTGGAGCCGGCTGGCCGAACTGGCTGCCCGCTTTGTCCACCTTGAGGAAAGTTCACAGAAATTGCAGGAGCTCAACCGCAAGTTACGGCTGGAATATTTCCGTATCCGGCATGAACTAATCGACCGTAATATGCGCGAGCTCTTTGCGGCAAGGTCATTGTTCGCCCATGGAAAATAAAAACGCGGTAAACGGAAAAGTGGTTGCGGTACAAGGCCCGGTAGTCGACGTGCAGTTTGCTACCGCTGATGATGTGCCGAATATCTCCGGCGTTATCCACGTCTATACTGTGGATAAGCAGCAGATTACGCTGGAGGTTGCCGAGCATCTTCCCGGCAACCTCGCCCGCTGCATCTCTATTGATTCCACGATCGACCTGCAGCGCAATGCCCCGGCCTACCCCCTGGGCAGCCCGATCCAAATTCCCGTTGGCCAAGCCCTTTACGGACGGATCATCAATGTTACCGGTAAGCCAATTGATAATCTCGGTGAGATCAGTTCCAAAGAACAACGCTCGATTCGCCGCGAACAACTGGGTAGCCGGGCCGGCAAGAAAGAAATGGAACATCGCAGTTTTGAGGTTATGGAAACCGGAGTGAAGATGATCGACCTGTTATTTCCTTTTGTCAAGGGAAGCAAGACCGGCGTTTTGGGAGGCGCGGCATTAGGTAAGACTATTCTGACTCTGGAGATGATCCACCATATTGTCAAGGAATACGAAGGAAGATGCGTATTTACCGGCGTCGGAGAACGTATTCGCGAAGGCAATGAGCTGTTTTATGAGCTGCAAAAACATGACCTGCTTTCCAAGGTCAAAATGGTATTTGGACAGATGAATGAGCCCCCGGGTGCGCGTTTTGGCTGCGCGATGACCGGAATTACGGTGGCCGAGTCGATTCAGCGCGAGAATAGAGATGTGCTTTTGTTCGTCGACAATATCTTCCGGTTTATCCAGGCCGGCGCAGAGATATCTACGCTTTTGGGCCGCGTGCCTTCGGAAACCGGTTATCAGCCGACCTTGATTTCCGAGGCCAGTGAATTTCACGAACGGATCCGGTCACAGGAAGCCGGCGGTTCGATTACCTGCATGGAAGCAGTATACGTACCCGCTGATGACCTGACCGATCCGGCGGTAGTGGCGATTTACAGCTTTTTGGATAATGTCTTGATTTTGTCCAGAGAGATGATTCAGCTGGGCCTTTATCCGGCCATCGATCCCCTGGTCTCTTCTTCGGCGAATCTTGATCCGGATATTGTCGGAGAGCGCCACTTTAAGACGGCGCAGGAAGTGATCAGGGTTTTACAGAAGTACGAAGAATTAAAACGCATTGTCATGGTGATCGGGATCGATGAACTGTCGGCCTCCGACCGGGTGATTTATGAACGCGGGCGGAAATTACAGTTTTTTGCCACCCAGCCCTTTTTTGTCGCTGAGGCCTATACCGGGAAAAAGGGGGAATTCGTCACTACTGAACAGACCCTGGAAGGCTGTGAAAAGATTATTTCCGGAAGGCTGGACCGCAAGCCGGCAGAAGAATTTTATATGATTGGAGCCCTGACTTGATGCATGCAGAGGTCAAATAAGCAAATCGGAGAAATCTTAATCGAAAAAGGATTGCTTACTCCCCAGCAGCTGGATGACGTGCTCCGGGAGCAAAAGTTGACCAAGGAGTTTATTGGGGCGATTTTATTGCGCCGTCGCTTCGTCAGCGAAGCCGATTTTTTAGGTGCCCTTTCCACACAGTTTGGTTACCCCTATATTACGTTACAAAAGGAAAACGTTGATCTGGCAGTGGCAATGCAATTCTCGGCGACGTATGTTTTGGACCATAAGTGCGTTCCAATCGGCCAGAGCGAATATGCAGTTACCGTGGCCATTGTTAATCCTCTCGATGCCTGGTCGATCAGCGGCCTGGAAAAAGAGGCGAAGATGCGCCGGGTAGAGTGTGTGCTGATTTCGCAGGCCGACATGCATTTACTTATTCAGGATTATCTTGAATACAGGCAAAAGCACATGCGCCGGATTTTCGGGGATAAAGAGGAGTAGCGGTGGAAAAAAAATTTGATCCCATCTTATCCAAGGCGCTGATCAAAAAAAAGCTCCTCGAAGCGGAAGTAGTCGAGGCCGCCTTACGGGAATCTCTCACCGCCAATGAAGCCCTGGCGACGATCCTTTTAAAGAAGGAGCTGCTTTCCGAAGAAAAAATATTGAAGGTTTTGGCCGAAGAGCTCAAAATTCCCTATCTGCGTTTAAGCGAAACAGAGATCGAAAAACAGGTAATTGAGAAAATACCGGTTAAATTTGCCGGCTATTATAAATTTATGCCGATCAAACTGGCCGGCCGGGTATTGACCATTGCCTGCGGCTATCCTTTAGAGCTTAAAGTGCAAGATGATGTCCGCATGAGTTTAGGCTATGATATTGAAGTAGTCTTAGCCCGGCAGAACGATATTGTCGAGGCCTTAAAGAGGCATTACGGCCTGGGCGCGGACACGATCGAAAAGATCCTCGAGCATACCCCGGCGGAGCAAATTACCGCCCACGATGCCACTGAAGAAAAAATAGAAGATATCGAAAAGTTGGCCGAGGATGCCTCAGTAATCCGCCTGGTCAATCAGATTATCCTCGAGGCCTATAAAAAACGCGCCAGTGATATCCACCTGGAGCCGTATCGTGGTAGGATCAAATTGCGCTACCGTATCGACGGAGTGCTCTACAACGCCAATGTCCCTCCGGAAATAAGCAGCTTTTTTTCGCCGATCCTCTCGCGGATAAAAATCATGTCCAATCTTAATATTGTCGAACACCGGCTGCCGCAAGATGGCCGGGCCGTGGTCAAGATCCAGGACCAGACACTCGACTTACGCGTCTCCTTTATTCCCACGCCTTACGGCGAGAGCGTGGTTGTCAGGATCTTACCGATGAAAATGCTTTTTAGCCTGGAGAAACTGGGCCTCCTACCCGAGGATCAGCCTATTTTCGAAGATCTGATTAAGCGGCCGCACGGGATCATTTTTGTCACCGGCCCTACAGGCAGCGGTAAATCGACTACACTCTATGCCTGCCTTTCTAAGATTAATACCGACGAACGTAAGATTATTACCATTGAAGACCCGATCGAATATGAACTGGAAGGGGTAACTCAGCTGCAGGTTTTGCCCAAGATTGGGTTGACCTTTGCCCGTGGTTTACGCAGTATGTTGCGCCATGACCCGGATGTGATGATGGTTGGTGAGGTCCGCGATACGGAAACGGCCGAAATTGCCATCCGGGTCGCGCTAACCGGCCATTTGGTTTTTTCCACCGTGCATACTAATGACGCCGCCAGCGGGATCATGCGGTTAATTGATATCGGCATCGAGCCCTATTTAGTGGCCTCTAGCGTGGAAGCGCTGATCGGCCAACGTTTAATCCGGGTGATCTGTCCGGCGTGCAAAGAACTGGACCTGGCTACGCTCACACCGATCCGGCAACAAATTGCCCAGGACCTGCGCTTAAGTTCGATCGATGAAGTGAAGATTTACCGCGCCAAAGGCTGCGAAAAATGCAATTTTACCGGTTTTTACGGAAGAACGGCAATTTACGAAATCCTGCTTATTGATGATGAAATACGTAGCCTGGTTACGCGCAAGGCCCCCGCCGAAGAGATCAATAAAAAGGCCTTGGAAAAAGGGATGTTGACGATGCGCCAGAACGGCTGGAAGAAAGTCTTGTCCGGAGTTACCACGCCCGATGAGGTAATGAAGGTAACCCAGGCCGAGCCGGCCCTCAAAGCCGAGCTGGCCGATAAAGCGGAAAAAGACGAGGATGCCCAATCTGCCCGCCGCGATTTTCCGCGGCTGGATATCCGGATACCCTTGCGCTATCGGGTGGTTAGGGCCGATGAATCGAAAGGCGCGCCCGCTGAAGAACGGGCCTGCGTCAGCGAGAATGTCAGCGCCGGCGGGTTAGTCTTTTTGTCGGCGGAACCGCTTTTTTTGGGGACGGTTTTAGAGATTAAAATAGATTTACCGGCTGAAGATAAGCCGATTCAATGTTTATGCCGGGTCTTGCGGGTGGAAGAAATCATTATTGATCGGTCCTATGATGTGGCGGTCTGTTTTCTCGATATTTCCGGTGCCGAGCGCACCCGCTTTAATAAATTTGTGCAGGACCAGCTCAAAAGACCGGCGAAGGAGAAATAAACATGCCTTATTACAAATATCGCGCTAAAAGCGGCCCCGAGGATATTATCGAAGGGCATCTGGAGGCGCGTAACGAAAAAGAAGCGTTAGAGAAACTCAATCAACAGGGCTATGCGCCGCTGGAGTTATCCGAACAGGCATGGGAAAAGAAGCCCAGGAAAGGCGCGGCTTCAATGTTTTCGCGTAATGTCGCCAGCCATGACGTCACGCTGTTTAGCCGGCAGCTCTCCAGTTTCATGAAAGCCGGCGTTCCGATCTTGCGTTCGCTGACTGTTTTTGCCGAGCAGTCCCGCAATAGCCGTTTGCGTGTGCTCTATGAATCTATCCGTGATGATGTTAAAGACGGCAAGTCCCTTTCCCAGGCCCTGACGCGGTTTGGGCGGATTTTTGGTCCGCTCTATATAGCGATGGTGCGCGCCGGAGAAGATTCCGGCACTCTTCCCGAAGTATTCGAGCGTATGGCCGATTACCGCCAGAAGCAGGAAGATGTTATTGCCAAGGTACGCATGGCCTTGGTTTATCCGGCGTTAATGGCCCTGGTAGCCGTCGGCACGATCAGTTTTATGCTCGTGTTTGTGTTGCCGCGGTTAACCCAGATTTTTTCCACGATGGGCGAAGATTTACCGGTGGTGACCAAAATACTCATTGCCCTAAGCGCAGGCCTGCGTCAGTGGTGGCCGGGGATTCTTTTGGGGCTGGCGCTTATTGGCCTGGTGATTTACTTGCGGGTGAGGACCCCTTCGGGAGCGCGGACGTTGAGCCGCTTAAAATTAACGATACCGGTTTTCGGTACGCTTTCCTTGCAGGCTGAGCTCGCGTCCTTTACCCGGACGCTGGAGTTGCTCATCCGTAACGGTATTCCGGTGCTCAAGGCGCTGGAGGTTGCTATCCCCACCGTGAATAACGAAATGATTAAGCAGGAGTTGATCCGTAGCGCTAAAGATCTGGAACAGGGCGCATCTTTTGGCCGGAGCCTGGAGAAATCGAAGATCTTTCCCGCCTTTATGGTCAATTTGATTATGATCGGCGAAGAGTCGGGAAGGCTGGAGGAGGCCCTGGTAGAGATAATGAATGCCTACGAAAAAGATACTGATGCCGCAATTAAAGTGATGACCACGCTTCTGGAACCGGCAGTCATTTTGGTGATGGGCCTGGTGGTTGGTTTTGTCGTGATTGCCATGCTCCTACCGGTATTTCAGATCAACTTGATGATCCACTAAAAACTATGTATTCCTGGAAGAAAAAACTGTTTTTAATCTGTGTTTGTTTATTGGCTTTAGCCGGCCAGGTGAGCGCCGAGGTCTGGGAAGAGCTTAAAGGAGAGCATTTCCTGGCCTATTATCAGCGTAATAAAGGTTTTGCCAAGGAGGTGTTGGAGAAGGCTGAAGAGTATTATAAACAAATTGCCCTGGATTTAGGATACGCCCGGAGCCATAATTTTTGGAGCTGGGACAGCCGGGTAAAAATTTATCTTTTTCCTGACAATAAATCCTACCTCACCTATATTAAATCACTGGGGTACCCCGAGTGGGCCGTGGGTATGGCTGATTACTCGCATAAAGAAATTATCAGCTTTAACTTAAGTAATGGGTTCCTGGATACAGTCTTACCGCACGAAATCACGCATTTGATGTTCCGGGATTATGTGGGCGGAAACAATATCCCCTTATGGATTGATGAAGGCGTAGCCCAGTGGTCAGAAAAAGGCCGCCGCGCCCAAGTGCGCCAGGAGATTAAAAAACAGCTGGCCCATCATAGCCCCATTCCGATGGATCGGATGATGTCTTTAAATATCGGCCAGGTGGACAATGACTTTATCGTCGAGCTCTACTATGTGCAGGCCGTATCGATGATTGATTTTTTGATCAGCCGTTTCGGCGCCGACAAATTTATCTACCTCTGTCGGCAATTGCGTGACGGCAAGGAATTTGAGGAAGCGCTGCGTTTTGCCTATCCCAATAATTTGCGCGACCCCGACGATTTACAGTTGCAGTGGACGGATTATTTAGGTATAAATTAAAAGTGAAAACAGGCTTTACTTTATTTGAGCTCTTATTGGTGGTAGTGATCATTGGCATAATCGCGGCGGCGGTCATGCCGCGGATTGCCCAGCAGCCGTTCAAAACAAAGGTCGCCGCGGCCAAGGCCTTTATTGATACGCAGATTGCCACGGCCTTAAGATTCTATGAAATGGATAACGGCGTTTTCCCTTCCACCGATGAAGGATTGCCGGCCTTGCTGATTAAACCCAGTTCGGCGCGCAATTGGCGCGGGCCCTATCTGGAGAGGGCACCGCTTGATCCCTGGGGCAATGCCTATGGCTACCGCTCGCCTGGCGATTTTCGCCAAAGAGATTACGATTTATTTTCTTTAGGGCCGGACGGCCAAGAAAGCGCAGATGATATTAAGAATTGGTAAAAAAGGCTTTACGCTGATCGAACTTTTGGTAACGGTGGCGATTTTATCGCTGGGCCTGGTAATGCTCTACGAGGCCTTTTTTTCATATATCGATGCCTTTAGTTACGTCTACCGGCGCCTGGATATCCAACGCTGGATGGAAGAAAAGCTTTGGGAGACTGAAGACGAACTGGTGCGTAGCGGTGTATTAATGCCGGGAGAGACCTCGGGTGCCGTGACTATTGCCAATAAAGGATGCACCTGGACAATGTCCGTGCAAACCTTAGGCGAGCTGGAGGATTCTTTCTTGTATAAAGTCGACTTAGGTGTATTTTGGCAGGAACTGACGCGCGACGCCAGGCTGCGCCAGGTGGCCTATGTGCAGGACTGATGTGGTTGGCGAGTTAGCGAGTTGGCGAGTTGGCGAGTTCAACCCGCAAACCCGCGAACTCGTAAACCCGCGAACTAAAAAAGGTTTTACCCTCATCGAAACGCTGCTGGTCACCAGCATGCTGGCGGTAGTTTCGCTGGCGGTATATGGCACGTTTAATTCGGGGATAAAAATCTGGCAGCGCCTCACTCAGAGAATGCCAGTGGAAGATGTGAGTATACTCTTTGAGAAAATGACCGACGATCTAAGGAACAGTTTTTCCTTTGATGGCCTGCCTTTCATTGGACTGGGCCAAAGCTTTAGTTGTGCTACCCTGGTGAATACTAAACTGCAGAGCGGTCCGGAAGGGCTCAGCGCGGGAAAGGTCGTCTATTTTTACAATCCGAAAAATAAGACCATTAATAGGCAACAGTTTAATTATAGCGAAATATATGAGGATGTTTTTACGCGCTCCCGCCAGATGTCCGAACAAGTATACTCTTTACGTTTTCAGTACTATTATTATGACCCTCTGCGGCGAGTACACGGATGGAAGGAGCTTTGGCTGGAAGAGGATGAAGAGGCGCGTTTACCCTTAGCCGTAAGGATGACCATTAGCTTTATGGAAAATGAAGAAATACGCGAAGAAACAAAAACAATTGCACTCCCCTGCGCAACGCAGTATCATTATGAGTAAGAGGGCCAGTGTTTTAGCGGTAGCGCTGTGGTCGTTGTGCCTTTTGTCCACTTTTGCCGTATATTTGGGATTTGGCGTGCGCCAGAAGTTAATTCTGGTCAGCCGCCTGGATACGCGGGAACGTTTGCGCTTTATTGCCTCGGCCGGTATTAAAATGGCGATCTTGGAATTAAGAAGAAAAGATGGCAACTCCGGATTTGACGGGCTCAATGAGTCCTGGGGCAACAACAAAGAGCTCTTTGACCATGCAAGCGTAGGAGAGGGGACGTTTACCGTGGCCCACGAGCCGCTGTATATGGAGAGCACGTTTAACCAAAAACGTTATGGCGCTGTAGACGAAGAAAGAAAGATAAATATTAATACGGTTAAGCGGCCGGTCCTGGAAAAATTGCTTGAGCTTGTCGCCGGACTCGATGAAAGCGAGGCCCAAGATTTAAGCGCCACCATCGTTGATTGGAGAGATAAGGATAGCCAGTTGTCTACTCCTTTGGGCAGCGCCGAAGATTCTTACTATCAGGAATTACGCGACTCCTATGAAGCAAAAGACGATGATTTTGAAGTGCCCAATGAACTTTTTCTGGTAAAAGGCATAACCCGGGAAACCTTTGAGGCGATCAAAGATTATATCACCATCTATGGCAGCGGCCAGATCAATATTAATACCGCTTCGGCAAAAGTCCTCGAGGCGCTTGGGCTTTACCGCAGCGTTATCGATAAGATTTTATTTTTTCGCTGCGGGCAGGATAAGCTAGAAGCTACCGTTGATGATAATGTGTTTACGTCTAGCGCAAGTATTGTCCCGCAATTGAGCCAGCTGGTAGCCTTAGGTGAAGGCGAAATCGCCAACTTAAGCAATATGATTGCTTCCGGGATAATTACTACGTCCTCGACAAATTTTATGATCAAGAGCACCGGCGAGCTCAGCGATACAGGCGAGTCTTTGCAGATTGTCTGTGTCTTTGAGCGGCCGACGTTTCTCACCCGGCCGCTAACCGGTGAGATTGACGCCCGGGGTAAAATTCGTTACTGGCAGGAAAAGACAGATTAAAAATGGCGCAAAATGAACTGGTCTGTATAAGTTTTGGTACGGAAAAATTAAGATTAGCGCATGCCAAGGGCGCGCTGCCGAGAAACGAAATCATGCACCTGGCCATTCGCGACATCCGCAATCTCTCCGATCCCGATATTTCCCAACTGATCCGCACCACGATCGCGGAAATGAAGATCAAGGTGCGCCGGGCTATTTTAAGCATTCCTTCGCGTTTAGTGATTACCAAAAATATCGAGATCCCCTCGCGCAATTCCAAAGAAATCCAGGAGATCATCAACCTGCAATCGGGCCGCTACACGCCCTATTCCCGCGAGGAGATCATCGTTGATTACATTAATATCGGAGTCTACCGGCAGAATTATACCAAGGCCCTTTTGGTGATCGTGCCTCAAGTTGTGGTGAAACGCTATGCCGCGATCGTCACTTCCGCCGGTTTAGAAATCGAAAAGGTGACGATTGTTTCCGAGGGTATTGCTGCGGCCTATCCATACTTGGCCAGATTTAAAGCCGAGGACTCGCCGGTCAGCGTCGTCCACGTCAACGATGAATGCACGGATTTTGCCGTGGTCTATAAAGATAAAATGATCTATGCCCGTAATATTTCGCTGGGTGTTAGCTCCTGGTTGGCAGATAAGGAAAAGTTCAAGGAAAAATTTGTCGAGGAAATCAAGCGTTCGCTGGAGTCGTACCAGAGCGAAGATATTGAAAAGACTCCGGGAAACATTATCTTTACCGGGGCGATCGCCGAGCTTGCGGAAATCAAACCGCTTTTGGACAATAACTTGTATATCCCGGCAGCGTTTATTCCTTATGCCGAACATTTGCCTTTGAAAAAGCCGGCAAGCGATGCAATTTCTGCGGCCAAAGACTGCTCCTTTTTGGATGTGGTTACGCCGCTGTTATTCGGCGGCGGCCTATCTATTGATTTAACCCCCAAGGAAATTAAGCTCCGCAAAGCCCTGGAAGAAAGAGGCAAAGACATTATCCAGATGGGTGTTTTGCTTTTAGCGACCTTTGCCTTGATCTGCGGGATCTTGATGAGTAAAATTTTTGTCAAAACAGTGTATTTAACGAATCTCAAAACTAAGTATCAACAGGCCAATAAGGATGCCGAAAGGCTGGCCCAATCGTTTTCCCGCATCGAAACGATCAAGAAGTATCTATCGCTGCGTGGCTATTCTTTAGAGATCTTAAACGAATTGCACGAGCTGATTTTGCCCGATATTTATTTGACGAATGCGAAATTTGACGAAAAAGGCGAGTTTCAAATAAAGGGCAGCTCGGTCTCGATGTCTACTGTTTTTACTTTGGTGAGCACCATGGAAAAATCACGCTATTTTCAGAATGTAAAAACGCGCTATACTACGAAGAGAAAAGAAGGCGAACTGGACCTCACCGATTTTCATATTGTTTGCTCTCTAGAGGGCCCGGTAATAGTAAAACAACAGCAGCGGCCTGAAGAACAAAAAGAGGAGCAAACGCAGGAGCAAACACAGGAGCAGACAGAAGAGCAATGAACGGTATCCTCAGCGCCTTCTCGCGCCGGCCCAAAAGAGAGAAAATGATTTTTTACGCTATTGTCTTTGTGCTAGCGCTGGTTTTTTTGGAACAGCTGATTCTTGAGCCGATTTTGGGAAAGATGCGCGCCCTCGACCAGGAGATTGGCACGGAGGAGGCGCGGATTAAGAAAAATTTGCACATCTTAGCTCAGAAAGATACATTGAAAAAAGAGATTGATTATTTTGACGCCTATGCCGGCGAACAACTGAGCCAGGAAGAGCAGACCGTTGGCCTGTTACAGGAGATTGAGGAGATGGCCAATAAAACCGCTTTATACGTCATCGATATCAAGGCCGCCGGTCTTAGTGAAACTGAGCAATTGCGCAAATTCCTGGTCAAATTAAATTGCGAAGCCCAGCTGCAGCAGCTAACTAACTTTTTCTACGATGTGGAAAGCTCAAAGAAACTTTTGAAGATTGAGGATTTTGACATTCGGCCCAAAACCGAGGGCTCCAGTGTAGTACGCTGCACCATTACAATTTCTAAGGCAGTGTTGACCAACAAGTAGAAGGGAGTAAAATTATGCCCAGGCCGCTATCGATTAACAAACTGATAATTTTTTTCTGTGGAATCGCGCTGGTGTTGGCGCACGTCGGCGCAGCCGAAGAGGGCGCGGTGAGCAAGAATGTAAACGCGGCGCTTAAATACAAAAATGCCAACGAGATTGCCAAGGCCATCCAATCACTGCAAGACGCCCTTGCCGACGAATCCCTCCAGGGCGACGAGTATACACGTGGCTTCCTTGAGCTTTTGATTAAGGGTCTGCAGGCCGACCCGATTACCTATTCGGCGATTATTAAGGAAACGGCTAAAGTCGCCAAGAATACCCGGGATGCCTTTCTGGCTATTTCCGAGGAATTAAAAACGGCTAAACTTTCCCGAAAAAGCCGGGAGACGATTATCCAGATGAAACGGGAACTCACCCGGATGCTGGTGACACATAGCTTCTGCGTTGCCCCTTTTAATTACGAAAAATATCAAGAAACCTCGCAGATGGCCGTCTATTACTACTCCAAGGCCTGGAACACGCTTTACGAATTTATGCAAGAGCAGCGCGAAAACGTACGCGCGCGCTTAGAGACTCAGGCCTTGACCTATTTTCAAAAGGCCAATGAGCTGCTCAGTATGGCTGGTTCGGTCTTAGAAAGAATTCAGCCGAAAAAACCGTAAAAATACTTGTATTTTAATCGCTTGTATGTTATTATTTTTCTAAGGAATAAGAAACAATCTAGTTAACCAATTAGGAGGGGTTGAATAAATGAAAAAGACGAGACTGTTGGTAGTGGCAGTCGCACTCTTTTTGCTCAGCGGTTTTATTTCCGGCAGTTATGCCTATATGTATGAAGATAGTTATTCTTTTGCCAAGGATCTGACCCTGGGGGCGCGCGCAGGCGCGTTGATCAACCAATGCGATAAAAATTATATCTTTGGTATGCCCGCCCGCGGCTTGGCCGATATATCGATCAAAGGCAAAGACGGCTGGTTTATGGAAGTGATGCTCGATAAAAAGCTCAGTGACTATTTTTTAATCGGTTTGGAATCGGGAGTGCTGAAATATGATTTCGATATGACGGTTAATCCGGTGACGGTGAGCAATATCAGCGGCGATATGGGTTCGTTTACAGTAATTCCCTTAATTGCCCATCTGCGGGCGCAATATCCGATCGAGCAATATACCGAGTATAGCGATATGTACTATAAATTTGCCCCTTACGTGAGCGTTGGCATCGGCGGGATGTTCGTTGACTTTGAGCAGGCCCCTTATGTTACCTCTACTAACTCCTACTTTACTACTGACTCCTCTGCCCTAACCGGTAAGTACGGCCTGGGTTTTGATTTCTTCTTTACCGAACATTTGGCGATTAACGTCGAAGGCAGTTATCTTGGTTATGATGTCAAAACCAACCTCTCCAACGATGGCATCACCGATGACGAAGAAGTCGAAAATAACTCCTGGGTTGTCGGTGGCGGCGTAAAGTACGCCTTTTAGAAATTCCCCGCGAAAAATCTCTTCTCTCACCCTTGACTATACCGGTTTTGTATGGTATACTTGCAAAAACTTTTATAACTTATGAACGAATCCTTTCTACCCGCGATAAATTGGGTAGACATAGTGGTGTTAATTTTTTTAGCTAGGGGCGGCTACATTGGCTTGGAGCGGGGTTTCTCCATCGAGCTGTTTAAGTCAGCCGCGACAGTGGGGGCCTGTGTCGTATCTACTATATATTATAACAGGTTAGGTGAATGGTTCGATGCCCATTCCTTTCTTTCCCTCCAGATAGCACAATTCCTCGCCTTTTTTACGCTCTTTTTTACATTACTCCTTATATTCAAAATAGTTAGAGAATTGCTGTTTAAGGTGATGCAGCTAGGTTTCGCCTTAGCGTTGGAAAAATGGGGTGGGCTGATTTTTGGCCTAACTCGGAGCCTGATTTTTGCCAGCCTGTTTCTGTTTTCCCTAACCCTTTTACCCGTAGATTACCTGAAGAAGAGCGTAGAGGGTTCTTATTGCGGACGGCAGCTGCTCAAGGTTAGCCCTAAGGTCAGCGAGTTTGTGCTGATGTTTAAACCCAAAATAGAGGAGCATCAATGACTTTAAAAGAGCTCTACGAATTGTTGGTAAAAGAAGGGATGAACGCCGACCCGCGCGGCAAAGCGGTAGTCGAAAAATGCCTCGCTCGGGCCAAGAAGGCCTATCAGAAACTGGAAGCGCCGGCGAAAGAAGAGTTTGATACCGAGGCCTTAAGCAATCCTTATTGCGATACACGGGTCCTTTATGGCAGTTTGGAAAAAAAGATCCAGACGCTCTTAGTCGGTATTGATATCGCCGAGGCCGAGGTGCTCCTGGCCGACCGGCTTAACCAGAAAAACGAAAAAATTGACGCGGTAATGTCGCATCATCCCGCGGGCCGGGCCCTGGCCGGCTTAGCCGAGGTGATGGAAGTCCAGATCGACATCTTGAAGGATTTAGGTGTGCCGATTAACGTCGTCGAATCCTTAATGTCTGATCGGATGGCCGAAGTCAACCGCCGGGTAATGCCTTCCAACCATGGCCGGGCCGTAGATGCGGCGCGCCTTTTAGATATTGCCTTTTTGTGCGGCCATACCGTAGCCGATAATCATGTCGCTTCCTATTTACAAAAATTAATTGATAAGGAAAAACCCGATACCTTAAGTGACGTGCTGGATATATTAAGGAAAATCCCGGAGTACCGCCAGGCCACGCTGGAAAAAGCCGGGCCAAAAATCATTGCCGGAGAAGCGAGCAGGCGGGCCGGCAAAATCTTCGTCGATATGACCGGCGGCACCGAAGGCTCGAAAGACATTTTTGACAAGCTGGCCCAGGCCGGCGTAGGCACGATCCTAGCGATGCATTTAAGCGAAGAACATTTGAAAAAGGTTAAGGCCGAGCACATTAACGTGATCATTGCCGGCCATATTGCCAGCGACAACCTGGGGATGAACATGCTGCTGGATAAAGTGGAGAAAAAAGAAAAACTGCGCATTATTGAATGCAGCGGTTTCAAACGCGTAAAGAGGAAGTAATGCCCGGTCTGTTTGCCGAGAGCGTCATTGACGAAATTCGCGAAAAGTGCAATATCGCCGAAATCATTGCCCAGTATATTCCGCTTAAGGCCGCGGGCAGGAATTTTAAAACCAACTGCCCCTTTCACCATGAAAAGACGGCCTCATTTATGGTGAGCCCCGCCAAAGGGATTTTTCATTGTTTTGGCTGTGGCGCCGGCGGTAATGTCTTTAATTTTATCATGAAATACGAGGGCCTGGAGTTTCCCCAGGTCCTGCGGATGCTGGCCAAAAAAACCGGCGTCGCCCTGCCGGCGACATCGGCGTTCTCGCGGGACGAAAAAGTAACCGATGACCTGCTGCAGATCAATGAATACGCCGCGGCCTGGTTTCAAAGCAATTTACAGAAGGACAACTCCCGCGCGGCGGTAGAATACTTAAAGCGAAGAGGCTATCAGGCCAAAACGCTGTTTACCTTTCGGATCGGGTTTGCCCCCGATAACAACGGCCTGCTGCAATACCTGCGCGCTAAGGGCATCGCCGAGAGCCTGCTGGAAAAAGCCGGCCTGGTGATTCGCAAAGAAAACTCACCCTATTACGACCGCTTTAAACAAAGGATAATGTTTCCCATTTTTGACAGCCGGGGGCGGATTGTCGCTTTTGGCGGGCGGGTACTTGATGATTTTCTGCCTAAATATATGAACTCCCCCGATACGCCCGTTTATAACAAGGGCAACCACCTCTATGGCCTGAATTTCGCCAAAGAGGAAATAAAAAAGCAGGATTTTTGTATTATCGTCGAAGGTTACGCCGATTTATTGACCGTCTATCAGAGCGGTATTGCTAATGTGGTGGCGTCACTGGGTACCGCGCTAACCACCGCGCAGATCAGGCTCTTAAAACGCCATACCAACAATGTGGTCGTGGTCTTTGACGCCGACCGCGCCGGAGAAATGGCTTCCTTGCGCAGCCTGGACTTATTAATCGAAGAAGACGTGCATGTCCGAATTGCCTCCCTGGCCAAGAACGAGGACCCCGACAGCATGATCCGTAAACACGGCAAGGAGAGCTTTGGGAAAAAGATTACCGAGGCCGCCGACCTCTTTGAATACAAGTTGGCGCTCTTGGGCCAGAGCCACAGCCTGGAGACGGTCGAGGGTAAGGTGAATATCGCCGCCCAGATGCTGCCGACGATTAACCGCGTGACCAACGCTATCCGCCGCAGCTCCTACGTCAAGAAATTGGCGCAGGAATTCTCACGGGGCGAAACATCGCTGGGTGAGGAATGGATTTTAGCGGAACTTAAAAAAGTAAAGAAGGATTTTCGTAACCTCGCCGCGCCGGAGCCGGTAAGGTCGGAAATAAAGGCCAAGCGCCCGGCTGAAGAAATGCTCTTAAAAATCACGCTCGACGCGGCGGAAGAGGCGCTGGTCGAAATAAAAAAACACTTAAGCCTGGAGGATTTTCAGGATATCCGGATTCGCGAAGCGATGCGCGTGGTGCTGCGGATGCACGAACAGGGCGAGCCGATCCAGGAAGGCCGCTTGATTAACTGCCTGGCCAGCGAAGAGGCGGCGACTTTTATTGCCCGGGTTTGCAGCTGCGAAAAAGAATACGATGATGTGCACCGCTGCCTGATTGACTGCATCAGCCGGATTAAGGCTGATAATCTCAAGGATATTTTGCACCGCCTGCAGCGGGAAATTAAACTCGCGCAGGGCTGGGGGCATAAAGATAAGGTGTTAGAATTGATGGGAAAGTACAATTCCTTAATTAAGAGGCAGGATAAGAAAGATGAAGACAAAAAAGAGCACGCCTAAAGACATCAAAAACAAACAGCAGCTGGAAAAACTGATCGCCGCCGGTAAAGAGAAGGGGCACCTCACCTACGAGGAGGTCAATGATATCCTGCCGGAGAATATCGTTTCCGCCGAGGAAATCGACGAAATCTTGACGATGCTCGGCAATGAAAACATCGCCATTGTCGCCGCCGAGCAAAAGCCGGAGGTCGAAGAAAAACCGGAGCCGGAACAGGCCGCCCAGGAAGAGCCGGAGTCGGACGATGAAGAAGAGGAAGCCTCGGCTAAAGAAAAGCCGGAGGCCTTACCGCGGCTGGTGCGTATGGACGACCCAGTCAGGATGTACCTGCGCCAAATGGGGCAAATTCCGCTGGTCTCCCGGGAAGAAGAAATCCGTTTGGCTAAGGAAATCGAGTCCGCGGAAAATAAATTCCGTCAGACCGTGTTTGAAAACCCCCTGGCGAAAAGGGAAATCCTGCAGGTTGCCAACGACATTATTAAAGGCGAGCTGAATTTAGAAGAAGTAATCCGCGAGGAGCCGAGCCTTAATCACGATAAACTCTTAAAACAGATTGACCTCTTAAGCGCCAAATTAAGGGCGACGCGCAAACGAGAAAGCATTGCCACTCTGCTTTGGGAGTTTGATTTAACGACCAGCACTGTTGAGGATATTGCGGTAAACATCCGGATGAGCTTCCAACAGCTGGGCGAGATTGACACGGAAGTGAAGCGCCTGCGCCGCAAGAAGGCCCGCGGGAAAATCGGCCCCTTATTCCAGAAGAAAAGAAAGATCCTGCGTGAATTCGCCGCCCCGTATGAAAAAATTAAAGAATACATCCGCCTGATTAAATACACCCAGACAAAATTCATCAGAGCTAAGAAAGCGCTGGTTGAGGCCAACTTGCGTCTGGTGGTGAGCATTGCCAAGAAATATACCAACCGCGGCCTGTCGTTTCTGGACTTAATCCAGGAAGGCAATATCGGCCTGATGAAGGCGGTCGATAAATATGACTATCGCCGCGGCTATAAATTCAGTACCTACGCCACCTGGTGGATTCGCCAGGCGATTACCCGTTCGATCGCCGACCAGGCCCGGACCATCCGCATCCCGGTGCATATGACCGAGACGATTAACCGGCTGATCCGCATTTCCCGGGCATTGGTGCAGGAAAAGGGCCGCGAGCCGGCTCCCGAAGACATTGCCCACCAGATGGATATGCCGGTGGAGAAGGTCCGCGGGGTGCTCAAGATTGCCCAGGAGCCGATTTCCTTGCAGACGCCGGTCGGTGATGAAGGCGATACGCATTTTGGCGATTTTATCGAAGATAAATCCGCGGTCTCTCCGGCCAATGCCACGGCCTACTCAATGCTTAAGGCCGAGATGGGCGATGTGCTTAATTCGCTCACCGAGCGTGAGAAAAAAGTGTTACAGCTGCGCTTTGGCATTGGTGACGGCTATCCGCGGACCCTCGAAGAGGTCGGCAGTATCTTTAAGGTCACCCGCGAAAGAGTGCGCCAGATTGAGGCCAAGGCCTTACGCAAATTACGCCATCCCACCCGCAGCCGCCGCCTGAAAAACTTCCTCGATTTAGGATTAAGCGAAGAACGTAGATTTGTTTAGAGATAAAAAGAATAGACAGTGAGACGCATCCTGTGTTAGAATACATCGCCTAGGATGCGTTTTTGTTATCATAGATTGGGCGTCCCGTCGACGTAGTAGCGGCGGGACCACCCAAGCGTTGTATTAGCTACGGGCGTATGGCTTAGCTGGTTAAAGCGCCACACTCACATTGCATTATAGACTCTTTTCATAACTCATTGAAATTGTTGTAAATACAATCTCCTTAAATAAGTTAGGGAGATTTTTTATTTTATGCAGTTTCATAAATTATAGGCCTTTTAAATGCTATATGGTCTCTATTTGGTCACTGGCCCTCCAGGCGTTTTTACATACTTGAGTTACACATTTTCCCTTGTCAAAGTGACCTTAGGGTTGTAAAATAATTCCCTGCCATAAAGGAGCGGGGAAATGGCAGAAATAGGTAAAATTCAAGGCAACTCTCAAAAAAGGAGGGTTGTCTTTTTTGTTTTATGTACTGTTTTGATTAGAAATAGGGCAATATCGTAAATAGGCCGGAGGTGGATTTGGTATGTATAATTCAGCTTGCATGACTCCAGAAGAACGATTACGAAGAATTGCGGAATTAGTAAACAAGGGCGTATATCTTCTTGGTCTGAAAGAAGGATGGTTTGTTCACAAAATCAAAAAACAGAAACAAAAAGAAATTCAGGAGCTAAGTTTTGAAGAAAGCCAAATAATAGACTTATGTAAACGTAAGGGGGTATTAGCCAATAAGGAGATTCGGAGTTTATTAGGGATACACAGAAATACTGCCACAAATAAGTTAAAACAATTGGTTGCAAAAGGATTGTTAACTAGAAGCGGAAATAAAAGATATGCTTACTACACTCTGAGTATAGGGAGACAATAAACGGATCTGAGAATGTCTACCAAGGTTACAGCAAGGTTGAGCATGCAGAACATTATGACAATCAAGCCAAATATATATGTCCTGCAATCTGAACTCGACATGCTTGAACTTAATCCCAATTATCCCTCTCAACCCAAAACTTTCGGGGAGAGGCTCAGAAAGGCAAGAATGGATAAAGGCATGCCTATAAGAGACCTGGCTGGGCTAATCGGAGTTACCGAAGATACGGTAATAAATTGGGAGTTAAGAGGAATGAGGCCGAGAAAGCAGTACCAAGCAAAAATTAAAGACAAATTGGATGTACTTGTCGGATTGTAGGTTACATACCCGGATTACACAATTTACCCTTGTCAAAATACCTCTATAGTGGTAAGATAAGCCCCTGTAACAAAGAGGTAGGAAGATGGAAGTGAAATAGGTTAACTTTAAAGCAACTCTCCGGCCGAGGGTTGCTTTTTTTGTTTTGGAAAGGAGAAACCTCTATGGGTGATAAAGGTCAGAAAGATAAGAATAAACACAGCAAACAAGTAATCCAAGCAAAAAACGCACAAAACGAAGCAAACAAGAAAAAACAAGAAAAACCACACTAGTAAAAAAATGAGTATAAGACGTTTTACATAATTGCTTGAGAGTTACATAAAGCGTCTTTGTTTGGTTCTGCTTGTTCTTGTTTTGGGAGCCTTGCCCCAAGGGCAAGGCAGGGAAAAACTTTAAGGCTTTGGCAATGCCAAGAGAACGAATCACAAGAAGACAAAAGGATATATCAAGACTATTAAGAGAAAGAAAGCAGATGTATAGGTATAAATTAAAGACCCTTAAGAAGAAATGAATAAAAAACAATTAATAGTTGCTTAGATGATAGAAGAAAGTAATAAAACAAATTGGAAATGGAAACCAAGGCGCTTGGGGTCAGGCCTGGTTCTGTTTTGGTTTATAAGCACTGCCGGGGCTGGGATAATTGCACGAAGTGGCGGCTCTTATGACCAAGAGTCTGGATTCATTATCTTAATAATGTTGATTTTTGCTATTTTGACTGCTTGCACTGACCGAAACTGGAGTATCTCTAAGCGCATATTTTGGGTAATTGGTGTTTGGATTATACATGCTTTTTTAATAATCCCTACGGGTTTAATTGCAGTTTTAATATCTAAACCACACCTTGTAGAAAGGACAACTTCACTTTTAGCTGCATTTCCGCTTGTTATTTGGGCTATGCGTCGTTCAAAGTTTTTTGTTGAGCCAATTGTTGAGAAATAGGCAATCTATTAATTTATACTTTGAGGGATAAGAAAAAATGAAAACATTTAAAGTCTGTAACAAGTGCAATGCTAAATATTTATTATTCCATTTGGAATCTGATTGCAAATTTGCGATAGAAAAATTTAAAGTAGCTAAGTCTATATTTGAAGAAAAAGCTGAAGAGTATGTCTCGGAAAGCTTTTTAAATGATATCGGGCTTACAAAAGAATTAGATAAGCAAGCGAACTTCATAGAACAATCTAGATGGAACAGTGTACCGTTCTTATTAATTGCACTAAGCTTTATAGTCGGTTCGTTGCTTATGATTTTTACCAAATCAGAGATAAACATTTTATTTGTGCTATCATCTTGCTTAATGTTTCTATATGCAGTTTTTATGAACCAGGGTGGATTTAATTTAATTTTTAAACAGTTAATTATGCGGGATTTATTAGAGAGATACCACATAAAGATAAAAAATAACTAATGAAGCCCCTACTCCTAACAATCCTAATCTGCCTACTATCCTTAACCGCCTTAGCCCAAGAATTGCACTATTCAGGTGAGGGTAAAGTGGCAATCCCTTTAGGCAAAGAAGACTACCAAACTAAAGCAGATATCCTTGAAACCTTCGGCAAACCTTACTACCAAGACGGGTACAAAGATGTGGGGGTCTGGTATTACGAAGAGCAAAGAATGTTTATTTTCTTTGATGGAGACAAGGTTGTCAGGATAGATTATATGGCTGCCGAGGAGATTTAGCAAAAGGAAATAGGGCAGTTCCCGAAAAATTTGTTAAATGGTATATACGAGGACTCTGGACTGACCGCTGATTACAGTGGTTCGGGATGACGCTGGAAGTCCTGAAAATGATGACTGACTTGGAGTGAAGGGATTATGAAGAATTTTCAAAGAAATGGATCTATTAGCAATGCCCATGTGGGCAAGGATTTTGTTGATCTAGTAAAGGCTTTCTTTTCTAGCAAGGGAATAATTTTAGATAATGATGTTGCCATATCCATAGGAGTTGGGGGGCGCCGCAAAAAACACGTATATGATCTCGGAAATCTTGATAATAAGATCATTGTTGAATGTAAATCCCACAAATGGACGGAAAGCGATAAGGTTCCTAGCGCGAAAATGACTGTTTGGACACAGGAGATGTTTTATTTTCACCTTACCCCCAAAGGGTATAGAAAAATATTTTTTATACTTAAAGATTATAGCGTAAGTAGGAAAGAAACCCTTGGGAAATATTATCTTAGAATAAATTCTCATTTAATACCTCAAGGTGTTGAGTTTTGGGAATATGACGAGAAGGCTCAAACCGCCCAAAAGATAAGTTGATATGAATGAGAAAAATCGGATTCATAAAGAAAAAAACATCGCTGAATGGTAGAAATTATATGGCCGAAGCTCATCTGTAACGATAGTGGTAAGATAAAAATCTTAAAGGATAATATGGGAATAAACAAACCATTTTTGTCAAAGACTAAATATCTCGACGGACTTAAATGCCATAAGCTTCTATGGTATGAGTATAACCGCAAGGAAGACTTGCCGGAGATTGATCCCTCTACGCAGGCTATCATGGATCAGGGCAAGCTTGTCGGAGAGCTGGCGCATACGCTCTTTCCAGGAGGCATTCTACTCCAAAGAGACTATATGCCGGACAAGCAGGCGGAGAAGTCATTGGAAGCCGCCAAGCTTCGCAAACCGCTATTTGAACCAGGTTTTGTTTATAATCAGGCTTATGCTCTGGCCGATATTCTTAATCCAGTCGCTAAGGATGCTTGGGATCTTATTGAAGTCAAAAGCTCAAGCAGCGTAAAAGATGAACATTACTACGATGTAGCCTTCCAGAAGTATACATATGAGGGCGCAGGACTGAAAATCCGCAAATGTTATCTCATGTATATTAATAATCAATACGTGCGTAAAGGCGACATCGATCCTGAAAAGTTATTCGCGACTGAAGATGTTACAAAACAGGCGGATGAGCTTATCCCGGAAATCGAAACAAATATAGCCGATATGTTCGAGTCAATACGAAAGAAAGATGCCCCGCAGATAAAGGTAGACCAACATTGTAGTACCCCATACCCTTGTCCTATTGAAGACATATGTTGGGGCTTTCTGCCAGAAAAAGGTGACATCTTTTGTTTATATTCGGGTAAAAAGAAAGCCTATGATCTATTAGAGCGCGGGGTATTGAGTATTGCCGATATCAAAGAAGATGTAAAGTTGAGTGATAAGCAGAGTATTCAGGTCGAATGTCATAAAACAGGCCTTCCTTACGTTGACAAGAAAGGAATAAAGGACTTTATAGATACATTAGAGTATCCTCTTTATCTCCTTGATTTCGAAACGATGAATCCGGCAATACCTGCTTATGATAATTCAAGGCCGTTTGAAGC
>JAZDHS010000005.1:0-3288 GCA_043805735.1 Candidatus Omnitrophota bacterium | reverse complement strand
CGCGCCTCCCTGCGGCATCGCGTGGAGGGCATTAAACAGCAGGTTCATAAATACCTGTTTGAGCCTTTCGGGGTCGGCGTTGACATACCATTGATTGTTTTTCAGCGTACAGGTGACGATAATATTTTTTTCAATCAGTTTCTGTTCCATTATTTCCAATACGCCTTCAATCAGCTCTTTCAAATTAACCACGCTGGTTTTTAACTGCGAGTTCAGGGAAAAGTCGGAAAGCTGGCGCAGCATCCGCTCCCAACGGTCAACTTCCTCCGGGACTAGCTGTCCAAAGCGATGTACAAAATGCTCATCTCGATGTTTCAGGGGAAATAGCTGCACAAAAGATTTAATCGACACCAGGGAATTCTTCAACTCATGGGCAATCCAGGCCGCGGCCTCGCCGATTGCCGAAAACCGCTCCCGCTCCCGGGCGATTTTGAGTTTTCTGGTCATATCATTAAAGGAACGGATTAATTCACCGATATCGTCGCGCCGGCCGGAGCTGATTTTGTGTTCTAAATCGCCGGCAGCCACCCTTTTCATCCTTGAGGCCAAAGTTTTTATCGGCCGGGCCAAAACCTGGCCCATAAAAATACTGACGATGACGGCCAAAAGCACGCTTAAAACAATAATGATCCAGGACTGCATTTTCATAATCCGGGAAAATAAATAGGCCTCTTTCTGTTCCTGCCTCAAAACCACGCCCCAGCCGACCCGCTCAATCGGCGCATAGGCGCTAATCCATTTTTCGCCCCTAAAGTCCTCTAATTCCGCGGCCGCGGTTTGCCCGGCGAGAACGGCCTGCACTTCTTTTTGCTGGGAGAGGTTCTCATTTTTCAACACCCGTTTTTTATCCTGGTGCGCGATCAAGGTACCGTTAGCCGAAATCAAAAAGGTCCGGCCGGTATTGCCTAAGGTAATGTTATCGGTTATCGCCCAGACCCCGCGTAAATTGATGTCGGCCATTAATACCGCGACGACCTTGCCCATTTTCTTAAGGGGCACCGCCATCGTCATATATGGGGTATAGTTATCCAGGATTTTTACTTCGGAGAGGTAGGTATTTCCTTTAGTAATGCTTTCTAGGGCCGGCGCCGGGTATTGCCATTTCAACCCCCGCCCCAGCTCGGAACTGGCTAATATCTCGCCGGACAAATCAACGCAAGCGGCGCGAAGAAAAATCGGCTGGTTGAGCACCAATTCTACCAATGCCGTCTCCTGTTTCCAGGGTGAGGGGTAAACCGCGCTTAACATCGCCGCGGTGGTGTTTAAAATATCCTGGGGCTTTTGGACAAAGAGGCTGATTTCTGCCGCGGTTCTAATTACAATTTGTTTGTAGTTTTCCAGCACACTCTGGCGCATCGCCTGGCCGGAAGTATTGATCAGTAAGACCCCCAAGAGTACCGTCGGCACAGTCACCATCGCCAAGAGAATCAGCGCCAGGCGCACCCAAAGCTTACGGTAAAAAAGGCTCAATATTAACCGTTTTATCTTTCTTTTTATCCGCCGCATAATTTTCCTGCCACATTCGCCAATAATGGCCTTGTTTATTTAATAGTTGATAATGCGTTCCGGCCTCGACAATCCGGCCGCCTTCAATAAAGACAATCTTATCGGCATAGGTCACCGCCGCGAGCCGGTGGGCGATCACAAAGGTAGTGCAGCCACGCATCAAGTTCTGAAAGGCCTGTTCAATAATCAGCCGCTCGGTCGCCGAATCGACATTGGAAGTGGCCTCGTCTAAAATCAGGATCGCCGGGTCACGCAGGATTGCCCGGGCAATGGAAATGCGCTGTCTCTGGCCAAAAGACAGCCTGACTCCGCGTTCACCGATTTCGCTCTCATAGCCACGCGGTAATTCGCTGATAAACTGATGGGCCTCGGCCAGCTGGGCCGCTTTGACCATCTCCGCCTCGCTGGCAGCGGGTTTACTGTAAAGGATATTTTCTTTTACCGTGCCGCTGAACAGATAGTCGTCCTGCAGCACCATCGCTACCTGCGAGCGGTACGCCTTTAATTCTAACTCTTTGAGGTTATGGCCGTCAATGTATATTTCTCCGCGGCCAGGATCATAAAAACGTAACAGCAGGTTAATTAAAGAGGTTTTACCGGCTCCGCTTTTGCCGACTAAAGCCACTACTTCCGCCGCCTGCACCTGAAGATTGATGCCTGACAAAACTTCTTTTTGCTGTTCATAACCAAAACTCACTCCACTAAAGAGTACGTCGCCTTTTATCCTCTTGAGCGCGAGTGGCTTTTCTTTTTCCTTAACCCGGGGTTCCTCATCCAGGATTCGGCTGATGCGCTGCATCGCCACAGCAGCCTCCTGATAATAGTTATTCACAATCACCATCTTTACTACTGGATAAAATAACATCCCTAAATAGGAATAGAAGGCCATTAATGTGCCCATACTGATCCGCCCGGTGAAAACCGCTTTTGTGCCCAACCAAATCAGTGTAACCAACCCCAGTGAGCTGATTAATTCCGAACCCATCCACAACAACACCCCCAAGGTGTGGCTGCCCATCGCAGCGGTGAAGATTTCTTTTTGCCGTGCGCCAAACTCCGCGGCCTCATCCTGTTCTTTGGTAAAACCGGCCACGATGCGAATACCGTTAAAGACCTCATTGAGCCGAGAGGTTAATTGGGCGTATTTTTCGCGCACCAGGGTATGCTGCTCTTTTAGACGGGGGGTGAGTTTAAAAAAAGTCAGTCCGAAAACCGGTAGATAGATTAGCGAGACCAGGGTCAGCCGCCAATCCAAAAAAAGTAAAATTGCGAGCACGAACAGCAGATTAAAACAGGCATAAATAAAATCGAGCGCCCCGCCAAAGAGGAATTTACGCACGCTTTCGACATCACCGATAATGCCGGAGAGGATTACCCCTTTAGGGGTATTTTCGACATACCGCACCGATAAGCGCACCAGGTGCCAATGGATTCTCTGTCGCAAATCGCGCACTACGCTTTCGCCGATTAAGGCCACCAGGTACTCACGCACAAAACCAAAATAAGATTTAAGGATAAATACGACGACCAGGACCAGGGCCAGACTATTGAGCAAAACTAAACTTTTCTTCACCAATACTTCATCAATGATAAGCTTAATTGCCCAGGGAAAGGCTAAGCTCAATAAATTGGTGATGAAGATCGCGACCAAGGCCAGCAGCGCCTGCTTGCGATAAGGTCTTAACAGCGACAAAAATCCGGCTTTAGTGTTCATAGCGCCAGCAATTTCGCATATTCTAATTTGATCAGTTCGGGAGTAATTTGGTCGAGATATTCTCTTTT
>JAZDHS010000004.1:0-101010 GCA_043805735.1 Candidatus Omnitrophota bacterium | reverse complement strand
ACCGGAAATTCACTGCAGGTAGCCAGGGACTTAGCCAGCGAACTCGGTGAAGTTACTCAGATCGTGCCCATTGCCCGAGTAATATCGGATAAAGAGATTGCTCCAGAGGCAGAGCGAATCGGGATTATTTATCCCGTGTATATGTGGGGAATGCCGCTTATTGTCAGCGAGTTTATAAAAAAATTCAAGGCCAATAAAACCGCTTACGTCTTCGCTATCGCTACTTATGGCGGGATTAGCGGTGCGGCACTTACCCAAACCGCCAAAGAGCTGAGCGCCCAAGGGATTAAATTAGCCGGAGGCTTCGCGGTATTGATGCCTGGTAATTATACTCCGCTTTACGGGGCAATCCCGGAGGAAAAACAGCGCAGTATGTTCTCCCAGGAAAAGAAAAGAATCAAAGAAATCGCCGCAATAGTTAGAGCAGCCAAAGAAACAGCAATCGATAAAAGCTTCTTCTTAGTCAGCGCGCTGCTTTCGGGATTTGTTTATAAGATGGGCTCAGCGAAAATTCCGCAGATGGATGAGTCATTCTGGGTTAACGAACAATGCACCCATTGTGGGCTTTGCCAAAGGGTTTGTCCGGTGCATAATATCACCATAGAAGAAGGAAAACCGGTCTGGCACAATCGCTGTGAGCAATGCATGGCCTGCCTGCAATGGTGCCCGGTAGAAGCCATTCAATCTGGACGCTCTACGTCGGGCCGTAAGCGCTATAAACACCCTCAGACTAAAGTCGAAGATTTTATGAATATCACCACGCAATAAAGACGGGAAAGAGAGGAACAGGAAAAATGAAAACCGCAATTAGCACCTTATTAGGAAAAGACGCTCAGTCGCTCTTGGAGCATAAATGCAACACCATCCCCAAGGAGATGTTACATCTGCCCGGGCCGGATTTCATCGACAGAATATTCACTTACAGCGACAGAAGTAACAATGTCTTAAGAAATCTGCAGACAATGTTTAACCACGGACGATTAGGTGGCACAGGATACCTCTCTATACTTCCCGTAGACCAGGGTATCGAGCACTCCGCCGGGGCCTCGTTTGCGCCTAATCCGATTTATTTTGACCCCGAGAATATTGTCAAGCTGGCTGTTGAAGGCGGATGTAACGCCGTAGCTTCCACATTGGGAGTTTTGGGGCTAGTATCGCGACAATACGCCCACAAGATTCCGTTTATCGTCAAGATCAACCATAATGAATTTTTAAGTTACCCTAATTCTTACGACCAGAGGCTATTCGCTTGCGTAAAACAGGCATTTGAGATGGGGGCAACAGGAATCGGAGCGACTATTTACTTTGGCTCAAAGGAATCACTGCGCCAAATTGAGGAGATTTCTCAGGCCTTCGCGCAGGCCCACGAATTAGGCCTGTTTACGGTACTCTGGTGTTATTTACGCAACGAAGGTTTTAAGAAAGACGGAGTTGATTATCATACCGCCGCTGATCTTACCGGCCAGGCCAATCATCTGGGCGTCACTATCGAGGCCGATATCATCAAACAAAAATTACCCGAAAATAACGGTGGTTACAATGCCGTTAAATTCGGCAAAACCCATCCTTTGGTTTACGAAAAACTTAGCTCCGACCACCCCATTGATTTAACGCGCTATCAAGTAGCCAACTGCTATATGGGCAGAATCGGTCTAATTAACTCCGGTGGCGCTTCGGGAAAAGACGACTTGGCCCAAGCCGTAAAGACAGCGGTAATCAACAAGCGGGCAGCGGGAACAGGACTGATTTCGGGCAGGAAGGCCTTCCAAAAACCGATGAAAGAAGGAATAGCGATTTTAAACGCTATACAAGATGTATACCTGGATAAAAGCGTTACAATTGCTTAATGGCGCAGTTTACTTTTTAGCTTTACCTTGATTGGCAACCGAGGCCACGGCCTGTTTGATTTTTGCTTCATCGCCTAGATAATAATGAGCGAGTGGCTTTAAATTGCTATCCAGTTCATAGATTAGTGGAATGCCGGTCGGTATATTCAGCTGCATAATTTCCGCATCAGAAATATTGTCCAGGTATTTTACCAACGCCCGCAAGCTGTTGCCGTGGGCGGCAATGAGCACTTTCTTTCCCGCCTTCACCGTTGGGGCAATCGTCTCCTGCCAATAGGGAAGAAACCGTTTCACGGTATCTTTTAGACACTCGGTCAAAGGAATATCTTTTTGATCCAATTCGTGATAGCGCGGGTCTCTTTGGGGGTTACGCGGGTCGTTTTTCTCCAAGGACGGGGGAGGGACATCGTAGCTCCGGCGCCAGATTAGCACCTGCTCCTCACCAAATTTCTCGGCCATTTCCGCTTTATTTAATCCCTGCAGCGAACCGTAATGCCGCTCGTTCAATCGCCACGAACGATAGACCGGTATCCACATCAAATCCATCTCATCAAGCGTAATCCACAAGGTGCGAATGGCCCGTTTGAGCACCGAGGTAAAGGCCAGGTCAAAAGCATAGTTGTGGGCCTTGAGTACCTGACCGGCTTCGTGTGCCTCCTGAATGCCTTTTTCGGATAAGTCGACATCAGTCCAGCCGGTAAAGCGGTTTTCTTTGTTCCACGTACTTTCACCGTGGCGCAATAGCACTAATTTAAAATTCTTCATCAGCGATAGCCTCCCTCTACTTTACCTTAGGTATTATATCAAGCATTGACAATTTTGCAACAAAAAACTCCTTGACAGAAGCCGGAAATTATGTTAGGCTTTACTATGAAAGATAGGTTATCCTAACTTTTACTCTGCTTCACCGCCAGACAAGGGAGGTCTGATGAAAACAGTTAAATTAAAAAAGCTCAGCTCAAGCATGGAAGATTATCTGGAGGCGGTCGTATTTCTCAAACGGGATAAAGGAGTAGCGCGGGTCAAAGACATCAGCGCGATGATACGCGTAAAAACGCCCAGCGTTATCGGGGCCTTAAACGCCCTGGCTAAAGACGGTTTAATCATTCATGAGCGCTACGGGTATGTTGAACTTACGCGAATAGGGGAAAGGATTGCCCAGAAAGTCAAGAAGCGCCACGAAACCTTAGTGCACTTTCTGACGCAAATCCTGGGGATTGATAGTAAAAGGGCCGCGGAAGACGCTTGTAAAATGGAGCACGTGATCAGCCCGCAAACCACGGAAAAACTGACTAAATTTCTTGAACAGGCCCAAAGAAAGCTACGATAATGAAAACAGTAATTTTTCCTCTGACCATGATCGCGACCGGAAAAGATGTGGTCCTGGTCTCCATTGAAGGCGGATGGGGTTTAAGAAAAAGGCTGAGCGAAATGGGCCTCAATGAAGGCATGCAGTTTAAAATTCTGCATGGCCATCGGCCCGGGCCGCACATTATCCTTGTCGGTAATACGCGCCTGGTGTTAGGCCACGGGATGGCCCATAAGATTCTAGTTAAGGAGATAAACCATGTCTAAAAATATCACTATTGCCTTAGCCGGCAACCCCAATGCCGGCAAGACGACAATTTTTAATAATCTTACGGGCAGCCATCAGCATGTCGGTAACTATCCGGGAGTCACCGTGGAGAAAAAAGAAGGGTACTTGCAATACGGCGATTACAACATTCATTTGGTAGACCTGCCGGGGACCTACAGCTTAACCGCGCATTCGCTGGACGAAATCGTGGCCCGCAACTTCGTAATTGAAGAAAAACCCGATGCCGTTATTGACGTTATCGATGCCTCTAATCTGGAAAGAAACCTCTATCTGGGCACGCAATTGCTGGAATTAGGCGTTCCTTTGGTGTTAGCTTTTAACATGTCCGATCTGGCCCAAAAGCAGGGTTTTCTTATTGATACCGAGCAGTTATCTAAACTTCTGGGTACCCCTATTATCTCTACCGTCGCTAGCAAAAATAAAGGGATGAACGAACTGATTCAAGCGGTAATCACGCTCATTGAGGGTGAAGTTGCTTTTGAAGGCACTTTAGCGGACTTCGGTCAAGAAATCCAGGAGGAATTGGCCAAACTGGAAGTTATTATTATTAATGACAAAGCCCTGCTCCAAAAATATCCTTCACGTTGGCTGGCCACCAAATTATTGGAAAAGGATACTGAAATCATCGCTCGCATTGAACAAAGCCCTTACGCCAACCAAATCTTAGCCCAATTGGTAAAAAGCGCGCAACATCTGCAAAAAATCTTTGGCGATTTACCGGAAGCGGTTATTGCCGAGCGCCGCTACGGTTTCATCAGCGGCGCCTGTTCCGAGGCGGTGCAAAAAACTTACGAACTGCGCCACAGCACTTCCGACCAAATCGACAATATACTGGTGAATAGAATTATCGGCCTGCCGATATTCCTGGGATTAATGTGGCTGGTTTTTCGCCTGACCTTCAACCTCAGCCAGCCGCTGATGCGTGGGATAGAAAAAGCGCTGCATTGGCTGGCCCATTTCGCCGCCGGCTTACTGGTCCAGCACAGCACGATACAATCATTAGTAGTCGATGGAATCATCTCGGGCGTAGGCAGTGTCTTAGTGTTTGTACCGGTAATATTTTTACTGTTTTTTGCCCTGGCCCTGTTGGAAGACTCGGGATATATGGCCAGGGCGGCATTCATCATGGATAGGTTAATGCATACTATCGGCCTGCATGGACGGTCGTTTATCCCGATGCTCTTGGGTTTTGGCTGCACCTTGCCGGCAATTATGGCCACCAGGACTATCGACGATAGAAAAGACCGCCTGGTTACCATTTTAATTACACCATTCATGAGTTGCGGGGCGCGGCTTCCGGTGTATGCCTTATTTATCGGCGCCTTTTTTCCCGAACAAATGGCCGGCAATGTCCTGTTTTCGCTTTATCTTGTCGGCATTGTAGTAGCGATTATAATGGCCAGAATTTTGCGTAAGTACCTTCTGAAAGGAGAAGCCACTCCTTTCGTGATGGAATTGCCGCCTTATCGAATGCCGACTTTTAAAGGATTAGTTATCCATATGTGGGAAAGGGGAGTACTCTATTTACGCAAAGCCGGAACAATTATTTTTGCCGGCTGCGTACTCATATGGTTCTTGAGCAATTTCCCCGTCCGGAATGGACAAACGACCCAAGAGAAGCTGGAAAACAGCTATGCCGGCCGGCTAGGCAAGACAATTGCCCCGGTTTTTCAGCCTTTAGGTTTTGACGACTGGAAACTTGCCACGGGACTAATCGAAGGATTAATCGCCAAAGAAATAGTAGTAGCGACACTGGGCACGCTGCATTCGGTAAGTAACGCCAATGTTGATTCGACATCGCTACGCCAGGCACTGCGCAATGATACTCGTGTCGACGGAAGCAAGGTCTACACGCCTTTAGTTGCCTATAGCGCAATGGTCTTCATTTTACTTTATATCCCTTGTATATCTACGATCGCCGTAATTAAAAGGGAAACTAACTCCTGGGTTTGGCCGGCCTTTGCCGTT
The DNA here is from genome assembly GCA_043805735.1 of Candidatus Omnitrophota bacterium. GTDB lineage: Bacteria > Omnitrophota > Gorgyraeia > JAFGHF01 > JAFGHF01 > JAZDHS01. The sequence goes on along the minus strand of JAZDHS010000004.1, from coordinate 95,598 downwards.
TTTTATACTACTGCCGTAGCTTGGCTGGCCGCATTTATTGTTTATCAAGGCGGCCAACTGTTGGGACTAGGCACTTGACAGATCTTGAGACTGGGTATAGAATAATAAAGAATCTTCCTTTCCGTACACAAGAGGGCATAGAGTGAAAAATCTGTTGATCGCGCTTTTGCTGTTTTCCCTGGCGCTTGCGCCTGCATCCGCTGAACGCCTCTCCGAGAATTACTTTTTTGTCCGTGACCTCACTGATTGCCTCTACCGTATGCAATTAGCCTCACTCGATTCGATTGAAAAAGCTCAAGAGGCGCAAGTAAAGCAGAAGCTCTATAATCAGTTGCCCAATCTGCTCAAGGCCAAGACATATATGAAACAATGGCTGGAAAACAAAAATAGCGCGATTAAAGCCACGGCAATGGGGATGTACGTGGATATCTCCGAGATTGAGCAGGCGGTGAGAAACTTAATCGCGATGTTGGAAAAACCGCAGCAAGAAAATATCCCGCTCATTTCCTCCGAGGCCCAGAAGATGAGCGAAACCTGGAACGACATCTACCAGACCAGCGGCCTGGCGCTCTGGGCAATCATCAAGCCAGCGGCATCAGAAAGCCCATCAGGTAACGTCCCCTTTATTATTTCCGATGAGGAGCGGCAAAACCTGCTCAAGTATATCAACAAAATCTTTGCCGATGAATTTAAGGCGCACGAAGAACTGGAAGGGCAAAAAAGAAGCGGCCAGATTGAAGACTTCACGCTTTCAACACCGGCCTGGTCGGCGCTGCATTTACGGGACATTTTAACTACGCAGACTTACGAAGAAGCCAAAAAACAATCGCTTTAGGACAAACCACCCGCACCTGCTTCATACTCGCCATCAATAAACGCCAGCACTATCCACCACAAAAACGCGGCCTGGCTGTAGTAAAAACTCAAATCCACCAGGTTGTGCAATAAAAAAGCGCATCCGGCGCAAAACAGGCCGACACTGATGCCAAAACCAGCAGCGCTGGCCGCTTTTTTCTTAACGTTGGCCAAACCCTGCCTGAAAAATACACCCAGGAACCACAAAAATCCGATTAACCCCAAGGGGCCAGTCTCGGCCATAATTTGTAAAAAGAAATTATGCGAATAATGGCTGATATTGGCCTGTGCTGTTTTATACTGTTTATACACTAAGCCAAAGGCCCGCCAACCTGTACCGGTCAAGGGATAATCCTTAATCGCCGCCACGCTGGCCTGCCAATAATAAGACCGCTGTACCAGCGAATTCTGCATTTCCTGAAAATCGAGGAAATATTTTAGGCGTGGTTTTAAATAAAAACCGGAAATTGTGACAAACAAAAGCGCAGCAATTAAAATCACTGTACGTACTTGACGCATAAACCGTTTTCGTGTGATCAAAACGCCATAATCGCGAATCAGCAGAAAAAAGAATAGGGCCAGCGCCAGCAGAAAAATGATCACCGCCGCCAAAGATTTAGTCAGTATCAGCGCGAGCGCGGATACCGCAAGGCAAACGCCAAGTATTAGCGCTACAATTTTTTTCTCTTGCGCCATTTCGATCAATAGCCCCAAGGCTAAAAATAGCGTCATTAACAGATAACCGGCGTAAATATTGGGTGAGATAAAAGTAGCGAAAACGCGTTTTTTTTCCAAGCATGATCTAACGTATTCATTTACGCCCAGCTGCGCGGCATTAGCGGCCAAGTTTTTCAAGACCACGAAATATTGGTAAAGTGCATAGAGCGCGATCAGGCTGGCCGCAGCGATTAGCGTAAATAAAAGCTGGCGGCGTTCTTTCTCACCGGCCTTACGCACAACATAAAACAAAAGAATATTGGGGATAAACCAGAACAATTCCAGGAAACTCCACAGGGTGGAGACGGAAAATATTGCCGAGAGTAAAAGCGCTCCCAGAAAAATAATTATCGGCCGGTTCAGTTCCGAGCGGGGGAAAACTGGCCGGGGAGAGAAGACTATACAGGCTGCGGAAAAAAAGATTAAGCCCTGCACATACCAAAAGCCAAACGTTCTATAGGCATGTTCACTTAAGAAAGGGCGTAAGGCAATCAATACGACTAGAATGGTCCAAAGATAAGCAGAAATTTTAGACTTCGCCTGCGCCATAATGATTCCTTAGGTTAACCCCCCTTTGGGGAGGCTCCGCTTCGCTACGCACTAGGGATTCTATCGCTTTTCGACTATTTGTTCAATAGAAAAGTTTTGTTTGTTGCAAGAATTCGCTTTCTCCTGGTGTCTTATATGGTAAAAGGGGAGGGATAACATGCTTGCCAAGGTTATTTCCAGCACGGTCATCGGTACGGAAGCAAAAGAAGTAGTGGTAGAGGTCGATATATCCGGGGGCTTGCCCGGATTTGCTATTGTCGGGTTGCCTGACCCGGCAATACGCGAAAGCATCAACCGCGTCAAGGCCGCGATTAAAAACTGCGGGTTTATGTTTCCCAACCGTAAAATCACGGTCAACTTAGCGCCGGCGGATCTGAAAAAACAGGGGCCGAGTTTTGACCTGCCGATGGCCCTGGGAATTTTAGTCGCCAGCCAGCAGATTCCTCCGGAAGCCCTAGAGAATAGAGTGATTTGCGGCGAGCTTTCTTTGGATGGCGCGCTGCGTCCGATTACCGGATGCCTGCCGCGCGCAACAGCGTTAAAAAACAAGCGGCATTTCGATTTGCTGCTTCCGCAAGACAACGCTACAGAGGCGGCGCTCGTGGATAAGGTGCTGGTGCGCCCGATTCTTCATCTTGCCCAAGCGGTCAGCTTTTTAAGAAAAGAGATTGAAATTCCGGCGCAAAAAGTAAACCTGCGCAAGTTTTGGAACGATGGCGCGGGCTTTGGTATAGATATGAAAGATATAAAAGGCCAAATCCATGCCAAAAGGGCCTTGGAAGTCGCCGCCTCCGGCCGGCACAATATCCTGTTTATCGGCCCGCCGGGAACAGGCAAGACGATGCTTGCCAAATGCCTGCCGGGAATCCTACCAGAAATGGACTTAGGCGAGGCTTTGGAAACCACCAACATCCATAGCGTCTGCGGGTTTTTATCCAAACACAATGCCCTGATTACCACCCGGCCTTTCCGCGCTCCCCACCATACTATTTCTGACGTAGCGCTGATCGGCGGAGGCAGTTTTCCTAAACCCGGTGAAATCAGCCTGGCGCACCACGGTGTGTTATTTCTCGATGAATTGCCCGAATTCAAGCGTAATGTCTTGGAGGCCTTAAGACAACCTCTGGAAGAATCCCGGATCACAGTTTCCCGCGCCAGCTGCTCGCTGCACTTTCCGGCTAATTTTATGCTTATCGCCGCAATGAATCCCTGCCCCTGCGGCTATTTTACCGATCCCAAAAAAGAATGTCATTGCTCGCCGATCCAAATCCAGAAATACCTTTCTAAAATTTCCGGTCCGCTTTTGGATCGCATCGACATGCATGTTGAGGTACCTAATCTTAACTACCAAGAGCTTACCCAAAAACCGCAAGGCGAGGCCTCAGAGGTAATCAGAGAAAGGGTGGAGGGTATCAGAAAAATTCAAAAGAAAAGATACGCTCAGGAAAAGCGCACCTTTAATGCCAATCTTAAACCGCGGCAAATTGAAAAATATTGCCTGCTCTCTACAGAGGCGCAAGAAATTTTAAAAATGGCTATTTACGAACTAGGCTTAAGCGCCCGGGCCTACGACAAAGTACTGAAACTCTCCCGCACTATTGCCGATATGGCCGGCCAAGAACAAATTAACGCCGAACATATTGCCGAGGCCATCGGTTACCGCTGCCTCGACCGCAATATCTGGATGCATTAAAACAAACGCGACTTGCCTATTCGTTAACTGAGTGTTATAATATATTATTAAAAAAAGGAACGCTAATGAACGAAGTAGCCCAGGAAAACCTTGAACATTTAAAATTACTGTCAATTTTTCATTATGTGGTCGCTGCCCTGGCCGTCATCTTTGCCTCAATTTTCATCATCCATTTAATTCTTGGGATTGTCGCTTTGGTGTCTCCGGAAAGCCTTAAAGATGAGGCCGGTAGAATACCGCCGCCGGTGTTTGGCTGGATATTCACCATTTTAGGCAGTTCAATTGTGTTGGGCGGATGGATTTATGCTATATGTTTAGTCTTTGCTGGGCGGTTCCTGGCCCGTAAAAAGCATCGCCTCTATTGCCTGGTAATGGCAGCGGTCAGCTGTATTTTCTTTCCCTTCGGCACAGTTCTCGGTGTATTTACCATTATCATACTGATGCGCCCGGCGGTGAAAGAACTTTTCGCCCTCTCAACATCTTAAGCATACTTTAAGGGACAATGTATCCGCTACAGCATATCATTATCTCCGCACCATTAGCAACAGCAGTGGGTTTATTCACTCGCTCTTTACCGGCGGGACTGCTCTGTTTTTTCTCCGGCTTTCTTATTGATGTGGACCATTTCTTGGAGTATACAAAATATTATGGCCTAAACCATCCCCGGCCCAGTAAAATCTTTCAGGCCTGCGCAAAAATGGCAAGTACTGAAGAGCGAGGGCGAATAAAATGTCTTTTTCTCATTTTTCATGGGGTAGAATTCGCGCTTTTGTTCTGGATCGCCTATGCGCTGAGCGCCAACATCTATCTTTTGGCCATTGCCTGCGGATATAGCGCCCATTTGATAGCTGACGCCTCATATAATTCCATTAAACCACAGGCCTATTTTATTACCATACGCATCAAACACAAATTCGAGACCGCTAAATTAATTCGCGCTCGTTAAACTAGCAATAAAAATTATTGCCAAATTCGGCAAATTGCCATATACTGCATATAAACAGCAATAAAAAGGAGGGGGTAAAAATGGCGTGGTTTATTGGTTTGATCGGTTTGGCCTGGATAGTCGCCGGTATCTTTGGATTAACCGCGACAAAAAAGACAGTGTTAGCATTGTCTAATTTCATAAAAAACACAAAACGCCAGTCGTTAGGACTAATTAGCCTAATCCTGGGAGTGCTTTTTCTGATTTCGGCATCAGCCACCACCGCGGCCTGGTTTGTAATCGTAGTGGGCGTAATGGGCTGTTTAAAAGGCCTGGCGGTAATGTTCATGCCCCAGAAACAGCTCAAAGAGACCATTGATTGGTGGTTTTCCGCTCCCGATACTATCTATAAAGCCTGGGCGATAGGCATGCTTATTTTCGGCATTGCTTTGTTCTACATTATCTAATTAAAGGGTGTATGCGCGCCGTCATTCAAAGAGTTAATTCCGCCTCTGTTATCGTTGAAGGCAAAACAGTTGGCCGTATTCACAAAGGGTTAGTCATCTTTCTGGGAGTAGTTAAAGAAGATACGCAAGCTCAAGCTATACAATTGGCCGAAAAAGTAGCAGAATTGCGTATCTTCAGCGACCCCCAAAGAAAGATGAATATCAGCATCAAAGAGGCCGCTGGAGAAGTGCTGGTTGTATCGCAATTCACTATTTGCGCCGATTTAGACCATGGCCGGCGCCCAAGCTTTGATCGGGCTGCCGAGCCTAAACTTGCCGAACAATTATACCGCGAATTCATTCATCACCTCCAAGGCCTCCATCTCAAAGTAGAAGAGGGTATTTTTAAAGCCTATATGATAGTGCACATCGAAAACGATGGGCCGGTCACCTTCATCCTCGATACCGAAAAAGGCCTATAATTATGCGGGAGAGAAGAAAATATAAGCGTAACGGCCCAGCGGATAGAAGAAAGCATCCGCGATCCAACGGCCTAGTGGTGATCAATTATACAATTCCCGAATTTGAATTTGGAGGTAAATCTTCGGCATTCGATGTCAGCGCTACGGGCGTGCGCATTATTGTCGAAAAAAAACTGAAAATTGCCACGGTAGTAGAAATGGAGATATACCTGCCCGGTGATTCACAGGCCATTCCGACGATAGGGGAAGTGGTCTGGTCGCGCCCGCTCAAAGAAACACCGGCACACGCGGCTATTGCTGAGCACGTAAAAGAGTTATATTACGCCAGTATTATTTTTACGGTCATCGCCCAGAAGAATCGCCAGCGCGTCAGTGAATATATAGAAAGAAAAATAACTGTCCATGAACCTAAACCCCCTCACTAAAAAGATATTCCTTACTTGTCTTGGGTATAAAAAAGGCGAACATATCCTCATCATTTGCGATGATGAAATAGAAGGCTTAGCCCGCGATTTTTATAAGGCAGCGCGCTCACTCAACGCCAAAGCCATACTGATGCGCATGCCGATTGGCCACCTGCACGGCGAAGAACCGCCGAAAGAAATCTCCGCCGCCTTAAAAGTAACGGATATCGCGCTTCTTTTAACCAAGATGTCGCTTTCACATACACGCGCACGTAAAGAGGCCTCGGCTAAATATGGCGTGCGTATTGCCAGTCTCCCGGGAGTCACGCGCGCAATGTTGGCCCGCTCAGCGGACATCAATTACCCGGGATTAAAAAGAAAAGGCGCTGAACTTGCGCGACGCTTAACCAAGGGCAGGACAGTGGAGGTGCGTACTGATAAAGGCACCCGGCTTTCCTTTTCAATTCAGGGTAGAAAAGGTTTTAGCGACGACGGAGTATACACAAAAAGAGGGGCCTTCGGCAATCTACCGGCCGGTGAAGCCTGTATCGCCCCCCGTGAAGGGACTGCTAATGGCTGCCTTGTTGTTGACGCTACCGCCCCGCTCGTCGGAAGAATAAGACGGCCACTCAAGATAGATATCAAAGACGGCCTGATCCAAAACATGCCTATCGCTGCCATAGCCAAGCTGATTAAACCGTTAGGTAAATGCGGCCGCAATATTGCCGAATTCGGCATCGGGCTTAATCCCAAAGCTAAAGTCACCGGTAACATCCTGGAAGATGAAAAGGTAATCAATACCGCGCATTTGGCAATTGGCGCAAATATTTCTTATGGCGGAAGCATTAGTTGTCCCTGTCATTTGGATTTTGTGTTTTTTAAACCGCGCATTTATATCGACGGAAAAATACTTTTTTTATAAAAAGAGGGTGCCATGAAAAAATATCTTTACCTGTTTATCTTGTTAACGCTTTTGATCACAACAGCGGGATGGGTACGCCGAACCGTAACTATTGACTCCCAACCGCAAGACGCGGAGATATATCTTGATCGCGCGTTTATTGGAAAAACCCCCTGCGCCCATGAATTTTCCTATTACGGCAAACATCGTTTGGAATTAGTCAAGGAAGGTTACGCTAATTATCATACCATGCTTGATCTCAAAGGGCCGCTTTATGAATATTTCCCGCTATCGTTTTTAAGTGAAGTCCTGGTACCCTGGAATATTAACGATCAACATTTTGCCAGCTATATTTTGGAAGAGGGGCCGACAAAAAAGCCTGTGATATCTCCGGTTATACAAGCGCAACCGCCGCTAGCCCCGGTTCAGCTGGAACAAATACAAGAAAAAGCACAATCAGAGTAACATGAAAAACACCATATTCCGGAAATCGGGCTGGTGAAATAATTTTTTGCTTGACAAACAAAGCGGTATGTGTTAAAAGATAAACAAAAGCAACTAGTTAGGATTAATACCGAGAAAATTTATTTGATGGAAGGAGGTGTAAAGATGCGTAAATACGTACTTGTGCTAGTAGCTGTCGTCCTCATTACTAATATCATCATCACTCCTTGTTACGCAGACGTGTGGCGTAAATTAGGAAGAGGCGCCGCCAATACATTGACCGGCTTCGTAGAGATTCCGAAGAAGGTCATTATGATTAGCAAAAACGACAATCCTCTGCTTGGTATGACATGGGGTTTTGTAAAAGGTACAGGAGTAGGACTCCTGCGCACAGCTGCTGGAATTTATGAGCTCGTGACGTTTCCTATCCCGGCACCGGCAGAATATGAACCTATTATTCAGCCTGAATTCGTGTTTCAGGAGTGGGAATAATAGCATAAACGGAAAATATAATCTTCGGAATTTAGAAGAAGAGAAGGGCCCGTGGTGTCTATATAAAAACACCTGGGCCTTTACTCTGTCTTAGGTTATATTTTATTTTTTTACCTTGACATCCACACAAATGTGTGGTATGCTAAGCTTGGTTGCTAAACCTTAGCCTTATCGGGACTGTCCCAAGCAGCAAGCCAGTGTTAGTGGCGCCAAAAGGACATATGGAAAATCCACTCACCGAAAAACAAAAACGGGTCTTGCGTTTTATTGCGCAGAGGATCTGGCGGGAGAAAAACGTTCCGACAATCAGGGAAATCGCTAAGGCCTTTAAGTTCTCCTCAACCGGCACGGTCAGAGATTATTTACGGGCATTGCAGCAAAAGGGCTATATTAAACTAACGCGGAAAAAATCCCGGGCCATTGAACTGAATGCGCAAAAGCTATTAAACATTCCTATTATCGGGCATATCTCAGCCGGCCATCCTACATTAGCCTACGAAGACATCGAAGGCTACCTTAATTTGGAGCGTGTTTTCTTTCAAGACGAACATATTTTTGCCTTACGCGTAAAAGGCGATAGCATGGTTGATGCCGGCATTATGTCTGATGACTTAGTTTTGGTCCGCCGGCAGTTATTGTGTGCAAGCGGTGATATCGTTGTTGCGCTTATTGGCGGAGAAGCCACGGTAAAATATTACCGCACGCGTAAAGACAAGGCTTATCTGGAACCAGCGAATAAAAAATACACCCCAATTGCCATCCAAGATGACTTTTCCGTCATTGGCAAGGTAATTTCGGTGGTGAGAAGATATGTTTAATCCACGCGCCCGTTGGGACCGGCCGGCCCTTAACGCCATGAAAACGACGCAGCATCAACCAATCGAAGTCGTGGCTCGATTTAACCGGGGGAAAATACAGCCCTTGTCTTTTATTCTTAACAACCACCACTATGAAATAGCGCAGATTAACTACTTCTGGCAGGATTATCACGGGCAGGAAAAGCTCTATTGTTTTAACGTCACTGACGGCGCAAATATATTCCATATCTACCTGGGCAACCAATCGCTGAATTGGAGGTTGGCAAAAATTGAGTAAACAAATCCTGCATTTAGATATGGATGCTTTTTTTGCCTCCGTAGAACAAGCGGCTAACCCTAAACTCAAAAATAAGCCCTTAATTGTCGGCTCGCGCTCAAATAAACAGCGCACCGTAGTTGCTGCCTGTTCCTACGAAGCTAAGGCTTACGGGATCAAATCCGGCATGAGTGTTCGCGAGGCGTTGAGGCTATATCCGGAGGCCTTATTTGTAGCTGCGGACTGCGCAAAATATATCTATACCACCCAAGAAATCTTTAGGCTGTTGCAAGAATTCAGCCCTCAGGTAGAGATGGCCTCCATCGATGAGTTTTATTTAGATATCACCGGCTGTGAGCGGCTGTTTGGTTCGCGGGAAGGCTTAGCTCAGACCATTAAAACAAAAATTTATGCGCGTTTTGGCATTACCGGCTCAATCGGCATTGCTCCTAATAAACTGATGTCCAAGCTGGCCTCTAAGGCAAAAAAACCGAATGGGCTGGTAATTTGGGAAAAACAAGATTTGGCCGGTATTCTTCAGACCCTACCTGTGGAAAAGGTTTGTGGTATCGGCCCAAAAATAAGCGCCTACCTGCACCAAATGGCGATTTATACCTGTGGCCAGCTGGCAGCTACCCCTGAGGCGCTTCTAATTGAGCGTTTTGGTAAATATGGGGCTTGGCTTAAAGAAGCGGCAAGGGGAGAGGACACGGATTTAGTCAACCCCTATGCTCAACAGGAGCTCCCTCCTCAATCCGTAGGGCATTCCTACACCCTGGAGCATGATATTTATAATAAAGAGTTGATAAAGGCCTGGTTGAGGCTGCTTTGTGAAATGGTCGCGGCGAGGCTGAGGAAGCTGCTCTTAGAAGGCCGGATAGTCCATCTTTATTTTAGAAGCCCGGACCTGCAATGGTGGTCTAAACAAAAACAGTTTGCCGATACTACTGATGATGGTTATCGCCTTTTTCAACGCTGTCTGTTAATGATGCGCAATTTACTCCAACCCCGGGATCGCGTCCGGGCTTTGGGGATTACGGTATCCGGCCTAATACCAGGCCAAAATATTCATTTATTTGAGGAAGATCAAAAAAAGAGTAATTTACTCAAGGCACAAGACCAGATCAATCAGCGCTTTGGCGAGTGGTCAATTTACCCGGCCAATCTGGCGCAAATTAACTCCTAACCAGGCCCTAAAAGGGGCCTAAATTGGGGCAGGAGTGGGCAAAATTCCAACGCAAGAAACACTGCAAAGGTTAATCGCTTATTGGCAAATGCACCGTCGTTTTGATGCCAATATCAACGATTTAGCCAAATACACCCGCGTTTCGCGGGATACAGTCTATCGCTGGCTAAATCAAAAGTCGCAGCCTAAAGAGCAGAAAGTAAAGCTCATTGAAGAATGGCTGGACCAAAAAGAACAACCGGCATAAACCCGCCAATTAAAGCCATAGCTAACCTCAAAAACCGCCAAAAGCACACTGTAGACCCGTATAATCGCCTTTTCTCCCTATCTGACACTTGGTGGTATAATATATCTTATGTTAACTACACCCATTTGGGCTTTTATCCCTAAGTACTGATATAGCAATAAGATGGGTAAGTATAAATATAGCCTGTGGAAAACTAGCCAAGATGCGAACACCTTTCCTTTTAAAAGCGCAGAAGATAGATCTACCCTTATTCATAGATAGGGAGAAAAAAGCAAATTGGCCCCCTAATACAACAGATATTTAAATTAAATAGCACACCGTTTCTTTAAACTTACCTAGATTTACTTTTGAATTGGCATTTACTTTTACTGTTTTGGGCTTACCGCTGACCAGGCATTTCCTTAAAGTTTATTGGGCTTACTTTATAAATGCCACTTCATTGTGGTTAACTGGCGTTACTTAAAAATCTCAACTTAACTAAATTTTTAAGCACTTACTTTTGCTGTCAGATTTACTCGGCTTTACTTTTTTCCGGTAAGTTACTCGATTTTACTTTTTGGGTAGATGTTACCGACTCTTACTTTTTTGGCAAGATTTACTCAATATTACTTCTTTTTGAGAACTTACTCAGAGTTATATTTTTGGTTGTACTTACTTAGTGTTACCTTGGACTGGGGTATTTACTCACTTTTACCTAACTGGCTAAATTTACTTTTTCTTACTCGCAAACGCGCTACTTACACGGCCTTACTTTTTGGAACGAATTTACCTATTGTTACTCAATGGGTTCGTTTTTACTAGAACTTACTCGTTAGGTTGAATTTTACCGGAAGTTACTCGATGGGTCCGATTTTACCGGTTGTTACTTACAGGGCTTAATTTACTGGAAGTTACTGGACCGGTCGCATTTTACCGGAAATTACTCGAGGTGGCGGAAATTACTTACTCTTACTTTTTGAAAAATGAAGAGAAAAGGGGAAGCTTGCCTCTCCCCCTTTTTTTACCGGGATAGGAAAAGTGGGTTATAAGCCTTAAAGGCAAAAATAGCGTAGGCGGTTCCGGCTAAAGAACCGGTCCGGTCCCCTTGCGGGGTACGCCAACCGTGGCCGGTATCGGCATTGGCAACTGAGGCATAAGGAAGGCACCCTTCCCCCTGCCCCGTCTTGGAGGGGCTGCAAATCACCATTTTACTCAGTTCGTTGAGGTAAAAATTAGCTTTTTCACGGTAGCCATCGGCCTTTTCGGGAAGGCTTTGTTGGGCAAAAAAGCTGGCCATTACCTGGTAGGCCACAATCATCTGCGCGGTCCACTCCGTGGAAACCACCCCTCCGCGGGGAGTATTAGAAAATTTTGAAAAATCAAAGCCTTTAACCGTAACCTTTTCACCGCTTGGCCGGCGATATTGTACTTCTACCGCGCAATTTTCTTCGGCAAAACTGATGATCTGTTCCGGATTCATCTCCCCTTTTAGTAGCGTTTCCGGGCCCAAAGAACAAATCGCCCAGGAAAAAGTGTCAGTAGCAATGGTGGCATCGCCTTTACCTCTATTGATTGGCGGGTCAGAGGTATTGTAGGCGTGAGTGCTCAGCCAGGCCAAAGACCGTTCAGCTGCGGCTTGATAACGTGTTTCTCCGGTAAGCGCATAGAGCATCTTAAAAAAAGCGTAGGCATCGAGATTATGCTCAGTGCTATACCAAGTTAAACCCGGGCCTCCCTTAATACCGAAATCACTATCTTGTTCTTGCAGCCTGATCACCCAATCAGCAATGCGCGCTGCAAGATTCATATATTGAGTATCTTTAGTTTTGTCGGTATACTGGGCGAGGGCAATCCCTAACCAAATATTGGGGCCGGCATGGACCATGTATTCAGTAACGCTGCCTTTATCCACTTCGTAGGCATTAACAAAACCGCCGTCTACATGTTGCGCTTTTAAATTATAGAAGTCAAAGATTCTTTTGGCCCGTTCATAGTCTCCGTAAAGAGTAAATACCTGGGCGCTCAAGGATTGGTCATAAGTAAACGCCCAATTCTTCAAGAAACTATCCCCCTCAAAACTAATCACTAATCCTGTAGAGGCTAACTGGTGGGTCTTGAGCCAGCGATATAAACTGGCCAGGGCATCTTGCGTAACCTCTTGACGTTGTTTGGTCAGGGAATCTAAATCGCTACGTAAAACAATTTTTTCTTGCGCTAATAAAGAAAGTTGATGATCCAGGTACTGCGATTGTGCTTTCACCCCGGCCAATTCTTGTTCCAGCTCCAAAGAAACAGCGGTTGGAGATAGCTGCGCCTGAAGTTGCTTGTGTCGCACGAGGCTTTGCGAAAGTTCACCCTTAAGCCCTTCTTCTCTGTGCTGGGCCATCCATAATTTCTGCTCCAGCTGGCTCTGCTCTAACGCCAGCGTTACGGCTTGTTTAATTAAGGTGCGGTTTTGCTGACGCAGGGTATATTCTCGGCTTAAGGAGACACCGCTAAGCATTAACAGGCAGATAATAGTCGCGGTGACAATCTGCGGAATGGCACGCACTCTTTTCGCATAATTAAAGATGCGTTTTTTTGCGGACTGCTCTATTTGTGAATAATCGATACCGAGAAGGTATTGGTTAGGAAAAATGCCTGCGTTCGGTTTGGTCCAGATAATCTTAGCGGTGGCGTAAGCGGGTTGGTCTGCCAGCGGCATGAAAATTGAAAGGCGAACACTGAGACCGGTATCGCCAAGGTTGTTCTTTATATCGTCATCGAGGTCGCTTACTTCTACGCATAATCCCTCGATGCTGACGTTACGAGTAAAACCTTGATAGGTTCTTCCAGAAGGAAATTGTGAACGGAAAAACTGCAGGGATACCGGAAAAACGGAAGTTAAACGAATATATTTTCTTCTTTCCACACAACCCCCGCCCCTCTTTTAAACCCGGAATCTCCGCCTGACGATGGGCAGAAATTTTTTCACTACATACGGGTCAAATTGGTCTCCGGAATTTTCCTGCAATTCATCGAGTGCCTTGCGGAAGGTCAATCGAGCGCGATAAGGGCGATTAGAAGTCATCGCATCAAAGGCATCGGCGCAGGAAAAGACGCGGGCAATTATGGGAATATCGGTTTTTTTCAGGCCATGGGGATAGCCATTACCGTCAAACCTTTCATGATGGTGTTTAATCAGTGGCAACCCCGACTCCAGAAACTTAAGCGGCGAAAGCATTTCTACGCCCTTGCTGGGATGAAGTTGAATAATTTCCCTTTCTTTTTCGGTCAAGGGGGCCGGTTTCATTAAAATGGTATCGGGCACGCCAATCTTGCCAACATCGTGCAATTTACCGCAAGTGCGTATGATATCGACCTGTTTTTTCGGTAAACCGACGGTTTTGGAAAGTTCCAGGGCATATTCGGTAACCCGTTCCGAATGGCCGTGGGTATATGGGTCACGTGCCTCCATCGCCAAAACTAGGGCATTCACCGTATCCAGATAAGTCAAATGCATCTTCTTGTGCAGCTGGGCATTCTTGATTGCTACCGCCACCTGGGAGGCAAACGTAGAAAGAAGCATTACATCGATCTTAGTGTATTCACGCACGGTGTTATCATAGGTTAAAATAGTTCCCAATACTTCATCGTTAAAAATAATCGGTACGCCGATTGCCGATTGATAGCCGTTATAATTGATAAAATAGGGGTCCCTGATGCTATCTTCTTTAAGTATCTGCGGGCAGACTACCGGCTCTCCCGTTTTGGCGATGATTCCGGAAAGCCCCTCTCCTATTCTTACCGGCATATTCTCCAGGTACTTCTGGCTTACTCCATGGCTGGAAACCAGCATTAACCTCTTTTTATCCTTATCGATCATCCGTAGCACACAGGCCTTGGTATTTATAATCGAGCAGACTGTTTTCGCAATCAGCGAAAATACTTCCTCAATATTTAGCGTGGAAATAACCTCGCGGCTGACCGAATATACGGTATTAAGCTCTTTAACCGCAATATTTAGCTCCAGGCTCTTGTTGCGGATCTGATTTTTCAGTTCCTTATTCAAGCCCTGTATTTTTTCTGAGGCCTTACTCAAGTGGCGTGTCTTTGAAGATAAGTTCTTATTGGTACCGGCAAGACGATGGTTTAATTGCCGCAGTTGAACCCGGTATTTATTGGTCTGCCGTTTGGAGATGACATCCTTGGTCACCTCCTGTACTACTTCCAATACTTCCGTGACCCGCCCATTACGTGTAATCGGCGTAGTGACCACGCGATAGTATCTTCTGCTACCGTTTTTGTCAAAACTCCTTTGCACGGCAGAATAACCGGACTTACCGGTGCGAAAGGCTTTGGCAGTAGGGCAATTGGGGCAGATTTTATCTCTGTGGTTATAGACTTCATAGCATTGCCGGCCATAAATAGCTTCCGCGCCGCCAAAGGCATTGCTCATCATCTGGTTGACCCAGACAATACGCATCTCTTTATTAATCACGCTTAAACCAACTTGGAGGTGACCGAGACTCTTGACGAGGGCATCAAACTTGTGTTCTGTGGCGAGAAAGGATACGGGATAGGCTTCGTTTTGACCCATGAACCACCCTTCAAAGGAGAGGAAAAACAGGACAGTACACAAAAAAGCACAAACTAAGTATATATTATAGGGGTATGCTTGTCAAGGGCAGGAGTTAAAAAACTTTAGAAAAATATTAGGTAAGGACAAAAAAACTATAACTTATCTAACCTCTTGTCAATATTAAGATTGCGTAAACTACTTCATTTTTAAGGCTCGGCAGTATGTATAAACTCTACCTACTTGGATCGGATCAATATCAATAAACCTGACCCCTGTTTCATGCAGGTTGATACGTTTACTGCTTTCTTTAATTACCCCGAACGGCTTGGTCCATAATACCTCGCCTGTGCCGATAATTACCTTTTTAGGGTCATCGGGGACAGTTATTTCCAATTCAACAATAGTTCCGGGTTCTAACTTTTCCGTAAGGCAAACCCCTACGCCCCCTCCCCCGATATTCCTGGGTAGGGACTCCAGCATCTTTTTATCCCGGCCCTTGACGGAATAGCGCACATTGGCGATGCCCTCCACCCGCTGATATATTCTTTTATCTTTACGCATAATGCCTCGCTTATCTTTGATGATAAAATTTCACTAAATGTGTGCCGTCAAAAATGAGGTGCTGGCTTTCTGAAAGATAATCCACGTTAACGGGCAAGTTAGGGTAACGGCCACGATAGACCCACTCTTCTTTTACCATCCCCTGGGCATCGGTTTCCATCACGCGGATTACATCCGGTTCGCCCCAAAGCGATTTTATCTTTTCTTGGGTCATCCCGATTTTTAGCGGGCTCTCTCCTAAGGGCTGGCGCATAAACTCTTCCGGGCTGGGAGGTTGTATTTCGGCACAACCCAGAATTAGGATCGCACCCACTAAAGAACAGAGAATAATATAAATATAAAGCCGCGCTGCCATTGCCCCCTCCTATTAAGAATGACGGTTACTTCTTGGTATGGTGATCAATAAAACTATTTAAAAGAGCCTGGTCGTTCTGGCTCATTTCTAGAAACTTAACTCCTGTAGAAAAGTAACGCTCCTGTTTCTGGACAATAAACCGGCCGATGATTTCTTTTACCCAGACAATCTTACCCTGGGTAAGAATAGAATGCGCTGAACCAGGAATATTGAGTTGTAGTTCCAATAGCGTATCGGGTAGCAGTTTTTCCTCTAATGCCAGATTAAGCCCCCCCACGCTGATATTCTTAGCCAAGGTCGAGCGTTTGTGCGCTTTATTACCGTATAGCACTTCATATAATACATCAATATCAGTATCGATACGTACACAGCGCCGGCGCTCATACCCACCGGAAATACCATTGGTCCAAAAACGATGGGTCTTGGCCTTCTTACGGGACATTTTTTTCTTTTTGTACTCATCGTGCACAATGAGAATAAAAAGCAGCGCCAAAAATAAAATTACACCCAGCTGTATCGCCACCATTTCTGTCGCCTTTCGTCTAGGACCCTAACTGCGCACTCACTATTTGATTAACTATTTTACCGTCCGCCCGGCCTTTTAGCTCTACCATCACCTGTTTCATCACCTTACCCATATCCTGTTTGCCCTGGGCAGCGGTTTGGGTAATCACGCTTTTCACCACCGCCGCAATCTCGTCATCGCTTACCTGCGCCGGAAGATATTTTTTCAAGATTTCTAATTCCCGGGTCTCTTTTTCTACAAGTTCAGGCCGATTGCCCAGCTTAAATTGTTCGATCGAATCTTGATGCTCTTTGATCTGCCGGGTGATCGCTTTCACTACCTCTTCCTCGGCCAGCGTTTTTTGCCGTTTCTCAATTTCCTTATTTTGTAATGCGGACTTAAGCATCCGTAAAGTCGAAACGGTAATCTCATCTTTATTTTTTAGCGCCTGTTTCAAATTAACTTCAATTTCTTCTCTTATTGCCATTGCCTTTTCCTCATCTAAACCACTATGGTACTAAAAAAATCACAAATGCTCAAGATAAATCTTTATCTCTACCGTTTGGCTTGAAAAGTCTTTTTTAAGGGGCAGCGCTGGCATAAAGGATTTTTACGGCAAAACTTTTTGCCTAAACGGACAATCAGGGCATGGTATTCATTAAACAGTTCAGCGCTACGCGGCAATGAGCGCTCAAATAAAGATTGTACCTCTAGGTAAGCCGCCTTTTCTGCTATCAGCTTATGGCGCCTTAAGAAACGCAGAGTGTATGCATCGACTACAAATACGGGTTTTTCGGCCGCATACAAAATAATACTATCTGCTGTCTCCGGGCCGATCCCTTTTACCTGCAACAGTTGTTCCCGTAAACGCGGAGTTGGCAAAGAAAATAAACGTGGCAGAGATCCGCGAAAATTCTGAAACAAAAATTTCAAAAAAGCTTTTAGTCTTTGCGCTTTTAGATTATAGTACCCACAGGGCCTGATCACCTGCGCTAATTTATGCGTATCAAGGATAAATAGCTTTTTTGGCTGTAGGAGTTTTTCCTGTTTCAAGGCCGCGATGGCCTTTTCCACGTTGGACCAAGAGGTATTCTGGGTTAAAATAGCGCCAACAATTACCTCGAAAGGACTATCGGCAGGCCACCAATGCTGCGGGCCAAAACAGGCATGCAAGCGGCGGTAAACTTCCCTTATATAACTAGCCTTAAGTTTACTCTGCGGCAATTTACTGACCTTCCGCTACCCCCACCTGATTAAGCAAATCACGGGAAGCAAAAATTGGACAACCGGCCCTTAAGGCGAGTGCGATACTATCGCTGGGACGGGCATCGACAATTACCTCGCGGTTATTTCCATCTTCGATAATTAATTTCGCATAGAAGGTATTATTATAGATTTTATCAATAATTATTTTTTTCAACGATGCGCCCAGCTGCTCGATGGTATCCTTTAGCAGGTCATGGGTTAAGGGGCGCGGCGGCTGGACTCCGCTAATCTGTAGTTTAATCGCCGAGGCCTCCGGTATGCCAATAATAATCGGAAGAGTAAACGTGCCTTCCTTTTCTTTGAGCACTACCATCTGCTCTCCTCTTTTTTCATTCATCAAAATCCTGATTAATTCCATTTCTACAAGCATAAGGCATCCTTTCTAACACATTTAGTATTCCTTTTTGCGCATTAGTATACCAAAAATTACCTTTATTGTAAAGACTGACGGCGATTGGTCAAATGGACTAAGAGGTGGAAGGATAATTCTGCGGCAGGTCTGTTTTAAATGACTGGATTACATATTGGGCAATGGTATCTTTATTTTTTTTGGTTAAATCGGTAAAAAAAATAGCGACGTTCTGACAGGCCGTATCAGCTTCCTTAACGATTACCGGTTCAGAGCGCACCACCACACCGCTACATTTTATTTTCTTAGTCAGCACTTTTCGGCTCTGCGCAATCGGCAATAACAGCGTCAGGTCTAATTTGGACATCAGCGGAATCGGCTCAGACACTCGGCAGTATACACCGGAACAACTGATATTTCTCGTTTCGGTGATAACATCTAAGCCCTTTTTGGAAATTTTAAGCGGTAGGGTAGTTTCACTACGCGGATGGCGGCGGCGCTCGACGGTCATGTTTTCTATCACCACGATTTCCTTATAGCTGTTCCGCTAAATGCTTAATCGTAAAGGCCATTTTCTCGGCCTCTTTATAAACCGAGGATTTTTTACCGATTTCATGGGTGGTGATTGTTCCTTCGGTATCATAGACAGCGCGCAAAGAAATGACTAGCCGATTCACTGAAGCCAAATCGGCAAGCGGGGATTGCTGGATATCCACAGAATAATAAATTTTATTACGTGTGAATTGGGCATAATCAGTAACGATGCCTTCAATTAAAGGCAACTCAAGATGTTTATTTGCTTCTAGGTTAAACTCATCAGGATCAGAAAATGTAATCAAACAACCGTATTCATTAAACACATTAATCGCGGTAGAGAGAATTGCCTCTTTCGGCGCGTTAATTTCGATGGAAATCGCCTCTCTGGCGAGATCCGCCGTTTTGGCCTTGATGTCTCTTTTTACGCTTCTAAATAATTTGTCGGCCTCTTTGTTTTGCGGGTCGAGCTCTAAAATTTCCTGCAGTGTCGTCTCGGCCTCGTCATATTCCAGCGCGTCAATATACATTTGCGCCTGGGCAAATAACGGCGATAACGCATCATTTAAAATGGCCAGGCGAATCCGCTCCAGCAGCTGTTGTGCCCGCTCATTCTCGGGGTCGCGCTCTAGAATCTCGTTAACGGTGTCCTCGGCCTGATCGTAGCTCTGCTCGGCGATATATCTTTCGGCTAAGCCAAAGATCGGTTCAAAGGCCTCGGTAAGATTATCTTTAATCGATAATTGACGGGGTTCGGCTAAGGCTACCGAGTGAACGGGGTAAACAATATCCCCAACGGCAATGGCATTATTACTATAGGTGGTTTGAATATCGGCGGCCGAGAATTTTCTTCTCACCTTTACCGCTTTTATCGTGGCAATTTTTCCGCTTTGCCGGTAGACATCAAAAACGGCGCTAGTGTATGCGCCGTCGTCTTGACCGACATCGATAACGACAAAACCCTTATTTTGGTCAACATAGACCACGCTTCCGGAAGTAACCTCAGGCCAGGCCGGGCATAAAAAAATGCCCAGGGCTACGGCACAGATGCATACTACCACCAAACTTTTCAAAGCGGTGTTTTTCATCTTTGCGGACTGTCCTTCCTTTTACGCCTGGCGCTAACCAAATACCTGTTCAAAATTATATCCGTTTTTAAAATCGTCGATGGAATCTTGCTCGGTCTTGCTTAAAATCCTGGCCTCCACCAAGCTAAAGACGATGTGGCCAAAATCCTCGGTGGTTTGCACTCCCCAATGCTCAAAGACTGTGCGCGCCATCGGCCCAAACTGTTCTTTGGCATAGAGCTTTATCCCTTCCAAAAGCTCAAGCCCGCTAACATGCCTGGCCTCCTTGAGCCGCTTGACCGTATAATGCAACGCCTCCAATACAAAGCTATAAGCGTCAAGCTTATAACGGGGGTCTTTTTTAATAATGCTTTCGATGGTCTCTAAAATATTAATCGCTTCGTTCATGCGCTTAAAATTCTATACCTTTACGCGGGCCCTTGCCCTGTTTATAATAGTGTTTTATCTCCTGCACTTTACTGACTAAATCCGCAACCTTGATGATTTCGCCTGGCGCCTGGCGGCCGGTGAGGATTATTTCGACTTTTCGCGGCGCTTGCCTAAGTATCTTCTTCACCGCAGCGCACGCCAACAGCTGCAAATGAAGCGCCACATTTATCTCATCTAAAATCACTAGATCAAACTTATTACATCCAAGAGCCTCTTGCGCCAAGGATAAACCGCGCTGGGCGCAACGTTTATCTTGAGCAGTATGAGCGCCTTTGCGTACCCATGCCCGGCGGCCACATTGTAAAAAACTAAACTTACTAAAACGCCTGGCGGCCTTAAGCTCTCCGCTACTATTTTTCTTCAAAAACTGGATCAGTAAAACGCGCTTACCCTGCCCGAGGGCCCGAAAAGCCAACCCCATCGCCGCAGTGGTTTTACCTTTGCCGCTTCCGGTGTAAACTTGAATCATACTTTTTCGCTGTTTTATTACTGCTAATATTGTATAATACAGGATAAATATTTAGCTGTCAATATATTTCGCACGCTGTAAAAACAAAAAACGGATGAACGTCACTATCATCCATCCGCAAAAAAAAATGAGCCGATAAAACCTACAGCCCCGCAGGTATTCCCGCGCTTCGGTAACTCAGCCGCCTTATCGGTTAACCATAAAACCCGACTTAGGCCTGTAGCTTTGCTGCTTCCTTAAGAAGCAATCCACTTGGGACGTCTCAGGCTTTCGCCTGATTTGCCTTTATCGGCTCACCTATAAGTATAGCACAAAATTGCAGCTAAGTCAACGGCCCTTAACCCTAAAGGCTACTTACCCATACCCACACGCTGGGCCACCTGGAAGATTTTGCCTTCGGTTTGAATAGAGGGTGCTATAATCAGCTCGGTAGCCTGCATTTCTTTGATGTTTTTCGCCCCTACGCTGCCCATGGAAGTTTGCAGGGCTCCCATCAGGTTTTGTGAACCGTCATCAACCTTTGCCGGACCAAAGAGAATTTCCTCCAAGGACCCCGCCACTCCCACCCTAATTCTGGTACCCCTGGGCAAGTTAAAGTGCGGTGTAGCCATGCCCCAGTGGTATCCCCGGCCCGGGGCTTCCTTCGCCCGGGCAAAGGCCGAACCGACCATTACCGCATCCGCGCCCGCGGCAAAGGCTTTACAGATATCACCACCAGTGCGCATTCCGCCATCGGTAATAATCGAAACATAACGCTTAGTCTTCTTATAGTAATCATCCCGCGCGGCGGCGGCATCAATGGTAGCGGTTACTTGTGGAACGCCGATACCTAAGACTCCTCTGGTGGTACACGCGGCGCCAGGACCGATCCCGATTAGAATGGCCGCGGACCCAGTCTTCATTAACTCCAAGGTCATTTCATAAGTTACGCAATTACCCAGAATGACTGACATTTTTGTTTTTTTGCAAAAGGCATGCAGATCTAAAGCCTTGTATTCGCTGGAAACATGTTTTACGCTGGATACAGTGGATTGGACGATAAAGATATCGCAGCCGGCTTCTTGAGCGATAGCGGAATACTTTTGGGCTTTCTGCGGAATTGAACTAACTACTACTGGAACGCTGCCCTTCTTGATCTCCGCAATACGTTTGGAAATCAAGTCATCCTTAATCGGCTCAAGGTAGATATCCTGAACCATCTTGGTGGCCTCTTCAGGCGGGGCTTTGGCAATTTTATCCAGTACTTCCTCAGGATTGCTATATCTGGTTTGTACACCCTCTAAATTTAAAACGGCAATGCCGCCGAGTTTACCCATCTTGATGGCAAAGTTAACATCGACTACACCGTCCATAGCCGCAGCCAGTATGGGTATACTAAATTTGCGGCCGGCAATTTTCCAGGTTGTATCTACCTCGCTCGGGTTTATAGTGACTACGCCAGGGACCAGGGCCACTTCATCGAACCCATAGCAGCGTCGGGCTTTTCTTCCTCTTCCGATATCCATCCCCATAGATTGCCTCCTCAATGAGCGCATAACTTACGGAGGACGAACTTTCGCTCAAACCGACGTAAGTTATATGCGCGAATTGACCCCGCCGAGTATGCCAAAATTATCGTAAGAAAATTTTGGCATATGTTACGAGGCGGGGTTGATATATTTAAGCTACCATCATATATAAAGACGGTGAGAATGTCAAATAAAAAATAAGGCCTCTTGCAACCTTATCCAGCCACAAGAGGCCTTAAAAAACCTAAGGTTTTTGGCGTTTAATACATCCCGCCACCAGGCATTCCACCAGGCATTCCACCAGACATTCCACCAGCGGATTTATCTTTTTCCGGAATATCAGTCACCAAGGCCTCGGTCATCAACAAAAGCGAAGCCACACCGGCTGCATTCTGTAAGGCGCTTCTGGTTACCTTGGTTGGATCAATGACACCGGCCTGAATCATGTCGACAAATTTATCCTGGGCGGCATCGTACCCGACATTCGGCTTTTCCTCTTTAACCTTGTTAACCACTACCGAGGCTTCCATGCCGGCATTTTCGGAGATTTTGCGAATCGGCTCTTCCAGAGCGCGCCTAATAATATTGCGTCCGATCAGCTCATCACCTTCAAGAATCAGCTTATCCAGAAGAGGAATACAGCGCAAAAGCGCCACTCCACCTCCGGGCACAATTCCCTCTTCCACTGCCGCACGGGTGGCATGCAGCGCATCTTCCACGCGCGCTTTCTTTTCCTTCATTTCTGTCTCAGTAGCCGCGCCGACATTGATTACCGCTACCCCACCGGCCAGCTTGGCCAATCGCTCTTGCAGCTTTTCGCGATCATAGTCGGAGTCGGTATCTTTAATCTGCCTTTTCAGCTGTTCGATACGTCCGTTAATCGTCTGTTGTTTGCCTGAACCCTCAACGATCGTGGTATTTTCTTTATCAATCGTCACCCTCTTGGCCTGTCCCAGGTCGTCGAGGCTGATATTTTCCAGCTTGACGCCTAAGTCCTCGGTCAGCGCCCGACCTCCGGTCAGGACCGCGATATCCTCAAGCATCGCCTTGCGGCGGTCACCGTAACCCGGGGCTTTTACCGCGCAGCAATTGAGCGTACCGCGGATTTTATTTACTACCAAAGTTGCCAGCGCCTCCCCTTCGATATCTTCGGCAATAATCATGATCGCCTTTCCGGTCCGGGCCACTTTCTCCAGAAGCGGAAGTAAGTCTTTCATCACCGAGATCTTTTTTTCATGGATGAGAATATAGGGATTTTCCAGAACAGTTTCCATTCTTTCGGCATCAGTGACAAAATAAGGTGAAAGATAACCCTGGTCAAACTGCATGCCTTCGACTACCTCTAATGTCGTAGCCATCGACTTGGCCTCTTCCACCGTAATTACTCCGTCTTTACCGACTTTATCCATTGCCTCGGCAATAAGATCTCCAATAGCCGAATCACAGTTCGCCGCGATCGTGGCGACCTGGGCAATTTCCTGTTTTTCTTTCACCGGCTTGGAAATCTTTTTCAACTGTTTAACTACCTCATCGACGGCCTTATCCACCCCGCGCTTAATCGCGGTAGGATTAGAACCGGCGGTAACGTTCTTGAGGCCTTCACGGTAAATTGCCTGGGCCAATAGCGTAGCGGTAGTAGTTCCGTCTCCGGCTATATCCGAGGTCTTCGAAGCCACCTCTTTAACCATCTCCGCGCCCATGTTCTCATAAGGATCTTCCAATTCTATTTCCTTGGCTACGGTTACGCCATCCTTGGTGATAGTCGGTGCGCCAAACTTTTTGTCTAAAATTACATTGCGGCCTTTTGGGCCCAGCGTAACGGTTACCGCATTCGCCAGCTTATCGATACCGGCCTGGATTGCCCGCCGCGCCTCTTCACTATATAATATCTGTTTTGCCACCTTCAACCTCCTTAAGTTATTAGACCCCAGCCTAAAGGAATGCTGGGTCTACCCTTTAGGGTTACTTTACAAACGCGAGAATATCTTCTTCTTTGACGATTAAATACTCTTGGCCATCTTTGGCCGTTACCTCGGTGCCGCTATACTTGGCGAAAAGCACTCTATCCCCTACCTTAACTTCCAAAGGCGCCAGTTTGCCCTCATCGGTAGCCTTGCCCTTTCCTACGGCGACCACTTCGCCTTCCTGCGGCTTCTCTTTAGCCGTATCTGGAAGCACTATACCGCCCTTGGTTTTTGATTCGGCCTCTAATACCTTAAGCAATACCCGGTCTCCTAACGGTTGAATCTTAGCCATTTCCCTACCTCCTCCTTTTATTTTTCCCATTTTTAGCACTCTTTAATGTGGAGTGCTAATTTTAACTAAACAGCCATAAAAAATCAAGTCCAAATATAGAGAAATACAGACAATTACCGACATTATAAGGTATTCTTAGGCAAAAATCAATATGTTTTTATTAATTTTTACGATTTTTTGCGCTTTAGCGCCTTCTCATAGCTTATTCGAAGGCCATGGTGAGTAAGCTGAGGCGAGATTTTATTAAACGATGGGCAATACTGGGCCATAAAAGTGGCCTTACCGCCCGTGGCCACCACGATGGTGCGGCCGCTTATTTTATTTTTCAGCTGCGCGATCATCCCTTCAACAAGAAAACTCAAGCCGTAGACTATCCCACTTAAGATGCTCGCGCTTGTTTCTTTACCGATGAGGCTCTTTGGTCTTTTTAAGGTAATTGGCGAAAGTAAGGCCGCATTTTCAATCAGGGCATTTAAAGATACTTCTAAGCCGGGCACAATCACACCACCCAGGTAATGCCCCTGGCGAGAAACTAGATCAAAAGTAAGCGCCGTACCAAAATCAACAACTATTAGTGGAGCGCCATATTGATCATAGGCGCCCACCGCATTAGCCAGGCGATCCTGGCCAACCTGCCGCGGTTTTTTATAACAGTTTTTTATCGGTGCGATCAGATCCTTCCCTAAAATAAAGGGTCGTTTCTTAAATAGAGAGCGCAGCGCAATGGCCATCGCCCCAGTAACGCTAGGTACTACACTGCAGATTACTATTGCCTCGATATTTTCGGCAGGAATTCTTTTGTGAGAAAATAGCTTTTTTAAAAGACGGTAATACTGCCGGCCGCGCGTATTTTTTTGCGTGTTCATCCGCAAGTCACGGATAATCCGCTTACCTTGAAAGAGGGCGATCTTGATATTGGTATTACCGATGTCTACGGTAATAATCATTGCCGTGCTACCTCAAGTTGTCTTTTGCGCCTGGCCATCTCTACGGCAATTTTGATCGCCGCTTTCATCGATCCGGGATCGGCCTTTAGCGCAGCGGCAATATCATAGGCCGTTCCGTGATCGGGCGAAGTGCGGATAAACGGAAGACCGAGGGTAATATTTACTCCCTGGTGCAAGGCCAGCATTTTTAAAGGAATCAGACCCTGGTCGTGATACATCGCTACTACCGCGTCAAAGTGGCCGTGGAGGGCGGAATAGAAAAGAGTATCGGCCGGAAAAGGACCACTCACCCTGGCCAGCCGGGCGGCTTTTTTAATTGCCGGCTGAATCAGCGTTATTTCCTCATTACCCATCATCCCCTTTTCGCCACAATGCGGATTGAGGCCGCAGACGGCAATACGCGCTCGAGGAATAGCAAAGTAGGTCTTGAGCGCTTCTGCAGTGATGCGTATTGTATCGTAAATTTTTTCCGGCGTAAGTGCCGCCGGTACATCTTTAAGCGCGAGATGGCGGGTTACCAAAGACACTCTCAATCGCCCGCCAATTAACATCATCACATATTTTTTGGTAGCGGTGGCGTCGGCTAAATATTCGGTATGGCCGCTAAATTGGGCCATGTTGGCGCTCACCGCGTGTTTATCAACCGGCGCAGTCACCAGCGTATCCACAGCCTTATCCTGCGCCAGCCTTAAGCCGGCGTCAATACAATCCAAAGCGGCCCTGCCGTTTGCGCTGGATGCGCGTCCTAAAATATACCTCCCGGCATTAGCGACATCTAAAAGAGTAATCGCCGTCCCAGGGTAAGTCGTAACCGACGCCGGATCTTCAATAACGGCAAAAGACAGTTTTAATTTTGCCATCTGCAATATTTTTTCAAATACACGCCGATCGCCGATGACGAGGAAGCGCGCCAACCGGCGAATGTGGCTATCGCTTAACGCCCGGACAATAATCTCCGGGCCCACGCCCGCGGGATCGCCCATGGTGATAGCGCAGACTAATTGCGTTTTGCTTTTTTTGATGTATTTGTTCATTTAATTACTATATCGGCGTTTTCTTTAAGCCGGGAAATAAATTCACGAAACTTTGTAGAAAATTCTCTTTTCTGCACGGTATCTTTAACTAAATCATGAGCTTCGGAAAAAGTAAGTTTCTTTCCGGCGGTTCTTTCTTCGACCAAAAATATACGTAAGCCCGTAGATGTACGTAATATCCCGGTATAGCCGCCAACATTAGTATTAAAAATCGCCTCGTCCAGCTCCTTCATCAACTTACCCTTTTCCACGTAGCCTAAATCCCCGCCTTCTTCGGCGTTGGCTCCTTGAGAATACGTACGGGAAAGATCGGCAAAAACTTCGCCCTGCTTTAATCGCTCCAGTATCATTTGGGCGATCTCCTGGGCCTTCGTTTCATCTTGGGCTTCGTCTATTTTAACAAAAATAGCTTTGACCTTGGCCTTTTCGGGCTGGATAAATTCGTCTTGGTGCTCCTCGTAAAATTGCTGCAGGGTACTGGGATCGGTCTTGATTTGCGAGTGCACAAAGGCATCAACGGCCTTACGCATAATTTCCTGGTCATAAAATCTACTCCGTAAATCCTCTAAGGTCAGGCCCTGCATTTCTAAGGCCAGCTCAAAAGTCTCGTCGTTGGGAAAGTCGGCCTTGATTTGATTAATCCGCGAGTCAATCACTTCCTCTTCAACGTTGATCTCCAGCTTCTTGGCTTCCGAAATAATCAACTTTTCTTCAATCATCTGATTAACGATATTCTTCTCAATCCCAGCGAGCTGTTCGGCTAATTCCTTGGGATCGGTGTAAATACTGGCGTATTCGGCCTCAATCGTGGACATTACCCGATCGACGTCGGACTGGGCAATAACCTCGTTATTGACTACGGCCACGATGCTGTCGATACTGGTAAAATCGTTTTGGGCATCGGCCGCACTAAGAAAGCTTAAAAAAACACCAACTAAACAAACGAACGCTCTGTTCATGGCTGACCATCCATCCTTATTTTTCGTTTATTTTTAGCTCTTCTACCGTTTCGCGTAACAGGCGGCAATAAAGATCGAAGCCAACCGCCATAATAAATCCGTGTTGTTCTTCCCCCAACAAGTTTCCGGCACCGCGGATCTGTAAATCTTCCATGGCAATTTTAAAGCCGGCACCCAGCTCGGTATGCGTTGCGATCGCCCTTAATCTTCTTTTGGCGTCCTCGGTCCAGGCAAACCCACGGGGAACTAAAAACAGCGCATAGGCCCGATACTTAAAACGGCCAACCCGGCCGCGCAGTTGATATAAATCGGCCAGGCCAAACCGATCGGCTCGATTGACAATGAGGGTATTGGCATTGGGGATATCAATCCCCGATTCGACGATAGTGGTGGCCACCAATACATCGATCTCGCCTTGCATAAACTCAAGCATAACCTCTTCCAGTTCCCGCTCGTGCATTTGCCCATGGGCGCAGCCTACGCGGGCCTGGGGCAAAAGCGAAGATATTCTCTTGCTGACCTTTTCAATATCCTTGACCCGATTATGGACAAAAAAGCACTGCCCTTTTCTCTCCAACTCGCGCAGAATATTTTTTTTAATAATCTCTTCATCATACTCAGCGATCTCGGTCTGGATGGGCACACGGCCAAATGGGGGCGTATTAATGATCGACATATCGCGCGCGCCCATTAAAGACATATACAATGTACGCGGGATTGGGGTAGCGGTCAAAGTTAAGACATCCACTAAGAGCCTGAGGCGTTTTAACCTTTCTTTATGCTGCACGCCAAAACGCTGCTCCTCATCAATAATCACCAGGCCCAAATCCTTAAATTGGATGTCTTCGGAAACCAGCCGATGCGTGCCGATGACAATGTCAACTACGCCGCCGGTGATTTGCGCAATAATCTTTTTTTGTTCGGCAGCGCTTTTGAACCGGCTGAGCATCTGTATATTAATTGGAAAATCTTTTAACCGCTGGCAAAAGGTATAGTAATGCTGTTCCGCCAAAATAGTCGTCGGCACTAAGAGCACCACCTGTTTATTGTTCATTACCGCCTTAAAGGCGGCGCGTAGCGCCACCTCTGTTTTGCCGTAGCCGACATCTCCGCAAATCAACCGGTCCATCGGACGGGGTAATTCCATGTCCCGTTTTACCTCATTGATCGACTTAGTTTGATCGGCCGTCTCTTCGTAAGGGAATGATTCCTCCAGCTGTTTTTGCCATTGATGGTCGGCTGAAAAACTAAAACCTTTCAGGCTTGAGCGCGCCGCTTGAATTCTGATCATCTCGCTGGCTAAGGAAAAGATTCCTTTCTTTGTCCTTAATTTTATCCGCTGCCAAGCCTTGGATCCCAATTTAGAAAGTTTCGGCGCACGTCCCTCAAATCCAATATATTTATTCACCAAATGTAAATCCGCCAGCGGCACATATAATTTATCCTGATCGGCAAATTCAATCACCATGTGGTCGAGGTAACGCTTTTCCTGCTGTATTTTTTCGATCCCTAAGTAGCGACCGATGCCATGGGTCACATGGACGACAAGGTCGTTAACCGCTATATCCACAAAATGCGCAATGGGCAAGGCATCGCCGTAGCCGGTGTAGGTTTTTCTGATCCGGCCGTCCTGGAATACATAGCGCGGTAAAATAATAACCGAGGTATGGTTTTCCAGAGTCAGCCCCGAGATTATATCAAAACTGCGCAGGGAATGTATACGATTAGACAATAATTCAATCCGGATCGGGTTCTCAAAGGTAACTGCAAAGACGTCAATAATTCCTCCACGATGGCTAGAATCCCCTTCCTGGCTCACCTGATCACAAGAGCGATAATGGTACGCAGTAAAAGTGCGGATAATCTCTTCCCGGTCAATGGTTTGATTAAGATAAAGCGAGAATGTGGAGAACATGGGACTAAAAGTCTATCCTTATGAAATTGCGAAGGGCTATCCAGAAAGGATTAAGCCAAGGTGCTATCCTTCTGGGTTACATTTTCTCTGGCGCCGAAATTGCCATCAGCCGCAGGCCATTACGCAAGACAATGCGCGTGGCCTCAACCAAGTAAAGTCGCGCCCGGGTGAGCTTGATATCTTGCGTCACCACCCGGTGTTTTTCATAGTAATGATGGAAGTCTTTGGCCAAATCCTGCAGGTAGGAAGTAATCCGGTGAGGTTCTAAAGTATTGACGCAATATTCGATCACCGCGGGAAACGCGCCCAGCGTCTGAATCAAAGCCGCCTCTTCCGGTTTGTCTAATAAAGCCAAATCTACGCTACGGCTCCAGGGCATCTTCATCCTGGCGACAGAATTGGCGAGTTTGAGGATATTGCAACAGCGGGCATGGGCATATTGAATATAATAGACGGGATTTTCCATCGACTGGCTTTTAGCCAGCTCTAAATCAAATTGCAAGTGCGAATCTCTCTTGCGCATTAAAAAGAAAAAGCGCGCGGCATCTTTGCCAACGGCGTGAATAATATCCGCTAAGCTGACATATTGGCCCTGCCGCGTAGACATTGGAATCACTTGATCGGCCTTGACCAGGCTAACTAGCTGGGCAATGAGCACGGTCAGGCTTTGAGCATCATAGCCGAGTGCGCTCACCGCCGCTTTTATCCGTGAGATGTACCCGTGATGATCCGGTCCCCAGATATTAATCAGGCGGGTATACCCGCGTAAAAATTTACTTTTGTGGTAGGCGATGTCCGGGGCAATATAGGTCAGATTGCCATCGCTTTTGATGACTACGCGGTCCTTATCATCTCCGAACCGGGTTGAGGCCAACCACCAGGCTCCTTCTTTTTGAAACAGGAAGCCTTCTTTCTTCAGATAATCTAAAACCTCGGTAATCTTACCGGAACGGTTAAGCTTGCGCTGACTAAACCAGCTGTCATACTCGACGCCAAAATCACGCAAATCTTTTTTGATTTGCGCTAGGATTTCATTGCCGGCGAACTGGACAAAAAATTCCCGGCAGCGCTCGTCTTTCCTATCGGCGAACTTGCGGCCGTATTTTTTGGCAATCAGCGCGGCCAGTTCATCAATATATTTGCCCTTATAACCGTCAGCGGGAAATTCGGCCTCCCGGCCAACAAGTTTAAGATACTTAGCGCGGGTTGATTCACCTAAAATATTCATCTGCACGCCTTCGTCATTCAAGTAATACTCTCGGGTTACCGCATAGCCACTACGCTGGAGCATATTGGCCAGTGTATCTCCGAATGCGGCCTGGCGCCCATGCGCCACGTTTAACGGCCCGGTGGGATTGGCGCTGACAAATTCCAGATGTATTTTCGCGCCCTTACCAAGATAAAGCTTGCCAAAATTGTTTTTCTGGTCATGAATTTCGTCTAAAATCGCAGATAAACACTCTGCGTGCACAAAAAAATTAATAAACCCCGGGCCTTTAATCTCGACCTTCGCGATTTTTTTTCCCAGAGCTACAGTGCCGAGTGCGCTTTCCAAATCCTTTTTTATTTGCGCCGCGATTTCCAAGGGAGAGTTTTGTGTTTTTTTAGCCAAGAGCATCGCCAGATTGGTACTGAAATCGCCAAACTGCCGGCTTTTCGGCACCTCCAGAAGGCCAAGAGACTCATCCTCGGCAATAGCACTATCAATCTTGGCCGCAATTTGTCTCAACAGTACAATAATTTCGCTTTGTAGATCCATTATTCTTTATTTTGTTCCGCCGGGGGAATTAGCCCGGGATTATCTTCCAATACCTTTAAAAATACTTTGACTATACCAGGATCAAACTGCGATCCGCTATTGCCTTGCAGTTCGGTTATGGCCTTGGACAAGCTGAATGCCCGGCGGTACGGCCGCGCTGAGACCATCGCGTCAAACGAGTCGGCTACAGACATAATCCGCGCTCCCAGTTGAATATCCTGGCCGCTCAATTTCATCGGGTAGCCCGAACCGTCGTAACGTTCATGATGTTGCTGAATGAGTTCGGCAACCTCGCTTAAAAATTCAATCGGTTTTAAAATCTGTGCGCCGCGCAGGGCGTGCGCACGTATCTCTTCCCACTCTTCCGGGGAAAGCTTTCCTTTCTTGCTGAGGATATAGTCGTGAATTCCGATTTTGCCTAGGTCATGCAGCTGGCAGGCCTGGCGAATCAGCTCAGTCTGAACCTCGGAAAGCCCCATCTCTTTAGCAATAGCCACGGCATATCTGGTCACGTTCTCCGAATGGCTGCGGGTATAGTGATCCTTGGCATCCAGGGCCCCGGCCAGCGCCGAAATAGTGTGTACGTAGATTTGTTTTAGGCTTTTGTATAAAAGCGCATTTTCGATGGCAATCGCCGACTCGCAGGCGATCTCCTGCAAAAGCAGTAAATCATTCTTTTCGAATGTCTCGGTGCCAGTTTTATTATTACCGACGATTACGCCGATAATTTTTGTCTTGGCCTCCAAGGCCACGGCAATGATGCTGCCCGAATAATACTTTTCTTTTTCCCGGCCGATAAAACGGTTATCCTGATCGATATCCTTAATTAACAGCGGCTCTCTTTTTTCCCACACCCAGCCGGATATGCCTTCACCTTTTTTGATTGCCTGGCTCTCTACCCGTTTTATATTCATACCTTGCGAACGGGCAACCTTCAAACCGCTTTCACTAACCTCTTCCACTAACAGTATTGTGCAGACCCGTAAGCTCAGCGCCTCCATTGTCCTTTTAATCACGGCATCCAACACTTCATCTAATTCTAGGGATGAGGAAACCTCGCGGCTAATCTTATAAATATAGCTTAAGTCTTTTGCCCGGTCGCGCGCAATTTTCTCTAAATTTTTGCTGTATTTTTTCGATTCCTGATCCAGGTGTTTAAGCTGTTGGACCATGTAGTTGAAATTAAAAATCAACTCTTCAATTTCCGTAAAAGAGCGCGCCTTGATATGTTGATCAAAGTCGCCTCGCGAGAGGGCCTTAGTCGCTTTCACCAGCTCTTGTACCGGGCGCCTGAGCCTTTTCGTCAGCAAAAAGGATAGTGAAAAGGCGCCGATTGCCGCCAGCGTCGTAATCGCCAGGCCTGAGACAAAAATGATATGGCGCAGGCTCTCAATACTCTCAACCTTAAAGATTTCATTGGAAATCCGAAATAGGAAAAAGAAATAGGACAGGCTGGTAAAAACAACCAGTAAAAGAATTGATGAAATTAGTCGTCTGCTGAATGTACCCATTTACGCAATTTCTGATAAAGAAGACGCAAGGATACTCCTTGCGTCTTCATGATCTTGCCTGCTTTTTTGGGCTTTTCAAAGGAACAATCGGCGCATCACCCCATAACCTTTCCAGGTTATAAAATTCCCTCGTTTGCTGATGGAAAATATGCACGATCACATCGCTGACGTCCAGCAAAACCCAGAGCCCATGGTGATACCCTTCAATCTGCCGGAGCCGCTTGGCTTTCGCCCCAAGCTTCTCCATAATGTGATCGCTGATTGCTTTTACTTGGCGGGTAGAACTGCCGCTCGTAATAACAAAAAAATCGGCGATATCGGAAATCTTACGCATATCCAAGATAACGGTATCGAGCGCTTTTTTGTCTTCAGCGGCACAAGCAATGGCTAACGCCTTGGATCGAGAATTTATAGCGTGTCCCTCCCTACTTCATAATTCTAAAAAGAGTAGTGCCGCAATCAGGGCATTTGCCTTTCATGGCATTGCGCCCATTTTTCATGGTCACCTTTTTTCCATCGGTCATCTCTTTCTTGGCCTTGCATTTTACACAATACGCGTCCATCATCCACCTCCTTTAAGATGTTAAACCGTTTTATTTTAGCACAATTTTAATCCAGATGCAATAATTTTAAGAAGCGTAAAGTTTTTTACGCAAAATGTAGCTGCGCACTTGTTCCGGCACAAGATAACGGATCGATTCCTTGCCGCGTAAACGCCGGCGGATATCAGTTGAAGATATATCGAGCGCATTCACTTGCAGCGTGCACATGTCTTTAGGCAAATGCTTAATTTTATATCCCGGCCGGCGGGCAACCACAAAGGTGCAAAGCTTGCGCAACTGCCTGATTTTTTTCCAAAAGGGGAATTCGCGTAGGAAATCCGAGCCGACCAGAAAAAACAATTTCTTTTTCGGATATAGCTTGCGTAGTTGTTTCACCGTTATAATCGAATAAGACGGGCCTTTTCTTCTTAGTTCTATATCGGACAAGGCAAAGTGCGGATTAAAGGAAATGGCCAACTCCACCATGCGGTATCTTGCCTGGGCCGGAGCTACACTGTACTGGGCCTTATGCGGCGGTGCGGCTGAAGGGACAAACAATACCTGCTCCAAACGCAGTTGCTGCCAGGCCTGCTCAGCTAAGACTAAATGTCCGGCATGAATGGGATTAAATGTGCCGCCGAGTATTCCGATTCGTCCCGAGCATTGCATTGTTATGTCCTAACCTGACCATTACCGGTAATCTGGTACTTATAAGTCGTGAGTTCTTCCAGCGCCATCGGGCCACGGGCATGCAGTTTATCGGTACTAATGCCCATTTCGGCTCCCATACCAAATTCAAAGCCGTCGGTAAAACGGGTTGATGCATTGACATAGACGCAAGCGCTGTCCACTCGAGAGAGAAATTCTTTGGCTTTATTGCGGTTCTCGGTAATGATGGCATCAGAATGGCTTGAGCCATAGTGGTTAACGTGGATAATCGCCTCTTCTAGCCCTGAAACTATCTTGACCGAAAGAATTAAGTCCAGATACTCCGTAAACCAGTCGCTTTCCTTTGCTAACTTAATTCCCCGGCCGAATTTGCGGGTCGCGGGATCACCTCTAATTTCCACTCCTCGCCTTTGTAAATCCGCTAACATGTCCGGTAAAAAGCGGGCGGCAATCTTTTTGTCTACCAGCAATGTCTCCATGGCATTGCACACACCTGGCCGCTGCACTTTGGCATTGAGTGCGACCTTACGGGCCATCGCTAAATCCGCATCGCTATCCACATAGGTATGGCATACTCCCTTATAGTGTCTAATCACCGGAATTTTGGACTTTTCGCTAACGTGGGTAATTAAACTCTCTCCCCCACGGGGAATTACCAGATCAATGTACTGGGATAAGCCAAGGAGAATATCCACGGCTTGGCGCTCAGTGCTTTTAACCAGGCCTACGGCATGTTCAGGCAAGCTAAAATTTACCAATTCTTTTTGCAACAAGGTATAAATAGCAATATTGGAATTAATCGCCTCGCGCCCTCCGCGCAGAATCACGGCATTGCCCGCCTTCAGGCATAATCCAATACAGTCGGCGGTCACATTCGGCCGGGACTCATAAATGATCGCGATGACACCGATAGGGACACTGACTTTTTCGATGTGCAACCCATTAGGCCGTTCAATAGTTCGCAGTATCCGGCCTAAGGGATCGGCTAAAGCGGCGATCACTTCCAGCGAGGCGCTCATTTGGCCAATACGTTTTTCATTCAGCGCCAATCTCTCTACCAACGCGGCAGCTAAACGCTGTTTTTGGGCTTGCGCAAGATCTTTTTGGTTGGCCCTCAAGATATAGCTAGAGTTTTTGCGCAGGCTTTGCGCCATCGCCAGCAAAGCTTTATTTCTTGCAGCGCTGGGCATACCGGATAACTCTTGCGCCGCCGCCTTGGCCGCTTTGGCCATTTTTACCACTGCTTGAGCTGTATTCATCGCTTAATCCTTGACAATCACCAAATTATCACGTTGAATAGCTTCATCATAATATTTATATCCCAGGATTGACTGAATTTGATCGCTCTTATGCCCCTTAATCTTGATCAGCTCCTGCGCCGAGTAATTTACTAAACCGCGGGCAAATTCATGATTGTGCTGATCAAGAACGCTCACTGTATCGCCAATGGCAAAATTACCGCGGATCTTGACGATACCCTTGGGCAATAAGCTCCTCTTTTTCTCAATCAGCGCTATTGCCGCCCCGCCATCAACAAAAATCTGTCCTTTAAGACGGGCGCTAAAACCGATCCAACGCTTCTTCGCTTCCAATTGTGCAGGATTAGGGGAAAAAAGCGTTCCGATATTTTCGCCTTCGATAATCTTCAGCAGCACATTTTCGGTTGTGCCGTTGGCCACGATACAAGCCGTACCGGAAGCAGCGCAGATTTTCGCTGCCGCTAATTTACTAATCATGCCCCCAGTGCCCACTACGCTTGCGCTTTTTGTGGCCACTTTTTCAATTTCACCATCGATCTTTTCGACTGTAGCAATAACAGTTTGGCTGAGTTTGTTTGCAACCGCATCCTTCGTCGGCCGGGTAGCATAAAGCCCATCGACATCGGATAATATAATTAAAAGCTCGGCGCCAATTAGGCTCGCCACCTGGGCGGAGAGATAGTCATTGTCGCCAAATTTTATCTCATCAACTGACACGGTATCGTTTTCATTAACAATCGGGATGACGTTTTTGTGGCTCAATAAAGTCAATAGGGTATTCTTGGCATTGAGATACCTTTTGCGGCTGACCAAGTCCTCACGCGTTAAGAGGACTTGAGCGGTTAACAGTTTATGCCGCCGAAAAAAAGTATCATAGACCCGCATCAGTTGGCTCTGGCCGATTGCGGCCGCCGCTTGCTGCTGGGGAAGTAATTTCGGCCTTGAGCTTAATCCGAGCATGCCCATTCCCGCCCCAATAGCTCCGGAAGTAACTAAAATTACCTCAATATGTTTTTCCATCAACTGGGTAATTTGCGCAACCAGCTTTTTAATCCAAGTCTTGTCCAGATGGTAGTCTTTGGTGGTCAGAATCCGCGTACCTACTTTTACCACTACTCTTTGCACCTTAAAAGGTAATCTGTGTTTCTCCATCGTTTATCCTATTTCAAAATACTTCTTAATTGCTTAGCGAGCGCTTCTATTCCAGTGTTTTGCAGGGCGCTAATCGCTAAGACCTTTTCTTTAGTTTTCGCCAAAAAGCGTTTGTATCTTTCTTCTGCTCCGGGAAGATCCATTTTATTGGCGGCAATGATTTTATTTTTTTGGGCCAAGCCGGGATTATAGTGCAGTAACTCTTGCGCCAAATGGCGATAGTCATCGATCGGGTCGCGGCCTTCTTGGCCGGACATATCCAGGACATACAATACTGCTTTTGCCCTTTCGCCGTGGCGTAAAAACTCCGCGCCCAGGCCCTTACCCTGATGCGCACCATCCACCAATGCCGGCAACTCGATCAACGTGAGTGAGTGCGGCTCTTTGAAATCGGAAAAAACTAATACCCCTAAAAAAGGGGTTGTGGTCGTAAAGGGATAGTTGGCAATTTTCGGGCGGGCTTGGGTGAGTTTACTTAATAAGGTGGACTTGCCGGCGTTAGGATACCCGATTACAGCGACATCGGCGATAAGTTTTAATTCCAAAAGCAACTGTTTTTCTTCCCCGAGCGTACCGTCCATCGCTTCGTTGGTCACGACATTTCCCCTGCCGCCCCGGCCTCCTTTTGCTGCCAGTAACTCTTCCTCGGGATTCACCAGGTCGCGCAAGACGATATCGTATTTTAGGTCGCGCACAATCGTGCCCGGGGGGACTCTAATAATACAGGGGCGCGCATCCGCCCCCTTTTTTTTATTTGATTCGCCGGCCTTGCCGTGTTCGGCATAACAATGCTGCCGAAACTTAAATTCATCAAGTGAGAGCAGGTTACGATCAACCTTAAAAATTATATCGGCGCCATTTCCACCATGGCCACCGTCGGCCCTACGGGAACGGGTAAACTTTAAGCCCCGAAAACTGTTGCAGCCGTTACCCCCGTTTCCTGCCTTGACAAAAATTTTAACCTTATCGGTCATTTAAGATACGCGCTTGAGCCTTTACGCTCACGACACGCGGCTTGAGGAATTCAACCAATCCATCCACTTTAGCAAAAAGCGTGTGGTCCCTTCCCATGCCTACGTTAGAGCCGGGGAAATACCGCGTCCCTCTTTGCCTAATAATGATGCTGCCGGCGCTTACTAATTCTCCGCCAAAGCGTTTTACGCCTAATCGTTGCGAGTGGCTATCGCGACCGTTGCGCGAGCTGCCTAATCCTTTTTTATGTGCCATTTCTGATCCTCATTTCTATCCTACTTTTATGTTTTTTACTTTCAGTAAGAGGCATTTTTGGCGATGCCCTTTTTTTGACTGTGAACTTTTCCGCCGGCGATACCGGTAGGCAATCTTTTTCTCGCCCTTGACCTGGGCCAAAACTTCACACTCTACTTTAGCGTCCTTGATATAAGGAGTACCGACAGTTATTTTCTTATCCTTTACCATCACCAGCACCTTATCTAAAGACAACTTGTGTGTGCGCGGGGCAGTTGTCCTCTCGATCACAATTTGGTCATTTTCGGTAATCTTATATTGTTTATTCCCTACTGCGACTATTGCATACATTGGCTTGGTCTCCTTGTTCAACTCAAAATGGAAGAAATATGCTACCACATAACTTCGCCGCTGTCAAGTGTTTAGACAGTCTCTATGGTAACATCTTCCATATGAATCGACACGTCTTGCTTAATTAAAATTTTGGCCTTGAATGTCCCTTCCAGGGTGGCGATGGTCTGCCGATTTTCATTTACCAGATATGAGGCTACATCGGGGTGGGCCTGTACCAGAATAGTGCGTTTTTTGCTTCTTTGGAAGATCTTTTTAATCCGGCGCAGGGCGATAATGGCCAAAGTTGCCGGCGATTTTACTAATCCCTTGCCCTGACAGTAAGGACAGGTCTGATAAGCCACGCTCTCCAGGCTTTTTCGCACTCTCTGCCTGGTCATTTGGACTAATCCCAGTTCTGATATTGTGGAGATATCCGTCTTGGCATGATGGTCGCGTTTTAGCGCTTCACTAAGCGCAGCTAACACACTCTGGCGATGGGAGGCAAACTTCATATCAATAAAATCAATAATAATAATACCCCCCATATCACGCAAGCGAACCTGGCGGGCAATTTCCCGGGCGGCCTCGAGATTAACCTGATAAGCGGTTTCTTCGGGGTCTTTTTTGCGGGTAAATTTTCCACTGTTCACATCGATAGCCACCAAGGCCTCGGTCGGTTCAATCATAATATGCCCACCGGAAGGCAAGGCGGCCTTGCGTTCAAAGATTTTGGTAATTTCGTCCTCTACCCCTCTTCTTTCAAACAGCGGCACATCGGCGCCGTAGTAATGAATGCGGTTGCGTAAATGCGGAGCCACAGCGCTCAGGAAATAGATAATATTTTTATATTCTGTTTTGGAGTCAACTAACAGGCGGGCGGTCTGTACCGTAACACTGTCTCTTACCGTACGCAGCACCAAATCGTATTCCTCATGGATTAAACCCGGGGTGGACTTTTTCTGGTAGGCCAGCTTAATCCTGCGCCAGAGATTAGTCAGGTAATGTAAATCTTGCAAAAACTCCCGCCTGGTGGCGCCAAAACCGGCGGTACGCACAATCAAACCTCCCTGCGCGGGAAGCTTGATACTCTTGAGCAATTCTTTCAGGCGGGCTCTTTCTTTATTGTCCTGGATGCGCCGCGAGATGCCCACATGATGTGCCCCGGGCATCAGCACAAGAAACCTCCCTGGTAAGGAAACATGCGGCGTCAGACGGGCGCCCTTGGTACTCAACGGTTCTTTAACCAATTGGACCATTAGCTCCTGCCCAACCTTGAACATTTCTTTAATATCGATATGTTGCGATTTAGTTCTACCGTTAGGCCCTACCCCTTCGGTAGAAGGCCGGTCAATCAGCTCAGCCATCTTTTCATAGTCGGGAAGGGTCAAATCCTGG
This sequence comes from Candidatus Omnitrophota bacterium, assembly GCA_043805735.1. Lineage (GTDB taxonomy): Bacteria > Omnitrophota > Gorgyraeia > JAFGHF01 > JAFGHF01 > JAZDHS01. The sequence goes on along the minus strand of JAZDHS010000004.1, from coordinate 56,642 downwards.
GCATAGAGAAACCCATTCTTCTCCAAACCGATGTTTACAAATAGCGCGCCAATGGCCGGGACGATCGAATCAACCACGCCTTTATAAATGTTGCCGACCAGCCGTTGCGCCCCCTGGCGTTCAACGTAAAACTCCTCCAGCGTCCGGCCTTCGATAATGGCCACCCGCTTTTCCTGCAGCTCAACATTAATCAGTATTTCTTGGTTCATTTTTCTTCGGCTTTCGTCTGTTGTTGGGCAATTTTTTTGCCTTCGGTATCAATTAGGCGCACAGTAATAAAAATGATTAAATCAGTTTTATCCACGCCTTTGGTGGTACTGCGGAAGATATGCCCGATTAAAGGGATATCACCCAGGATCGGTATTTTACGTACCGCATCAATGTTAGTATCGGAGATCAGCTCACCGATAACAATCGTGTCCCCATCCTTGACCATAATCTGCGTAGTGGCTTCGCGCACCGAAAAAACGGGAACCTCAATATCGCCAAAAATTTGATTGCGCACAAAAGCGCTCACTTCAGGATGCATATCAATCACAATTTCTTTTTCGGCGTTCACATGGGGCGTAACGGTTAGCTTTACGCCGACCTTTCTGGTGGTATAGCCGGTAATCTCCATCGTTCCCGTAGAAGTATTGCGTTCGTAGGTAGGCACACCGAAATCTTCACCGACATGAATGACCGCCTCTTTATTATTTAATGTAACTATACTGGGATTAGAAAGAGTTTTGGTATCGCTGCGCGTCCTTAATAGATTGAGGATCATTTGTAAATTCTCAAAGCTCAAAGTCCCAAAGCGAAAATCTCCGCCTTCGGTTTGATTGGCGTAAGGCGCATAGGGAAAACCGTTGGACTGGCTGGCCGCAAACTCATCCGCGGTAGTATCTACTTGCGGGAAATATTCTAATCCAGTCTTGCCATACGATTTATAGTAAGCCCAAGGAAACATTAGCGGCCGGGTAGCGCCGTTTGCCGAGACCTGCGCGGTCCAATTAATCCCTAAATTTTCGTCATCAGCTAAGGTCGTTTCAATTACCTTCGCCTCAATGACTACCTGATGAGTCCGCTGATCGAGCTTCTCCACGACCTTACCGATTTTATACAAATTGGTCGGTACATCGGTAACCACGACCTGATTAGTCCGCTCGTCAAATTTAATACTGCCCCGGGAGGTAAGCATCGATTTAATCGATTCGGAAATTTGCTCGGCATCGGCATAATTAAGAATGAAGATTTCAGTAGATAGTTCTTCCTTGCTTAAGTTGTCAATCGTGGTTACCCGAATGATATCCTGATCGCGTTCATAGACAAATCCGGCATTTTTCAGAATCACTTCTAAGGCCCGCTCCCAAGGCACATCGACCAGGCGAATAGTCACCGTGCCAATCACATCTTTACCGGCAACAATATTTATCCCGCTTTTATAAGCGATAATCTTGAGCACATCGTGGATATCGGCATCCTTAAAATCAACCGTGATATTCTCCGGCTTAGTTGTGCTAGCTTCTTCCAGCGCCTGCGCCGACTCCGCTGATAGCGGTTCTTGCGCCTGCTCTGCCGCTGGCGGCAAAAGCGCTATGGGCTCCTCTGATTCCGTTACCGCCTGTTCCTGTTGCGCCTGCAACACCGGCTGAAATGTCTGCCCGTAAACCGCCAGGAATATCCCTACGCCTAAGAGTAAAAATACCGCCCGCATTTTTACCCATTTCGTTTTCATTGATGATCCTCCTTTTCTCCGATAACCCAGATGGTATAGTCTTGGCCATCACGGGAAACAGTAACATGGTCTTGACGAATTTCTTTAATCAGGAAACCGTAAAATGTTTCGCCTTCGGCCACCATCTGGTCATTAATTAACGCCGAACTTTTACCTTCGGGATCCCACAAAATACCGCTCACCCGCAACTCATTTGATGAGTACATTTCTCCGCTTTCGGCGATGTAGCGGCCCTGTTCGCTAACTAAAGCTATAAAAGGATCGCGCTTTCCACTGTCCTTATAGGCAAACAGATCTTCTTCTGCCACGCAAAACCTAAAGGCCAGGCAAGGCATTAAAAAAATTCCTAAAAAAATAAAAACGCGTTGGCGGATCATTGTCTTAGCACATAGGTAACCACCGTCAGACGCACATAGTGGCTTACGGGGTCAGTTGAATTTTGCATGATTTTAATATCACTAATTTTCATAAACCGGTCGGCGCTCTCCAAATCGCTAATAAAGCGGCCCAACTGATGATAACCACATTCCGCTTTCAGCAAAATCGGCACGCTAAAATAAATTGCTGAGCTTTCTTCTCCCGGAATTTCATTCTGATCAGCCGGCTTAATTTCGGTAATTTTCACATTGAGCTTGCGCGCCGATTCCGAAAGGTAGCGCAATACCGCTGGGACTTCTTTTTCTCCGGGCAGTTCTTTTTCGTAAAAATCAATTTTTTCGTTGAGTTGGTTGATCCTTTGTTCAATGGCGCTACTACCGGCCCAATCCTTCTCCAATTTTACAATTTCGACCTTTACCTTTGCTGCCTGTGAAGCATTACGCACTATCGCCTTGGCCTTGGGCAAGAAAAGGACAAGCATATAACTCAATACCAAAAAAACGATAAGAATGGCGTTCTGCGTATTTTTATCGGAAAGTATTTCCTTAATTTTTTGGCTACCTAGTTCTGCAGAAGATGCGCCTGGGTTCATCGTGATAAGGCCTTTATGCGTTCCGGTTTAATCCGGCAATATAAATTAAAATCCATGACCTCGGTGTCCCCAATCAACCTTTTGCGGATCGGGCCTAATTCTATATCCGAAAAATCTTCCGAAAAAACTGGGTCGTCTTTCAAGTTCTGCATAAACATACCGACCAGAGCCGGCTCATCTTTGGTACGCGAAGCGGCACTACCGCGGATAATAAGCAGTTTTCCCGTACCCTTGTTCTCTAATTCTTCTTTCTCTTCTCTGAGAGAAAACTCACTCAACCACACGCGAGGCACCATTAGGTCATTTACCCGGCTGAGCTTTTTTGACCAAAGTATGCGATTTTGCATCAACTGCTCAATCATCGGAATCTTTTTATTGGCTTCGTTAAGTTCTACCTGGAGTTGCGCGACCTCTTTGCCCTTAGGAGTAAGCGTCTGCAGTTTCACCTTAAAGTGAGCCAACCGCTTTGCGCTCATTGCAGCCACCACAATCAGCAAAAGATGCGTAGCTAAAATGCAAAGCACAACTATCCCCACAAGCTTAGCCTGAAATATCTGCGGCACGGCCAAGGTCTTCTTTTCGCGTAATTCCGTGGGTAAAAGATTAATTTCAATCATCTTAAGCGCATCTCTGGTTAAAATTCCTGCCAATCATGTTCCACAAGTCGCACTTCACCCGAACCGGAAAAACCTACCGGCGGATCTTCCATGGCCTCTTCATCATAAGTAATGGCCACCATATTGCTATTTTGGATATTGAGATTTCCGGCGACAATCAGCGTGCCGTTAAAGGTAATGTTTTCCGCCTGCTGCAAGAGAAAGTTTCCAGTCATATCTGCGCCGACATAAATAATGCCGTTGACCGTAATCACCGAGCTGTCTTTAAAATCAAAGTTACCCTGGGCGATCAAAGCCGGCTGCGGCAAGGTAGCATTGACCGTAATCGTGTTAAAACCGGCCGTGGAAATATGACCCGTGGAAATAATCGAACCGTTAATCGTCACATTGCTTTCGATATTCACATTGCCGTCAATGTACCAAACACCGTTATAGGTACCGGCGACAAAAGTATAGTTTCCGGTAATCCTTTGGCTCGGGATAGCTAAACCGCTGAAATAAGCCATATCTACAGTTGGCAATTCCGGACCATCTTCTTGTGTATCGCCATTGACCGTGAGATTAGTCGCCCCGGAATCGTTAATTGCTCCGCCGACATAGACGGCATATTCAAAAGGCGCAGGAATGGAATCCACCGAAATCCGCTGAGTAAGCTCTCGAGTAATACCTCCGGATGTGCCACGGGCATAGATACGCACATCACTGTCTTCGTTCTCTACCCAAATAATATAACTACCATCCGAGCATGTTTCCTGCCGCGGGTCATTTACGCCTGTTCCTGGCTGCGCCGGATAATTGCTAGTACGCCAGTTACCATCATTTGAGCCATCGGGCGCCACATCGGTGAGGTACCACGCCGCCCTCTCCAGGCCGGCTTCGGCGTAATAAAATGCCTGTGTCGAAGAGCGCTGCCTTTCGGCAAACCTTTGTTCGCTTACGCTCCGGGCCAGAAATGCACTACCCAATACCGCCAGCGTAGCAATAACAAAATAACAGGCAACCAGCACAATACCTTTTTTGTTTTTCACAAACAGAAAACGCTTTAGCTTTTTTTCTTGGCGCATTAGTTCCTCAGTGTCACCTTTGAGCTTAACGCCGCCTGAAAAACCCTTTGTTCCTGGGAAGTCCGTTGGGTTTGGATGTCGATTTCGATAACATTGGGAGTAGCTGCATTGCGAGTAAACTGCAGGCTGACCACATGATTGCCAAGAACCGTGGTATTGCCCGCGCTGGTGCGTAAAAGCTGCTCATTGTTTATACCGCCTACAGAAAAGGAAATCGGAGTTCCCCACTCAATAACGCCGTTAGCGTCCAATACATCTCCGTCGCCATCGATATCATCGGGCATACGAAAGGTAATCGCATTATAAGCAGTTCCGTCAGCAAGCACGCCAGTCACAACATCCTGGGCACTTTCGCGCAGTTCGCGCACTATCTCTTCCATTGCCCGGCGCGCTTCTTGTTGTATTTCCACCTTTGTCCCGCCTTGCGACCAGGACTGCTTGCCTACATACATTACGGCAAAGATCGCACCAAGAATTAAACCAAATACCGTTAATACAATCATCAGTTCGATTAAAGTAAAACCGCGTTCGCGCATCTCTAGAGCCTCATTAAAGTAACTATCTGCGCCGGCGAATCAAGTAAATTATTATTATTGCTATCTTCGCCGCCATTAAGGATGCCGTCAAGCGCAGCGCCGCCTCCGGTACCGTCATCTTCGCCGATGATTCTTCCGCCACGCGTCATCCAGGTGACCGAAACGCTTATCCAGTATAACGTCGCTTCGCTAACGCCATCCGGGTCCGATCCGTCGTCAATAATATCAATCGCCACGCTGTGCGCTAAGGAACAATTGGGGATGGTTTCGTTATAATGCCCGGCGGCACGGGGGTTGCCCATATCGCGTTCGGTACGCATTTCTTCAATCTTATAACGTGCGCCGTTGACGGCAATAGTTAGCTGTCCCGCCGATTCGTCAACACCGAAACAACCGCTAAATACACCCAAAATGCCCAATAGCGCCACCGATGAAACCGCGGCAGCAATCATCAATTCAATTAAGGTGAAACCGCTTCTCTCCACGCTCATATTCCCCGTAACGCCAAGCCACTGGCCAAGGCTAATTGTATAGAAGTATCTTTTAGTAACTGCCTGTCACCCAGCGCGGCATCAACCGCAAAGGTACGCAAGGGATCCCAAAGCAAAACTTCCCGGCCGAGTTGGCTGGAAAAAGCCTGCACCAGCTCCGGAAACTTCGCGCCTGCTCCGCTTAAATATAATATTGGCACCTGTTTTTCAAATTCGCTCTCAAAATAATCAATTGAAATTTTGACCTCACGGATTAAACTGGCTAAGAGCGGCATGGCCGGCGCAAACAGTTCCGCCTTTGCTTCGCCTTTTGCGGCCGAGATCGCATTGGCCTCTTCCAAAGAAATATCACGGGTAAAAAAAGGCAACCCACCCTGAAGAATATTAATATTGACCACGTCAAACTCGAGATTCAAGACAGCGTAGATATCGCTTTCTTTTACTTTTGGCCCGTTGACGGTGAAACAGTTAATCAGCGCAAACGAATTGACGTCAATGAGATTAGGCCTAAGGCCGGCTTGCTGAATTGACTTGATGAAATTGAGAATCGCTTGTTTTTTGGCGGCGACCAAAAGCACCTTCATCCGGTTATTGCCCGTGGGGGCAACGTTGAGCGGATGAAAATCAAAAATTACTTCTTCCATTTTAAACGGAATATACTGCTGGGCTTCATAGGCCAGGGCCTGGGAGATTTCGTTTTTTTTCATCTTCGGTAAATCAATATACCTGACTACTACCGTTTCCCCGGAGATGCCGACGTTCACGGCCAGGGCGTTAATCCCCTTGGCGCGCACAAAGTTTTCCAGCTGGCGCGCCTTTTCCGCTGGGGCCAATTCCGGGCTTAAGGATACGCTAGCGAAATCCAGCAGTTTGATTTCACCGCTAGCCCCTTTGGCCAACTTCACCAGGTTAAGGGAATGTTTCTCAATATCCAGACCGATTATAATTTTTTCTTTACTCATCAGGTTTATTTACTCCGCAGCAACCCAACCTGCCGGAATACCATAAGCGCCCGTGGCTATACCGGCATTATCAAAACCATAGACTACCCCGCCCTCGTCAACATAGAAACTACGCACACCTGAGCTTTGATAGCCAGCAGGAATGGCGTCGATCCAGAACCGATCGGCGGTACCATCGGGGTCAGCGGAATCAAAGGGACGATAGCTATATTGATAACCGGATCTGAATATTTGGCCAGCGGCATCACTCCAGGCTACATCCAGATATGGTGGCTCAGGAGAGGCAATCTGGTTGGCAGTCAGCGCATCAAGGTTGGCGGGAAAGATCGCAATACCACCCTGGATATTTCTGGCCGCAAAAGAATTCAAAGAAAGGTAGAGTGTTTTTAAACTTTTTATCGTTGCCCTCTCGTTAGCATTAAGCCTTTGGCGCAGTAAAGCCGGTATAGCAATCGTGGACATAATGACCAAAATTGCCGAAACAATCAATATTTCTATTAAACTAAACCCTTTTTCTTTATTAATCTTAATATAATAGGCCATATTATGTTATTGTTAGTATTATAATACCTGAATCCCGTAAAAAATCAAGCATTAATTGTAAAAATAAAAAGGCGGTGGAAACATCCACCGCCTTTTTACATCTGATTGTCTTGCTCTTAATTATTCCGTAGCTACATATGGCGCTCCGGGGGTGCCATAAACACCGGTAGCAGCACCAGCGTTATCACCGCCATACACCACACCGCCTTCATCAATGTAGAAACTGCGTACACCTGAGGTTTGATATGACAGCGGAATAGCGTCAATCCAGAACCTCTCGGTGGTCCCATTTCCATCTACATCTGACCCGGCATAGGTGTAGGAGTAACCGGACCGCTGCACAGGGCCAGCGGCGTCACTCCAGGCCACATCTAGATAGGGTGGCTCAGGAGAGAGAATCACGTTGGGAGTCAGGTTATCCAGCCCGGCCGGATAGGTCGGTACACCAGATTGGATGTTAGTGCCGGCAAATGAATTCATTGCGGCGCAAAGAGTCTTTAAACTATTTACGGTCGCATTTTCATTCGCATTCAAACGCGCGCGCAGCAAGTTCGGTATGGCAATCGCGGCTAAGAGAGCTATGATAGCAACTACAATCATGATTTCAACTAATGTAAAGCCTTTGCGATTGTACCTTAACATGTTTGTTCTAACCTCCCTTCTTCCTCATATGGGTTAAACTGTTTCAGCTTTAACGGGCATTGGCGCGAAAAATAGATCAAGATGATTCACCGCCGTAAACCCTAAAAAGCCAAACTCAGCTTTAGCGCTCATCAAGCGCCTACTATAAAGCTTATCACTCAACCCCGCTCTTGTCAAGGGGTTTTTGGCTATTTGATCAGCTCGGTAATCTTAAAGATGGGTAAGAACATCGCGGCGACAATGCCACCGACAACCACCCCAAGTACAACAATGATAAGGGGTTCGATAAGTGAGGTCATGCTGCTGACTGCCACATCGACCTGTTCTTCGTAGAAATCGGCAATTTTAGAAAGCATTTTTTCCAATTCACCAGTTTGCTCCCCAACTCCGATCATCCTGGTGACCATCGGAGGAAAAATACCACTACGCGATAGGGGTTCGGAAATGTTTTCACCCTCGCGGATACTATTGCGCACCTGCTCCACGGCCATTTGGATTACTTTATTGCCAGCGGTGGCGGAAACAATCTCTAAGGAATTCAAAATGGGCACACCACTTTTGACTAAAGTAGACAAAGTCCGCGAAAAGCGGGCAATCGCCACTTTGCGCAAGAGTAAACCAAAAACCGGCAAACGTAATAACAGCCGGTCAATAAAAAGCCGGCCTTTAGCGGTGCGGGAAAGCCGCTCCACTGTCACTCCCAATACAAACAGGCTGACGACAATAAACATGAAGTAATGCTGTAAAAAATCACTAACATTAATTAGAATCTGGGTTAACATCGGCAACTCTCCCCCCAGGCTATCAAAAATCCCTTTAAATGTCGGTACTACCTTGATCAGTAGAATCACCGTAATTCCAATCGCCATAGACACGACTACCGCCGGATAAATTAAACTGGATTTTACTTTACGCTGCAGGGCCGCGGTTTTCTCGATATAATCGGCAACGCGCTCCATAATATCATCAAGCATACCGCTGGATTCACCGGCACGCACCATATTCACGAACAGGTCGGAAAAAACCCGCTGGTGCTGGGCCATCGCATCGGAAAGGCTGCTGCCCGTCTCGATACCATCGCGTAAACTGCCGATAACGCCCTTAAAGTAAGACTTCTGGATTTGTTCCTGCAATACATCCAGGGCCTGAACCAAGGGAATTCCGCTGTCGACCATCGTGGCCAATTGGCGGGAAAAGATTACCAAGTCATCGATCTGGACGCTGCCACTGGTTTTTACCTTAAAGGGTTTATCTTTCGTTTCATCTATAGAGAGGATAACCATGTCTCTCTTGCGCAACAATTCCACGACCCCGTTTTTGTCTTTGGACTCCAGGGTGGCGTTAATGGTTTTACCTTCCTGATCCTTGGCGATATATTTAAAGTAAGGCATAACGGCCTCTCCTTTTATTATTCCTCAGCGGTCATCCGCAAGACTTCTTCCAGCGTTGTTTCGCCTTGTATAAATTTTTCCAGACCGTTTTCACGCAGCGTCCTCATGCCGTGCTTACGGGCATAGTCTTTAATATGTGTGCTTGAGGCCCCCTTAATAATCATTTCTCTGATCGCGTCGTCAACAGTTAAAATCTCCAATGTCCCCATCCGTCCATAGTAGCCGGTATGATTGCAATGGGGGCAGCCTTTACCATGATAAAACAGTGTATTTTTTTGGGCGGAAATTTCCAGGCTATCCAGAACGGACTTGGCGACCTCGTAAGGCTCTTTACAATGCGGGCAAACCCGCCGGCAAAGCCGCTGCGCGGCCACCATAATTACGGACGAGGCAATTAAAAACGGTTCCACGCCCATATCGATCAGCCGGGTAATTGCCGAAGCCGCATCGTTGGTATGCAGCGTGCTCAACACTAGTTCTCCGGTCAGCGACGCCTTAATGGCGATATCGGCGGTTTCACCGTCGCGGATCTCACCGACCATGATTACATCCGGACTCTGGCGCAATATTGAGCGCAATCCGCTGGCAAAGGTTAAGCCGATCTCGGGCTTGACCGCAATTTGGGTAATCCGCTCCACCTGATATTCTATTGGGTCTTCAATAGTAACGATATTGCGATCGTTGGAATTAAGCTGGTTGAGAATGGAATAAAGGGTAGTGGACTTACCGCAACCGGTAGGCCCAGTGAGTAGCATCATGCCGTAGGGTTTAGCAATTGCTTCCTTAAATTTAACTAAAGTGTGCGCTGAAAATCCTAATTGGTCCAGACCGATAGATAGGTTGGCTTTATCTAGAGCCCGAAGCACAATTTTTCCGCCGAAAGCGGTAGGCAGCACCGAGACGCGGAAATCGACTTCTTTATTTTCGACCTTCACTTTAAACCGGCCGTCCTGGGGAATACGTCTTTGGGTGATGTCTAAATTAGACATAATTTTTATCCGTGTAAGTAAGGCATTTTTGATTTTCGTGGGGAAGTTAAAGGAATCATGCAAGATTCCGTCAATACGGTAGCGGATACGCACGCGCTCCTGAAACGGTTCAATATGAATATCGCTGGCCCGACTTTTGATGGCCTCGTGAATCACGACATTGACTAATTGAATCAACGGCGCCTCTCCACTGGCCTTAGTCAGCTCTTCAATATCGCCCGGCATTGGCCCTTCTTCCACAGTCTGCAGTTCCACCGTTTCCTGCGCCTTTTGGATAATATCGGCCATATCTTGTATTTTACCCTTATAATATTTGTCAATTGCCTGCATAATATCGTCGGGCGTAGTAATGACCGTCTGGACCTCTAATTTAGTTAAGACCTTGATATCGTCTAAGGCGTAAATATTCAACGGATCGGCCATGGCCACGCTAATCACATTCTTAATTTTGGATATTGGTATGACCATATAATGGCGGGCAATACGTTCGGGGATGAATTTAACTACTTCGGGATCGATTTTATACCTGGCCAGATTGATTGGCGGCACTCCCAGCTGTGTACCCAGGCAAACCATCAAATCCTGTTGGGAAATCATTTTCTGCTCAACAAGAATCTTGCTCAACTGCCCCCCTTTTTCCTTCTGGATACTTAGGGCTTTTTCAAGGTCCTTGGCGCTGATTAATTTATTTTCCAGCAGGATCTCATTGAGCTTCTTTTTTAACGTCAAAAGCCTGGGCACTTTAGTTTCAACCTCCACGCAAAACCCGATTATTATATCTCTTCGTCCGTAGCGGTAACCCTGAGCACTTCTTCGACTGATGTAATTCCTTTCATTGCTATCGCCAAACCATTCTCCCGCAGCGTGCGCATACCTTCCTTGCGGGCAGCATTCTTGATATGTGCCTCGGGAGCTTTCTGTAAAATCAACTCCTTAATCTGAGCGGTAATCTCCAATGACTCCATGATGGCAATGCGGCCCTTGTAACCGCTGTTGCCGCATTTAGCACAGCCTTTGGGCCGGGTGAAAGTAATTTCTTTGTCGTTTTTTATTCCCAACTTTTTCTTTAGCTCCGGCACTGCCAGATATGTTTCCTTGCATTCCGGACAAAGCACGCGGACTAACCGCTGCGCGCCCACCATCAGACAGGACGCGGTAATCAAAAACGGTTCCACACCCATATTCGCCAGGCGCACCAGCGATCCCGGCGCATCGGTAGTATGCAAGGTGCTTAAGACCAAATGGCCGGTCAGCGCGGCCTTAATCGCGATATCGACAGTTTCAAAATCTCGGATTTCTCCGACCATGATAATATCCGGGTCCTGGCGTAAAATAGAACGCAGCGCCGCGGCAAAGGTCAGCCCGATTTCCGGAGCGGCCGTTACCTGGTTGATTCCATCCAAAAGATATTCGATCGGATCTTCTACGGTTACTAAGTTATCCTCAATAGAATCAATGTATTTAAGCACAGAATAAAGGGTCGTGGTTTTGCCACAGCCGGTCGGGCCGCAAACTAAAATCATCCCATGTGGACGCTGGGCGCATTTTTTCAGCACTGAGAGCGGTTGTTCTTCCAGCCCCAACTTATCGACGTCTAACATCAGCGTGCTCTTATCCAAAATACGCAGGGCCAGTTTTTCGCCAAAACTCGAAGGAAGCACGGAGACGCGAAAATCGACTTCTTTTCCGGGCAGCTGGACTTTGAATCTTCCATCTTGCGGCAGGCGGTGTTCGGCCACATCCAGACGCGACATAACTTTAATCCTGGTCACAATGGCATCATGCATGCTCCGTGGCGGAGCCTCGCCAAGCTCCAAAATACCATCGACACGATAGCGTATCTGCATCGTCTTTTCCAAGGGCTCAACTAAGATATCGCTGGATTTCCTCTTAATCCCTTCCTGCAAAATCATGTTGGTAATCTTGACGATCGGCGCCTCATTAATCATCTCCAGAAGCGCCTTGGTATCCACCGTTGCTTCTTGTTGGGTAATGGTCTCTATCTTTGCCTCTTTATCTTTGATTACATCCTTGACAATATCTAGCGCATCCTTGGAATAATATTTATTAATCGCATGTTTAATGTCTTCTTCGGTGCTGAGCACCGATTTAATTTTGAAGTTTGTCAGCGCCCGGATATCGTCAAGCGCGAAAATATTCAAGGGGTCGCTCACCGCTACGGTTAGGCTATTGGACATCTTCGCAATCGGGATGAGCTGATAATGCCGGGCTACTTTTTCAGAAATAACTTTAATCACCTCGGGCTTAATCTCAATCTTTTGCAAATTAATCGGAGGAATATTCAAGCTTTTGCTTAAGGCCAGCATTAAATCTTTTTCCTGAATAAATTTTAAAGATATTAGAATGTTGCTCAGGCGTCCCCCTTTTTCCTTTTGCAGCTTCAGCGCCTGCTCCAGCTGCGTTTGGGAAAGCAGTTTGTTCTCGGTAAGGATAGCCACTAATTGTTCTTTTAATGATCTAGGCATCGTACGTTTAACCTTTTTTACTTTTTCTTTTCGCTATAATAGCGCTCAATCGCCTCTTTGATTTCTCTAGACGTTGAGACAAATATTTCAATTTTACATTTTGTCAGCGCTTCGATCTCTTTGAAAAATGAGCGCTCCAGCGGATTATCGGTAACCACGGTTAAGATATCGCCCATTTTATCTACGGGTAGAATATGGTAGCGACGCGCTAATTCCTCCGGAATTAACTTGATAATTTCCGCCTCAACCTCATAATTGGCCAATGGCAAATACGGGAAATCATGTTGTAACGCTAGCGCCTGGACAATATCTTCCTCGGAGGCATAGCCAAGCTCAGACAATATCTCCCCTAAGAGCATATTACCCTCACTCTGCAGCTCCAGGGCATGCTTGAGCTGCTCGGAATTAATCACGCCTCTTTGTAAGAGCAGCTCGCCGAGCTGCTCGCGAAATGCATGTGGGTCTTTACGTGCTTCCATACGCTTTTTATTCCTTTAGCTTTTAAACAATCGCTCTAGGTCTTTGGGTTCGGTAGTGCGCAGCATCGCCTCGTCCTGTGAAATAATATTACGTAACACCAGTTCATATAACGCCTGGTTCATCGTACTCATTCCTTCTTTGAGACCGGTTTGAATAACTGAATAGACCTGGTGCGTTTTGGCCTCGCGGATCAGGCTGCGAATAGCGTGATTGGCCACTAGTATTTCAGTTGCCAATATTCTTCCCCCGCCGGGACGGGGTATTAACTGCTGGGCCATAATTCCCAACAGCACAAACGATAGCTGTGTGCGCACCTGTTGCTGCTGATGGGCGGGGAAGACATCAATGATTCTATTCACCGTCTGAACCGCATCGGAGGTATGCAAGGTCGCAAAGACCAGGTGGCCGGTCTCGGCGATATTCAGCGCCGACTGGATAGTCTCTAAGTCGCGCATTTCCCCTACTAAAATGACATCGGGATCCTGTCTAAGTATATGTTTTAACGAATCGCCAAAGGAATGGGTATCTTTGCCGACTTCGCGCTGTTCGATTAAGGACTTTAAATTCTTAAAGGTATATTCGATCGGATCTTCTACGGTAATAATATGACAGCGCCTTTCCTGATTAATTTTATTAATCATCCCCGCCAACGAAGTGGATTTTCCGCTTCCCGTCGCCCCGGTTACCAGTACCAGGCCTTTTGTCCTTTGGCACATCTGCGTCACTATTTTTACCGGTAAGCCGCATTGCTCCAACGTCATAATCTCAAAGGGAATTCTTCTGATCGCACAGCCCACCGCTTCTCTTTGCTGGTAGACATTGAGACGAAAACGACTCAGGCCCTCGATTCCGAACGACGAATCCAATTCCAGATTCTCCTCGAATTCCTTAATTTCTTCCTGGGCCAAAAGGCTATAGGTCAGTTTCTTGGTATCGTCGGGCATCAAGATCTGTTCGCCGGCATTAACCAGCACTTCATCGATACGCAACTGCGGCGGAGCCCCAGCCGTAATATGTAAATCGGACGCCGTTTTCTCCACCACCATCCTGAGTAATTTCTGCATCTCATACATATGGATACTCCTTTTTTCCTAATCCTAAAGGATAGACCCAGCACTCCTTTAAGCTGGGGTCTAACGGTTAGGAAATAATAATGCTATTTTCGCCATCATTGCCGGCCCTTTCCATAAAAGAGAGCGCCTGGTCGATGAGCTCGGCCACAGTAGTTCCGTCAAGAGGTGTCGAACTAATGCCTGCGCTAATGCTTAATCCGGCCCACCCGGAAGTGCTTTGGACCAAGCGTGCAATATCTTTTCGGCAATTTTGGGTAACCTCCAGACATTGTTTTTTATTTTTTTCCGGAAAAATAACGCTAAACCGCGTCTCGTTTAAGCGCGCTACTTTATCAATTGGCGTAGTCGCGGCCAGCAAGATTTGCGCGATCTTCTTCAGCAGCTGATCAGCTTCTTTCTCGTCCCTGGTTGCGCGTAAACTGACGAAGTGGTTTATTTCCATCATCATAAAACAGCAGGGACGTTGATAGGACACCGCCCGCTTAATCTCTTCGTCTAAGCGCTCACGGATATAGCGTTCGTTATAGAGACCGGTAAGTTCATCGCGCACGGTAAGCTCTCTGGTCTTATGCTGCAGTAAAGTATTTTCCCGAATATTCTCTTTTAGTTTTAAGGAAAGGTGATTCAAGGTGCTGCCCAATTCGCCGATCTCGTCATCACGCGGCATATCTAATCTTTTATCGAAGTTGCCATCGGCAATACCGCGGGCATGAGCGCTGAGTTTAATTACCGGATAGACAATCTTTTTGGCAAAATAGTATCCGGCGATCATTAGAAGTATCGTAAAAATAAATACTAAGGAAATGTGCAAAAAAGACGATAGCCGAGGAAAAAGGTAGTGCAGGAATAAATACCCAAATACCAGCATTGGAATAACCGACATCAGCGTGAAGGCCATGGCCATTTTATAGCGTATCCCGCGATTAGTCATAGTAAGCGCATTAAAAAGCTTGTTCATGTTCCTTAGCCTCATGCTCGTTCGCTGGCGGCGTTTTGTTTTCCTGCTGCCTTTTGGATTTATCGGCCAGCGTCAGATTCAGGTTTTTTATCGTTTCGATAATGCGATGCTCCAGCTCTTTTTTCGAATGCAGGCCATCGGCTTGAATATTGAGCTTACGAATTACATTAACCATCGCGGAAATAATTTTACTGCGTGAAAGTTTGATCCCGGAGCTAAAAAGGGCGTCTTTGCCAATCTTATCCAGAAAGTCAATTTCATCGCGGGTCAAGAAAGTAATCACGCGATGGGCATTACCGTTAGGATTGTTTGGTCTTTTAATCATCGTCTTCTCTTTTGCGCAATTAAAAAGGCCTTTGGCAAAGCCAAAGGCCGGATGTTGATATTCTTTGTCTACGCTTGGCAACCCAGCTATCCCTGTTACGTTACGGGACCTGTGGCTTTGCGCCCCATTCTTACAAATGGTTTGCCTTTTTCAAACGTTACTTTTTGTCAATGACACTGGAAGTATAGCACAAAATGCACCAAGTGTCAAGTGCACAACTGACCAATTGTCACATTGTACCAATAGCTAGGGTTGATATCTTTTACATAACCTATTAATAATAAACATGTTAGAATACTGACCTTCTCATCCCGATACTTAAGAGTAAGGACAGCGAAACAACAGTCATAAACAGGGATGAGCCGCCATAACTAATCAGCGGCAAAGGTAGGCCAACCACCGGAACCAGGCCCATCGTCATCGCGATATTGACCACTACCTGGAATACCAACACGACAATTATGCCGCAGGCTAAAAGGCGAGATGATGAATAAAGAGTACGCTGGGCAATCAAAAAAGCCCGGGAGATTAAGACAATGTATAAAACTAAAAGTAATGCCGCCCCGATAAACCCCCACTCTTCCCCGACTATTGAAAAGATAAAATCGGTGTGGCGTTCGGGCAAAAAATTCAATTGGTTTTGTGTTCCGGCCAGCCACCCTTTACCGAATAACCCCCCTGAGCCAATCGCAATCTTCGATTGAATAATCGTATAGCCCGCTCCCAAGGGATCGGCATTAGGATTAATAAACACCAGAATTCTTCTTTTTTGGTAGGGCTTAAGCATCTGCCATAAAAAAGGCGAAGCCAAAACCGCGGGCAACGAAAGCAGGGCTAGGGTTTTAAAAGAGACGCCCCAGACATACAATAGCGTCAAAAGAATGGGAACGAGGGTAAGAGCGGTGCCTAAATCCGGCTGTTTCATAATTAATATAAAAGGAATGCCAACCAGCAAAAAGGCGCTGGCCAAGACCCCGCTATTGCGCCAACCGCCCTGCCAAAACAAATCTCTTCCTAAAGCGCTTTCTTTCTGTCCAAGATAACGGGCCAAGGTAAACACGATGATGAGCTTACTGAACTCCGAAGGCTGAAAACCAATCATCCCCAGTTTAATCCAGCGCTGCGCCCCTAACCTGGTCTCGCCCAAAAGTAAGACCAAAACTAATAACAAAATATTCAGACCATATAGAACATAGGCAAATTCAAGTAATTTCTGATGGCCGATCCTGATTACGAGAATCCCCGCAATGAGAGCAAGGACAAAACGCAACATCTGCTTTACTACCAGGCTTTCCTGAAGATACTCTTCCCGTGTCGAATAGCGTTTATAACTGGCGCTATGTAAAAAGGCCAGGCCAATCGCAAAAATAAGCAACAGGCTGACAAATAAGACCACATCAAAATCGCGGCGATAATGATCAAACATAGGGTTAGTTCACTTTATTGGTCCGGAAATATTCGACAATTTCTCGCGCGATGAGCGCCGGTACATCTCCTCCGCTTCCGCCGTGTTCCAAAAAAACAACTATGGCCAAGCGGGGATCATGAAAGGGATAGAATCCGCCAAACCACCCATGCGCCGTTCCCGTTCCAGCCTGGGCAGTACCGGTCTTAGCCGCCCACTGCACTCCACTAATATACGCCCGGTGGCCGGTCCCGTCATCATTTTGCACAACCATGCGCATCCCTTCTCTAATCACTTCTAAAGTGGAGGGTTTAAGCGCCAACTTTTCCCGCACTACCGCTGTTTCTTTATCCTCAAACTTTTTGACCAGATGCGGCCTAACGCGATATCCGCCGTTGGCAATGGCGGCAATCAGCCGTGCCATCTGCAGCGGCGTGACCAAAAGATATCCTTGCCCGATGGCCAGATTAGCGGTTTCTCCATCGTACCATTTTTCTTTTTTAGTCTTTAGTTTCCATATTTTTGAAGGAACATTGCCGGCCGCTTCCGCGGATAGATCGATGCCGGAACGCTCACCCAAACCAAAGCTACGGGCAAAAAGGGCAATCTTATCCGGCCCAAGCGCAAGGCCCAAGCGATAAAAAAATACGTTACAGGAATGGGCCAAGGCAGTATAGATATTCTCTGTACCGTGGCCATCCAGTTTCCAGCAATTAAAGGAACGATTCCCCACCCTGATGCTGCCGGTGCATTGCGTTGTGGAATTGGGCGTAATCGCATTAGTTTCTAAGCCGGCGACGGCGACCACGATTTTAAAAATGGAACCTGCGGGATATGCGCCCGAGATAGCCCGATTAACCAACACGCCTTCGCCGGAACTAAGGTAGCGTGAAACTGTTCGCGCCGCTTCGGTCTTATTGTTCAGCGCCATCACAAAAATCTGAGGGTCAAAACTGGGCTCACTAACCATGGCTAAAATTTCACCGTTGCGCGGATCAAGCACTACGCAGGCACCGCTATGCCCTTCCATTAAACGACCGATCAACGCCTGTAGCTCAGCATCAATAGTTAAATATAAATCCTCACCCGGCAACGGCTGTTTTACCCCCAATTCCCGGACCTGACGGCCGCGATTGTTCACTTCTATTTGTCTACCGCCGGTTTGACCTCTTAAGAACGGGTCAAGCTGCCCTTCCACTCCGGTTCGACCCAAGATATCGCGGTCCCAAACACCATATTCCTTCAACTGCCGCAGTTCTTCCTTGGTAATTTTACCCAAATACCCGAGGAGATGGCTGATACTTTTGCCGTATGGGTAATTCCTCAGCGGTTGAGTTTGAATCAACAGGCCCGGGATACGAAACTCCTGGCACTCCAAAAGGATAGCTTTTTCTTTAGGTACATCGTGGAGAATCACGACCGGAAGAAAAGGGGCAAAAAAGTTATTCTTATAATATTGCATTAATGCCGATTCGGAAACGCCGGCTAAAGGACTGATCGCGGCAATCGTTTTTTTGATATCCTCTACCTCTTGGGGCAACACCGCAACGTTGAAGACCAGGCGCAGTCCCGCTACTACCCGGCCTTGCCGGTCATAAATAAAACCGCGCGGGGCATCCATTTTAATCAATTTAATGCGGTTGTTCTGGCTTAACTGAAAGTAGTAGGGGCCGCGGATCACCTGGTTATAGGCGAGGCTGGCGATCAGAAAGAGAAAAAGGGCAATCGTAATCCGTTTTAAAAGACCGATGCGCATAGGAGCGGGCTCACCGTAAAGGGGCGGCTATTGTGTTTAACAAATAAAATAATAACGGCGAAACTCCTGCCGTATACAAAGAGACGGGCAGGATAATCCCGACCAGGGCGCTAAGCAAGGAAAGCTCTATCGCCGCCGGGCGCAGCAGAAAGAACTGGAACAGATATATCGTAAATGTAAACAAAAAAGCAATCAGCATTTGCCCGCCGACTCTTTGAGTATACCATTGCGTATACCAAACTACACTGGCAAGATGGGCGAGGATTAAACCGCCTAATACATAAGGGCCCAGGGCCGCTCCGGCAGGCAACCCCGAGGTTATCTCGACAAAAAATCCGCAGAATAGGCCAATGAGTGCGGCATTTATTCGGCCATACCAGAGACTGATAAACATTACCAGAATCACGACGATATCGGGCTTGACCCCAAAAAGAGTTACCACCCGCACCAGCGTACTTTGCGCCAGCACAAATCCCAGCGCCAGGATAAAAAGCACAAACAGCCGTACTTTCATGGCCCGATAATCACCATTACTTCCTCCAGGGCATGCAATTCCACGGTCGGCCGGACTTCGACTGTTTTAAACTGGGTATCACTTTTTTCATCGACCACCGCGGTAACCTCACCGATTAAGAGCCCTTTGGGGTACATTCCTCCCAGGCTCGAAGAAATAACCTTGTCTCCGACCTCTACATCCCGTAGGTATTTCATTTTACAGATACCACGTCGGCCTTCCACTCCACCCGAGACCAGCCCTTCTTCCCTGGTGCGCTGAATCATCGCCGGGACTTTAGCGTTAATATCGGTGAGTAGCGCCACTTTACTGGAGGATGAGTGTGCTTCGATGATCATTCCTACCAACGCGTTCTCCAGAATACAGGCCGCGCCTTTTTTGATCGCGTTGTTTGTCCCCTTATCAATTGTGATCGTATCGGTCCAATTGGACGAGTCGGCCGCGATGACTAAAGCGACCTGTAAAGAGAAGTCGCTGCGATCCGGCAATGACCAGAGCGAGCGTAACCGATCATTCTCGCGCAATATCTCCTGCATATGGACCAATTGCGCGTTGAGGTTAGCTATTTCGTTGGTTAACTGTTGGTTACCTGCGGTGAGGTTGTGAAATTGCAGCATCGTGCGGGCCGAGACCGACACATCAGCGGCAAGTTGGAAAAACGGGGCAAAGAAAGATAAAAGCGGCGGACCAATAAATTCAGCAAGCGGGATATAAAAAACGAAGAGTATAACGACAAGCGTAAAAACAATAATGCTTTTGACGGCGGGGTTTAAATTCTTCAGCCACCTAAGCCTCACAGCTGTACCTTCAAATCAAGCCTATATTAAAGGCTTAGCTTATAATTCCACCCGAGAAGGAACGAGCAGCTTCTTCAGGTAACGTATCTCTTCAAGAACCTTGCCTGTGCCCAAGGCCACGGAGGTAATCGGATCATCAGCGACATGCACGGGCAGGCCGGTTTCTTCAGAAATTAATTTATCGATTCCCCGTAAAAGCGAACCGCCGCCGGCCATCACTATGCCACGCTCAATTAAATCGGCCGAAAGCTCAGGAGGTGTACGCTCTAAGGTAATCATTGTCGCTTCCACGATCGCATTAATCGGACCCGATAGGGCTTCACGGATTTCTTCGGAAGAAATAGTAATCACTTTCGGCAAACCGGCAACCAAGTCCCGGCCCTTTACTTCCAGCGTCAATTCTTCATCGAGAGGATAGGCCGAACCAATTTTTATCTTAATATCTTCGGCGGTTCTTTCGCCAATCATCAGGTTATAGGTCTTCTTTAGGTGTTCAATAATCGCCTCGTCCATTTCATCTCCGCCAATGCGGATACTTTTGGCAAAGACAATACCAGCCAGAGAAATCACCGCCATCTCCGTAGTGCCGCCGCCGATATCGATAATCATATTGCCGGCCGGTTCTTGGATCGGCAGCCCCACCCCGACGGCCGCGGCAATTGGCTCTTCGACTAAAAAGACCTCGCGCGCCCCGGCATGCTCCGCTGATTCTTTAACTGCCCTTTTCTCTACTTCGGTAATGCCGGAAGGAATGGCAATAATCATCCGGGGACGGACCAAGACGCGGCGATTATGCACTTTCTTGATAAAATAGCGTAACATGCTTTCCGTAATTTCAAAGTCGGCAATAACCCCGTCTTTCATCGGACGGATTGCCACGATATTGCCGGGAGTGCGCCCTAACATCCGTTTGGCTTCCTCACCTACCGCCAAGACCCGGTTGGTTCCCTTCTGAATGGCTACTACGGAAGGCTCGCAGAGCACCACGCCGGCACCTTTGACAAATACCAGGGTGGTGGCCGTACCAAGGTCGATTCCCATGTCGTTGGAAAACAACCCCATCACGTAGTTGAAAGCCCTTGCTAATTGTTTCCAGATTTTCTGTAGGACATTCATGGGCACCTCTTTTGCTCTTTCTTATTGGACAATTCTATCAGACCAGTAATACCTTGTCAAGAACTTAACATGAAAGCTGGGCCAGGAGGTTAAAGAAGCCGGGGAAAGAAATATCGACACATTCAACATCCTTGATCGTGGTTGGCCCTTGAGCCACTAAGCCGGCAATCGCCATGCTCATTGCCGTGCGGTGATCCAGGAAGCTTTCTACCTCTGCTCCTTTAAGTTTGGTCGGGCCGCGAATAATAATATCATTGCCCTCATTAACAATCTGCGCCCCTAATCGGGAGAGGTTGACCACCATAGACTGAATACGATCGGTTTCCTTAACCCTTAATTCACCGGCCCCGCGAATCACCGTCTCACCATCAGCCTGTGTGGCGACGACCATAAAAATCGGTAATTCATCGATCAGTAAAGGCACCTCTTGGGGTTCAATACGAATGCCCTTGAGCGCACTCGCTGCCGCCACCACTTCACCAACCGCTTCATCAGCATAATTGCTCTTACTCATCTGGGTATTTAGGTAAGTCACTTTTACCTGAGCGCCCATTTTGCCTAAAGTTTCTAAAAAGGCGGTGCGTGTCGGGTTAAGCCCGACCGCACGAACACGCACTTGTGAACCAGGATTAATACTGGCCCCGGCCAGAAAGAAACTGGCTGAGGAAATATCCCCAGGAACTTCGATCTCTTGAGCGGCCAAGATAGCCCTTCCCTCTATAGTTACTGAATGTCCTTTAGTTTGGAGGTGGGCGCCAAATTTTTTGAGCATTCTTTCGCTATGGTCTCTTGAATGCTGCTGAAACGCAACCTTGGTTTGGCCTTCAGCATAAAGCCCGGCTAAAAGAATAGCCGATTTTACCTGGGCACTGGCCATCGGGGTTTCATAAGTAATCGGTTTTAGCTTACCGCCTTCAATGGTTAGAGGCGCAAAGTTGGCCTCGTCTTTACCGCTAATTTTTGCCCCCATCTGCGTTAAGGGTTCGGTGACGCGCTTCATCGGCCGGCGGGAAAGCGATTCATCTCCGGAAAGTTCGCAGCGAAAATCCTGGCCCGCTAACACACCAAGGATCAGGCGCATCGAGGTCCCGGAATTTCCTAAGTACAATCCTAGTGGAGGTTTTCGCAGGCCGGCCAAACCCTCACCCGCAATGTAAAAATAGCCTTTTTCCTGGACAATCGCGATGCCCATTTGCTTAAAGGCTTCTAAAGTACGGGTACAATCATCGCACAGTGAGAGGTTTTTGATTACGGTTTTTCCCTGGGCCAAAGCACCAAGGATAATCGCGCGATGGGAGATGGATTTGTCAGCTGGTGGGGTTACTTCGCCCTGCAGTCTTTTCGGCTCTATAGTAACAGTTGACATAGTTTGCAGTATAGCACAATCGGATAAAAAAGCAAGAAGTATTAGGGTTACTTCAGAGAATCGAGATAGCGGGTAAAATCGGCGGGAATTTCCGAGCTAAAGCGAACCATTTCCTTGGTTAGGGGGTGGCGAAATCCCAACCCCGTAGCATGAAGGGCCATCCGGCTGAATTCTCCCCTCTTACCATAGCGCTCATCACCGAGAATGGGATGGCCCAAGAACTTCAGGTGTACCCGCAGTTGGTGTGTTCTGCCGGTATAGGGTGTTAATTCTACCAGGCTAAGTTGGCTGTACCTTTTGACTACTTTGAAACGGGTCAGCGCATCCCTACTGTTGTGTAAACCGACCACGAATTGCTTGCGGTGTAACGGATCCCGGGCTAAAGGAGCGTCAATAACTCCTTCGTCGTGTTCAACCTTGCCTTTTACGATCGCAATATATCGCCTCTCTACGTTGTGCTTTTGAAACTGCCGGCTGAGGCGATGATGCGCGCGGTCGTTTTTAGCGATTACCATCAGGCCGCTTGTATCTTTATCTAAACGGTGGACAATCCCCGGCCGCAGTGGCCCATTTACGCTTGAAAGCGTACAACCATAATGAAGCAAGGCGTTGACCAGGGTGTGCGTATTATTTCCCACCCCCGGATGCGTGACCATTCCGGCCGGCTTATTTACCACCAGGATATCCTCATCCTCAAACACCAGATCGATGGGAATATTTTCCGCTTGGGCCTGGACCGGTGCGTCCGGCGGGATGTCGACATTGATAATATCGCCGCTTCTGACTTTATGACCGGGCTTGACCGCTTGGGAGTTGAGCGTTACCTTAGCCGCTTTAATCAGCGACTGCAGGCGGGAGCGTGAAAGCTCAAGCGTAATTTTTTTCTGCAGATAGCAATCGAGTCTTAGGCCTTGGTCTTCATCGGTAACCGTAAAACAAAATTGTTCTGTTTTTTCCATAACCATACTCCCGCCATCGTAAAGACCATAAGGCTAAATATTTGGTGCAGCGTAAGCCAGCCAATTACCGCAGTATGGTCACCGCGGAAAAATTCGCTGATAAAACGGATTGTGCTATAAAGAATACAATATAAAAGGAAGAGCTGCCCAGGAAAGGTTTGGCCGCGCTTTTGGCGGTACCTAAGCACTATATAAAGCGCCAACAAAAGCAAAGAATTATAAACCTGTATCGGATAACGGCAAATCGTTTCGCCCGGGAAACAAATCGCCCCAAAAGCAGTCGTGACTTTTCCGAAGCAACAGCCATTGAGCAGGCAACCGATGCGGCCGATGGCCTGGCCTAACGCCAAATAAGGCACAAAGATATCCAACACTGTCCAGGCGGGCAAGCGCTGGATCCGCAGGAAAATCAGGGTAGCGGCGAGCGCGACAAAAAAACCGCCAAAGAAACTTAAGCCCCCTTCATGTAACATTACGATACGCAGTGGATAGACACGATAAAACTGGATATTCTGCAAAACGTATAACAGTCGCGCGCCAACTACACCGCTAATCACGATGCACAAAGAAAGATCAATAATCTTTTGCGCCGGTAGGTTTTGGCGCGTGGCTTCGCGCTGAGCCAGATATGTCCCAATGAGAAAAGCGCAGGAAACCATTAACCCATATGCAAAGACGCTAATCGGCCCCAATTGTAACAGTATCGGCTTCATTGTTTAGGTTGGGTTTGCTGGTGGATAAACAATTGCCATAATAAAAGGCTCACTCCCACAGTAATTGCCGAATCAGCAAGATTAAAGACTGGCCAAATCCGAAAATCCAAAAAATCAATTACCGCGCTAAAGCGTATCCGGTCAATCAAATTACCGAGCGCTCCCGCCGCGATCAGGGTTAAAAAAATACGCGTCGACTTCTTCGGGAAAAGGCCGCCCTGACGGCACAAAACAGCCGCGGCCAGAATAATCACCGCGCCATAGAGAGCCCAAATAAAGATCGGGTGCGCTTTAGCAAATAAGCCAAAGGCAAAACCGCGATTCAAAACGAGGCTAAGATGAAAGACGTGATTTACTATCGGTAAGGACTCACCCGGAGCCAGTATATGCCAAACCATATACTTGGTCAGCTGATCCAGAGCAACTATAACGCCGGCAATAACAAAAACAACCATACGCGCCTGGTGAGTTTATTCGGCCTTCTGTTTTTTCTTGACCTCTTCACTGCGCTGACAAGCGATGCAGAGTGTCGTATGCGGTACGGCCTGCAGGCGTTTGCGGGTAATTTCGGCGCCGCATTCCAGGCAAAGGCCATAAGTCTTCTCTTTAATTCTTGCCAGCGCCTCGTCAATAGCATAGACAATCTTCTGGTTATCCGAGGCCAGGTTGAGCGAGAATTCGCGATCGTAATTATCGGTAGCGGCATCGGCCATATGAAAGGCGTACCCCGAGAGGTCTCCGGAAGCCTCTCTTTGTGATTTGTTGAGCGTATCTTTGGTAATCGAATCCATTTCTTCGACAATCTCTTCACGCATTTTTAACAGTAGTTTCTTGTACTTCTCCAGGGCCTTTTTGTTCATTTTGTTTTTTCCTCCTCATCGATCGCTTTAACGCATCGTTCGCACAATTGCGGATATCCCGAAATTTTACCTACGGAATCGCGGTAATTCCAGCAGCGTTCGCACTTAGCGTATTCAATTTTCGCCACCTTAACCCCTAAATTAGGAGCCTCAACGTTATTCACAGTGACGCCTTCAGAAAAGGCAGTTACTTTTTCCAAAGAAACCGCCGAAACAATAAAAATAGATTCCCACAGCCTTAAGTTTTCTTTTAAAAATTGATAAAGCGCATCATCCTGCACATATAAAGATACCCGTGCCTCCAGAGAGCTGCCGATAATTCCCTTTTCCCGCTCGGTCTCAATAACCTTAAGTACTGCGGCGCGAATTTTCTCCAGACGTTCAAATTTACTTTCCAGTCCCGGATTAGACCAGCGGGCTTCAGCATCAGGCCAACTGCCTAATAGAATTGACCGCGGTTGTTTTTCCCCGGCAATCGCGCCCATATTCGCCCAGACCTCCTCGGCCGTAAAGGTAAGCACCGGGGCCATAATCTTGGTCAGGGCCAGCAGTATCTCCGCCATTGCCGTCTGCGCTGAACGCCGGGCTGGCGAAGTCCTGCCCATAGTATAGAGGCGGTCCTTTAAAATATCAAGATAAAAGGAAGACATTTCACAGGTGCAAAAATTATAGAGCCGGCGAAACATTTTGTAATAGAGAAAATTTTCGTAGTCAGCGGTAATTTCTTTTAATAATGAGGCTAACGAGGATAGGGCCCACTGGTCAATTTCCCAAAGCTCCTCGTAAACCACCTTTTTATCGGGCGTAAAGTCAGTGAGGTTACCCAAAAGAAAACGGATCGTATTGCGAATCTTGCGGTAGGCATCGGCGATGCTGGCCAGAATTTGCGGAGAAATCCGCACATCATCGCTATAGTCGCAGGAGGCGACCCACAAGCGTAAAATTTCCGCCCCGTATTGCTCAATGGTTTCCTGCGGAGAAATGACATTCCCACGGGACTTGGACATTTTCTTGCCTTCCCCATCCACCGTAAAGCCATGTGTCAGCACCGTCTGATAAGGCGCTTGATTGGTTAAAGGAATCGCGGTTAAGAGCGCGGTTTGAAACCAGCCGCGATGCTGGTCGCTGCCTTCCAAGTAAAGCGAAGCGGGAAAACCCAAATCTTTATTGGTCAAGAGCACGGCCTGATGGCTGACTCCGGAGTCAAACCAGACATCGATAATATCCTGTTCCTTAATCCACTGTTCATTTTTACACTCCGGACAACGCAGCTTTTCTCCGGCTAATTCTTCGGCTGAGCGGATAAACCAGGCATCCGCTCCTTCCTTGGCCACAATCGCGGCGGCCTTTTCGATCAGCTGGGCCTCGACAATTTCTTTACCGCAGTTCTTACAGTAAAATACGGGGATCGGCACACCCCAAAATCTTTGCCGGGAAAGGCACCAATCCGGACGCGACCGGACCATTCCGGAAATCCGGCTTTTAGCGGATTCGGGAATCCATTGCACCTGGTCAATCACTTCCAGGGCTCTTTTTCTTAACCCCTTGTGCTCCACATTAATAAACCACTGCCGAGTACTGCGGGTAATCAACGGAGATTTGCATCTCCAACAGTGCGGATAAGAATGGAGAATATCGCCGGCGTAAAGCAGCATGCCGTTGGTTTTCATTTTTTGAATAATCGCATCATTGGCCTTTAAGACATCCATTCCGGAAAACTCACCCACCGTGCGGTCAAATTTTCCTTTTTCATCGACCGGCATAATCACCGGAAGCTTATATTTTAATCCGGTCAGATAATCTTCTTCACCGTGTCCCGGCGCCGTATGGACACATCCGGTACCTTCCTCGCTGGAGACATAGTCGGCGAGCACTACTTGGGCCTGGCGTTCAACGAAAGGATGGCCAGTGAGAATTCCTTCCAGTTTTGCCCCCTTAATGCTAGCTAGCGTCTCATATTCGCTGATACCGGTTTCGCGCATTACTGCCGCTACCCGCGCGCTGGCCAGAAGATAGGCCTCGCTCTCACCGGTTTTAGTACGCACTCTTACCAGGCTATACTCAAACTCGGGATGAACGGCAATGGCCACATTGGCCAACAGCGTCCAGGGCGTAGTTGTCCAGATTAAAAAGTAGGTCTCCTGCTCCTGAGGAAGACGCAAAATACTAATTTTTTCCGCACCGAGGAGTTTAAACTTGACAAAAATGGAAGGCGAGCGGCGATCCTCATATTCCACCTCTGCCTCCGCCAATGCCGTCTCACAGCCCATACACCAATTAATCGGCTTGAGGCCATGATAAATATAGCCGTCCTTAACCAGTCGGGCGAAGGCGCGTAGAATCTCCGCTTCATAGGCCGGGTCCAAGGTTAAATAAGGGTGTTCCCACTCAGCAAACAGTCCTAACCTTTTGAACTGCTCACGCTGAATATTTACGAATCGCAGCGCGAAGTCTCTCGCCTTTTTTCTAAATTGGACCCGGTCAATCTGATGTTTGGTAATCCCTAATTCCTTAAACAGCTGATGTTCCACCGGAAGGCCGTGGCAATCCCAACCCGGCACAAACGGCACATCAAAACCACGCAAGGCCTTATATTTTACGACAAAATCTTTAAGAATTTTATTCAGGGCATGGCCGATATGAATATCGCCGTTGGCATAGGGCGGCCCGTCGTGCAAGATATATTTCGGCCGGCCTTTTGCTTGTTGGCGCATCGCCGCGTAGATATCCTCGGCCTGCCAGAAAGAGAGCATTCGCGGTTCCAGCTCTTTGAGCTTGGCCTGCATCGGGAAAGTGGTCTTGGGAAGGCTGAGCGTTTCTTTATAATTCACCCCGCCCTTCCTTTCCCGGCATTGCCAATATAACTATTACTTCTGCTTAATTTTATCTGCATTACTTAAACCTTTTTGCTGTGCTTTTACTTGTTATGCATTACTTGTTTAGGAAGGGCGGGGTTCATACATATTTACCAATGATAATATCCAGCTTCTTTTTTATTTCCGGAGAAATAGCCTCAGGCGCGGTGACAATTGCGCCCTGCAAGGCCCCGCAGCAGAGACAGTCTCTTTTGGTGGGCATGGCGACAATCGCTTTTCTGAGTAATTTTTTGGCGTTTTCCACGCTTTTTTTAAAATTTGCCAAAATTAAATCTACGCTCACCTTCTCTTCGCTGGCATACCAGCAGTCGTAATCGGTAATCATCGCCAAAGCGGCATAGCATATTTCAGCCTCGCGGGTGAGCCTGGCTTCGGCCATATTGGTCATACCGATGATATCCATACCCCAACTGCGGTAAAGGTGCGACTCGGCGCGTGTGGAAAATGCCGGCCCTTCCATATTTAAATATGTTCCTTTAGCGTGGGCCCTAACCTTCAGCGCCTTGGCGGCCTTGAGCAAAGCCTGGCTAACGGTTGGGCAGACCGGATCGGCGAAAGCAACATGTGCAACAATCCCTTTTTCAAAAAAGGTCGTCTTGCGGGCCTGATTAGTCCAGTCGACAAATTGGTCGGGAATTAAGAAATCACACGGTTTAATTTCCTTTTTTAAGCTGCCCACCGCGCAGACGGAAATAATCCGTTCCACACCCAGTTTTTTCAGACCATAAATATTGGCCGGAAAATTAATTTCACTCGGAGAAATCGTGTGGCTCTTTCCGTGCCGCGGTAAAAACACGATTTCTTTTCCTTCCAAGGTCCCGATAGTAAATTCAGCCGAAGGCCGGCCAAAAGGAGTATCCAAGGCTAATCTTTCTTTCACCACCATGCCCTCAAGGTCATACAAGCCGCTGCCGCCAATGATACCGATACGCGCCATTTTGCTTACCCCTATTCTATCTCGACTATTTTAAACCGCGATTTTTCACCCTGCACAATTTTTATTCTCGAAGGCGCTACATCAAATTCTTCAGCTAATAATTCTTTCAGCGCCTGGTTCGCCTGGCCATGATATGGCTTTTTGGTAACATAGACATCGATAGACTGCCTTACAGGATCTTTGAGTAGTTTATTTTGAGATGCCCCGGGATGCAAGCGGATAGAATATCTCATCACCTGGTTTTTTCCAGGCCTTTAGCTCTTTTAGCCGCAGCCTTAATTGCCAGGGTGAAAATACTCTGAATCTTTTTTTTCGTGAGCACCTTGAAAGCCGCCTCAGTCGTGCCTTCTTTGGAAGTAACGAGTTGGCGTAATACCTGCGGTCTTTGAGTTGTTTGTTCAAGCAGCAATGCGCTTCCGAGCGCTGTCTTAAGCACTAACCTTTTCGCCGTAGTTTCATCAAGGCCTAATTGCCGCGCCGTCGCAATCATTAGTTCAGCTAAATAAAAGAAAAAGGCCGGACCGGAACCGCTAATCGCGGTTACGGCATTAATTAAATGTTCCTTTACTTCCACTACCTCGCCAACGGCGGATAAAAGTAAAAGCGCCGTCTTCTTTTGCCTGGCCCCGGTGAATCTACCCATTGATAACGCGGAAATGCCTTGGCCAATTTGCGCCGGCAGATTCGGCATTACCCGGGCTACCGCTACTTTACCCAAGACACGTTCATACATCCGCGTCGGTATTCCGGCGCAGACGGAAACAATCAGTTTACCCTCCAGCGAACCGGTGAAATCCGCAAGTACCAGCGCAACATCACCAGGCTTGACCGCAACTATAATTACCTCACTTTTACGCACCAGCTCGCTAATAGAAGCACAGACGGTGATCGAAAATTGGGCGCGCACGCCTTTAAGCTTATTGCGGTCTTTATCAAAACAGAAAATGGCTTGGTTAGGGGCCAAGCGTTTGGCTAAAATTCCGCGTAACAGCGCGCTGCCCATATTACCACAGCCAATAATACCAATTTTCACTGCCATCACCTGACTTTCTCGTAAAAACATCAGTATAATGTAGCACAAAAGCATTTCTCTGTCAACGACGCTTTGGCTTAACTACCAAGGCAACGCTTATCTGTGTAATGGGACAGTCCCCCTGATTGGGTGTAGAATTGGGAGGGGACAGTCCCTTATGGCTACGGTTGAAGGAGTTAGAAATACTCGTAGTAGAGCTTGCTGGCCCGGCTGATCATATCGTCGACTACCCCGACCCCGGCCCGGACCAATAGTTTATCTTTGCGGTCTCTTAATAAGGCCCCATAGCGGACCAAACCTACCAGCGTCGCATAAAGGGCGCTTTGGGATTGCAGGCGGCTTTCGTTGACGCCATACAAGAAACCCATCTTTACCGGTAAACCCAAGACCGCTTCCGCGCGTTCCAGGAATCCTTCCATCAGGGCACCGCCTCCGGTGACAATAATTTCTTCTACCGGATTAACTCCGTCGGTGAGGCTCTGTTGAAGCGCCCTGCGGGTAGGCTCCAAAAGCTCCTCAATTTTTGCGGCAATAGCGGCGTAGAGCGCCTGAGTTTCTACCGTTTTATAATGCGCCTGGTCGTTGACCACGATTCTTTGGATATTAATATTACGCATGACATTGAGCCGGCCGTAGGCCAGCTTGAGCCTTTCCGCAACATCGAGAGAAACCCCTAAGGCATCTTTGATCCCAGCGGTAATATTTTGCGCGCCGGTGGAAATATAGACAATATTTTTCACTAATCCATTTTCATAAGCAATAATTTTGGTTAGCCCCGCGCCAAAATCAATGAGGATATTCTTCTTGGCCGAGGCCGACCTGTGCCTTTTTAAAAGACTGACTATCTGCGCATACCCTGATGGTACTACTGCCTCTATAGCCAGGTGGGCGCGCGCCAAACAACGCACAAAGGCATGAAATGAACTAGCGGCGGAACTAAGCATCACAATATCAACTACCGGTTCCTCTGTTTGGGCATCGATGATGGCGCGTTGTTTAAAATCCACGCGCACCAGTTTGCGCTGTTTAGGCAAAGTTGAACAAACATATGTATTAAGCATCCGGCGCAGGTAAAATTTTTTCGCTCGCCAGTCTTGGCGGGAATCCAGGACTCCTTGCTGTAAATGCATCTTTAAGTCCGGGCAGTCAAAATTGACCAGCACCCGGCGCACCCTGATGCCGGACATCTTACACAACTGCCGCATTACCTCATCGATAGCGGCACTGAGCTTTCCGGCATCGGTAATTTGTCCGGCATTAATCCCTTGGGTGGAAATTTTCTGGAAACCTTCAACCTGAACTATGCCCCAGCGGTCGATTTTCGCGCAGAGCGCGGCAATCTTATGCGTGCCCACATCCAAGGCGCAGATCCGGCGGTTTTTAATCATCGGTTTATTTTTCCTGCGGTAGCACAGCGGGATTACCAAAACGCATGTCAATATATTTGGGCGTCAAATCTTTTTCTTTTTTTAGCCGCTGTAAAATACCTTTCAAGACTTTCGCTTTTTGCGCGAATTCATCTCCCCCCATTTTTACTTCGGTGTTATCGTCGAAATAAAACAACACCTGGGAAAAGTCACCCACATCAATCCGCGATACCTTGCGTGCAGGATAAATCCCCGCTTCCTCCAAGGCGATAAGAAGCGCCAGCGCCTTTTCTAGGCGTAACGAACCACTCTTGGCGGCCAGCGGAACCTGCGCGGAATGAATTCCGCTAATTTTAGGCAACAGCGCGTATTCCTGATTGAACGGCAGGGCAAAACCTTCTTTATCGACCACGCAGAGATTATTACCGACAATGACCACGGGAATACGTTTTCTTATGGTGATAATTAAGGCACTGGGAAACTGTTTACGCACCACTACCGTTGCCAATTCGGGGTGCCTAGCCTGGATATCGCGCATCAGCTTCTTGACATCATAGCGCAACAAATGTCTGTTTTCACCTAAGCGCTCGACGTTGATGATCTCTTCGGCATTTACGATCGGCTGTTCATCGGCACTCATGACATAAAGTGTATCGATGGTAAAGACGGGCGAATCCAATAAAAAAGAGCGCACACCCAGCGCGACATATACTGCCACGGCTATACACAAGGCCAAGGTCATCACCCCGGCAAAGATTATTTTCGTGCGTGGATTAAGCGCTGAACCTGGCCGGACTCTACGGCCAGGCGCTCTTCTCCTCATCCTCATTTTTATTAACTTTTTGTAATCCGGCATTGTCCTTCCTTTTAACTTTTGTCTGCGGAATGCAAAATTTTTAAACAGAGATTGGGAAAAGAAATTCCGATGGCACCAGCGGCCATTGGCAAAAGAGAGGTTTCGGTGAGTCCCGGGATACTGTTTACTTCTAACACGAAGGGCGTGCCTCTACTTAAAATTATATCCGCACGGGAAAAACCGCGGCAACCCAGAACCTGGTGCGCTAAAAGACCAAGCCGCTGCGCTTCTTTAAATTGCCCCGTAGACAGCTTAGCCGGTACAACATATTTGGTTTTACCTTTTTCGTATTTCGCTTGGAAATTAAAAAACTTCTCTTTGGGAATTATTTCCACCACCGGTAGCGGCGTATCGTCTAAGACACCGACAGTAATTTCCCGCCCGGGAAGATATTTTTCTACAATAACCGTATCGTCATATTCAAAAGCCAAATCTAACGCTTTTCTGAACTGCGCCCGTTTGCTTACACAGGTTACGCCAATGCTCGAGCCCTGGTTTGATGGTTTTAACACTACTGGAAAGGCCAAGGATATATTTTGCCGGGATTTTTTTGCGCGGCGATGCAACACCTCAAATTCAGGAACTGGGATATAGTAATGCTGAAAAATGCGCCGCGAGGCCACCTTATCTAAGCAAAGGTAGCTGGCAATCACCCCTGAACCCGTGTAGGGTATTTCGAGTGACTCCAGCATCTTTTGGATCGTGCCGTCTTCGCCAAATTTACCGTGCAGGGCAACAAAGGCGCAAGAGATATCGGCCTTTCTTACTTGCGCTTTAGCGTTGGCACGAACATCAATCGCTACTACCGCCACGCCTTTCTCTTTGAGCGCGCGATATACGGCCCAGCCGGATTTGAGCGAAATGTCACGTTCGCTTGAGGGGCCACCCATCAGCACGCCTACACGCCTGAGTTTCTTGTTCACTTTTTGTCGCCTTTTCCTGTTTGGACGCCGCGGCGCCCGATTATCTTGATTTCCGGCTCCAGACTAACCTTAAATTTTTTCCGCACTTCTCTTTGGGCCATTCTTATTAATGATAGAATATCTTCGGCCTGAGCTTGGTCACGGTTAATAATATAATTAGCATGGATAGAAGATATTTCCGCCCCGCCTTTACGCATCCCTTTCAAACCACAGGATTCAATCATCGCCCCGGCCGAGAGCGTATGGTGGGGATTTTTGAAAATACAGCCCGCGCTTTTGGTCTGAAGATCCTGGGCATGTCTTTTCTTTTTCAAAAATGCGCTGATTTCTTCTTGGATCACCCCGGGATCTTTTTTAAGCAACCGCAGAACTACACCGACAATGATATAGCGCTCCAGGTTAGAGTAACGATAGCGAAAATGCAACTTATTTTTGAGCAGTATTTTTAGGCGGCCTTTTTTATCCATAACCTGCACGCTCTCTACCAGATCGCCAATGCCTTTTAGCGGCGTGCCGGCATTCATCACTATTGCCCCGGCAACTGTTGCCGGAATACCGGCTAAAAATTCTAATCCGCCCAGTCCCTGTTTTTGGGCCTGACGCATTAGCGCGGCCACCGCTACCCCGGCCCCGCAATAGGCTCGGCTGCCTTTAATCTTGAGCTCGGTAAACTCCGGCGCGCGCAGCGCAATCGCTACGCCCTTAAACCCCTGGTCGTGGAAAAGCAGGTTAGAGCCTTTTCCGATGACCATAAAAGGAATCTGCCCGCGGGCACAGTGGCAAATCACCACTTTTAATTCTGCGATATTCTTCGGCTCAATCCAGACTTTCACCCGGCCACCCACGCCTAAGGTAGTGTGGCGGCTTAGAGGTTCTTTAAAGTTGATCCGACTTTTTAACCGCTTCAGCCAATACATTGGAAAGGTTTCCTATGTCCCCTGCCCCCATAATGGCTACGAGATCTCCCGGGCGCAGTTGTCCTAAAAGGTGGGCAACGATTTCTTGCTTCGGCAGAAAAAAGACTTCCCGTACCTTCGCTTTTTCCGCTTCCTGGCAAACGCAGCGGCCGCTTATTCCCGCAATAGGCGTTTCGCTGGCGGCATAAATATCGGTGACAATGAGCTGGTCGACACCGGCAAAGCAGCGGCCAAATTCAGGCAACAAAAATTTGGTCCGGCTGTAGCGGTGTGGCTGAAATACAGCCAGTATCCTTTTCGGCCCAAAAGTCTTTAAGGCCTCCAAGGTCACTTTGATTTCCGTGGGGTGATGGGCGTAATCTTCAAACACCAAAATACCTTTTTCGCGAAGCTTCAATTCCATGCGCCGTCTTACGCCTTTAAAAGAAGTAAGTGCTTGGCAAATAGCCGAAAAATCCAAACCAATTTTCAAACCTACCGCGATTGCCGCCAGGGCGTTGGAGATATTATGCCGGCCGGGAATTTCTAAAGTTACTTCACCAAGAGCTTTTTCGCGTTCAAAAAAGGTAAAGCGGCTTCGCCCACTTTCGACCACGATATCGCGGGCGGTAACGGCGGCATCCGCAGAAAATCCATAGCCCAGCGCAGTAATACCAAGAGAACTCACTACTTTTGACAACATCGGATCATCCTGGCAAAAGAAAATTGCGCCTTCTTTTCTGGTATTACTCAAAAAGGCGCGAAAGGTAGCGCAAATGTGCTCTAAATCCCGGTAATAATCCAAATGTTCGCGGTCAATATTCGTCACCACTGAATATAAGGGGGCTAGATGCAGAAAAGAACCGTCGCTTTCATCGGCCTCCAAGACAAAATAATTGCTTTCGCCGCGGAAGGCATTACCGTTTAAGCTGAAGAGCTCACCCCCGACGCAAATCGTCGGTTTAAGATTGCACTTAGCCAAGATATGGGCAATCATCGAAGAGGTGGTAGTTTTGCCGTGAGCCCCGGTAACGGAAATGGTCTTTTTTTGATTGGCTAAAAGCGCCAGCGCCTGGGCTCGCCATAACACCACGAGGTTACGCGCATACGCCCCAACGAGCTCCGGATTGTCTTTGGCGATGGCCGAACTATAAACCAGCACTTCGACATCATCAAGATGGTCCGGCGCATGGCCGATAACAATATTCGCTCCCAGCTGTTGCAGCTTTTCCGTTAAGCTGGAGGCCTTGACATCACAGCCGCTCACCCGGCAACCTTGGGCTAAAAGAATTTGCGCGATTCCGCTCATCCCAATTCCGCCAATTCCCATTAAATGTACTTTTTTTTGATTGCTAAACACCGTCTATTCCTTACGTAAAGAATACACCAGGTCGATAAGATTCTTGCGCGCGTTGGGCACCCTTAACGAACTGATACTTTTGGAGAGCGCATGACGCGCATCCGGGTTTTCAATAAGTTCCAAGATCATTTTTTGTAAGTCCTGCGCCCGGGCGGTGCCTTCATCAAGCATTAAGGCCGCGCCGCGGCGCTGTAAAAACAGGGCATTCTCCTTCTGATGGAGTGTCCCGTGCGGATAGGGAATTAAAATACAGGGTAGCCCAAAACAGGCGGCCTCAAAAATAGTGCTAGCGCCGGAACGGCCGATAATTAAATCGGCAATGCGGTAGACGCTGGGCATATCTTCAAAAAAATCATAAACCAAATGCTCCAGCGCCAATTTATCATACTGGTTTTTAACCAGGCGATAGTCGGACTTTCCGGTAAGATGAATTACCCGGATCTTCGCTAATTGCTCCCGGCTCATTTTACTGATGCTCTCCAGCACCAGGGCATTAATGGCCTGAGCGCCCTGGCTGCCTCCGACCACAAGAATAGTACATTTTTCCTTATCTTGCGGGCTATGGCGCAGCCCGGCGCTATCCATGGTTAACACAAAATCACGGCGCAGTGGCAGCCCGGTGTGGACAATTTTATTCTCCAGCTGCGCTGCGGAGAAATAACGCTTAGTCTCCTCGAAAGAGGTAGCTATTTTTTTCACCCAGCGGGTTAAGTAATGATTCGCCCTTCCGGGAATAAGATTTTGCTCATGAATCAGCGTCGGAATTCTTAAGATCCGGGCAATACACACCGGCGCAAACGAAATATAGCCGCCAAATCCAACAACAACATAAGGCCGATGGCGCAGCACAATGACTAACGACTGAGTAAGCGCCGCCAGTAATTTAAAGCCAAAAGGGATTAATTTCCAGGAAAAGGTATAGGGTAAAGGCGCGGAAATAATATGTTCAAGCGCAACACCTTTTAAAAAAAATTTTGCCGCCTCGAGATATTCTTTATCGCGAGCGCGCCCGGAAACAACAAGCACGATATGCGAATGCTCATTATATTTTTTTAGCTCCTCGGCCAAAGCCGCTCCGGGAAATATATGCCCGGCGGTACCCCCGCAGGCAATCAAAACCCTCATTTTACCTCTCCCCCGCAATAACGGTCCCGGGAAATATTTAACAATAACCCCACTGCCGCCATATTAAAAACCAAGGCTGACCCGCCGTAGCTAATAAAGGGTAGAGGCAAACCCTTGGTGGGCACGGCCCCGCAGACGACCGCAATATGCACTAACGTTGAGAAGACAATAGTGGCCACTATTCCAAAACTGAGCAGTTGAATAAAACTATCCGCGCAACGCAAGGCAATGCGGATACCCTGCCAGAAAAAAAGCATGAATAGCACAATAATCGCGATAGTGCCGATCAGGCCTAGTTCTTCACCGATAATGGAGAAAATAAAATCGGTATGCGCGGCCGGAAGATAAAACAGCTTCTGCTTGCTCTGCCCTAAACCCACGCCAAAAATTCCACCCAGGCCTAAGGCCAGATAGGATTGGACCATTTGAAAACCGATCCCGCGCGCATCGGCCCAGGGATTAAGAAAAGCAAAAATCCTTTTCCTACGGTAGGGGACAAGAAAAATTGCGAAATAAAGCACTGGCAAACACGCCAACAACATCGCCAGGATATGCCGCATGTTCATCCCGACCACAAAAAACAACACCATACTGACCACCGCTACCGAAAGCGCCCCACCCAAATCCGGTTGGATTAGTATCAGCGCCGACACGCCACCACTGATGGCCAAAAGCCCAAAAAAATCGCGTAGCTGATGCATATTTTCTTTTACTTTTTGGGCTAAGGCATCGGCAAGAAATAAAACGGTGGTCCAGCGGACCAATTCGCTCGGCTGAAAAGCAAAACTGCCGATTTTTATCCAACGCCGCGCGCCGCCTACCGTCTTGCCAACGGCAGGAATAAAGACAATAAACAGTAAAAACACCGAAAAGATAAACAGCGGTTTAATCCAACGCCGCAAAAGCAGCAAATCAATACTCATGACGAAAGCGGCAAGCACCATACCAATGAGCAGATGCAACAGATGATGGCTGAGAAAAAAAGTGGTCGAACGGTAGCGGTCATAGGAAAACATGGCGCTGGAACTGTAGACCATCACCACTCCGATACATAAGAGCGTAACCACAATCATAAAAATAGAAATTCTTATTCGGCGCATAAATTATCGAGAGAGGTTATGACCGTTGGGATAACTGGCGCACTAGCCCTTTAAAGATGTTTCCTCGTTCAATGTAATTGGCAAACATATCAAAACTTGCGCACATCGGAGAAAATAAGACCGAATATCCGGGTTGGGCGATACGAAAGGCGCACTCGACCGCCTCGGCTAACGTCGCCGCAGTGTGCGTCGGCACGATATCGGAGAAGGCC
Organism: Candidatus Omnitrophota bacterium; assembly: GCA_043805735.1. Lineage (GTDB taxonomy): Bacteria > Omnitrophota > Gorgyraeia > JAFGHF01 > JAFGHF01 > JAZDHS01. Next base: position 19,227 of record JAZDHS010000004.1, on the reverse strand, counting down.
CGCAACATCTTATCCTTAGCCTCGCCCAGCAAGACCATCGCCACAACACGTTTTTGCATTACGTCTCGAATCAAAGTAAAATCACTATCCTTATCCCTTCCCCCGGCAATCAAAATTATCGGTTGTTTGACTACATCAAGCGCCCAGAGGGTCGAATCGACATTGGTACCTTTGGAATCGTTAATAAAGGTGACCCCGTGGATCTGCTCCACTTCTTCCAAGCGGTGCTCAATCCCTTTAAAATTGGCGCAGGTCTCTACCGCCACCCGCTCGTCAATACCCAACGCCGCGGTAATCGCCATTACGGCCAGAAAATTGTCATTGAAGCCCTTTACTCTTTCGTCGTGGGAAATAGTGCGCGTATAATAACGCACTTTTGCTTTCGTCTTACGTGAAAAGGAAAACCGCGCATCATTGTCTTCTCTAAATACCGCCCAATCATCGGCGGTCTGATTCATAAAAATGCGGCATTTCGCTTGAACATACTCATTAAAATCAGCGTGCCGGTCCAGATGGTCGGCGGTGACATTTAAAATCGCCGCTACTTTAGGCCGGAAACTCGCAATAGTTTCAAGCTGAAAGGAGCTGATTTCCAGCACCACTAAATCCTCAGGGCCAATCCGCTGCACTTCGCCGCTAAAAGGATTGCCGATATTGCCGCAGACTATTGCCCTGCGCCCCGCCGCCTCGATGACTCTTCCGGTAAGAGTAGTGACCGTGGTTTTACCGTTGGTGCCGCTAATCGCCACTACCGGCGCCGGACAAAAACGAAAGGCTAATTCCACCTCAGCGATAACCGGGATTGCTTTTTCTTGAGCCCACTTTAGCGGTAAAGATTTAAGCGCCACGCCGGGTGAGGTCACCACCAAATCCTGATCTTGGATAAATCGTTCGCTGTGCCCCCCTATTTCAATATCCTGCACTCTCGGATCCAAGCCTTTAAGGGTTTCTCTAATCTTGGGGTTATCCTGCGCCTCGGTAAGGCACACCTGGGCCCCTTTTTTCACCAGAAGATTACAGGCGGCTACTCCACTTTTGCCTAAACCGACTACAGTTACTTTTTTTCCCTTAAGCTCCATCATTTCTCCTTCGGCAATACTTTCTCTAGCGTAACTTGAGCGTCGCCAAAGACAAAAGCGCTAACATTACCGAAACAATCCAAAAGCGAATCGTTACTTTCGACTCCGGCATCCCCATAAACTGAAAATGGTGGTGTAGCGGCGCCACGCGAAAAATTCTCTTACCGCGCAATTTAAACGAGACGACTTGTAAAATTACCGACAAGGCCTCGGCCGCGAAAATTCCACCGGCTAAAACCAGGAGCAGCTCTTTCTTGATTAATACCGCTACAGTTCCAATCGCCCCACCCAAAGCCAACGACCCGGTATCACCCATAAACACCTCGGCCGGATGGGCATTAAACCACAAGAATCCAATCGACGCCCCCATTACGGCCGCGCAAAAAATGGCCAGTTCTCCGGTTCCCGGCACATAGGCAATCTGTAAATATTCGCTGAATTTGGCGTGGCCGGTGACATAGCTGAAGATACTGTAAGTAAGCGCCACCATCATCACGCAACCGATGGCCAGGCCATCTAAACCGTCGGTGAGATTAACCGCGTTAGAAGAACCGATAATCACGAAGGCAACAAAGAAAATGTACAAAACACCCAACGGAATAACAACATCTTTTAAAAACGGCACAGTAACGTTGCTGCCAAGATTGGGGTCGTAAAAGGCAAACAGGCCCACGCTTAAGGCTAAAATGCCCTGCCCGACTAATTTCATTCCCGCAGTCAGCCCCTTGGAACGTTTGTTCACTAACTTGATGTAATCATCCAAGAAACCGACGATACCCAGCCAGAACGTCGAGAAAAGCACGACCCCGACATAACGGTTATCCAGCCTCGCCCAAAGAACCGTGGAGGTCAACGCGGCAAATAAAATTAAGAGCCCGCCCATCGTCGGTACGCCCTTTTTCCCACTGTGCAGCTGATGCAGATACGGAGAGGTTTTCTCATCAATAATATTTTCACCGATTTTGAGTTTGGTCAGTTTTTTAATCAGCCAGGGCCCCATGCACATGCACAAAATAAAGGCCGTGACGCTGGCCATTGCCGCCCGAAAGGTGATGTAGCGGAAGACATTAAAGCCAAAAAATATCTCTCTTAATGGATAGAAAAGCCAGTAAAACATTTAAGTGTGTTCTCCATTTTCATTGCCCGCGAACCTTTGACTAAGACGATATCGCCAGGGCCGACGAGGCTGCCTAAAAGCGCGGCCGCCTCTTCCGCGGTGCGACAAGTACGTGCTGTTTTACGCGGCATTCCCGCACCGTGAGCGCCGCGAACGATATGTTTTGCCAACTTGCCAACAGAAATCAAAATATCAATGTTACTCTTAACTATTTTTCGGCCAATCTGGGCGTGGATTTCAGCTGCGCGCGCGCCTAACTCCAGCATATCGCCAAAAATCGCGATCCTTCTACCCTGGGTAGCGTAATCTTTCAAAAAATCAAGCGCGTAAGCCATCGATGCCGGGTTAGAATTATAGCAATCGACAAACAGCGTCACGCCATCGTGCGAGACTGTTTGCATCCGCATCGGTAGCGGCTTAAAAACTGCCAACGCCTCTTGCATCGCCTGATAGGATAGTCCAAAACAGCGGGCAGCGGTAATGCTGGCTAAGGCATTATAAATATTATGGCGGCCGAACAGCGGCAAGAAAAATTTCTGCTTATGATTTAAACGGAAATTGATGCCTTTTGCGGACTGCTTGATTACTTCCGCTCGATACTGCGCATCTGGATTAAAACCAAAGGTAATAGCATTGGCCGAAGCCTTTTTCAAAGGAAACAAAATCCGGTCATCGCGATTAATAATCACCTTTGCGCCTTTAGGTAAATAAGGCAAGAGTTCCAGCTTGGCTTTACGAACTCCAGCTAAGGTTTTAAGAAACTCAAGGTGGGATGGGCCAATATTGGTAATCACGGCCATCGTCGGCTGGGCGATACGGGCGAGTCGGTCAATTTCACCAAAATGGTTGGTGCCCATTTCTAAAATGCACATGGCATGTTCTTTGCGTAAGCGCAACAAAGTCAAAGGCACGCCAATATGGTTATTTTGCGTGCCCGGATTAAACAACAAACGATAACGCGTGCTCAACAAGGCGGCGAGCATTTCTTTTGTTGTGGTCTTGCCGTTACTGCCGGTAATGCCGATAACCGGGATACGGAATTTCATCCTGTGCCAATGCGCTAAATCACCTAGGCTAAAAATAGTATTTTTTACTCTGATCATCGGTACTTTTTTTAGCTCGCGCGCTGAGACCTTGAGCACATCTTGGTCGGGTTGAGAAAAAAGAATTGCCCCCGCCCCTTTACGCAGCGCCTCTTGAATAAAGTCATGGCCATCGTAACGCTCACCGGACAGGGCAATAAAAAGCTCATCCGGTTTTACCGTGCGCGAGTCCAGCGATACCCCGACCACGCTTTTTTCTTTCTCTCCATTTACTAATTTTCCGCCGGTGGCGTTTAAGATTTCGCTAATGGTAAACATTTAAGAATTTCTTCTGTGCAACTGCGATCGCTAAAAGCAACGGTACGCTCGGCGAAAATCTGCACGTTTTCATGGCCCTTTCCCGCGATGACAACCACATCATTAACCTCGGCCTGCGTTAACGCCTCGCGAATTGCGGCATACCTGTCCAGCACTACCGTATAATTGTGTTTTTTTGCGCTAATGCCTTTTAAGATATCGTTAACAATCTGTTCGGGTTTTTCGCTGCGCGGATTATCGCAAGTAATAATGACAGAGTCGGCGCGCTCGGTAGCCACTTTTCCCATTCGCGGCCGTTTTTGTTTATCTCTATCCCCTCCACAGCCAAAAACTACAATTACCCGGCCCGGGCTCAAGCGCCGCACCGTGTCCAACACTATTTTTAACGCCGCATCAGTATGGGCATAGTCAATAAAAACCGCAAAGTCCTGACCGCATTCAACGCGTTCCAGGCGGCCCGGAGTACCGTTAAAGCTTTTTAACGCCACCAAGACCGGCGTCATGTCGAGATGTTCAGCACAGGCAAATCCGATTGCGGCCAGTATGTTATAGATATTGTGTTCGCCGATCAGCGGCGTGTTAACCAAAAAACTTCCCTGCGGGGTGCGAACCGTGAAACGACTCCCGCGCACGTCTAAGGTCAGGCCCTGGGCCTGAATGTCCGCCACGTGCGCCAGCCCGTACGTCAAAACTTGGGCCTTGGTTATTTTAACCAGTTTTCGGCCATAGGCATCATCAGTATTAACAATCGCCCAGGCTTTTTTATCCAACGCTCTGAACAGCCGTGCCTTAGCCGTAAAATAATTGGCCATTGTTTTATGATAGTCGAGGTGCTCGGCCGACAAATTGGTGAAGATCGCACTTTGAAAACGGATGCCGCTCGTCCTTTTCTGCTCCAAGGCGTGGCTGGACACTTCTATTATAGCATATTTAGCTTGCGCCGAGACAATTTCTCGCAAAAAGCGATGCAGGATATCGGCCCCGGGCGTGGTATTAGTGGCAGGGTAATTTTTTCCGGCTACCCGGTAGTTGATCGTCCCAATTACGCCGCTTTTGTATCCAGCGTAACCAAGCATCGTCTCAATAAGATATGACACCGTAGTTTTACCGTTAGTCCCGGTGATGCCCACATTGTTTAGTTTTTCTGCCGGATGTTCAAAAAAAGCGGCGCAGAGTTTTATCAGCGCCGCGCGTGTATCCGCGACCACTATTTTTGCCACGGAGGCGGAAAGCGGCAAATCTTTTTCTATAACCACGGCACGTGCGCCTTTAGCAATTGCCTCCGGCACAAAATTGTGGCCATCAAGCCGTTCGCCTTTTACGGCCACGAAAAGATATCCGGGTGAAACGGTATGGGAATTTACACCCACGCCGGTAATTTCTGCGTCTTGCAAATTTTCGGCTTTTTTATAAGATAAGTCTTTAATTAAATCCTTGAGTCTCATTGCCCTCTTCCTCTTCTTCTCCTAGCGGTGTTTGTTCAGCCTGCAATTGCTCAATATTTTTGGCGATGTTGAGATAACGAATAGTTTCGGTGGCAATTTTTTCAAACACCGGCGCGCAAACCGTACCGCCAAAATATTGCGGATGGGGGTCATTTAGGGTTACTAAAATGGCTATCATCGGCTCGTCGGCCGGGACAAACCCGACAAAGGTTGAGACGTATTTACGTTCATAATATCCGCCTTCGGGCCTGGCTTTTTGGGCGGTACCGGTCTTGCCTGCTGTTTTATATCCGGCAACTTGAGCCTTTTTACCGGTGCCGGTCTCGACCACGCCGATGAGCATTTCGGTAAGCGTGTCGGCAGTTTCAGTGGAAACTATCCGGCGCGCCTGCTCTGCCGGAAAGGACTTAATCACCTCGCCATCTTTATCTTGCACAAAACGAATAATTTTCGGTTTCATCAGTACGCCGTCATTGGCCACTGCCGCCATGGCGCAAACTAACTGTAATGCCGTTACGTTCACCTCCTGCCCCATCGGCAGAGAAGTAATTGATATCTTCGACCACTGGGCCACCGGCCGGATATATCCCGCTACTTCTCCGGATAAATCAATTCCCGTAGGGCTGCCGAATCCAAAAGCGCGGATATATTTATAGAGCATGTCCTTACCTAAAATTAGCGCAATCTTAGCTACTCCGATATTGCTGGAGTTCTCAATTACTTGTTTAAAGGTAAGGTTACCGTAGGGATGGTAATCGTGAAGGACGCGTCTGCCAAAGGCATATTCGCCATTTTCGCAATCAAATACATCTGTCGGAGCAACTTTTTTCTCTTCTAATGCCGCGGCCGCGGTGACAAATTTAAATGAAGAACCCGGCTCAAACATATCCGTAATGGCCACATTTCGGCGTACCGACGCATCGTATTCACCGGCGTTATTGATATCGTAATCAGGATAATTATATAACGCTAAAATCTCTCCGCTTTTAGGCTCAATGACGATGGCGGTAGCCGAGTCCACTTTATATTTTTCGGCGGCCTTGCGCAAATGACGCTCGGTAATGCTTTGAATAACGCTATCGATGGTTAAAATAATATTGTAGCCATCAGTAGGCAAAATAGTCTTATATCCCCAACAGACCATTTCTCTTCTTTTGGCATCGCGCTGGGCCATACGCCAGCCTTTGATCCCGGCAAGATAGGCATCGCAATAGAGCTCCAAACCCTCCAATCCCTTATTATCAATATCGGTAAAACCTAAAAGATGGCAGGCTAAGTGGCCTTCGGGATAAAACCTTCTATTCTCCTTGATCAGGTCAATCCCGGGAATACGTAACTCCTTGATTTTTAAAGATGTTTCTGGGGGAATTTTCCTCTTGAGCCAAATAAAATTTTTCCCCAGTTTTAATTTTTCCTTAAGTAGAGCCCGGCTCAATCCCAACAGCGTATCGAGCTTGCGCGCAACTAGCCCTTCATACGTTGCCTCTTGAGTGGCAAAGGCAGAATAAGCAATACTATTAACTGCTAAAGGGGTGAGTTTGCGGTCAAAAATGACGCCTCTCTCTGGAGGGATTTCGGTGAAGATATTGTGTTGTTGGCTGGCGAGCTTCCTTAAGTGCGTGGATTGAAACACCTGGACATATAGAAGGCGCAGGGTAAGAAGAGAAAAAAGTACTATAAAGCAAAGAAATACAAAATTAAGGCGGCGGTTAACGCTTTCTCTGGACACAAGTAAGGATCTATTTTAAAGGTTCTAGTTACTAAGAATATTATCGTGAGGCCTCAGCCAAACCGATGGTATACCACCGGGAAGGAACTTCCAGATTGGCCTCTTTCTCTACAAATGCGCGCTCCAGGTAAAACGAAGATTGCAAACTGTCTACATTATACCGTAAGGCGCTATTCTGGTCAAGCAGAAGGGATAAGTTATCCTGATTGCAGTTAATCGCATAATTAATACGTAAAAGTTCGACTTGCTGATGGACATAAGCTAAGGCCACTAATGTCATCAACGAAGCAACTACCAAGAATTTCGGCAAACTCATTTCTTAAGCAATCCTTTCTGCCGCCCTCAACTTTGCGCTGCGCGCGCGAGGATTTAACCTAACCTCTTCTTCTGTTGGGGTGATGGGTTTTTTGGTAATAATTTTTATCCTGCCTTCACTGGCAAACGAGCGAAACTGGTGTTTGACCAATCCGTCCTCGAGAGAATGAAAAGCAATAATACAGATTCTACCGCCGGGCTTGATCAGCTCAAGGCATTTCTTGAGTGCTTCCCGTAATGCCTCCAATTCATCATTGACCGCAATACGCAACGCCTGGAAGGTTCTTGTTGCCGGGTGGATTTTTGAATACCGGTATGGAACTACGCGCATGACTAATTGCGCCAGTTGGCCGGTACTGGTAATAGTCGATTTGGACCTTTCCCGGACAATGGCGCGGGCAATACGGTTATGCCAGCGCTCCTGGCCGTATTTGCGTAAAATATCGGAAAGGTTCTCTTGAGGCAAAAAATTAACTAAATCAAAGGCAGAAAGTTGCTCGTTTTGATTCATCCGCATGTCCAGGGGTGAGTCATATTTTATGCTGAAGCCCCGTGAGGGCTTTTCTAGTTGCAGCGAGGAAATCCCCAAATCTAAGAGTATGCCGTCAACGCCGTGTAGATGTAATTGCGCAAGTGCCGTATCAAGATTTCTGAAATTGGCGTGGACTAAGGTGCAGTTAGTATAATTTTTAAGCCGATCTTGGGCCATAGCTAAGGCATCGTGGTCAAAATCCAGTCCCACGAACCGGCCCTGGGGGCCAATCGCGTCAAGAATGACCTGGGCATGCCCCCCTAAGCCTACCGTTCCGTCAACGACAGTGCAGCCCGGAGACAGATTTAAAAATTTAAGCACCTCTTCGCGCATAACTGGAATGTGTTGTAAATTTTCAGGCATTACCTAAAAAGTCGATCTCTTAATTTTTGGTCGAGAAAAATTGATGGATTGTGCTTGGGACTAAACCAGTCAAGCAACTCGTGCGAGAGGATTCTTTGTCGTTTTAACCGCTCTACAACAATGCTTTTTTCCAAACAGACAAAGAACTTTTTCTGCGTGCGGCGAGAAAGCACATTGAGGTACATCTTCCCCCCCTTCTTTTCTTGAGGATGATTTACTCAATCAACTTCTCGGCAATATCCTCAAAAGATCCCTGCGTCTTTTCGTAAAAATCCTTCCAGAGTTTCTGACTCCAAATTTCGATTCGATTGGCCAGTCCAACGATTACGGTCTGCTTCTCGATTCCGGCATATTCTTTTAAGTAGCGCGGAAGGAGTATCCGCCCCTGCCGATCGGGAATTAACTCCGAGGCGCCGGAAAAATAAAGACGGTTAAACTTACGGGCCTCGGCCTTGGTAAAAGAAAGAGCCTTAAATTTTTGTTCCTGTATTTTCCACTCTTCTTCGGTAAAAACGAAGAGGCATTTATCCAATCCGCGGGTTACATAAAGGCGCTCAATATAATTTTCCCTTAAGGTTTGACGAAAGCGCGAAGGTAAAATTAAGCGCCCTTTACGATCTAACGAATGTTCGTACTCACCGTAGAACATCCCACTTTCCTCCACTTTGCTCCACTTTAGGACAAGTATACCCCACTAGAGATAGTTTGTCAAGGGGAAATTACAGGATTTTTGCGCCAAGCACAATAAATTGTGGTGGTTATGTAGCGGGAAACTATATTTTGTGGTTTTAAGCAGCTAGATTAGTGGAGGAGACTTAAGTGCAGGATAACCTTGGCCTGATGCTCATCGCGCCTGATTTGGGCCTGCAGGGCGCGGGATGAGTGAAAATGTTTTTCCGAGCGGATACGTTCGACAAAGAACACTTCTAATTTTTTACGATAGATATTCTTAGAAAAACCAAAAATGTGCGCCTCAATCACTACGTCGTTTTTCTGGTCAAAGGTCGGCCGCAAGCCGATATTAACCATACCGGGAAGCACCTCGCCGTTAATTTTCACCCGCACGGCATACACTCCTCGACGAGGAATTACTTCCTGTTCCGGGATGATATTGGCGGTGCGATACCCCAGTAATCGCCCGCGGCTTTTCCCTTGAGTAACTTTGCCTAAAATAGAAAACGGCCGGCCGAGCAACATGTTCGCTTGGCGGATCTGACCTTTTTCCAGCAATGTTCTTATCCGCGAACTACGGATTACCTCACCTTCCAGTGTCAGCGGCTTTATTTTTTCGACGGTAAAACTATACCTTTGGGATAATTTTTCTAAAAGCGCTAATGAACCTTTTTTGTTGCGGCCGAAGCGAAAATCCTGGCCCAAGACCAAACGTTTAACCCCAATTTTTCGGACAAGAATTTGTGCCACGAACTGCTCGGCCGACAGATATGAAAACTTTTTTACAAAAGGCACAATCACGCAGGCATCCACCCCGAGGTCGCGGATTAGTTGCACACGGTGGTTTAACGAGGTAATCAGGGGCACGCGGGTATTTTTGCCCAGTACTTTTACGGGGTGAGGATCAAAGGTGAGCACAACGCTGGTGCCCTGACTATTTTTGGCCTGGTTGACTACACGGCGAATGATATATTGATGTGCCAGGTGTACACCGTCGAATACGCCTAATGTCACCACCGCACACTTAAGTTTTCCCCGCAAATTTTGGATATTCTTAATAATCCGCATAGTATTTTCTAACGCACTGCTTTCTTTACCTCAGCCAGAACCTTTTGTTGCATTTCGCGTAAATCGCCCTGGATACGGCAACCGCTGGCACACTTATGCCCTCCTCCGCCAAAGCACCCGGCTATTTTCTGCACATTCACGCTAGGCTTGGAACGAAAGCTTACTTTAAGAGTATCGGCGCCAAGATGAGAGAATACTATCGCTACCTTTACCGGAGATATGGAGCGGGCAAAATCAAACACCTTCTCCAGTAATTCATTCCTCCACTCCACCGCCCGGCACATTGCTTTAGAAAGTTCCACCCAGGCAATTTTATCTTCTTGCTCAAAAGAAAATCCTAAGATCACACGCGCGACATTACGCATTTCTTCTAACGAATTCTGTTCATATATCCTGGAGTATACCACTGAGGGTTCAAGACCAAATTTTAACAGTTCCGCGGCAGTATGTAAAACATTACTAGTAGTATTGGCGTGGCGAAATGAACCGGTATCGGTAAGCATGGCGATGTAAATATTTAAAGCATCTTTTTTGTCGAGTGAAACCTTGAGGCGCTTAAATAGGGAGTAAACCATCTCACCCACACTAGAGGCCCGGGGATCGACCCAATTCACTTGCCCGAACTTTTTGTTATCGATATGGTGGTCGATCACAATCAAAGGCTTATCTTTAATAAATTCGGCAATAGCGCCAATGCGTTTAAGTATCGGGCAGTCAACGACACAAACGGCCTCAAATGATGAAGAGCGCGGCCTCTTGGCAATGGAATGGACACCCGGTAAGAATGCATAGTTGAAAGAAATGCTGTCGCTATTGACCATCTCTACTCTCTTACCCATTTTTCTTAAAAGAGACGCCAGGGCCAAAGTACTTCCCAAGGCATCGCCCTCGGCATTGAAGTGCGAAGTAATTAAAAAATGGGAATATTTTTTGAGGGCCTTACTTACTTGTTCGATGCTCATTTTCTTTTTCGTCCTCTATCTGTTTTAGCACTTCAGCAACGCGAATGCTATATTGCACGCCAACGTCAACCTTAAAGATTATTTCCGGAGTATATCGCATTGTAACCCTCTGCCCAAGCAGGGTGCGAATAAAGCCGGTAGAACGTTTTAGACCAACTTGTGTATCGCGCAATTGTTTTTCATTTCCCAAGAGGCTGAAATGCACTTTCACCACGCGCAAATCTTTACTTAATTCCACTTTTGTCACCGTGATAAATCCGACGCGCGGATCAGAGACTTCATCATGAATAATTCTTCCAATTTCTCGTTTTATTTCTTTGGTCAAGCGTTCGACATGCGGGCGGGTCATTAGTATTACTCCTTTTCTAGACCCCCTTTTGAAGGAATGCGGGGGTCTGCCCTTTAGGGCTAAACTTAAAACAATTCTAACTCATACCTAACTAACTCTACACAATGCTCACGCTCTGTAAAATTGACTACCTGTGAAAGAACCGAATTAACAAATTGTCGATCGCTGTTAACGCAGGCTACAGCGATTGTTGTGCGCTGCCATTTATCCAGATAATCGATTTCGGCCACGCTGACATTATAATTGCGGCGTATCTTATCCTTTAGGCCTTTGAGAATTTGCCGCTTGGCTTTTAAAGAATGCGCACCCGGCACAAGAAGATCAAGCTGCACTACTCCCAACGCAATCACTGCTTGGGCTGTTGAATACACTGCTTTACAAAAACCAGCTCCTGGGCTTTGGTACGAATTTTGCAGTCGATCTTCGCCAGAAGCGTCTTTTCTAGAATCCGGGCGTATTCCGGACCGGGAACCAGGCTTAGTTTCTGTAAATATTTCCCCGACACGCAAAGCTGTACCATGGATAAGGTCGTAATATATAGACGAATTCTCCTGGCTCTAACCTTATCCTTGCAAAGAGCCAGAAAAGTAATCAGTTCCTCGTAAGAAAAATGGCGCAGGATGCTATATATAGTGCTACGGGAAAGCTGGCTTTTTTTGGCTAAAATTGAAAATATATTGCTGGCATTGGCTTTAAACGAGATAATCTTTTCTGTCTGCCCTTTAGTGAATGAAAAACTCTGGCATAGAGTTTTTAACTGCGCTAAAGAAAGCGCCTGGGTAAGGAGCATAAAATAGACCAGCCATTGTTCAAAATAAAGTTGCGGCCGAACTTTTTTAAACCAACTCAAGACCTCACCCGCTGTGGTAAAAAAGTGGTGCGATGCCGGTATTAAACGCAGTTGCCGGTGAATGCAGCTTAAGCCCCTGAATCGGGAAAGCTCCAGAAGATATTTTAGAGGTTGATCTTCCTTGAGCAGCCATATTAATTCACCGCCGAGCCTAAATGCGCTCAGTCGCTGCAACATCTTTTTCTTAATTGCTTCTTTAAGCAGGCGTTCGGTATTTTTATCTAAGGAGAAATTAAAACGCACGGCAAAACGAATCGCCCGCAAGATCCGCGTGGGATCGTCAATAAAACTGTTTTGATGCAGCACCCTTATTTTTCCGTTTACTAAGTCGGCTAAACCGCCAAAGGCATCGAGTAATGTTCCAAAATGTTCTTTTTGCAACTTGATTGCCATGGTATTGATCGTAAAGTCACGACGCCCCAGGTCATCTTCAATCGTGCTTAAAAATATTTGCGGCAAAGCCGCGGGGTGAGCATAATATTCTTTGCGGGCACTGGCAAGATCAATTTTAAAACCTTCGGGCAGAGTAATAGTTGCTGTCCCAAAACGCTGGTAGATGCGGCTGGAGGCCTGCAGCCGGCGCTTTAGCTCGCTAATCAATTCCAGGGCATTTCCTTCGATCATAATGTCCACATCGAGATTTTTTTTGCCCATAATTAAATCACGGACAAAACCGCCCACAAGATAAGCGCTGGCGCCTTTACCTTGAGCGACTGAAGCGATAAGGCACACGGCGTTATACACGCCCTTGGGCAAGCACCGGCGTAAAAGTGAAGCTAAGTGGGTTGGCGTAGTACGTATCATCTTCAAGGCCGAGGATGAAAGCTGCGATGAATCTGTTTGAGCCGCTCTTTGTTTACGTGGGTATAAATCTGGGTAGTAGAAATATCGCTATGGCCAAGCATTTCCTGCACGGTCCGCAAATCCGCTCCTCGCTCTAAAAGGTGCGTGGCGAAAGAATGGCGCAGCGTATGCGGGGTAATTTTTCTTTTAATGTGGGCTTTGCTAGCATACGACTTAATAGTTTTCCAAAAGGTTTGTCGGGAAATTTTTCGGCCCAGGCGACTGATAAAAAGATTGGGGTCGTTTTTACCTTTTAACAGCTGCGGGCGAACCTTGTTAATATAGCGCGCAACGGCTTCTTGGGCGTAAGCGCCAAGCGGAATAATGCGTTCTTTTTGGCCTTTTCCCAAGCATTTAACAAACCCCATTTCCAAATTAACATTTTGTAATTGCAGGTTAGCTGCTTCCGATACGCGCATTCCCGTAGCGTACATCAATTCCAATAATGCCTTATCCCGTATCTCTTCGTTGTTTTTAAGCCGCGGACCGCGTAAGAGTTTTTCCACCTCATCAACGCTAAGCACCTCGGGAAGCTTTTTCCACAGCTTAGGCAGCGCAATTACACTGGTTACATCATCCTGAATATAGCGCTCATTAACTAAAAAGCGGTGCAGCACCTTGATTGCCACCAAGCCCCGGGCAATGGAATTGCTGTTGAGGCCTTTATCTTTCAAGGCCAGCATAAAATTAGTAATGTGGTTGCGGTTTACCGCCGCAAATGAGGCTATTTTATGCTGATCAAGGTAAGTGATGTACGAGCGTAAATCACGGCGATAAGCCGAAATGGTATTCTCGGCCAAGCCTCTTTCTACGCTTAAGTATTGCAAAAATTCTTCAACGGATTTTTCCATCGTCATCTCTTAGAGAAAAGGATTACTTTTCTTTTCTATGCCAATGGTTGAAGCAGAACCGTGCCCGGGATAAATAACCGTTTCATCCGGCAAAGTCATCAGCCTCTTGCGAATTGAAAGCAAAAGCGCTTTTTCGCTGCTATAAGAAAAATCGGTCCGGCCGACCCCTTGCGCAAACAGCGTATCGCCGGTAAAACAAATCCCCTCCATATAAAGACAGATACTACCCGGGGTATGCCCAGGGGTATGGACCACTTCCAAGGTAATATCTCCGACCGCCACTTTCTGTCCATCTTCGAATAGAACCGCAGGCTTAAGTGGAGTAAAATTAATACCAACCAAAGTAGATAAATTGAGTTGCGGGTTATTTAAAAAATCGGCATCGAGGCGATGAATGGCTATACCAACGCCAAAAGCCGTGTCCTGCCCAATATGGTCAATGTGCCCATGGGTATTGAGCACTTGAATCGCTTTTAAGGCGTGTTTTTTAAGCGCCCGCTTTATTTTTTCGGGCTCATCTCCCGGATCGATGACCAGCGCCTCTTGCGTGCGCGCGCATCCGACAATATAGCAATTGACTTGCATCGGCCCGACAACAATTTTTTCGAGAATCATTTAACGACCAGATGCTCGCTTACATCTTTATAAAAAAATTGTTTCTCGATTTGCCGCTTTTGCGACTCAAGCATACTTTTAATATTCATTTTCTCACCGACGCCCAGCATCTGGCTGCGTACCCGTTCAACAATATCTTGTTGTTTACTGATATAGATGTCGAGCTGGGTTTGTTTTTCCGGCACAAGGTAGGAACGCATCAGCTGCAAGTTTTCCGACACCCGCTCGGCTGCGGCAATGCGTTTTTTGTAGTTACCTTCCTGCGCCCCCAAGGCATCAATTAATTCATCGTGCGCGGCCCGCCAGAAAATGTAGTAGCGTTTATATAAATCCTGGGCAGAATACTGTGATTCGTACTCCTGGGTAAAAACCACAACGTTAACTTCCTTTTCCTCTTTTTTTGCCTTACGGATAAACTTCTTCCGAAAGGCCTCGCAACCGGAACAAAATAACGTCAGGCTCAACAGGCCAACACAAACTAAATAATATTTTCCTCTCATTGCCCAATCATCCTCTTGAACTGGTTTTCATCAATAATCTTTACGTTGAGTTTTTTTGCCTGTTTAATTTTCGTACCCGGATTATCGCCGGCAACTACAAAATCAGTCTGCGCGCTGACGCTGGAGGCATAGCTAGCACCTAACTCCCGCACCTTTTTCTGCGCAAGGCTACGTGAAAAGTCACGTAATCCACCACTAAACACAAAGGTTTTGCCAGACAATGGTGAAGTTGACAGCAGCGTGCGTTTCTGGGTTAACAAGAGGCCCGCCTTTCTTAAGCGCGCGATGAGATTGGGCACAGCGGGCGAATGAAAGAACTCGAATAGTGACTCGGCAATTACCGGACCAACTTCAGCGATATTTTGCAGTTCTTCCACGTTAGCCTGCTTAAGCGCATCGATATTGCCAAAATGATCGGCTAATACATACGCCACCTTCTCTCCAACATGGCGTATGCCCAGAGCAAACAATACGCGCGCAAGCGACTGTCGCTTGCTCTTCTGGATTGCCTCTAAAAGATTATCCGCCTTCTTCTCGGCAAATAAATCAAGCTGTAACAATTCTTCCTTGGAAAGCTTAGTGTAAATGTCGGCAATGTCTTTAACGATCTTCTTTTCTACTAGTTGTTCAATTACTGCCTCACCCATTCCCTCAATATCCATTGCCTGGCGCGAGGCAAAATGGATTAATCCCTTTTCCAGCTGCGAAGGACAGAGCGGATTGGCACAGTGATAAGCAACCTCTTTTTCTTTCTCTTTTATAATTTTCCCGCCGCACTCGGGACAACGTTCAGGAATAGGAAACGGTTTTTCTTTACCGGTGCGCACACTTTTAACCACCTGTATAATTTTAGGAATCACATCACCGGCCCTTTCAATCACTACCCGGTCACCTTCGCGAACATCCAAACGCTTGATTTCATCAAAATTATGCAGCGTAGCGCGGCTAATCGTTACCCCGGCACATTCTACCGGTTTAAGATTAGCTACGGGAGTAATCACCCCGGTTCTGCCCACTTGTACTTCAATTTTTTCTAGCGTGGTTGTAGCTTGCCGGGCGGCAAACTTATAGGAAATCGCCCAGCGCGGGCTTTTGAAAGTATACCCAAGCCTCTGCCTCTGGGTGAAGGAATTCACTTTAATCACCATTCCGTCGATCTCATAGGGCAAGGCCTCTCTTTGTTTTTGCCATTTTTCGCACTCGGCAATCACCTCTTCGAGAGTTTGACACAATTTATTATATGGATTAAGGCGCAGGCCCCAGACCTGGGCTCGCCGTAAGAATTCCCAATGCGTGGCTATATCCTTGCCCCCTTTTAAAATGCCAAAAGAGTGGATAAAATGCCTCAAGGAACGTTCGGCAGTAATTTTAGGATCGAGTAGTTTTAAGGAACCGGCCGCGGCATTGCGCGGATTGGCGAATACCAACTCACCTTTTTTCGCCCTGAGGGCATTTAAACGCTCAAAGTCACTGCGGTCCATATATACCTCTCCGCGTACTTCGAGATATTCAGGCAGCGGACATTCTGCGCTCTCCAAGAGCCTTAAAGCGACGCTGCGCACTGTACGCAGGTTCGCCGTAATATCATCACCACTCTGGCCATCGCCGCGTGTAGCCCCTAAAACAAAACTCCCTTTCTGATAAATAAACGCGGCACTCGTTCCGTCAAACTTAAGCTCCGTAACATACTCAACGCGTTCTTCTGGCCCCAGGCCTTTGCGCACCCTTTGGGCCCATTCTTTAATCTCTTCAAAGGTATAGGTATTATCCAAGGATAACATCGGCAAACGATGCTGCACTTGCTTGAATTCCGCTAGCGGCTGTTCGGATACGCGTTGGGTCGGTGAGTCCGGCGTTTTATACTGCGGATTTTGCTCTTCCCGGTCTTTTAACTGCCGCATTAAGGCATCATATTCATGGTCGACAATTTCCGGCTGATTGATAGCATAATAGCGGTAGTCATGATGCCTAATCTCTTGCCTTAAACGTTCAATTTCTTTTTTGATCTTATCCATAAACCACCTTAACGTCCCATGGAGAGACGTTCGGCCAGCATTGCCGGCAGGCCGGCCTTAATGATTTTATCTTTAGTTTTGCGAATATCGTAAGCTACGCGCTTGATTTGCAGAAACCGGCTTTCGCTGTCATAGACTACATAAGAAGCCTGGGGATTTCCGTCGCGGGGCTGGCCAACGCTTCCCGCGTTGATGAGATAAGTATGCTTTGGCTTCAGGGTCAGCGCGGGCGTAAAAAGCGGCAGGCACTCCTCTCCTTCTCTAATAAAAATGGCGGGTACGTGGGTATGGCCGATAAAACACAAACGCGTCTGACAAAATTCCAGCGTCACCGCTGCGGAATAGCTATCAAAAATATAATTGAATTCTTCGGGATGATCAAGGCTCCCGTGGACAAAGCTAAGCTCTTGGCGCTGCTCTACTAATGGTAAGTCGTGTAAATAGTGTTTTTCTTCGCTGGCCAAGTTTTTACTGGTCCACTCAATCGCTACTTGCGCATGCGCACTAAAAGAGTTAATGTCAAAAAGTCCGCAGGCGCCCCGATCGTGATTACCGGCAATGACCAAAGGCTTATAACGCTGGACTTCGGCAATACATTCACCGGGGTTAGCGCCGTAGCCAACGATATCGCCCAGACAGGCATAACGTTCGATGCACTCTTGGGCAAAGCTGGCCAGGACCGCCTGAAAGGCCTCTAAGTTTGCGTGTATATCGGAAAAAATTCCCCAGCGCATTTATGATCTGATCTCAAAATGGGAAAATTCACCCCGGTAGGACTGCCACTGTACATCCTTTTGCCGGATATACCGGCCAAAGGTTTGGTCAATTTTAGCTAAGGCCTGGGATAAATCGACCTCTTGGCCTTCACCGACCAACTCCACCCTTCCATCCGGCAAATTTCTAACCCATCCGGTCAGGTTCAATCCTCTCGCCAGATGTTCGGCCGTAAATCGAAAGCCTACGCCTTGCACTCTTCCGTCGTAATGCACATGGATCCGTTTCTTTTCTTTTTCCATTGCCGTAGGCTAAAATTCATTTTTGTAGCGTAATCGGTACACCCAATCAGGCATTATTTTGAGCAACCAGGCAATTAAAAGCCAACGCCGGGTAATGTAAGCAATACTTTTCTTTTGCTGTATTGCCCTAAGTATTTGCCGCGCGGCCTGGTCGGCAGAAGCAACCCAAAATAACCGGGAGAAACCTTTAATCATCTCGGTATCCACCAGGCCCGGGCGGATATCGCTGATATAGATATTCTTTGCGCTGACCCGATGGCGCAACCCCTCCAGATAATTGGAGACAAAGGCCTTAGAAGCGCTATATGCCGGGCTGGTGGCGCTGCCTCTTAAACCCGCGATCGAAGAAATCCCGACGAGCTGGCCAGCGCCTTTGCCTTCAAAATACTTCAGGGCAATATTGGCCATGGCGCAAAATCCGGCAACGTTAACTTTAATCGTATCGTTTTCTCCCGGCCATTCCAGACTGACATTGTGCGCATTAATCCCGGAGTTAATCACAATTACATCTGCCCCGCGCATTTCTTCGATTAGTTCACGCAAGGCCGGCATTGCTTCTTCGGGCTTACTGATATCGATACGCTTAATAAAGGTTTGGGCGGGAATCTCTTTTTGCAGCTGGTGCAAAAGTTCCAGGCGCCGGGCGGCCAGGCCTACGGCGTAGCCGTGTTCTCCAAACACCTTGGCCAGGGCCCGTCCAATCCCTGAACTGGCCCCGATAACTATCGCCTTTTGCTTTTGCAACGTATTCTCGGCCATTTTTATTGTGGATAAAAAGATGGTCGGGGTGCCCGGATTTGAACCGGGGACCTCTTGGTCCCGAACCAAGCGCTCTAGCCAAACTGAGCCACACCCCGAACCAGAATATAATTATTACCTAACTGGTGTGTTTTCTGACGGATAAGCATTAAAATAGTTTAACACTTTAGCTAAGCTTAGTCAATAAAAAAGGGGTAGCTAATCGCTACCCCTTTTAAAATTAGGCTGCCGATTTTTTTACCAGCTATAGGTGGTCTCTAAATAAAGTTGGTCGTTTTTATCAAACTGTCCGTTTAATCCCTGTTCCGGACCGGAAAAGACGTGCGCGCCACCAGTCAGCATCCACTGGTCATTAAGCTCATAACTTACTTTCGGACTAATCCGCCAATCATTATCAAAACCGTAAAGCACCAGTATCTCCGGCTTGAGGCGCTCGTGCATAAAGTCGGTGGAGAGTTTTAACGACATGATTGTGGTGATATCATCCAAACCGCCTCGCGTCGGGCCAAAAAGCAGCGTATTGCGGGTTTGGGTCTGAATCCCTAAGACATTGGTATAGAATTCCGGGAATGATTCATGTTCGTCAACAATGAGCTGGATCAACTGATAACTAAAGAGCCAATTAGTCCAGAAGTTATGGTCAAATCCCAGGGCGTAATTATATTGGTCAACATCAACCGTCCCTTGGATTTCTTTGTCGTAGCCATAATTCATCGCCCCGCCCTTAATATAAGCGTATTCTCCGCGCAAGGTCCAGCCTTTAAGCAATCCCCAAGCGACATCCGA
>JAZDHS010000003.1:0-20531 GCA_043805735.1 Candidatus Omnitrophota bacterium | reverse complement strand
CATCCACAGAGCCGTCATCGACCACCAGCACTTCGTATTTGTCCTGAGGATAATCTTGCGCCTTGAGTGATAGAAGACAGCGCCGCAGCGCTTCTTTTCTATTGCGGGTCGGGATAATCAGCGATAACTCAATCAATATTTTCTGCTCCGTATTTCCAACATTCAATTTGCCACCCTTGAGGCGGAACCTTGATGTAGGTTACGCTTAAGGGGGCGAAAGCATAATAAAAGCTTTTAGGTAGAACTTTCCCATCTTCGATTATCTCAATCGCGGCAAGAGAAGCACTATTTGTTTTATTGATCGCCATAACCACTATATCTTGTCCTGAAGCGCAGGCATATGCCGAAAGCGCCTCCGGATCGCTGGAGGATGTATCCAACGATATCGATTTAAAATTATTGGCAAACAGCGCAAAAGGATAGTATAAACAAGTTGCCGCGTCTGTTTCATCAACTAAGGCTGTATGTTGGTCGGATGAGTTCAGGCAAAACTGTAGCGCATAATCTACGCCTTCCCTGGCCAAAATACCGTAGAGGTCCGACAGATACAGTACTTTTAAAATCGGCGGATAATCTACCATCGATTGGGCTTCAAGATTAAATTCGCTAAGCGCTAATTTCGTTCCCGGATAATTTTCCTCGATCCATTGGCGAAATTTAGGGATGACCCTGGCCACTGCGCCTTTAGGAAGCGCGGCATCATCGCTGTTGATGTAGTCGGGGTTCCACCAGTTTTGTGTAGATGCTAATATTTTTGTTGCGTCTTCTTCAAAGTTCCCGCTTAAGCTTTCTTTTAAACTCGGGAATAAGTGAAAACTTAACACATCTAAAATCCGAAAGCCTTCAGGATTAACCAAGCGGTCTTGTTCAAAGTTGCGGCACTCCTGAAGGAAATATTCAATCGCATGCCGGCCATCGGTTTCTAAAGACAGCGTTTCCCAATTGATATATGACGTAGAAACCCCAGGCGCAAAAATTTTAATCGTTGATTGCGGGTCAATCTCATGCTGGGCCTTCTTCATTGCTAAGGCGATCTCTTTAAAAAGGTTAAAATATTCCTGGGCTGAACAAGGGTTACGGCGCACGTCAAAGTGCACCTTATGCCAGATAAAAGGCTCATTACCGATTTCAAAAAACTTTACGTCATATTTTTTTTCTTCATTCAAATAACGCACCAGGTCCGCCGCGTCTTCAGGAGTAAAACAACGGGTAAATGTATTGCCCTGAGCCGGATTAGGCGCGTACCCCAAGGCATTAACTTGTATTAGCGGTTCTGCGCCCAAACGCTGGCAATATTGCACGAACTCATCCAAGGAACTCATTTCCAGGGCCTGCGCGTGGCCGGGAAAAGTATATTTATTAGTCTGCCAATTAGCCCGATCCATAAAAGGCCCGCCCGCCCGGATAATCTTTAATCCCAGAAGCGATGTCTTTATTTCTTCGGGTAAGGCCAGCCACACCCCCCAATTGGCGCCATAAAGATAGGGGCTTATTCTGCGGCAGGGATGATCGGGGGCGGGGGTATAAATTTTAATCTCTGAATCGGTCTTCTCCTTGGTCATCTGGTCCATAACCACTATAAAGTGTTCTATCGGCGCGCTGCGCTCTTTTTCCAAGTTATAAACAGCGTGCCCCGGAGAGACTTCCGACACAAAATTAAGACGCAACAGACTCAGGTTCCCGTTTTCTCCATCCGCCCCTTTTTTATGAAAACCAAACGCCTTTACCTTGCCCCATTCAATTTCCTGATTATACCCGGGGTTACGCGGTATCCAATCTTTAGCGATTTTAAATTGCGGCAAGGGTAAATGCAGCTGTTTTAAATCTTGATCAACAATAAATCTCTGCCAGCAAGGTTTGTCGTACTTTAAAAATTTGTCCTCGGTTAAAAAATAAAAATAGATTTCCTGGCGTCTATCGCTTTGGATTGAAAGCTCTACCGCCGAATATTTTATAAAGTCCTCTGGGTTTAAAAAATCGACATAAAAACTTATCTCTGGCCAGGGCCAAAGATTTGTTGCTTTTAACTCATAGGTAAATTTTATTCCTTCTCCTCTATCTTCAATCGATTCAATATGCCCTGTCGAGTTTCCCGGCCAGCCAGAATCAGCAAGCACCGACCACTCTCTATATTCAAGATAATTAGCATAATCTACGAATCCAAAAACCGGGCTTTCTTCTATTTCTTCTGCCGCACAAAAAGGCAATTGACCAGCCGTCGCAATAATAAAAATAGCGGTCTTCAAAAGCATCATGAACTTTTTTTCACCCATCTGAGTCACTTTATGCATTCAGGCAATACGCACGCTTCCGCTAAAGTAGTGATATTTCCCCGGCGCAATGGTTTTGCTTTTCGCGTCGAGATACTGCAACACCCTTCCCCGGTGATAGATATCGGAATTAACCACCACTACTTTACCAGGCAGATTTGCAGCTTGGGGCATAAAAATAACTTCCGGTAAAACAGGGCTTTTTGCCGCAATGCTCACCTGTTCTGCCTGGGCGTGTGCCTGCCATAAACATTCCCAATCGTCATTAACCTGCGCTTTAAACTCAGGAAAAGCCCCTTGAGAACCGTTTGCTGACCAGTTAGAATAGGTTTCGGAAAGCATCAGGTTTGTTTGCAGGCGGTCAACAGCTATTTCTTTTTCCACCTCCAAAGTAACCTTACACTCGAAGAAATCGTTCGCTATCGCCTTAATTTCCCAAAGTTGGCTAACTGGTAAATTCAACCACTTTCCTTTTACAACCACGGCATTCGCCGACTGCTGTTGTAATTTCCATAATGCCTGAGAGCACGAATCATGCCAGCGTCCATTTGAGCGAATGGAAGTATAAAAACCCATCCCTTTAGTAAGCTCTCTTTCCCCGCGGAAGAACGTTCCCTTACCCTTATCAAAGACAAAACTTGAGTTACCCGAAAATAATGTTAAATTCGTATGTTCCTTAAGCGGGCGTTTACGTTCGCTTATTAAAAAGTCAATCTCAAAGCAGGGATAAATACCCGGTTTATATTTTGCTTGGAGTTCGGGCGCAATCTTTTCAACCCGCAATATTCTGGCCTTATGATAAAAATCGGAATTAAGGATCTTGGCAAAATTGTCCTGATCGGCCGCAAATGCCAGCGTAAGCTCAGGACAACGTTTATCACTGGAGGAAACTCCGATAATGCCGTCGGGAATGCATCTTTGCAAAATGTCAACTTCATTCTGTGTAAATGTATCGGCAAAACGCCCTTCACCATAGTCACTCAGATAGTGCGTATATGCCGGCGCGCACATACACTGAACGCGCTGCTGCTGGATATCGGTCTCGCTTCGCACTTCCAACTCCACCTTCCAGCAAAAGGAATGTTCACTGCGCTGCTGGACTTTCCAAATCTGGGAAATTTCAAGGCCATGCCATTGGCCGCGCGCCACAAGCTCATCCAAGCCCTGTTTCTCGATGCTCCACTGTGCCCGATCCGAATCATACCACTTTCCCGCAACACACAACGCCGTTCCGATATGAGTAGCGGCAGTTAAATCATTATGGACATAGGTGAGAATATTACGTCCTTTTTCGCAGGTAATTTTTAAAGCGCCATCCCTTAAAGTATGCGCGTCCTGCAATTGTTCAAAATACTGTTCGAGATTGGCAAGATTTAGTTTTAATTTACCCGCAAAAAGCTTCAACCGGGTATCGCAGAGCGGAATAAGATTGCCCAAAGACTGCGCCCGATACTGCAAGACACGGCAACTAGTGAAATAGTCACTATTTAATATATGCGCTCGCCAGGGCATTCTTTGGTCGCTACACTCAAAAACTAAGCTGGGTAGCTCACCTTGCGGCGAACTCTGCTGCTCAACTCCGATACAACTGTGTAATGAATGTTGATTAAGCAGTTCCTGCCAGTCGTTGTGGCCTTCGCTATGGGCGGGAAACTCACCCTTTTCCCTACCTGTGCCCATCCAATGCTGATATCCATCGTCGAGCAGCAAGGCTACGTGCGCCTCTTCAATTTCTAGGGGATAACGCATCTCCATTTCTATATCCCATTCCAGCCCATATTCCGGCAGAATTTTAAGCCGCCATAACTGCTTCACCTCTAATTGAGGGAATGTTCCGACTGCTAAAAGCGTATTTTCTCCTTCCCTGGAAACCTCCCATTGGGCCTGTAAAGAGCTGTACCATTTCCCAGCTACGCAAAATGCGCTATAGCCTCCCGTATGGGCCGTAAGTAATCGATCGCGCCAATTTAGAAAAAGCCGCCCGCTATTCACTACCAGGCGCAGGTCCTCTTGTTCCAATAAACCAACGCTTTCTTTGTTCTCAGCCCCCAACTGCGTATAAAGCGGAATTACTTTTTCTGTGGCATCATCTTTTACCAGCCGGCCATCTTTGAGTAAAATCGTGCGCTTACACAACCGCGCCAAAAGATGCATGTCATGCGTGACAATAAGAATGGTTTTACCTTGTGCTTGCAGTTCGCTTATTTTACGCAGGCACTTAGCCTGGAAATATTCATCGCCAACGGCTAAGGAGTCATCAATAAGCAAAATATCGGGATCCATATGAATAGCAATAGCAAAGGCCAAACGTACGAACATCCCTTGAGAATAACATTTTACCGGCGCATGAATAAATTTTCCTAAAGCGGCAAAATCAACTATTTCAGCGTATCGCGCCTTAATGCCCTCTTCGCTTAAGCCAAATAAGCGGGAATTAAGATAGATATTTTCTCTTCCTGTGAGCTCCGGCTGGAAACCCGCTCCAAGCTCTAAAAGTCCGGCCACTCGTCCCGAAACCGCAGAGTCTCCTCTGTCCGGTTTAAGCATGCCGGAAATGACCTTTAACAGAGTAGATTTTCCCGCTCCGTTTTCCCCGATTATTCCCACGGTCTGGCCTTGGTCAATACTAAAACTGATTCCTTTGAGCGCCCAAAAATTGTCCCAAGAAACCGTACCGTCAATAACCAGTTTTAAACGATACATCTCCCAGATGTCTTTTAAGACAATCGCGGCCATTTAGATTTCCTTTAACATACTGGATTGAAGTTGCGCGAAAAGAGTAAAACCACAGAACCAACTCAGTGCCGTCCAGGCGAATACTCCAGCGACCACATACGGTGAAGGCAATGTTCCTAAAAACAGCACATTGCGATAGAGCTCAATAAAAGGAGTAAGCGGGTTTACCACGCAGATCCAGCGTAACTGCGGCATTACCATATCCGCAGAGTAAAATACCGGAGTAACCCAAAACCAAAACATCAAAAAAACACCTAAGAGATGTTCCAGGTCGCGAAAAAAAACATTACACACAGAGAATCCTAAGGCTAATCCGCTGGTAAAGAAAAAGGTTAAAAAAAGCACAATAGCAAACAACGGAAATAATAAAATGATTCTGGGATTAAAAAGACAAAACAGCGGATAAAGTACACACCAGCCAATGAGAAAATTCATAAACTGTGATAGCACTACGCTTAAGGGGATTATTGCATAAGGAATGGAAAATTGCCGCGTTAGCGCCTTTTTTTGCAGGAAAGACGTTGTTGCCTCCGATAAGGCGCTGGAGATAAATAGCCAGGGAAAAATTCCCGCCAGCGCAAACAACGGGAAACGCTCTATCTCAATATGAAAGACGTACGTGAACACAAAGCTTATTGCCCCCATTATTAAAAGTGGTTGTATAATCGCCAACCAGACACCTGACCATGAGCTGACATATTTAGATTTTAGTTGGGCACTCGCCATCTTCCATAAGGTGTGGCGATGAGCGTATGTCTTTTTTAGCTGGGTAACAAGCGCTTTGCGCACTTTTCATTCTCCCTTAATCTTGCTCGCAATATTTTTCCCATCGAGAATTACGTCCTCCATGGACATATATTTCCATCGCCCATAACGGCCAAGCAGATAGACATGGTGCTGATTGAGGTACTCCTGAATTATCCTGGTACTCTCTTTATAGTGGCGGTCGTAAATAATATAGGCGTATTTGATATAGAGAGGGTCACAGACGTCAATCAGATCAGCATCTTTTAAAATATCCGCCCTGTGTAAATCTTCCAGTATTCTTTGCGTGAGGCGCTCTTTATTGGGTAAATCTTTTGCCGGATGAGAGACCTCCACATAGAGCGAACTTTTGCCTTGCGGCGTTACGGAATTAGAGAAATTGGAAGGAAAGCCGACGCGAAAAAAAATGAACTTCTTTTCCGGGAAATAAATCCAGTGTTTGTCGCTGATTTGCTCTCGGGAAATGCCTAAATTCAGGCAAAAAATAGAATTGTAACGCAGTTTTGCAAAGGCCGCCTTAATAGCGACGGGAAGATGCGGTATTAATTTGCCCATCTCGATTAGAGGCACGGTGGAAATTAAATTATCAAAGTTAAGCCTTTTGCCGTTCTGAAAACTTACGGTTCGGTCTTGTAAGTTGATCACGGTTGCTTCATGCTGTGTGTGAATACCGTTTTTAAGTTGTTTCTGAAATGCCAGGGTAACCGCTTCCACGCCTCCTCTGCGCGGATACCAAAACCGGGCATTATAACCGAAGCGTTTCTTGCTTTGGGCAATAGTGCCACTGAGCACATCTTTTATCGAAGGTACGGGAATATAGCCGTCAACCCATTCGCTGGTCAGCGTCTGCGCCGGAACCGTCCAAAACTTGTTGTTATACGGCAGCATAAAGTGTTTCGCCATGCCGGGGCCGAAGGTACGCACAACCCACTGTTTAAAATTACAGTGGTTGGACCGCTCAAACGCCCGGTGCAGCTGCGCATCAATAAAGCCAAAAATACATTCTTTAACCACCTGTTTGGGCAAACCATATAAATTAGCCTGAAAAGGATAGCGGGTAAATTCACCAAATGAGCCAATCCAGGAATTACGCTTAATTGCGGTAAGATTATCGGCGGTAAGCCGCCGCACCAGGTCCAGCGCCGATTTGTTGCGAAAATGAAAAAGATGGCCGTCGTAATCAAAAATATAACCGTTGATATGCCGGGAACGGCAAAGGCCTCCGGGTTGCGCCTCTTTTTCAAAAAGCTGATAATTGTCTTTTAGAAAATAGGCCGCGCTTAAACCGGCTAACCCGGCGCCCAGAATTACAAACTGCTCATCTTTAGGCATTGATTTCAATTTCACCTATCTTTTTAAGCGCGAAAATGCAAAACAGCGTAATCGCGGCGAGAATTACAACGCCTTGGCGGTTTGACACCTTATGCATCAACAGCGCCGACGCGGCGAAAAATAAAGCGAATGAATACATAAAAAGCAACACCTTGGGAATTGCCCATCCGGCCGCATGCAAGCGTAGAGCGAAGTGATCTCGGCTCTTTTTAACGATTGGCCGGCCCTGCCAAAAACGCATTAATACTACAAATGCGGTATCAAAAAGCGGCAGGCCCATCACCAGAATCGGAGTAACCAGGGCAACTTCTCTTTTTAGTGGCGCGTAATCGAGCATCATCGCTATCGCCGCCAGAATAAAACCGCAAAACATACTGCCCGTATCTCCCAAATAAATCCGGGCGGGAGGAAAATTGTAGCGTAAAAAACCGAGTACCACCCCCACAACAATACCACATAAGATTAATGCCTGTGGATTATGGCTCAACAAGGATACCATCCAAAACGCGCTCGCCGCGATTACAGTAATGCCGCTAGCTAAACCATCCATAATGTCCAAAAGGTTGAGCGCGTTAATTAGAGAAAGCGTCCACAAAAAGGTAATCGCTATATTGACGCCGCTACTTAAGAGCGCAATCTTGACGCTAACGCCAAAAAAAACCAGCACGCTGGTAGCGATAATCTGGCCCAGGCATTTTGCCCCTGGGGAAAGCTCGATAAAATCATCTAAGAGCCCGACGCAAACTATAGCCAGAGAACCAAGAATTATGCCAAGGAAGGGGCCGTCGAAAGCCTTGCTATACAGCGCCGCCAAAACAGCACAGAGGATAAACGCCGTAAAAACACCCACTCCTCCCAAATGGGGGATACGCTGATTTTGTTTTAGATCGGATTTTGCCTTTTGCAAAAAAGAAAAGGTTAATGCCGCGCGGCGGATAACTGGGGTGAGGAGCAAGGTAAGGATAAGGGAGCAAAAAAAAGAAACAATACTTATTAATATCATTAAAATTATACTACCCTACGCTTAGCCGGTTTTACTTTTTTTCGCAGTTATACTGCGGTAGAGATGCTCGACTTCCTGCATCATTCTCTCAATTGCGCAACACTCGCGCGAAACAAGCGCGAAGCCTTCTGCGCCCATTTTTGTGCGTATACTTTTATTTTCCAGCAGATGGTTTATCCGTGAAGCTACGGTATGCGTTTCTCCCAGAGGAACGAGATACCCATTTACGCCATCTTGAATCATCTCGCTTACCCCGTCAACATTATAGGCAATAACGGGGAGTTTAGAGCACATCGCCTCCAAAAAAACTAAAGGCGTTCCTTCCCATAAGGAGGTCAGCGCAAGAATATCTAGGCAAGACATAATCTCCGGGATATCCCTGCGCCATCCTCCCAAAATTACCTGCTCAGCTATCCCCAGTCGGGCAATCAGCCTTTGGACATCGTTACGCAAGACGCCCTCACCAACCAACAGAAAGCGCGCCTGCGGGTTTTTTTCTATTACTAAAGCCGCGGCCTTGACAAAATCCTGGGGAGATTTTTGCGGCTTAAGACAGGCAACCATGCCGATAAGAGGAGATTCTTTCTCGAAGCCCAATTCTTCTTTTTTTCTCAACCGATCAACCGAACAATTAAAAAATGCTGCTCTATCAATTGCATAGCGTATGAGCGTATATTTATCTTTCGAGGCAATCTTGTTGGTCAGGCCTTTGCGGATATCGCTTGCGCTGACTGCGATTAAGGAGTCGGTAATTCTAGCGGTGATTCTTTCCAGGAAGGTATAAAAATTGCGAATTAGAAAATGTTGCCGCTGATGGAAGCTCCAGCCATGGATAGTATGAATAATGACCGGCACCCCCGCATACCGGGCGGCCCAACGGCCAAGAATCCCCGCCTTAGAACTGTGCGTATGAACAATGTCTATTTTCTCGTTTTTGAAGATAGAAACGAGTCTGATCAGGCTGATTATATCTGCAAAAGGATGCAGGGGACGCCTAAGACTGGGCAAAAGGATAGTTTTTACTCCCGGGATATCCAATGCTTCCTTTATCAGTGGCCCTTTTAGTGAGCTAAGCAGGTATACTAAATACGTCTGCTTGTCTAAATGCCGGACTATGTCTAAGGCATTCCTTTGCGCCCCACCTAAATCCAGCTGTGTAATGATATGTAGGACCTTAATTTGCTTAGAGATCATCTCGAAAAGAGGGTAAAAACCGGGGTATTTTTTCAGATCGATTATACCACCGGTTTTATTCTAAGGTCAATGATTTTTAATAACTTAGAAAAATATGGCTAGGCTAAAACGCCAGGGTGGGAAATCACTTGATACGCAGGGGCTAAAGCTCCGGGAATTTCTGCGAAGGGGATTCAAAATCAGGACTTAGACCTTTCATTAATCTGGAAATGAAAGTCTACCCTTCAGGGTTACTGTTCACCGGTAAAGGTGGCACTTAGGGCTTCTTCAAGGCTGGTCTGGCCTTCTTCCACCTTTTTCAACCCATTCTCATGGAGGGATTTCATACCGCCTTCTTGGGCTGTTTTTTTGATCTGCTGATAGGTTGCGGACTGGCCAATCGCTTCTCTTAATTTTTCGGTAATGACCATTAACTCATAAATAGCAATTCTGCCGTGATACCCGGTCTGGTTACAATATTCGCAACCACGCGGCCGATAGATTAAATCGGCATTCAGCTTTATTTTGCCCAATGCCTCCGGAGACGGTTCATACGCCTCTTTACACTCCGGGCAAAGCTTGCGTACTAACCGCTGAGCTCCTACTAGAAGCAAACAAGGCGCAAGAAGATAATTTGGAACGCCGATATCAATTAACCGCCCAATTGCTGTAGGGGCATCATTGGTATGCAATGAACTTAACACCAAGTGCCCGGTAAGCGCCGCACGCACGCAAATCTGGGCGGTTTCCATGTCTCTTACTTCTCCAACCATCATAATATCCGGGTCTTGCCTTAAAAAGGCGCGTAGGCCGTTGGCAAAAGTAAGGCCAATATCGTTACGTGCCTGGACCTGATTAATGCCATCCAAACGATATTCTACAGGATCTTCGATACTCAGGATATTCTTAGTCGGCGAACGGATTTCATTTAACGTAGCATAAAGCGTGGTAGATTTTCCGCATCCGGTCGGACCGGTCAGGAAAATCAGGCCCCAGGGGCTATGAATAGCCTTACGATAAATTTCAAGTTCCCGCTGTGCAAAACCAAGCTTACTGATGTCCAGCGGAACCTGGCTTTTATCCAGAATCCTCATGACCGCCTTTTCCCCATAAACCGTAGGGACAGTAGAAACGCGTAAGTCAATAATACGGTTATCAATTTTGACCGTAAAGGCGCCGTCTTGAGGCAGACGCTTTTCGGCAATATCTAATTTAGACAAAATTTTGATACGCGAAATAATGGCTAAAAACAGATGGCGCGCCGGAGGGGGGATCTCGTAAAGCACACCATCAATACGGTAACGAATCGTCAGTCTTTCCCTGGAAGGCTCAATGTGAATATCACTGGCTCTGTCCTTAATTGCCTGGCGCAGTACCAGATCAACAAGCTTGACTACGGGGGCCTCTTCGGCTTTGGCAATCAAGCTATCCAGGCTTAAGTTCTCCTCATCGGTAGCCTTCTCGAATTCGATGTCGACCGTATCGGCATCATATGACTGGGTAATCGCTTCATGGAGCAGGTTCTTTTCCCCATAAAACGCGTCAATAGCCTGGACAATATCGGTCTCACTGGCCACGATGGGATTAATATCGCAACTAGTCATCTTCTTTAAATTGTCAATAACGATGACATTGAGCGGATCAGCAAAAGCTACGGTAAGAGAATTGAGGTTACGTGAGAGAGGAATAAGAAAATATTGACGGGCAAAACTTTCCGGTACCAACTTTTCCAAGTCTTGATTAGGGTCAGGCTCAAGCAATCCTTTGGCTAAAGAAGCGTAAGGAATACTCAGCTGTTTGCCCAAAATCACCACAATGTCCTTTTCGGTAACCAGGCCAAGCTTCACCAGGACCTTGCCAATACGCTCCCCTTCTTTTTTCTGGGCCTGGATAGCCTTCTCCAGCTGTTCTTCGGTAATGAGCCCATCTTTCACCAGGAGCTCGCCTAACCTTAAACGCGATTTGCGCAGTGCCATATACTCTATTGTCCTTCAAAATCGTCGAGGACCTTATCCATTGTTTCTTCATTAACCACAAAATCCGAGGTATCCATATCAAAAGCAAGGTCAGCCGTCTTGTGATCTTCGTTTACCAACCGAGGCGTAAGAAAAATAATCAGTTCAGTATCAGTTACCGTATCGTCCTTATTGCGAAAGAGGTTTCCCAAAATCGGTACATCTCCAAACCAAGGGACTTTTCTTAATTCTTTTGTTGACTGTGAACCTATCAATCCGCCGATCACAACTGTACCGCCGTCTTCCACTCGTACTACGGAATCCGATTCTTTGGTGCCTATACGCGGCCCGATAGCAAGCGCTTCGATGAGGGTAGATATCGCAGGATGGACATACATAGTAATACTATTATCTGGAGAAACCCAGCAGGTAACAACAAGGGTTGTTCCGATATCCGCCCATTTTATAGTACTAGTAGTGCCGGTAGTGCTTGTTGTTGTTTCCTCGTAAGGATATTTTTCGCCTACGATTATTTCCGCCTCTTTTCCGTTCATAGTTAAAATTCTCGGTCGAGCTAAGATCTTTGTATCAGTATCCTTAGTCATTAACGCAAGTACACCGCCAAGGTCCTTTGCCGAGACAAACCCTAATGAAAGATCAGCGCCGCTCGGCGCTCCGGCATTACCTACTTTGATTGGCTCAGTGGGAGAGGATATAGAGACCTCACTTTCACCTTGTTTAGTAAAGGGGTAAGTAAGCAAGCGACTCGTTCCCCAAGCCTCGCCAAATTTTCCGTTCTCAGTCCCGTCATAGTCACCCCAGCGGATACCAATCTTGTCAAGAGTGTTAATACTGGTCTCGATAATTTCCACTTCTATAAGAATAATCGGTAACTTCACATCTATTTGCTGGATGGTTTGTTCTATTAACGGAAATTGGCTAGGAATATCGGTGACGATCAAGGAATTGGTATGGCTGTCGGCAACTACTTTTCCGTAATCCTTAGTTATCACGCTAGTCAATATTTCTACTATCTTTGTCTCTTCGGCGCCTGTTTTTCTTTTGTTTACCGTCTGCGCGCTGGTAAGCTCATATCCATAGAGTCGGGCATATTGTAGCTTGTATACCTTGGTCATAGTCTGCACGACCGGCGCGGCCCCTTCTTTCACCACGAAGATACCGCTGTCCTTTTTTAATTCATAAATAAGATTGTTCGCGGTTATTAGTGTGTTCAAGGCGTCTTGGACTGTCACTTTGTTCAGATAGAGTGTCACCTTCTGTTGTCTTAGGCTCATACTCTCAGCAACAAAATTCAGGCCCGCTTGTTGTGAAAAAACTTTCAAAATATCCTCTAAATCGGCGTCCTGGAAATCCATGGAAATAAGCGGCGCCTCGCCTGACTGCACCGACGCTGTTTCTTGTTCGGGAAGCAATTTAAATTCTTCCGGTAATTGCTCGGCCGGTTGCGCTGACGAACAGGCAAAAATTAGATATATAGCTACGGGGACAAAAAGCGGCCCTCTTTTCCTTTTTGCTAATTTATTTCTCATCGTTTCCTCCCTCAAGTCTATTCATCATCAGAATCATCACCAGAATCCAATACCGCTGGCCGGAGAATAAATTGATATCCGCCATAGAGTACGTATACGCCTTCTTTACGCACGTCTAAAATTTCAGCTCCGGATATCGTATCGCCCGGACGAATTATCTGATTATTAATAATTGCCTGCGGCAATTTTGTGCCCCAAATCAACCCCTGAACTTCCAAATGCGGTAATGTTGGTTTCGTCTCGTTCTTTTTTTCATTAGCATTTGTTGCCACTGCTCCCAATTCAAAAGGACTCAAAAAAGGGTCACGTACGTTTTCTCCAGAGTAACTTACCTGCGGCCATGTAGCTTTGGCCGGCGCATCTTCAGCGTGCACGGCCAAAAATATTAGCGCCGATACGCCGCAACTTATTATTACGCACCAGATGTTTTTCTTTAACGCTAAGACGTTCATTATTCTGAATAGTACCCGCTTACCGTAATATCGAATTTGGGCAACACGCTTTCTTGAGGGTTAACAATTATCGGCTTCTGGATTTTAACCGATTCAACACGAATAAACTCTTTGTTGCTTTCTAATAAACTCATAAATTTTCCAAATTTATGATACGTGCAACTCAAAGGAAAAGAAAGCGCAATACCAATGTAGTCTTCTCGACGCAGCAGCGGTTGAGGATTAAATGTATCGATGTCAATACCGGACTCACTTGTAAACGTAGATATCTTATCAATTAAAGGCGTAATTTCCGTAGAAACAAAAGAACGATCTTTATAGTTTTTTAGTTTTGCGTCCAAGATGCTCATTTCCTGTAAAAGTTCATTTTTCTTCTGTTCGGAATCGATTTGGCCTTTCAACATATCCACCTGGCCCTTGTGATACTTATAGACCCCGTTGTAGCCAAAGATCGCCGCCAGAAAAAGGACCATCGCAAATACCGTTAATTCTTGTTGTTTTTTCGAGTCCATCATCTTTGCACACAGTAAATAGAAAAACTTTTTGCCGTCATTCCCTGTAAATCTTGAGAGGTCATCGGGCCTAAGGTAACATCATTTAAACCTCTGGAAAACGCCTGGTTGGCGCGCATGTTGGCAACTAACTTAGTGATTAGGCCAATTTCTTGCACCGGGTCCTCGTGATAGGCAATTCCTCTTACCACTAATGTCTTAGCCTGCGCCACCTCATCGATAATCGCCAATTCCACCAACCAAACTCCCGGGGGTAAAAGCTTCGGCAATTCGTTAAGTTTTTCGGTCCAGAAGATCCGCCGGTCGATAATTTTTGATAAGTTCAAGAGCTTTTTATCCATCTGCAGCTTTGCGCTTTCAATCTCTTCGTAAGAAAGTGAACTCACCGCTAATGCAACCTGCGGACGGGCCATCAGCACCTGGTCAAGCTTTGCTCTTTCCGTGTTAGTATTACGGTACATAAAGATATGTAAACCTACCAGCACAACTGCGGCTACCGCAATGGCCTGCTTGATCGATTTTTGCACCTCCGGAGTAAGCTTGACCGACTCCAGCTTAACCTCGCCCATCTTAGCCTTAAGCTCGTGGCTTTTGCAGAGGTTTACTCCCGGGACTTCTTTAGCGATATCGCGTAATGACAGCCCCAGCGCTACGCCCATGTTCACCGGAGGTACTACTTTTCTCACCTTAAGCAACTTGCCTAAATCAATTTTTTCTACCGGGACTTTTAGCTCTTCCATCAGCGTGCGATCCCAATCTTTGAGGTCAATTTCACCGCAAAGTAATATTTTACTGACTACCTCCGTAGGAAAAAGTTTCTCGTAATAGTCCAACGACATACGGATTTCATTAAGCAGGCTTTCGAATACTACTTCCTCTAAAGGCAGCGTTACATCGCGTGTAAGGTAACAAATTCTATTTTTGACGATATTGATATCGGCCAGGCCATAGCCAACATCGACTATCGCCACCGGCCGTGTTTTATCCAATTGTTGGCCCAAGGCAAACAGCCTCAATAAGCCAAACGGCGCCGGTTCCATCGCTTGCGTCTGCAAGCCCGCCTGGGCCAGGAGGGACATATACCACTGCGCGGTTTCCGTTTTTACCGCGGCAAAGGTCACGTCCATTTTAGTGTCGCGGCCTTTAGGCGGGGAAACATGAAAATCCCACATTAACTCTTCTATTTTAAAAGGGATATATTTTTTGGCCTCAAAGCGGATGGCCGTCGACCACTCTTGCCTGGGAATCTTAGGAATTTGAAAATAGCGGATGAGGACGTCTTTTCCGGAGAGAGCGATTACTACTTTCTTGGCGGTAATATTATTTTCCTGCACCGCCCTCCTAATCGCCTGAATAATTACCTGAGCATACTGCCTGGTTGTTTCGGTCTTCTGCCCGGCGGCAAGCGGAATCTGAATTTCGGCTTTGCCGAATTTCAGCAAACGTGGACCAAAGGGAGTGCCCTGTACCTGAACCACGAAGACATCCCTTGTGC
This sequence comes from Candidatus Omnitrophota bacterium, assembly GCA_043805735.1. Classification (GTDB taxonomy): domain Bacteria; phylum Omnitrophota; class Gorgyraeia; order JAFGHF01; family JAFGHF01; genus JAZDHS01. The sequence goes on along the minus strand of JAZDHS010000003.1, from coordinate 5,288 downwards.
CCACATGAATACCTGTGGTCGTTTGTAGGGATAAGTTCATTACTTCTTCTTGTTATTGTGGTTTTCTTTTGTCTTAAGCGGTTCTCTCTTTTCCGGCTCAGGCCTGGCCTCTCTAATTTGTGAACGTAACCAGGCATCGATGGCCCGCTTGTCAAATCTCCAAACATGGCCAACCTTGATTCCGGAAATCTTCTTCGCATGCAGCCAGTTGTAAATGGTCTGCTTTTGAAGTTTGAGATAAGCGGCTAACTCATCGACGTCCATCAGCCTACTCATCAAGGCCTCCCTTATCAATTTACTTACATTTATGTATTCTTACATATACCATAAAAATATTACCTTGTCAAGTGTATTTTTTATTATTTTTACTTTGGGGCCAAAAACAAAAAAAACCACGTCGAGAAATCAACGTGGCAAATTCAAAGCTGGTTAAAGACCTTTTAGTAGTCTACCCGAGAAAATACGCAATAACTAGAGGCGATAGTGCCCGGGCAAACATAAACTTCATCCGGGCCAAGGGCCAGGTTGGTTCCCGGTAAAAGAATAACAATTTTCGCTGTGTAACTATAGTCCGGATCTTGAACTAACGGCGGGCTGGGATCAACGTATGGGAAGGCCATACTGCCAAAATCATAGCCCGCTCCTACCCCTAAACGGCATTTCGCCAGGGCATGTACCAACCCCGCCTCGGCAGCATAATAAGCCCGGGCGTGTTTAATTTGGCGGAAAGACGTGCCAAAATGTCCGGCCGCAAGCATTAATACTGCCGCCGAAAGTACGGCCAGCATAAAGACCATGCCGATTACGATCAGAAAAGCAATTCCCCTGTTGTTTCTTAATCGGCTCATTTTCTACTCCCGGTTAATTCTATAATAGAGAATTCTGGGAAAAAGTCAAGCATTTTGCTCTTCCTTTAACTTTCGCTTCAGCACCTTTCCGGTAGGAGTCTTAGGCAGTTCTTTCCTGAATTCCACCGTGTGCGGAATCTTATAGGGAGCGAGTTTGCCTTTGCAAAAATTGATAATTTCGTTTTCGCTAAGCCTGGCACCTTCCTTTAAGACAATATAGGCCACTGGCGCTTCTCCCCGCACGCTATCTCTCTTACCCACCACGGCGACTTCTTTTATTTGTTGATGAACGCCTAGCACATTTTCAATCTCGGAAGGGTAGACATTCATCCCATGCACCAGAATCATCTCTTTTTTACGGCCAACGATATAGATATACCCTTCGTCATCAATCTTAGCCATATCGCCGGTAAAAAGCCATCCGCCGCGTAACACCTGTTTAGTCTCTTCGGGATTATGTAAGTATCCTTGCATCACATTAGGCCCTTTGACAATGAGCTCGCCGATCTGGCCACGAGAAACTTCGCTCTCGTCATCAGCGATAATCTTGACCTCAATACCCGGAAGAGGCAGTCCGATCGAACCGGGTTTCTGCTCACCGCGTAAGGGATTGACCGACACTACCGGAGAGGCCTCCGATAAGCCGTATCCCTCCAAGAGAACATTTTTTTTAAACTTTTCTCTAAAAGCGGTAAACGTCTGCGCGCTTAAAGGGGCAGCTCCGGAAATGCAGACCCTGACCCGCAAAAACAAAAAAAGCCATTTGGGTAAAATCAGATTTTTAAAAATATCATATAAATGGGGAATACCGACAATAACCGTTACCCGGTTGAGCAAAATACTGCGCAAGACCCGCTGGAACGGCTTCAACGATTTAACCACAATAATTCTTGCGCCTACATAGATGGGTATAAATATACAAACCATTAACGTAAAAGAATGAAACATCGGTAAGATTAAAAGGACACGATCGCGCCGGCTAAATTCCAGGGCCTGCATTGAGGCAATAACATTGGAGCAGATATTGGCATGGGAAAGCATCACCCCTTTAGGAAAACCGGTAGTGCCGGAAGTATAAATCAGCATCGCGACATCTTGCGGGCTTATCGCCGGAGTAAAATTAATCTTTTTTTCCGTTGATTCAATCTCAGCGGAATAAAGAAACTCCTCCTTCTTTTGGTCAATGAGAACGATATGCTCAAGGCCGGTCAATTCCGAGGCCGGCGCGCGTTTTTCCTGCACAAGCGCGCGCAGTATTTCCAGGAATTCAGAGGAGCTGATTAGTATTTTTGCCTGAGAGTCTTTGAGGATATACTTTATTTCGGGAGGAGTAAGGAAAACATTAAGCGGAACGCAAACGGCTTGCGCTTTGAGCACGGCAAAAACGGATATAATAAATTCCGGGCAATTGGGCAAAAGCAGCGCGACTTTGTCTCCGGTTTTTAAGCGTAGTTTTTCGCTTAAGCCATTGGCCAGTCGGGTTGCCTTCTTATTCAGAGCATAAAAACTGACCTTGCCTTTTTCCGATACGAGACTTGTGCGCCAGGCGAATTTTCTGGCGCTTTCTTCCAAGAGGCGAACTAAGTTCACGTTTTTCCCTATTGCATCTTGGGCAGTAATTCTTCTACCGCCTCAGTAATCTGGTTCCACTTCTCGGGATCGTGAATAGTAAATTTTTGTTTTCTTTTCCAGCCTTCATTTTTTCTTTGCCAAAGATAAAGGCAAATCTGCTTGCGCCCCCAAGATTCGACCACTACTACTGCTGCCCACCAGCCGAATCCCTTGCTTAAGGTGCGATAATCAATAACTTTAAGCGGTTCCTCTATGGGAATTTTCTCATCTCTCTTTATTGGTTCTTCCATATTATCCACCTCCTCATCGCCGATGCGCGATAAACTTACTTTCTCAATTCTACAGAATAATCATTGCCTGCTCTTTCCAGGATAACGTGGCCCTCTCTAGCCAACCAGCCTAGGCTCATTAATACCGTGTCACGCGGTTTATCCACTCCTTGCGTCAATTGCGAAAGTGGAATCTTTCCATTTTCATCCAAAAAGTGCCAAATTTCTCCAGCAACTATACCCAACTCTGTAATCAATTTCCACCTCCTTCTCTATTTCTATCGTTGTAACTGCCGCAGCGTGGACATATAGACAATACTGTATGGCGGCTATCGACATAAATATAAGTGCAAATAGAACATTGCCAAATAAGTTCGCGTTGGGTGTTCTTTTGAGGATGTATTTTTGCTTTTGAGCCCACTAGCCAAAGAGCGAGGATTCCAAAAATGGCTATGAATAAGTAAAGGAAAATGGCCTGTTCAAACTCAAGCACAATCATTGTCTAATTAGGCCCTTTAGGGTTAACCTTTCTCAATATTTACCATCAGCTTCGATGTTGCTTCGAAATCAAGCCTCAAGGTAAGCCTCTGCCACTGCCCTTGAGCGTCACCGCTGGGCGCAAAGCGCCATTTACGCACATACCGCGCCAAGGCCGCATCGACTTCGGGATTGCCGCTGGCCTGGGTAACCACTACTTCTTCAACCAGGCCTTCCGAAGATACAAAGGCCTTCAACCTGACGTTGCCGGTCTTAAAGTGCTGCTGTTCCCATTCCGGATAAGCAGGAAAGGGCGGACGAAAAATTAGTTCCCTGACGTCTGTAGGTGTATTGCCGGCTACGAATTGAGTAAAAGTCGGAGCCTGCAGCGTATCCGGATCAATATAGTTTTCAGCATCAAGTGTTTCCTTATTTCCCGCGTTTAATAGGGGTGGCATATTGATAAAATTGCTTTGTTGCAAAAGCTCCGCCGCAGCCGGAAGAATCACAAAATCCTTTTTACTAGTAACTGCACCTTCACTGGCGACTGGCGCATCCCGCAGAATCGGTCCGAGAAAAACAATCACCGGCTGAATGTTGAGCTTAAAACCCTTGGGTAACAAGACCACGGATACGCCGGTAAACACCAGCAGATGCCAAAAAAAAGAAATTAACAGCGCTACCCCCAACTGCCTGTTCACTTTTATACCCCTCTATCTATAAACTATAAACAATAAACTATTATTGCACCGGATGATTGGTCGCAATATTCAGATGCGTCAGTCCCAGCTCCCGGCAGAGATCCCAGATTTGCACCACTTTGCCTAAAGAGGCGTTGCTGTCGGCCTTAATCAAAAGCGGGCGGTCATCAGCGGCAATACTTTCCAGCTCTCTTCTTAACTGTTTCAAAGTCAGCGGCTGGTTTTTAAAATAAATCAGGTCTTCGCCGGTTACGGTAATAACGAAATTCTTTTCCTGGATTACCTCGCTGGTAACGGCCTTGGGCAAATTAATTTTTATGCCCGGCTGGAAAATATAGTTTGAAGTAAGGAGAAAAAAGATTAATAGCAAAAATACGCAGTCGATCAGCGGGGCCATCTCAAATTGTACTTCTTCAAATTCCAAGTTTTTTTTAAATCGCATAGTCGAACCCCTAGTATTCGTCTGAACGGCGAGAGAGAATATTCACCAATTCAGTAGCTGCCCTATCCATATCATGCACAAACCCTTTTACTTTATGCACCAGATAGTCATAAACCACAAACGCGGGTATGGCTACCACTAAACCGCCGACAGTAGTAATCAACGCCTCCCAAATACCGCCGGCTAAATCCGCCGGGTTAACTGGATTTAAGGCTGTAGCTTTTTGTTGAATAACCTGAAAGGCCCGGACCATTCCTGTGACCGTCCCCAAAAGGCCTAACAGCGGAGAAATGTGGGCAATTGTCGCCAGCATTCCTAAGTGCTTCTGTAATTGCGGAATTTCATAAATACCGGCATCCTCGATCGACTCCTTGATCTCTTGACGCGGGCGGTCATGATTTAAAATACCGGCCTTGACGATCCGCGCAATCGGTCCGGTGGTCTTCTCACAAAAATCAATCGCCTCCATAACACGATTTCGTTTTAATATTTGCGCGATCTGCTCCATAAATTTTTCCACATCGGTCCGCACGCGATATAAGTATAGCGAGCGTTCAATCACTATTGCCAAAGCCGCAATTGAGCAAAGAATGATCGGGTACATCACCGGCCCGCCTTTTTGAATCATCTCCCACATCGTTTACCTCCTCTACTTAATAGTAAAAGATAATCACCGTCAGTATCGCCACAATCAGCGCCGCGATGAGATAAAAGTCATTAAAGTAGAGAAAATCGGAGAACCGTTCCGGCCAGGTATACGGAGCGACGTCTTCTTTTTCCAACCGCGGAATACGCGGAATACCACGGACTTTAATCGCCTCGATCTGATCCTTGCGAAAGCGCAAGAGGGTCCCTCCTAAACGATAGGCCGGCAATTCGCCGCGGTCAACCAGGTAGCGGATTTCCTCTTCGGATATCCCTAAATATTGCGACACTTCTTTTGTATTTAGCAATTTTTCGGTCATGGCTTTGTAAAAAT
>JAZDHS010000002.1:0-48212 GCA_043805735.1 Candidatus Omnitrophota bacterium | reverse complement strand
AAAACGGTGTTAGATCAATTCTACGATAAAGTGGTGCCGGGTGGTTTCATCGTCCTGGATGATTATTTTGTTTGGCCGGGCTGCCGAAGGGCCCTGGAGGATTTTCTTAAACAACGTCGCCTGGAGGCAATAAGTTTATCTCCGGTCGGCTGCAGCGCCTTTTTTCAAAAACCTTAAAAAACTAAACAATGAACATTACCGATATTGAATATATTACGTTGAGAATAGCACGGAAGTATTTCTTTTCGCCAAGAATATTATCGTCTTGGGCGAGGTGGATTCCCTATTATCGCTCACCCTGCGGCCAGGATAATCCAGGGGCAATCGTGGAAAGATATCTTGGGCTTTTACGAAAGGAAGGGCTGGGGATAACCGGCAAGACGCTTTTAGAAATTGGGATTGGCCGAACTAACGCTACCGCCTATGGCTTGATTGCTGCGGGCGCAAAAATTTGCTACGGCTATGAGCCATATGCGCGATTAGATCAGGCGCTAGACCAAAAAAGCGGCGCTGAATTTTCTAGTAATAGCACGCTGAGGCAGCACGTCGTGCGCATTAGCTCTTTAACCGAGGTTGAATCGGGCAGCATTGATCTTATTTTGTCGCACAGCGTCTTGGAACATGTCGAGCAGCGTGTCCAGCTATTCAGTGAGTTAAAAAGAATCATTAAAAACGGTGGTGAGATGATTCATATCGTTGATTACCGTGATCATTTTTTCAAATATCCTTTTCATTTCTATAAATTTAGTCAGGCGGCCTGGCAAAGAATTAACCCCGGACTCACTCGCTTGCGCGTTAACGACCACTTACGTTTATTAGGTGAATGCGGATTTAGGGTGGAGGTCATTGAACGCAAGCTGGCGATCGAGGCCTGGCGGCAATTTAAAGACAGAAATACCCCGAGCGTTGAGTTTTCCGGATATAGCGATGAAGATTTGGCGACCGAAGAAGCAGTAATTAGCGCTAAAAAAATAGACTAATGAATCCAGCGGACGTTTTTAAAGAATCAGCGCAATATATTAAAGGCGTAGGGCCTAAACGTTATAGTGTCTTAAATCGCTTGGGCATTTACACTATTGGTGACTTACTGTATTATTTTCCCCGCCGCTACGAAGACCGCAGCAGTTTTTCTCCAATTGCGCAATTGCGTAGCGGTGAACATGCCTGTGTCAAGGCAAAAGTCTCGCGGATGGGTTTTTGGCGCAGTAAAAAAGGGCTGACGGTCTTCGAGCTTACCGTACACGACTCCAGCGGAACACTAAAAGTCCTCTGGTTCAATCAGCCGTTTATGAAACGCTACTTCAAAGTCGGCCAAGAGCTTATCTTTTATGGGAAAGCGGAAAAGGCCCACCAGATGCAGATGAATGTGCCGGAATTTGAATTGGTCAGCGGCACGGATTCCGAGCTGCATATGGGCCGGATTGTTCCGCTATATCCGCTCACCGCCTCGCTTAACCAGCGTTATCTGCGCACGCTCGTGTATCGCGCCTTAGAGAAATACTGTACGTATGTGCCGGATATCCTGGAGTACACCTTAAGAGATAAATTACAGCTTTTGCCTTTAACGCTGGCCTTACGGACGATTCATTTTCCCGATGGCTTTGCGCAAAAAGACCAGGCCTATCGCCGGTTGGTTTTTGAAGAATTTTTTTTATTGCAAATGATTTTAGCCCTGAATAAATTACATCGTCTTACAGCCGCCGGCGGCATTGCCCATACGGCTGAAGGTAACCTTATTGAGCAGTTTCGCCGCTCGCTTTCTTTTACGCTGACCGGCGAACAAAATAAAGTGATTAAAGAAATCCAGCAGGACATGCAAGCCACGCGGGCAATGAACCGCTTGCTTCAGGGGGATGTCGGATCAGGCAAGACTATTGTCGCTTGCAATGCTATTGTGATGAGTGCGCAGTCGGGGTTTCAGGCTGCGCTGATGGCCCCTACGGAAATTTTAGCCGAGCAGCATTTTTTCACTTTGTGCCGGCTGCTGGTGCCTTTAAATATCCGCGTTGGGCTTCTCGTGGGCAGTATGAGCCCGGCGGCTAAAGAACAGCTCTGGCAAGATATACAAAGCGCGACTGTCCAGGTGGTAGTGGGAACGCACGCGCTGATTGAAGAGGCGATTCGTTTTAAAGCCCTGGGGCTGGTAGTGATTGATGAACAGCATAAATTTGGCGTTCAACAGCGTTCTCTCTTGCGCCAGAAGGGTTTAAATCCGGATTGTTTGTTTTTAACGGCGACGCCCATTCCGCGCACCTTGGCGATGACCGTATACGGCGATTTGGATATTTCTACGATTAGAGAGATGCCTAAAGGAAGATTGCCGATTTCCACCTATTGGATTGAACCGCCGGCGGTCAAAAATGCCTATCAATTTGTCCGTGAGGAAATTCAGAAAGGCCGGCAGGCGTATATCGTCTACCCCTTAATCAAAAAAAGTGCAATTTTGGAATTCAAGGCGGCCGCTGAAATGTATACCCGTTTTAAAGAAAAGGAATTTAGTGACTTGAAATTGGGGCTGATTCACGGCCAGATGAAAGGCCAGGAGAAAGAGAAGATCATGCAGGATTTTAAGAACAAAAAAATCGACCTGTTGATCTCGACCACGGTCATTGAAGTCGGTATCGATGTGCCCAATGCCTCGGTAATGGTAGTGGAGCATGCGGAACGTTTTGGCTTGAGCCAGTTGCACCAGTTGCGGGGAAGAATCGGCCGCGGTCCCTATCCTTCGTATTGCCTCTTGGTTTGCGACCCGCAGACCGAAAAAGCCCAGCGGCGCATCGACGCGATACTTTCCACTCAAGATGGCTTTGAGTTAGCTGAAGAAGACTTGGATATCCGCGGCCCGGGCCAGATTTTTGGCGCCGCCCAACATGGACTACCTGATTTCTTAAGGATCGGTAATATTGTCCGGGATATGGAATTGATGGAGCTGGCCCGCAAAGAAGCGTTTGAGCTGGTAAAACAGGACCCCTATCTTAAACAGCCACAACATCTGTTGCTTAAAAAAGCACTGAAAGAAAAATATAATTTTACCAATCTGGAGTTGCTTTCGGTCTAAAATGCGCGTTACTTCCGGAATATTTAAAGGTCATTTGCTCAAAAGCCCTAAAGGGGGCAACGTTCGCCCGACCTCCGAATTGGTTAAAGAGGCCTTGTTTGCGATTATTGGTGAGAAAATAGAGGATAGTTCGTTTTTAGAGCTTTTCGCCGGTAGCGGCAATGTCGGTATTGAAGCCTTAAGCCGAGGAGCTAAACAGGTGGTCTTTGTCGAAAAGAGCCGGCATTGTATCAAGACTATCGAAGTAAACCTGCATAACCTGGGAGTCGCATATAAGCATGGTTTGTCCTCACCAGGCGCGTCAGCCTATCTTTTAGGCATCGATACAGAGCGGTCCTTGACCATGTTTGCACGCAGCGGCTACGCCTTTGACATCGTCTTTATGGATCCGCCTTATGCCGATTGCGAGCCGAAAAATTGCTTGCTAAAAATAAACCGCTATGATATATTAAAAGACCATTCTTTGCTAATTGTAGAGCATAGCCGGCGTAATCGGGCGCCCCAGACCGATACTGGCCTTAGTTTACTTAATACTAGAACATATGGAGAGACCGCGCTCTCTTTTTATGCAAAGGTAAGCGATAAATGAACCCCGCCCTTCCTAAACAAGCAGCGCCGAAAAAAGGAAGGGCGGGGCTAAAAAGGTTTAGGCAATACAGATGAAATTAAGCAAAGGCAATGTATATTGGCAGCGCCGAAAAAGGAAGGGCGGGGTGAAGAACTTAGCGATTTATCCCGGCACTTTTGATCCGGTGACCTATGGCCATATCGATCTGATCAAGCGGGCAGTGAAGCTCTTTGACCACTTGATTGTCGCCGTAGCCTCCAATCCGCCCAAGGGCGTGCTGCTTTCGGCCGCCGAGCGTGTAGAGTTGTTAAAAGTGGCCACTAAAGGTATTCCCGGCGTGAGCGTCGAACGTTTTGATGGTTTGCTGGTAGATTATGTCCGAAAGAAAAAGGCCCCGGTGATGCTACGGGGCTTACGGATGATTTCTGATTTTGAATATGAATTCCAGATGGCCCTGACCAATAGAAGGCTCGCCCCCGACATCGAAACAATCTATATGATGCCCAACGAGGCCTTTTGTTACGTTTCTTCCAAACTAATTAAAGAGGCGGCCTCCTTAGGGGCAAAGCTCCAGGATTTTGTGCCGCCTTTTGTCGAAAAAAAACTCAAAGAGCGTTTGGCGAAAAAATGGCAATAGCTTTTTTCGATAAAGTGTATCAACGGGCAAAAAACAATCCGCGGCGTATTGTGCTCCCGGAGGGGGAGGACGCGCGTGTCGTGGCCGCTGCTTTTAAGGCTGCGAAATTACAGTTGGCGCGTATTATTATTTTAGGAAATAAAGAAGCGATCCTCAAAAAAGCCAAAATCGCCGCATCTATAATCCGCCGCGTAGAGTTCGTTGACCCGCGCAACGATGTAAAAAGCAACGATTACATCAACGCCTATTGGCAGTTGCGCCAACATAAAGGATTGAGCCTGGCTCAGGCTAAGGAACTGCTGTTGAGTGATTATGTTTTCTACGCGGCGATGATGGTCCGCGCCGGGATGGCCGATGGTTTTGTCGCCGGCGCCAGCCACACCACTTCCGATGTTGCCCGGGCGGCTTTACGTTGTTTTGACAAAACAAGCGGCACCCAAACCGCTTCCGGGGCTTTTCTGGTGGAAGTACAAGACAAGCATTTTGGCCAAGGCGGATTAATGTTGTTTGCCGATTGCGGCCTTATGCCTGATCCTTCAGCCGCGCAGTTAGTCGATATCGCCCGTTCCAGCGCCGATTTATGGCAGAAGGCCACCGGTTACCAACCCCGTGTAGCGATGTTGAGTTTTTCTTCCAAAGGCTCAAGTGAGGCTCCCGAGGTGGCCAAAGTGAAGGAAGCGACGCAGTTATTGCGCAAGGCCTGCCCGGAACTGATTATTGACGGCGAGTTGCAGGTTGATAGCGCGATTGTGCCGGAAGTAGCCAAAATCAAAGTGCCGGGTAGCCCGGTAGAAGGTAAAGCCAACGTTTTAATTTTTCCCAATCTAGATGCGGGGAATATCGCCTATAAGCTGGTCCATCGGCTGGCCCACGCGCGGGTAGTCGGACCGCTGGTCCAGGGATTGGTTAAACCCTGCAGTGATTTATCACGTGGCTGTGGCGTGCAGGAAGTACTGGATGCAATTGTGATCACGGCGATCAGGGCTTAAAATAAGATGCTAATCCTGGTTGTAAATAGCGGCAGTTCTTCGGTAAAATATCAATTATATGATATGCCCAAAGAGGTCTGTCTGGCTAAGGGTATGATTGAAAAAATCGGCCAGAGCGATTCCGTCCCCAACCATAAAGCCGCAATCACCGTACTGATTCAGACCTTACTCGATAGGAAGCACGGTATTATTGCCTCTAAAGAAGATATTTGTGCCGTGGGGCATCGGGTAGTCCACGGTGGAGAGGCGTTCAAAAAATCGACCCTGGTGACCAAGAAAGTAGTTCAGGCAATTGAAAAATTCAGCCGCCTGGCTCCACTGCACAATCCGCCCAACCTGGCCGGTATTGTCGCCTGTATGCACCTGTTTCCGGCGCATCCGCAGGTAGCGGTATTCGATACCGCTTTTCATCAGAGCATGCCGGAACGCGCTTATCTTTATGGCTTGCCTTATGCGCTTTATAAGAAATACGGCATTCGCCGTTACGGATTCCACGGCACCAGCCACCGTTACGTATCGCAAAAGGCGAGCGAACTCCTTGGGCGGCCTTTACGCGCTTTGAAACTGGTGACCTGCCATTTAGGCAACGGCTGCAGCATTGCCGCTGTTGATCATGGCAAATCCGTAGACACCTCAATGGGTTTTACGCCGCTGGAAGGGTTAGTCATGGGCACGCGTTGCGGCGATATTGATGCGGCGGCGGTATTGTATCTTATGCGCGAGGAGAAAATGAGTACGGCACAAGCCGATGAACTGCTTAATAAAAAGAGCGGGCTTTTGGGTATATCGGGAAAAAGCAATGATATGCGCGATATTTTACTTTTGGCCCGTAAAGGCAATCGCCGCGCCCGCTTAGCCTTGGAGATTTTTATTTACCGGATTAAAAAATATATCGGTGAATATATTGGCGTCATGGATGGCTGCGATGCGATTATCTTTACCGCTGGTATCGGAGAAAATGTCGGGTATATTCGCCAACGGATCAGCCGCGAGCTGTCGGTATTATTGCGTAAGTTGCATACGCGTATTTTGGTGGTTCCCACCAATGAAGAGCTAATGATTGCCCGTGATACATATCAATTAGTAGCGAAATCGCGATAAAGCAAAAAAAGTTGAAGATACCAGTTGATCATATCCCTGACTCAGGGCTGGAAATTCAGGAGGATCTGCGCCCCGGTGAACTCAATGTTAACCGGCCGGACATTGCTTTTTCTCAAGCCGTAAATCTTAGCGGCCGTATTACCAAAGGCCTTAACACCTTTGGCGTGGATTTAAAAATTAAGGCCACGATGCAACTGACCTGCAACCGCTGTTTGGACGAATTTACGCTGCCTTTAGAAAAGAAGATTCATCTTGATCTTCCGATGGCCGATCTTAAAATTATTGATCTTGATGAACAGGTGCACGACGAAATTATGCTCGGGTTTCCGCTTAAGCCTTTATGCTGCAAAGACTGCCGGGGATTGTGCCCCCGCTGTGGACAAAATTTGAATGAAGGTAAATGTAAGTGTAAATAAAGGAGTGAAACGATGGCCCTACCGAAAAGAAGACATTCTCCCACCCGGCGCGATAAAAGAAGGACTCATGACAAGCTGAAAATTCCCGGTTTTAGTGTCTGCCCGCAATGCGGGCAACTTAAACTAGCGCATCGCGTCTGCGCGCAATGCGGCTATTATAAAGGAAGAGAAGTGATCGCGATCAAACAAAAAAGAAAGAAAGAACAATGAGACTGGCGCTTGATGGAATGGGCGGAGATAATGCCCCGGCGGCTATCGTAGAAGGGGCGGTGCTGGCTTCTAAGGAGCTGGATGCTAAAATTATCATTACCGGCCCAAGAGACTTATTGGAAAGAGAACTCGCCAAATACGGAAGTCATTTCCCCAATATAGAAATTCACCATGCCTCGGAAGTAATTGATATGGAAGACTCCCCCGCCGTAAGTGTGCGCAAGAAAAAAGACTCCTCGATTAATGTGGCGGTGAAGTTAGTGAAAGAGGGCAAGGCTGATGCCGTAATCAGCGCCGGCAACACCGGAGCAGTGGTTTGCGCTACGACATTATATTTGCGGCTTTTGCCGGGCGTAGAGCGCCCGGGCATCGCCATTGTCATTCCCAGTCTTAAAGGGGCCTCGCTGATGATCGATGTCGGGGCCAATATTGACCCCAAGCCGATTCATCTCTATCAGTATGGTATTATGGGCGACGTATACTCCCGGGCCATTTTAAAGAAATTCAATCCCACGGTCGGAATTTTGAGTATTGGCCAGGAGGCCTCCAAGGGAACCGATTTTACCAAAAAGGCCTTTAGCTTGCTATCGCAAAGCCGGGTAAACTTTATCGGTAATGTCGAAGGCCCGGATATTTTTAACGGACGCTGCGATGTGATTGTCTGTGATGGTTTTGTGGGCAATATCGTGCTTAAAGTCAGCGAAAGCTTGGCCGAAAACCTAGCGGCGCTACTGAAGCGGGAATTAGGAGAAAGCTTCATTACTAGAATCGGGGCGCTCTTTAGTAAATCCGCCCTATTAGCGATGAAAAGGGAGATGGATTATACCGAGTACGGTGGTGCCCCGCTCTTAGGCATCGATGGAAACTGTGTCATTTGTCACGGCCGTTCTACCGGCAAAGCGATTAAAAATGCCCTGAAGGTGTCGGCCGAATTTGTGACCTACCAGGTTAACCAGAGCATAATCGATTCAATTGCTCGATCCACGCTATAACCCGATGACCAATCTGGCCTATATTTTTCCTGGACAAGGCGCCCAGTATGTAGGAATGGGTGAGGATTTTTATCACCAATACCCGCAGTCACGCCAGGTATTCGAGCAGGCTAATCAAATTCTTAATTTTGATTTAACCGCACTGATCTTTAATGGGCCATTTGAACAGCTTACTCGTACGGCTTATTGCCAGGTTGCTATTTTTACGGTCAGTATTGCTTATTTACAGGCCTGGGAAAGCGAATTTCCCCAGCAGCCGGCCAGCGTCACTGCCGGTTTAAGTTTGGGGGAATATGCCGCTCTGGTTGCCGCCGGCGCCATTTCCTTTGAAGACGGCCTGCGACTGGTGCAAATCCGCGCCCAGTATATGGAAGAGGCTAGCCAGAAGAAACCCGGAGGGATGGTATCGGTACTTGGCCTTTCTTTGGAGGCAGTCGAGGCTCTTACCCGGCAAACCCAAACCGAAGTGGCCAATCTCAATAGCCCGGGGCAGATTGTAATTTCCGGAAGCGCCCAGGCCTTAGAACAGGCCAAAGAAAAAGCCCATGCCTTGGGGGCGAAGAAAACTATTGTCTTAAACGTGGGTGGCGCCTTTCATTCTTCTTTTATGGAGCCGGCCCGCCAGGAACTGGTTAAGGCGTTGGAAAAAACAGAAATTAGACCACCCCGGATACCGGTAATTAGTAATGTGACCGCACAGGAAGCGCGTTCGGTCCAGGAAATCCGGGAAAATTTAGCCCGCCAGGTGGTGGCGCGGACCCTCTGGGAGGATTCAGTGCGGAAAATCAGCGCCTCCGGGGTACAGGATTTTTTGGAAATCGGGCCAGGTAAAGTGCTTAAAGGGCTGTTGCGCAAGATCGACCCGGCATTGCGGGTCTATACAATTGAGACAGTTCAGGATCTGGCCAGCCTGAAGGGGGAATTGTTATGAAACAGTTGGAAGCGAAGGTAGCCATTATCACGGGTGGAGCGCGGGGCATCGGTAGAGAGATTGCACTTTCCTTTGCCCGGGCCGGGGCAAGCCTGGCCATAGTTGATGTTGATGCCCAGGCGCTGGCCGAAACCGAGCGGGAGCTGGCGTCTTTAGGCAGCCCAAGCGCCCAATTTTCAGTGGATGTGACGTCGTTACAGCAAGTTGAAGAGATGGTGAACAAAACGCTTGACAAATTTAAAAAGATTGATATACTAATCAACAATGCGGGGATTACCCGCGATGCTCTTTTGATCAGAATGAAGGAAGAGGATTGGGATCAGGTCCTGGCGGTTAATCTTAAGGGGACTTTCAACTGTACCAAGGCCGTTTCTAAGATAATGCTGAAGCAGAGAAGCGGTGCTATCATCAACATTGCCTCGATTATCGGTTTAATCGGTAATGTTGGGCAGGCGAATTACGCCGCCTCTAAGGCCGGGATTATCGGGCTGACAAAAAGCGTAGCCAAAGAGCTGGCTTCCCGCGGCATCACCGTCAATGCGATTGCGCCGGGGTTTATTCAGACCGAAATGACCGCCCGTCTTCCTGAGGAGATCAAGGCGAAAATGCTCGAGCGGATTCCGCTGGGGCGGTTCGGTACGCCCAAAGACGTGGCTCAACTGGCGGCATTCTTGGCCAGCGAAGAGGCGCGCTATATTACCGGACAAGTAGTGACTATTGACGGAGGAATGCTTTAGTAACAAATTAAAGGAGGGTAAAAAATGGCGTTAGCGGACGAAGTAAAATCAATCATTGCCGAGCAGTTGGGAGTAAAGATCGAAGAAGTAACCGAAAAAGCTTCCTTTATTGATGATCTCGGCGCTGATTCATTAGATACAGTAGAACTGGTAATGGCGCTTGAAGAAAAATTCGGCGTAGAAATTCCCGATGAAGATGCCGAGAAGATGTCGACCGTAGGCGAAGCCGTAAAATATCTCGAAGATAAGATTAAAAAATAGGATATGAGCGGTTCGCGCAGAGTTGTCATTACCGGCTTAGGGATTATTTCTCCCGTAGGCAATAGCGTTGAGGAGTTTTGGCATTCTCTAAGCTCTGGCCGCGGCGGTATTCAACGTATCACCCAATTTGACCCCACCTTATTTGATTCCCAGATAGCCGGCGAAGTAAAAGGTTTCGATCCCTCTCCATATATAGCCCCTAAAGACCAGAGACGGATGGATAAATTTGTCCAGTATGCCGTGGTCGCTGCGCATCATGCCGTAAGCGATGCGCGTCTCGATTTAAAACAGGAAGACCCTTACCAAATTGGCGTATTGGTTGGCTCAGGGATCGGCTCTTTATTCACCATCCAGGAACAAACCAAAGTCATGATCACCAAGGGGCCGGGGAAAATGTCTCCGTTCACTATTCCGATGCTCATTGTGAATATGGCTTCCGGCCAAATCGCTATTTCTTTAGGGGTGAAAGGGCCTAACTCGGCTGTAGCTACTGCCTGTGCCTCCGGTGCGCATGCTATCGGAGATGCCTTTAAGCTCATCCAGCGGGGAGTAGCCGAAGTGATGATTACCGGCGGAGCAGAAAGTTGCGTCTGTGAATCGGGCGTAGGCGCTTTTTGCGCGATGCGGGCCCTCTCCACTAGGAATCAAGAGCCCCAGAAGGCCTCCCGGCCATTTGATAAGGAAAGAGACGGTTTTGTGATCGCCGAAGGCTCAGGGATTGTCATTTTAGAAAGTTTAGAACACGCCCAAAAGCGTAATGCCGCAATTCATGCCGAAATTATCGGTTATGGGATGAGTTGCGATGCCTATCATATGACCGCGCCTGATCCCGAAGGTGATGGGGCGGCGTATGCGATGACCCAGGCGATGAAGGATGCCCAGATAAAACCCGAGCAGGTTTCATATATAAACGCCCACGGCACCTCCACCCAGCTCAACGATAAGGTCGAGACCAAGGCGATTAAAAAGATTTTTGGCCCGACCGCACCTAATGTACCAGTAAGCTCAACAAAATCAATGACCGGCCATTTATTGGGGGCGGCGGGGGCAGTGGAATTTGTGGCTTGCTGCCTGGCGATCAAACATAACCTGATGCCGCCGACGATTAATTACGAGCACCCCGATCCGGAATGTGACCTTGACTACATACCGAATAAAGCCAGGCAAGCGCGTGTGGATGTGGCCCTTTCTAACTCCTTGGGCTTTGGCGGCCATAATGCCTCGCTGGCGATTAGGAGGTTTAAGTAATGGATTATCGTTTTAACGAACAGCAGATTATGGTTCGGGACTTGGTCCGGCAGATTGCCGAGGAAAAGATCAGGCCCAAGGCTGCCCATTACGATGAAACCGAAGAGTTTCCCTGGGATATAATGAATGTCTTGGCGCAAAGCGACTTATTTGGCGTCTATATTGAAGAGAAGTACGGCGGTTTAGGCGGAGGAGTGATGGAGCTAGCTATTACTACTGAAGAGCTATCCAAGGCCTGTGGTGGAATTGCCGTCTGTTATGCCGCTAGCGCTTTAGGGACCTATCCGATTATTTTATTTGGCGACGAAGCGCAAAAACAGAAATATCTGCCCGACATCGCCAAAGGGAAAAAGATTTCCGCCTTTGCTTTGACCGAGGCTGCCGCCGGTAGCGATGCCGGCAATGTCCAGACCACGGCCCGTAAAGAAGGCAACTATTATGTACTCAACGGCACTAAGCAGTGGATTACCAATGGCGGCGAGGCTCAAGTGTACACCGTCATTGCGATGACTGATAAGACCAAAGGCGCACGCGGGGCCAGCGCTTTTATTGTCGACAAAGACACACCCGGTTTTACCTTTGGTAAGAAAGAGAAAAAACTGGGCATTCGCGCTTCGGCCACCCGTGAGCTGGTATTTACCGATTGCAAGGTGCCCAAAGAAAATTTAATCGGCAAAGAAGGTCTGGGTTTTATCGTGGCGATGAAGACCTTTGACTCTTCGCGCCCGGGGGTAGCCGCCCAGGCCGTCGGTATTGCTCAAGGGGCGCTGGATTTAGCCGTAGCCTATGCCCGCCAGCGCGTCCAGTTTGGTAAACCGATTTCTTCCTTTCAGGGCATTCAGTTTATGCTTGCCGATATGGCTACGGAGGTAGAAGCAGCGCGCGCTTTAGTCTATGCCGCCTGCCGGCACATTGAAAGCGGTGCCAAGAGCGTGGCTAAAGAAGCGAGTATGGCCAAGCTTTTTGCCTCGGATGTTGCCATGCGCGTGACCACGGACTGTGTACAGATCTTCGGCGGTTACGGGTACATGCGCGATTACCCGATTGAAAAGTACATGCGCGATGCCAAGATTACCCAGATTTACGAAGGAACGAATCAAATCCAGCGCGACATTATCGCCCGCCATTTAATTAGAGAATCAATCGCTGAAGATAAGAAATAATGCATATCGTTGTCTGCATCAAACAAGTCCCCGAAACCACCAATATCCGCATTAATCCGGAAACGAACACCTTAATCCGCGAAGGCGTGGCCAGTATCATTAATCCTTTTGACATGTATGCCCTCGAGGAGGCGTTGCGCATCAAAGAAAAGTTGGGCGGAAAAGTCAGCGTAATCTCAATGGGGCCGCCTCAGGCCGAGAGCGCGCTGCGCGAGGCCTTAAGCCTGGGATGTGATGAGGCGGTATTGATTAGTGACCGGGCTTTTGCCGGCAGTGATACCTGGGCGACTAGTTATACGCTGGCAATGGCAATACGTAAACTGGGGGCTTATGACCTGATCATCTGCGGGAAACAAGCAATCGATGGCGATACCGCGCAAGTCGGCCCGGGTATTGCCGTACAGCTTAACATTCCGCAAGTGGCCTTTGTGAAAAAAATTGAACAAATTGATCAAAAAGCGGCGATAGTGGAAAGAATGGTCGAGGAAGGGTATGAGCGCATTGAAATACCGCTACCTTGCCTATTTACGGTGGTTAAAGAAATCAACGAACCGCGCCTGCCTTCGCTGAAAGGCAAGATGCGCGCTAAGAGCGCGATAATTACCACCTGGACCGGTAAAGACTTAAACGCCGATCCCGAGCGCATCGGGCTCAAAGGCTCACCGACGCAAGTGGTTAAAATATTTACGCCTACGCCCCGTCAAGGCGGGCAGATTTTACAGGGTGAAACGTCAGCAGTGGTGGATAAGCTGGCGCATTTACTGAAAGATATAATTTCGGGTTGCTAATGATTAACGTCTTAAAAAACAAATGTACCGCCTGTAAGCTTTGCTTGAAGGCCTGCCCCTTTAACGCGATCGAGATAAAGGATAAACTGGCGGTAATTGACCTATCCAAGTGTACACTCTGCGGAGCCTGTGTCAGCGCCTGTAAATTTAAGGCTATTGAGTTAAGCAGAGATGTGTCCGTAAGCCACCGCTTGAGCGACGAACAACTTTCCCAATATCGCGATGTCTGGGTGTTTGCGGAACAAAAGGAAGGTGTAGTCCAAAGTGTAGTCTTTGAATTGCTGGGCAAAGGAAAAGAACTGGCCAATAAGTTGGGCGTAAAGCTCTGTGCTGTATATTTAGGCGAAAAAGTCGGCAGCCAGCTGAATGAACTTTTCTGGCGTGGTGCGGATATTGTCTATGCCGTGGAATCGCCGCAGTTGGGCCATTATCTGGACGAGGCCTACAGTAATATACTTTCGCAATTGATCCTGGAGCATCAGCCGGAGATAGTACTTTGCGGCGCAACCAGTTTAGGCCGTTCACTGATCCCGCGGGTAGCGGTAGAGATCAGCACCGGACTTACCGCCGATTGTACCGGATTAGATATTGACGCCCAGAAGCGTTTACTGTTGCAAACCCGTCCGGCATTTGGCGGCAATATTATGGCCACTATAATTTGTCCGCACCATCGTCCGCAAATGGCTACCGTACGCCATAAAGTAATGCCTGAGGCCCAAGTGGATAAAGCGCTCAAAGGCCATTTGGTGAAAAAGCTGACCAGCCCGGAGATCTTGCTTTCGCGAACGCGCCTATTGGAGGTGTGCAAAGAAAGCGAAGATACAGTTAATATTAGTGAGGCTAATATTATTGTTTCCGGTGGCCGGGGTCTTGCGGGCCCGGAAAACTTTAGGCTCCTCCATGAACTGGCGCTGGCCTTAGGGGGGGCGGTCGGGGCTTCCCGCGCGGCTGTCGACAGCGACTGGGTTTCTTACGCCCATCAAGTAGGACAAACCGGGAAAACTGTTTGCCCGAAGATTTACATTGCCTGCGGTATTTCCGGACAGATTCAGCATTTAGCGGGTATGCAATCATCGGAAGTAATCGTGGCGATTAATAAAGACCCGCAAGCTCCGATCTTTACGGTGGCCACCTACGGAATAGTCGGCGACCTCTTCGAAGTTCTTCCTGCCCTGACCGAAAAAATCAAGCACGCCCTGGGAAAATCCTAATTCCTATCTTCAGCCTTCAAGTAAATACTTTATAGTGTATTATATGCAATAATAATACTTGACAAAGAAATATACTTATGGTATATTTATCCTGGCTCGACGTAAACTTAGGTTTTATTAACCCTAAGGAACCTAGTAATGTTTTTAAAAAGCTTAGAAATTTACGGATTCAAGTCTTTTGCCGAGAAGACCAAATTAGACTTTGAAGCCGGCGTGACCGCGATAGTCGGCCCCAACGGCTGCGGTAAATCCAATATTGCCGATGCGATTCGTTGGGCACTGGGTGAGCAATCGATCCGCAGCTTGCGCGGTTCAGCCATGGAGGATGTGATTTTTCATGGCGCGGATAACATCGCCCCTGTCGGTTTCGCCGAAGTATCGCTCACCATTTCCAACCATAATAACTTTTTACCCATCGAATACGAAGAAGTAACGATTACCCGCCGAATTTTCCGTTCCGGAGAAAGCGAATACCTGATCAATAAGGTGCCGGTACGCCTGAAAGATATTTCCGAAATCTTAATGGGCACGGGTATGGGCGTAACCTCCTATTCTTCAATGGAGCAGGGCAAGGTCGACCATATCTTGAATTCCCGGCCTGAGGAGAGACGGGATATTTTTGAGGAAGCGGCCGGTATTACCAAATATAAAGCCAAGAGGGAAGAGGCGCTGCGTAAGCTGGAGCGTACGAATGAAAACCTGCAGCGTATCGGCGATATTATCGTTGAAGTTAAGCGTCAGATCAAGTCGATGGAACGCCAGGTTCTCAAGGCCCGGCGCTATAAAGAAGAGTTTGAGAAGCTTAAGGAATATGAATTGAAGGTTTCACAGCATCAGTACCAAAATCTGAAAAAAGAAAAGCAAAGGCTGGAGCAGGCTCTAAAGGAGCTCCAACAGCAGGAAGCGGCGGACGCCGCCAAGTTAGAGGCGCTCTTGCAGTCTTTAGCCGCGGCGCGCCAGGATTTAACTCAGATTGAGGAGCGCATTTCCGGCACCAAGGCCAGAAATTACGAAATTGATTCCAGCCTTAAGACCGCCCATAATAAAACTCTTCTCGATAAAGAACGTACCGATGAATTGACCCGACGGGGATTAGAGGTCGCCCAGTATATCGCCGAACTAGAAAGAAAAATCAGTTCTTCCTCTGAGCTCATTGAACAAGCGCATGCGGCCATCCAGGCGATTGAGCAGAAAAAACAGGCCCGGTTTTTGTTGTTAAGCGAGAAAGAACAAAGTATTTTCTTGATTGATGATTCAATGAAGGAGACGCAAAAAAAGATTGCCCAGGAAAAGGTGCAGGAAGTAGAGGTAATGACGCACCAGACCAAAATTAAGAATGAGCTGACTAAGCTCAGCGCCCATTTCGCCAATTTACAGGCCCGCCTGCGCCGCTTGCATGTTGAGTCGGATAAGACTAAAACCGATACCGGGGCAATCGAAGAAAGGTATCAGGCTTGCCTGAACGAACTGGACCGAAGCAATGAGCAGGCGAAAGTGCTCACCAAAGAGGTTTGGGATTTAAAGAGCAATCTTTATATACAGAACGAAAAAAAGGAAAAACTGCAACAAAGACTCTCCGAACTTTCTCACCAGATTACCGCGCTTGATTCCAAGCTGCATTTTTTAAGAGAAATTACCAGGAATTATGAGGGGTATTCTACCGGCGTAAAGGCCATTCTTGCGGCTATGGAGAATAAGGAACCTACGCTTGCCGGTGTTTCTGGCGTCGTGGCCAATATTATTGAAGTATCGCCGCAGTACCAGGTACCACTAGAAATGGCCTTGGCGGAAAAAGCGCAAATGGTGGTAGTGGAAAATAGTCAGAGTGCCGAGGCAGTGATTGATTTTCTTAAGCAAAAAGACGCCGGAAGAGTGCATTGCCTGTGTCTGGATGCCTTAAGCCAATTTAGGCCTCAGGGAATTCCTGAAGCTGATTCTTTGGGCCAGGCCAGAAAGTTTGTCAGCGCTGGCCCGCGTTTTCAACAGCTGATCGAGTTTCTTTTTTCGGATAGCGTGATTGTAAAAGACCGGCCGGCGGCGCTTGAGTTGTTACGCCGCAACCGGGGCCGGTCATTGCGCTGCCTAACGTTAGCAGGCGAAGTGATTAGTGAGACAGCAGTGGTTGGAGGAAGCCTGCCGAAAAATATGGACTCCAGCCTTTTAGGCCGGCAAAAGAGGATTAGCGATACCGAAGAAGAACTGCAGAAATTGAATCAGGAGCAGGCCGATATTGAAAATCTGATGGTTTTCCAAGACGCGGAAATTAAAGAGGTCTCTGGAAATATACAGGAAAAAGACCCTCAATTGCAGACGCTCAAAATCAAAGTAGCCAATAAGGAAACTGAAAAAGCGACGATTGAAGCCGAAAAAAAGCGCTTCGCTGATGAAACGCAGGTGTTAGAGCTGGAGATGGAGGAAACCAACGAACAGATTACGCAACTGGAAAGCGAACAGGGGCGGCTCAATCAGGAACTGCTTAACTCCGAGAAAGAACAGGAAGTGCTGCAAGGAAAGATTTTGGAGTTACAGCACTTTATCGCTGAACAGGTACAGATCAAACAGAATACGCTGGTGGAGATTGCCGAAATCAAAGCCATTTCTCAGGCCCTGGATAAGGAAATGCAGGATGCGCAGGTGCGCTTGGAGATGATCGTTGCCTCTACCGAAGAACAACGAACTACTAAAGAAACTCAAGAACAGCAGGTACAGGAAAACACGGCTAAAATTGAACACTTAAAAGAAGAAATCGGACAACTAGAGCGGCAGGAAAAGGAACTGGCGCAGGCAAGGGCGCAGGTAGAAGAAGAGTTGGAGTATGTGTTACAAAAACGCCAGGACCAGGCGGTGAGTATTCATAATTTTGAGGCCCAGGCCAAAGAAGATCAGCATGCGCTGGACGTTTTACGCCAAAATAATTCGCAATCCCAACTTAAGTTGAGCGAAATCACCTATAAACAAAATTCGATTACTGAGAGAATGCAACAGACTTATCAGCTGGATTTGTCCTCTGCGCTTGAAGACGCGGTCGAAATTTCGCCCTTAGACGATGCTATTTTCGAGGAAATAGCCCAGCTGCGCAGCCGCTTGGAGGGCATTGGGCCGGTCAATCTGATCGCGATTGAGGAAAGTGACCAGTTGCAACAGAGATATGACTTCCTGATTGCCCAACAGGAAGATTTAATTCAGGCCCAGGATTCACTGCGCAAGGCAATTACCCAGATCAACCACACGGCCAGAGAAATGTTTGCCGAAACGTTTCAAAAAATTCAGGAAAATTTCCGCGTCTATTTCCGTATTCTCTTTAACGGCGGAGATGCCCGCCTGATACTTTTAGATGAAAACAACGTCCTGGAAAGCGGAATTGAAATTGTGGCCCGCCCTCCGGGAAAAAAATTACAAAATATCTCGCTTCTCTCCGGAGGCGAAAAGGCAATGACGGCAATTTCGCTGCTCTTTGCGATCTTTAAAGTAAAACCCAGCCCCTTCTGCATACTCGATGAAGTCGATGCCCCCCTTGATGAGGCTAATATTGACCGCTTTACCGGCCTCTTAGGTGAATTCATTAAGACCTCGCAGTTCATTATCGTTACCCATAATAAGAAAACGATTAATATGGCCGACATTATGTATGGGATTACGATGGAGAAATCGGGAGTATCGAAGATTGTCTCGGTGAGGTTTACACAGAATCAAGCCGCCCCTGTCCAGCCCCAAGAAGCAGCTCCTGTCCAGCAATAATTCTTAAATTATTCCTTTTTATTTTGTTGATAAAGGTGGGTGCGGTTTTTTCCCGCTGCCTTGGCTTGATAGAGGGCGCTATCGGCCATGGCGATGAGCTTGCTTTTATCTTTAGCATCCTGCGGAAAAGAGGCCAATCCTAAACTAATAGTCAGTTTTTTGTGCGGTTGTACCTGCTCTCCGGAAAATTTTGCTTTTTCTACTGACTGGCGCAATCTTTCCGCCAGACCCCAGGCGGCATCCTTGGTCGTATCGGGAAGGACGACAACAAATTCTTCACCACCATAGCGGGCAACGATATCGGAGGCCCGGCAGGTTTTTTTGAGGATCCGGGCCAGGTTGATCAGCACGGTATCCCCGGCGGGGTGGCCAAGAGTGTCATTGAACTTTTTGAAATTATCAATATCGATCATAATCAACGAAAGCTGTTTTTTTAAATCTACCGCCCGTTGGAGCTCCCGGCTCAACAGATACTGAAAGCGGCCGTGGTTGATCAGGTTAGTCAGCGAATCGCTGTGGGCTAAGGTTACGGTTTTTTCATAAAGGTGTGAATTTTCTATTGCCAGGCCGGCCTGATTGGCGAACATGGTCAGGATACGAATATCATCCTTAGTAATTGGCTCTCCCGAGAAGATATTGTCCACCAGGATCAACCCGATGGTTTTTTCTTTTGCCCTTAAAGGCACGGTAACAAAATGTTCGGTTTTTAAGAGCGAACAAATGGGGTCATTGACCTTTTTGCTGACCTCATCAGTAATGATTTCAAAAGTCATCCCTTCCAGGATAGTAAGGGAGAGTATCCCGGCATTCTCTTTAAGCGGTATTTTGATCGATTTGACCAGGTGGTCAAGCTTACTCTGCGTTCTTCTGGCCATTGTCTGGTGGGCCTGAACGAGGTCTTTGAGGGTGGTTTTTTGCGTTTCAATGCTTTTCCAGATTTTATCGGCTTCTTCAGCGGTATCCGGGCCGATACCCATTTTTCCTTCCAGCGTGCGGTTTCTTTCGTTGACCAAAAAAAGCATCGCCCGATTAAACCCTAAGCCTTCGTGGCTGGTAACACAGGTCAGGATGATATAGAGGACCTCATTGAGCTTGAGTGTAGCACGCATCAGGTTGCTGATTTCATAGAACATCCACAACTCAGACTGAGCCCGCTCTAATTCCTTTTGCAGAGGGTCATTTTCTGTTTTTTGCATAGCATTAAGCAATTTATACCAAAAGGGGCGTCTTGTCAAGCGTCGATTTATTCCTTGACAAATAATGAGGTTATGTTATAATAGCCGCTGTCTTCGGGGCAGGGTGGAATTCCCGACCGGCGGTAGCGCAGAGGCGCACACCAAACCATCAATTTGGTTTGGGTGTTATAGCAGAAGCGCACACCGGCGCTTCCTTTAGCGCCGAGTGTAAAGCCCGCGAATCCAAATTAACTTGGATTGAGACTGGTGAAAATCCAGCGCCGATAGTATAGTCTAGATGAGAGAAGATGGTTTATAGTTGATAGTTTATTGTTTATTGAACAAACAAAACCCCGGAGAGATTTCGGGGTTTTTCTTTTTAGGACGAACGATGGAAAACTTTAATTCAATTCCAGAAGTGCTTGAAGATGTAAAACAGGGCAAGATGGTCATTGTCATCGATGATGCCGCCCGGGAAAATGAAGGCGACTTAATCATCGCGGCCTCATTTATTACGCCTGAGGCGATTAATTTTATGGCCAAACATGGGCGGGGTCTGATTTGCGTCCCCATGGAAGGGGAGAGATTAGATGAATTGGGGCTGCATCCGATGTCCAGCGAAAAAAGAGACCTCTATCAAACTGCCTGGGCAATATCGGTAGATGCCAAAGATGGGGTAACCACCGGTATTTCGGCAGCTGATCGAGCGCGCACCATCGCCGTCCTCATTGACCCCCATACTAAACCGAATGACTTAGTCAAGCCGGGCCATATTTTTCCTTTACGGGCGCAAAAAGGCGGTGTCCTTTCGCGGGCCGGGCACACCGAGGCCTGTGTCGATTTAATGCGACTGGCCGGACTTTATCCCGCCGGGGTCATTTGCGAGATTATGAATGAGGATGGGACAATGGCCAGGACGCCTGAACTGTTAAAGTTTGCCCAGGCTCACCATTTAAAAATATGTATGGTCTGTGACCTCATAGAATATCGCCGGAAGCGGACCAAACTAATTAAAAAGATCGAAACCGCCCAACTGCCTAGCGAATACGGCACATTTGCCCTGACGCTTTTTGAATCGGAGGTCGATAATTTACAGCATTTGGCGCTGGTCTTAGGGGATGTGCAGACGGCCGAAGCGGTGCTGGTACGTGTGCATTCGCAGTGCCTCACCGGCGATGTATTTGGTTCAAAACGCTGTGACTGCGGCCGGCAATTGCACGATGCGATGGCGCTAATCCAGAAAGAAAAACGCGGGGTGTTATTGTATATGCGTCAAGAAGGCCGGGGTATTGGCTTGGCCAATAAAATCCGGGCCTATGCTCTTCAAGAGCATGGTTTAGACACAGTAGAGGCCAATCACGCGCTGGGTTTTAATGCCGATTTACGCGACTATGGAATCGGGGCGCAGATCCTGGCGGATTTGGGTATAAAGCATATTCGGCTACTGACGAATAACCCCAAGAAAATTGTCGGCTTGGAAGGATATGGCCTGAAGGTAGTAGAAACTATTCCTTTGGAAACCGAGCCTCATGATAGCAATATCAATTATCTACGGACTAAAAAACATAAGTTGGGCCATACGCTCAGGCGCGTATAGCCCGAAGAAAGATGGAGGATAGAATGGCAAAAACCATAGAAGCACAACTGATCGCTAAAGGGAAGAAGTTTGGCTTAATCGTCTCGCGCTTCAACGAATTCATCAGTAAAAGGCTTTTGGAGGCGGCTGAGGATACGCTGCTGCGCCATGGGGCCAAGGAAAGCGAACTGGACATCGTCTGGGTTCCCGGGGCGCTAGAAATCGCTTTAGTGGCCCAGAAGATGGCCAAGAGTAAAAAATACGACGCCTTGATTTGTTTGGGGGCGATCATTCGCGGCGGTACTCCGCATTTTGACTATATTGCCAGTGAGGCGGCAAAAGGAATCGCGTCGGTGAGTCTTTCGACTGGTGTACCGACTTCATTTGGCATTATTACCGCGGACAATATTGAGCAGGCCATTGAGCGCGCTGGCACAAAACACGGCAATAAAGGCAAGGAAGCGGCTCTCAGCGCCATCGAAATGGCTAATCTTATGGAGAATATATAACTCAGTGGCATACTTTACAAAATGGATAAGGGGAAGAATAGATAAAGATGAAAAGGCGCGAAGATGATCTTGAGATAAGGCTGCGAGATAAGGTTAAAAGAGAGAACAAACGCATTTAAGGGTTTAGGATTAGGAGGTCTGGTTAGTATGTTTTTAATCGGCGTCTTGACATTCATAAGCGAATATCTTGACTCAGGCCTAGGTATGGGGTATGGTACCGTACTTGCGCCTTTATTGATAATGTTGGGCTATAATCCTTTAAAAGTTGTGCCGGCAATCTTAATCTCCCAGCTTTTTACAGATATAGCCGCCTGTGTTTGTCATCATAATTCCCGCAACGTAAATCTTAAATTCAATTCTAAAGATTTTAAAATGGCTATGATTATCGGGTTGATAAGCTGTGTTGGCGTTATAATATCGGTGATTGTGGCGGTCAGTATCCCGAAATGGCTGGTAACATTTTATATAGGATTATTGGTTTCTGCCATGGGTATCCTTATTCTTATTACGCATAAGAAGCCTATTCCTTTTTCATGGCCTAAGCTGTATGTGGTAAGCTTGGTAGCGTCTTTTAATAAAGGCATATCCGGAGGAGGATATGGGCCTTTAGTTATGGGTGGACAACTGGTTACAAGCGTAAATGCGAAAAGTGCCGTAGGTATTACTGCTTTTGCAGAGGCAATCACTTGTTTGGTCGGTTTTATTATTTATCTTTTAAGCGGCAAATACATAGACTGGAAACTTATATGGATATTGCTCATTTTTGCAATCCCTGCCGTCCCCTTGGCTACTTATACAGTGAAACATGTTTTTCCCGATAGATTAAAGATTTATGTCGCTGTTTTTATAATCATTTTAGGATTAGTGACTATTTTAAAAGTCGCAGGCGGCTAAATTTGATGGCCACGTTTAATAACGGATCGCCGATCTTTATTTTAGGCACAGAGCGCTCCGGGACAAACCTGCTCAGGCTTATTTTGAATTCCCACCCTAATATCGCCATTCCCCATCCTCCCCATATAATGAAGAATTTTTTTAAACTGGAACCTCTTTATTCCGACTTGTCCAAAGATGCCAATTTTAAGAGGCTTATCCAGGATGTGGTAACGATGGTCCAACTTCATCCTTATCCTTGGGGGATCAAAATTGATAAAGACAAGATATTCCGTGATATCCAGGAAAGAAACCTAATCAATATCTACTTTGCCATATACGACCAGTATCTTGAAAGCGCCCATAAAAAAAGGTGGGGCTGCAAGAGCACTTTTATGATTTACCATGTGGCGTTAACCAGGCATTATTATCCTACCGCTAAATTTATCTACATGGTGCGGGACGGCAGAGATGTTGCGGTATCCGCAAAAAAAAGCATATTCAACCGCTATAATGTTTATTTTACAGCCGGGTTATGGAAGAAGGAGCAAGGGATCGGCATCTATTGGCTGAATAAGCTAAGCAAAAACGACATTTTTTTAATTAAATACGAAGACCTTTTAAACAAACCGGAAGAAACAGTCAGGTCGCTATGTTCTTTTTTAAATGAATCTTATCAGGAAAATATGCTCAATTTTTTTAATACCGAAGAGGCCCAAAAAAGCAGCAGCTTAAGCGCGGCATGGAAAAATACAGCAAGCCCTATAATCAAGAATAACTTTGAGAAGTTCAAAAATGAGTTAAGAGAAGATGAGGTTAATTTGTTTGAGGCGATTGCCGCTCCGGAACTGGATTACTTCTCTTACGCGTTAACAAAACCATTTTATATTTCAGAAGGAGTCCGCGCAAAGGGGATTAAGTTCAAGATTGTTTATTGGTTTGAGGAGACGTTTTTAATGGTAGCGGTGCAATTGAAACATCTTTTTACGGATAAAAATACATTTTTAAGATTTAAAAAGTTTTTGTTTTTGCGGTATATCAGGATTATCAGGGCCATAAGATGGAATTAAGGATTGAAGAATCAGCAGCCTACATAAATAATGCCGTTAGTTTTAGAAAAAGTGTCTTTGATAAAATAGCGGATAAAAATCCAAATCAGGTTTGGCTCAGCGCTTCTCTCAAGGATGTGCAGAATGTCGTTATTATTAACTCTGCTCCAAGATCCGGTTCTAGTTTGTTATTCGCAATACTAAAAAAAATCCCACAATTTTACTCTTTAAGCGGTGAAGAGATTCCTTTTTATAAGTTAAACGGGCTTTCCTGTGACACTTTCCCTTCCGATGAAATTCCGGAAGCAGTTAAGGAGGCAAAGGTCTATGCCTTTGGAATGTCGCGTGATTTTTTAAGCGATTTTTCTATAGCAGGCATCCAGGATCGTATCATTGAGGATAATGAATTATTAGAACGCTACATTGATGATCTCGCGTTGCGCTTTCCTCTGGAATGGCCGCAGATTGACTTTTCTTACGATGTTTTTAAGAGATTAGCAAGGCAGGCCTTTGATAATTACAGAGAGATTTATCAAGGATTTTCTAAGGAAGCTTTCTATCTTGAACTGCTTTGGCTTTTAAGGCGCGAGTATAAAACCATAAACCCTTATTATTATGATATCCCTGCGGGGATGATCGAAAAGAAGTTTCCCGAGCTTGAGATCCCATCAGCCCCTCCTAATCCTGTTATTATGATTGAAGAGCCCCCGTTTATATTATTATCTCCGCGCATAAAGGTAAGTGGCCGCGACCTTGCTGGCAAAACCCTGCTTTTAAAATCCTCAACAAATTGTTATCGGATGCGTTTTATCGAGGCCCTTTTACCGAATGCCGACATTAAAATTATTTATCTGGTAAGGAATCCGGCAGCTTCTATCAATGGTTTATATGATGGATGGCTTTACAGAGGATTTTTTTCTCATAATCTAAGGTATTTTTTTGAAAAAAATAAAAAGGACTCAGGGCCGGAAACGCTTAAGATTTTCGGATATTCGGATAAATATGAATGGGGGAGATGGTGGTGGAAATATGATCTTCCGCCGGGATGGCAGAGTTATGCGCATAGCAAACTGGAAGAGGTATGTGGTTTTCAGTGGTATGCTGCCAATAGAGCAATACAAGAATATCTAAAACAGAGCCAAAAAAATTATTGCCTTGTAAGTTATGAAAATATCATAAGGAGTTTAGAATTCAGGAAGAAAGAAATAAAAAAGATAATGAATTTTATCGGTATAAGAGAAAGCGGCATAGAACAATTAGGACTGGATAATTTATCTATTATTCAGGCAACAGATAACCCGCAGCCGTACAGGTGGAAGAAGAGAAGAGATGTTTTATTGCCTGTTCTTAAGAGCCCTGGAATTAACAGAATGAGTGGTCATCTCGGGTATAACAAGAAAGATATTGAGGAGTGGCTTTGATGCCTTGCTGCTTTGTAGATTCAGAGTATAAACCGTTAAAAGCGGTATTGTTGTGCAAGCCGCATCCCAAAATAGGGAACGTTGCTAACCCGAAAGAAGTGCATCATTTATCAAAAATCAATTATGCCGTTATAGAAAAAGAATATGAGCAGATAATCAGAATATATAGGAAATTTAAGATAAAAATCTTTCTTATAAATCTACCCAAAATAGAAGGCACCGACAACAGGTATCGCTTCAATATCATATTTACCAGAGATCATTTCTTAATGACGCCTCATGGTGCGATTATCTCCAGAATGTTTTCTGATATAAGGCAAAGTGAAATTAAATACGCGCAAAAAGCCCTAAAAATCGCAGGTGTACCTATCAGGATGGTTATCCGGGATAACGGGACTTTTGAAGGGGCGGATGCTTTATGGATTAACGATCGATTAGTCATTGTCGGCGTTGGAAACAGAACTAATGCAGAGGGTTTTCGCCAGATTAAGGAAGAATTAAAACAGGATGGTATTAATTGTATTCGTGTTCCAGTTCCTCGGGACACGCTGCACCTTTTAGGCGTGCTGCAACTTATTGATTCGGATACTGCTTTAGTAAGAACTGATTTAATCGGCTCAAGGGTCATTGGTATATTAAAAGAGAATAGAATAAAAATGATTACGATTCCGGAAAGCACCGAGGTAAGAGAAAAGCAGGCTATGAATTTTGTGATAATAGCCAACAAAGCAATCATTATGGCGACGGGCTGTCCTCAGACAAAGAAAATTTATGAACAAGCCGGGATTAAAATAGCCGCTGAAATCTCCATCTCTCAGTTTATTAGCGCAGGAGGAGGGCTTGCCTGCGTAACAGGTATTTTGGCAAGATCATGGGAATAGTGTGCAGTTTTTAAGCTTTTTGTGTTAAAATATCCGCAAATTCGGTTTATAATCCGGGGTCAATAATTTAAGGAGGCAAGGGTATGTATAATAGTCATAAAAAATACGCTTTATTTATCGGCAGATGGCAGCCGTTTCATAACGGGCATAAATATCTGATTGATGAGGTATTAGCCAGAGGAGAAGATGTATGCGTTGCAATCAGAAATACGGAACTTTCAAACAGTAACCCCTTTACAGTAGAGCAACGCGCAGAAATGTTGCGGCGTGTATACGGAGAGAAGATTGAGATTATCGTGATTCCCGATATCAAGAGCATTAATATTGGTCGCAACGTCGGTTATGACGTCAATATAGTAGAATCGCCTGCTCATATAGGAAAGATCTCCGGGACAAACGTACGCGCGGGGAAAGAAGAGGGTGTTCCTTCTGAGGTCGCGGAATATATGAAGCTTTTGCGTACGACTCTCTGGTTGACCGGTTTGCCTTGTGCCGGCAAGACGACTTTAGCTAAGCGGCTAAAGGAGGAGTTGGATAATAGAGGATATAAAACAGTCCATTTAGACGCGGACGATATCCGCAATAAATTGAATGCGGATTTAGGATTTTCGCCGGAAGATAGAAAGGAAAATTTGCGGCGGGTTGCTCATATCTCCAAGTTATTTAACGAAAATGGGAATTTTGTGGTTACAAGTTTCGTTTCTCCCACAAACGAGTACCGCAAGATGGCCAAAGAGATTATCGGTAATTTTAAGT
The DNA here is from genome assembly GCA_043805735.1 of Candidatus Omnitrophota bacterium. GTDB lineage: Bacteria > Omnitrophota > Gorgyraeia > JAFGHF01 > JAFGHF01 > JAZDHS01. The sequence continues at coordinate 21,924 of JAZDHS010000002.1, read as the reverse complement.
TAGTATTTGTTAAGTGCAGCGTTAAGACATGCGAAGAGAGAGATATTAAGGGGATGTATAAAAAGGCAAGAAGCGGAGAAATTAAAGATTTTACCGGAGTATCGGCGCCTTTTGAAGAGCCGGTTGACGCTGACGTAGTTGTTGACTCCCAGGAGAACAGCATAGAAGATTGTGTGAAAAAGATATTGGATAGCATTGGCGCCTAAAGAATTTATTTATTATGGATAATAAACTTAAAGAGCAATTTGGTATCCGTTCAGCGGAGTTTGATATCTCTGCGAATTGGGTTAAAGATAGGGAACTCATCCGGGTGCATACGGATTTAGCCGGTAAGCCCTCGGGTAAGGCCCTGGATTTGTGTTGCGGCACAGGCCAGATTGGCCGCTCACTTAAAGTTATAGGCTGGGATATCCAGGGACTGGATATCTGTAAACAGATGGTTAAAATATCCTCCCAGTATTTTCCTGTTTCTGAAGGAAAGGCCGAGAAAATACCTTTTGAATCCGGTTCTTTTGGGTTGATAGTTTGTCGTCAAGCGTTCCAGTTTCTAAATATTAAAAAAGTTTTATCTGAGATTGCCAGGGTATTGGCGCCTGAGGGAATTTTTATCCTAAGCCTTACTGTTCCGTTTTCTGAGGAGGATAAATCTTGGCTTTATGAAATCCATCGGATTAAACAACCGCTACTTTTAAAATTTTTTACAGCTGAAGATTTGATTGAAGAATTAAAAGTAGCAAAGTTTTCCATTAGGGAGATTAAGACTTTAAGGGTGAAGGAATCTGTGACTAAATGGATGGAGCATGCGCCGGAACTGTCTCAGGAGACAAGAGAAAAAGTCATTGCAGCGGTAAAAAATGCCCCGCCCGTTTATAAAAAGCTGCATAATGTTGAAGTCAAAGATGGAGAACTCCTGGAGGATTGGAACTGGGTTATTTTAAAGACATCTTTTTCCAAGAGTTAAGACACATTTTCACATAAGACATGAAGACTTATCCCGATAATACTCCTACATATGCCAGGCTATTTAAAATAGCTCAAGCCCCCGACTTTAAGAAAAAATATAACATAAGAATAGGAATCATTGTCCCGCCGTCGCCTTTTGTTGTGCCTAATGGCTGGGAGTTTGTGCATAAGGCTCCTTTTGAAGGGCCATCGGTAATCGCGGCTGTTCTAAAAGGGTTGGGGTTTGATGTTGTGATTTTGGATCAGAGGGAAAATTTTAACCCGGAGATTTTAGCAGACGGTCCCCTAAGGGCCCTAGATATTGTGGCGGTGGCAACCTATGAAGATAGTTTTCCATTTATAAAACGGCTAATTGAGATAGCTAAGAGGGAGGATGAGCGAAGGCCGGTTATCCTTGGAGGACCTTTAGTGACGTCGGTCCCTAGGCTGATTATGGATAATACCTTGGCGGACTTTGCTGTAATCGGTGAAGGCGAGTTAACGACAATAGAATTGTTTGATTTTATTTTTAAAAGAAAGGGAGCCTTTAATGTAAAGGAGATACGCGGTCTTGCCTGGAGAGATTCTCAAGGTCGGATTGTGTTGAATCCTAGACGGATCCAGATGCATAATCTTGATGCTGTGCCTTTTCAGGATTTTTCAGTTTGGCCCCATATTCAAAAAACAGGCATTGTTCCGGAAATCTACATGACATCAAGCCGCGGATGCCCCGGATGTTGCACCTTCTGTTTTAGGGCAATGCCTCTTTTACGCTATAAGTCACCGCAGAGGGTCCGCCGGGAACTACTCTATTTAAAAAAATACAACTATAGTTTTGCCTGGTGGAGCGATCTTACCTTTATAGACTCAAAAGCCCGGGTGCGTAAATTAATGGATGAGGCTTTTCGAGGTATAGATTTTCGCTGGAGCTGTTTTACCCGGGTGGACGGGTTAGATCTGAAAGTCCTCAGGCATATGCAGGAATGCGGCTGCGATATTGTTATGTACGGTTTTGAATCCATTACCAAAGAGATCTTGGATTATTTTAAAAAGAGAGTATCTAAAAATCAAATCATCAGGGCAGTTACCTTAACGCGCAAGGCTGGATTAAAGGTAGGTGGCCTCTTTATTATTGGAGGCCCCGGAGAGACAACAAAGAGCCTTAAGAGGACCATTGATTTTTGTAAGCGGTTTAAAGAAGTTACCCGCGTCAAATATATGTCAGCGCTTCCGGGGACACCTCTTTATTATGACGCCCTCAAAAGAGGAATTATTAAAAACGAATTAAAACATTTATATTTTTTAGCAAGGGAGCAGTCTATTGAAGATGATGAGATCTTAAATTTTACGGATGTTCCTGAAAAAGATCTGCGCAAAGCTTATAGGGCGATTAACCGGGAAATAGAAGTGCGGCCTTACGAATATTGGAATCCGCTTAATTATTATTTACCAAAAGCTAAAAAGTTTAAAAACCGGACGCATATTATGTCAAGTTAAGCCAGTTTAAAAGGAACCGGTATGGACAAGTTGCCAAAATATAAATATTATTATTCTAGCGAAACAGATCCTTTTGAGGATGTTTTAAGAAAGATATCCTATTCAACGGAGATTGCGCAGAGGAAAGAAAAGGTTGTTTTTATTGTTCCGCCTTCTCCTCAAATTCCTACTCCGGGGAGGGAATTTTTAGTCACCGGCCCATTCGAAGGTTTTACTTATATGGCTACTTTGATTAAAAAACTGGGATATCAACTAAGGGTTATTGATTGCCGCCTGAAAGAGGATATTAATCAGTTAGTGTTAGATGGGATAAAGGATGCGGATCTGGTCGGCATATCTACTTACTGTGATTCTTTTGTTTTTCTTCAGGAGATCACCCAATTAATAAAAGAGCAATATCCCCAGAAATTAATATTTTTCGGCGGTCCGCTTGTTACCTCCTTACCCGAGATCATATTAAATAATACTTCAGCGGATTGCGCCATATTAGGGGAAGGAGAGCTTACGCTTATTGAATTTCTCGACAGATACTTTAGCCAAGGGGAGAATGATTTTAGTGAAATAAAAGGAATCGCTTATAAACAGAGCGGTTCTGTGCAGATAAATCCGGCAAGGCCGCAAATTAAGAACTTGGACAATTTACCTTTGTTGGATTATACGATTTGGCCGAATTACGAAAGCATTGTCAAAAACGGTCAGATATTGATCTCTTCAATGCGGGGCTGTCCTCAGGAATGCAGTTTTTGTTTTAAGACTATCCCGGCCCTACGGTTAAAGAGCCTTAAGCGGTTTGAAGAAGAAGTTGCCTATCTTAAAAAAGTGACCGGGTTCGATTACGCCTGGCTTAATGACCTAACCTTTAATGTTATTGAAAAGCGGGCTATAGAAGTATGTAAAATTTTGAAAAAATACGAAGTGAAATATCATTGTTTTGCCCGTGTGCAAAAAGTAACTAAATCACTGGTTAATGCCTTGAAAGAAACAGGGTGCCTTGGGATATGGTTTGGTTTAGAGTCTTATGAGCAAAATATATTGGATGAAAACAGGAAGAACATAAAAATAGAAGAAATCAATAATGCTGTTGCAATTGCCCAGAGCGCTGGATTAGCCGTTAGGGGTCTCTTTATCGTTGGCCTGTACGGAGAGACTGAAGAGTCCTTAAAGAAAATGGTCGATTTTATCAGAAAGAGCCAGTTTCTTCCTTTAGTCAAATATCTTGTGCCTTTTCCCGGCACAAGCTTATACAAATATGCCGTTATCACCGGGAAGATAAAAGATACCGTTGAATTTCTAATGATGCTTTCCCGCAGAAAGGTAAGCGATTACGACGACGAGATCATTAACCTTACCGATTTAAAAGAAGAGGCATTAAGGGATTATTTTCATCAAATTTGGGATATTACTAAAGAAAGAGAGCATTGTTTTGATTAATGACAAAATATTATCCCAGGAAGACACAGAGAGATATTTTGCAAGAAGAGCGCGAAAGTATGATTATTCAGCTCATTGGGTGGACGATTCTGCCCTCGTTAGGAAGATCTGGGATTTGGCTAGCGCAGACCCAAAAGCGTATGTTCTTGATATTGGTATCGGGACAGGCAAAGTCGCGGGGGCATTTCATGGACAGGTTAAATATGTGGTTGGCTTGGACATTTGTAAAGAGATGGTTATACAGGCTAAGGAGAACGCGGATAGAATAGTATTGGCTCCGGCTGAGAAGTTGCCTTTTAAAAATGAAGCTTTTGATGTCTGTGTTTGCCGGCAAGGACTGCAGTTTATGGATTTAGAGGCTGTTATTTCAGAGATGCACAGGGTTTTAAAGCCGAAAGGCCGTGTAGTATTATGTCATCTGGCCGCGTATGGAGTAGATGATAAAGATGAAACTTTTTTTATCCAAAAACTCCGTAATCCTAGCCGGAAAAACTTTTTTTTACCGGATGATTTTCTACGTTTACTAAAAAATAAGGGTTTCAAGGGGATAGAATCAGCTGAATATTTTACGAGAGAATCTGTTAATCAATGGATAGGCACTAGCTGCATTAGCGAGAATGCAAAAGCGAAAATCAGGGAAGCGTACAAAAATGCCTCTAGCGATTTCAAGAAGATACACAATATACAATTTAAAAACGGGGATATTTTTGACACCATGAAGATGGTTCTTGTAAAAGCAATAAAGAAGCAGGGTAAGTAATGTATTTGTTTATACCATAAGGGGGTTATGATGCGCCGGATAAGAAAATACACCTTGATTATTTTTTTGTTAATCTTATTCGTCCCCCTTTTCTTTTATTTTCGGGCTCAGAGAATATGTGGGCAGGCAGATAATGATAAAAAAAAGGTAATAAAACTCTACTGGTTTATCCCTGATGGAATGAGAGCAGATCCTTACACTTTTAATATCTATGAATGGGCTAAAGAAGGCAACCTTCCGAATATTAAAAAAATGATGGAAAGAGGGACATACGGTTATTGCCAGCCGGTTTATCCGGGGCATACGCCGGTTAACTTTGCTGCACTGCTAACTGGCACCTATCCAGAAGTGAATGGTATTTCTGACGGCGCTATGCACATCCAGGGATACCCTTTGGATCGTCCGGCTGTTATGGGTTTTAGTTCTACGGCAAAAACCATAGAGCCTATCTGGATAACTTTGGAAAAGCGCGGTAAAACTGTTGCCTTGTTATCAGTTCCCGGTACTACTCCGCCTGAGCTTAAGAATGGGTATACGTTGGTTGGCAGATGGGGTAATTGGGGCGCTGCTTTCTATGCGGTAAATTTCGAGGAACTTGGGGATGGCCAACAGAAAATTCAGCAGAGCAGACAATCAAGGCTTTTCTATTTCGGGCCGCTTTTAACTATCTTTGAAAAAGCAAAGCCATGTAAACAGGACTACCTTATGCTTAAGTCATTCTCAGCGCTTAAAGAAGCCTCTTTGAAAGCATGGGATAAGGAAGTTTTTGCTTATATTTATGATAGCACTGATGATAAAAAAATAAATTATGACCGCATTGCTTTTAGTATCGATAAGAAGAAAATATTGGTTGATTTGAAACCGGGGGAGTGGAGCCAGTGGCTGCCAATACAACTTTCCTGGAGAGGCGCCAAGATAGACACTTTATTTAAGATAAAGCTAATTAAGTTAAATAATGATGGTTTCTATAGAGTCAGATTTTTATACAACGCTATTAACTGGACATTGACTGATCCTTCTTACGTTGCCGATGAGATGATAGAAAATATCGGGCCGATGGTTGATTCCGTTGATAGCTTTCCCGCGCAACTCGTTTTCTATAGCGAAGATAAAGACACATTTATTGAAGAAGCTGAGATGTCTTTTGACTGGCATACAAAAGCAATATCGCATTTCTTGAATAAATATAACCCGGACGTTTTTATTCATGATATATATACGCCGAATCAGATGCTAACGAATAGGTGGTGGCTGGGCTATATTGATCCGAATTCAGCCCGATATATTGAGAAAACTGTTCAGGAAAGAGAAAAACTGTGGGCAGAAGTTAAGCATATGTATAAGCGGCTGGATGATATGTTAGGTGAATATCTGGCTGCAGCTGATGAGAATACCATTGTTGTGCTTACTTCCGACCATGGAGCAGTGCCTTTAGATAAATTTGTGCATTTAAATGATCTTTTTGCCAAAAAAGGATGGTTAAGGTTTACAACAGATAAAATCAGCGGCGAGCATAATATTAATTGGAGAGAATCAAAAGTTGTTTATCTGAATTTCGGAAATATATTTATAAATCCGGCAGGGCTGCATAATAAAGAAGGGAAGTGGCATAGGGCTTCCGGATTGGAATACGATAAATTACGTTATGAGGTTACCGCTTCTTTATTATTATTGAAGAGCGAAAAAGGGATAAGACCGGCTGAAAGAATAGTTAAATGGGAAGATGCTAAACGGATTCTTAGGCTACCAAAGGAGAGAGTGGGCGATTTGATTGTCGCTAACAGGCCTGGATTTGGCTGGAGCGAAGAGATATTCGATGACCTTAGACTATTTTCTACCCCTTTTGAGACAGGATATAAACAGGCGGTAATATCAAAAAACTGTCCAGGGATGTGGGCTCCGTTTATTATTGTCGGACCGGGAGTTAAGAAAAACTTTTTCTTAGGGAATAAGCCGATTAACATGATTGATCAGTATCCTACCTTAATGAAATTATTGGGAGTGGAGTCGCCTAATTTTGTGCAGGGTAAATTATTGGATATATTTAATGATGAGTTTGGAAGAAAAAACTTTAGGAATTAAATCAATCCGGTTTAGGCCGAACTTCGATATTTTCTATGTTCTTTAGAAAAAGCAATGCTTCATCCTGATTGAAAGAGCGGGATGGCTGGAAAGTAGTTATCTGATAAAGGGTCTCATTATTTGGATTATACCACACTGCAAAAATAGCTATATTTTTTATCAAATCATCTTCACAAACCCCAAGCGCATAGCGTTCATTCGCGTTTGCTAAGATAGCCTTAGTTGACTCCCCCGCGATTTGAACAGAAATTTCTTTAGGTTTATTCTTTTCCGGGCAAGCCGCCGTGTTTGATATTTCACCCGTATAAGGTATTATTTGCGGTTGATAGAGGCTGTTAATAATTATATATCTTGATTTAATCTGGTCCGCTGCTTCGCTCTGCGATATCGGTTTTGTTATTTCAAGTTCAACGCGCCTGTCCCTATTTTGCGCTATGATTGAATGGAATATTTTGTCTTTAACCGGACAAATAAAATTTTTTAGGATATAAAATTGAGTGTCAGTTTTAAATTTAATTCCATTTTGGCTTAAAATCTGGTTTAATGATTGGTTTGTTTCGCGGAAAGAATTAGTATTTAAGATTACTCCGGTTTTGATCTTTTCCAGCAGTGGCCTGACATATTCAGGTGAATATCTGTAAACCCGGTAAATTCTTTCACTTGAGTTTGTGTCGATGGGTGAAATATATTCCCAGACGATTTCACCTTTAGGAGTAACCTCAAAAATTCGGTTTTTAGATGATTCACAGATAAGAGTATTGCCATTCGGTAACCTGGATGCATCGGATAGGGTTTTGCTGAAAAAATCTTTTTTTGGTTCGCTGTGGTATTCCCAGCTTGTTTTTTTTGTTAAAGGATTTAGTTCTATGACGCGCGACCACCCGCGTTTTGTACCATTATCAAAGATGAGCATGTTCCCGTCTTCTAATAAACTTGGCGCATGCTGTCCTTCTATGTTACCAGGGCCCCACGCCCAGACTATCTTTCCGGTTTGATAGTTAATAATGCCTATTGTGTTAAGGTAACTATAACTGAAAATAATATTATTTCTATTAAATCGGGGATCTATTTTGCATAATTCGTTATCTCCCAGCATCCTGCAAGTATTATTATGCGCCCAGTCACGTGTTAGGTCAAATTTCAGGTTGAGATTAGTTCTTAATTCCTCTACATGGTCTTCTCCGCGCCATTTCCAGAGCACATCTTTATTGCGATTGATGATTTTTAGTGCTGGGGAGCAACGTGTTGCCCTAGTTAATCCGTTATTAGTTCTTTGAGCTTCTACGATCGGCTCTAATTCTGCTATCAGCAGATCGCCGTTTTTCAAAATTTGAAAATCATGGTCAAAAAATCCCGGATAATACCATAGAACATTGCTTTTATAGTCCAGTTCATATAAACCGTGGCCAAGGCTTAACGGGGAAGGGACATTTTTTACGACAGGCCAGTTGTCGTATTTTTGGTCCTGAGATATTCCAACTGTTTCAAAAGGATAAAAAAAGGTGGTATATAGAAGATTGCCATTAGGTTCCAGTTGAGCAAGGAAGGTGTCATTTTCTGCCGTCCATTGGTGGACAATATTCCCGCGCATATCAATTAGATAAATAAGATGGTAATTGATTGTTCCTGCAGGCCATATCTGATAGCGGAGGAATAAAGTGTACCCGTTATAACATTTCTTTGCTTTATAGGTTTTTACGCCCGATTGATTCAACTCCTGTTTTTCTCTCGCTAATTTAGTTGTTTCATCCAGAACGCATCTGGTGCCAACCAAAGAAAATAATATAATAGCGCAGATAAATAATTTATCTTTAGTTTTAAACATAATTTTTGATGTGAACCCCTCTGTCTGCAATCTTAGGTTAGACTAAATTGACAGGGTTTAAGGGTTTTTGTTCTTTCTCAAAAAGCTTAGTTTCAAATTCATTCGACGGCAGCTAACCAAGTTAAGAATAAAACCGGTTTTTATTATACATCGCATCAATAAAATAAGGAACTCTTTTTTTGCATATCCTTACTTGAAAATTCCTTGACTAATAGGGTGCATTACATTATGCTGAAAGATGTGCTGTTGGACAAAGAATTACGTGATAGAATTATTGGTTCGTATTTCCTCATCTTTTGCAGAAACTTTTGTGCTATACACGATTGGTGAAGGTTAGTTTTACTTGGGAAGGAATAGAAAGAGTATGAACTTATACAAAACAAGCCTTATTTTATTAAGCCTCTTATTAGCTCTATTCTCGGTGGTTTTTAACAATAGCATTGTATATGCAGCTGACAAATCCGTTGCTTGGCATTATTTAGAGCAAGGCAGATATGACGAGGCAATAAAATCTTTTACGGAGATGATTAAAATAGATCCAAATGATACCCAAGCCCACAGAGGGCTCGGTATAGCTTATTTTAAGATGAATAAATACGACGAGGCCCTAAAATGGTATAAGGAGGCCCTGAAAATAAATCCTGGTAACAGCAATATTTATGTAGGTATCGGCAGTCTTTACAAGCACATGAAGCAATACGACGAGGCCCTAAAATGGTATAAGGAGGCCCTGAAAATAAATCCTGGCGACAGCAATATTTATGAAGGTATTGACAATCTTTACAGGGACATGGGCAACTGTGACGAGGCCCTAAAATGGTATAAGGAGGCCCTGAAAATAAATCCTGGTAACAGCAATATTTATGTAGGTATCGGCAGTCTTTACAAGCACATGAAGCAATACGACGAGGCGTTAAAATGGTATAAGGAGGCGATTAGTATAGACCCTAATAACATTAGGGTCTACTATGAACTCGCCAGAGTTTATGAGAAGCAGAACCAATACGACAAAGCCCTAAAGTGGTACAAGGAATCAGTTAAAAAGGATTATTCTTATGCCTGTGCATACGGAGCACTAGGAGTTGTTTATACAAAACTCGGCAAGGAATCTCAGGCAGAAGAGAATCTTTTAATGGCAGTAAAAATAGAACAGTATGGGTTCGAAGGTTACTGTGAACTTGCAAAATACTACTATAAGACAGGCCAGTTAAGTAAAGCAAGCGAGAATATAGAAAAGGCGTTATCTTTCGTTGACGACCCCGAAAAACAGCAGTATGCATTACAATTAAAAGGATTTATCTTGATAATGCAGGGAGATTATACTCAAGCCGAGCAGATATTTAAAGGACTAAAAGAGAAATACGGCATTAACTGCTCTACGCTATCCGGCTTAGGGCATATCTACAATGCCAGGAAGGACTATAAAACAGCGCGGAAGTATTTTGAAGATGCCTTAAAGTTTAATAATACAAGGGATGATGACAGGGTTATCGCTATGCTGGGCTTAGGTTGGGTAAATGCCAATGAACATAAGCATAAGGAGGCAATCGGATGGTATGAAAAGATCTTAAAAGAAGAGCCTCTTGAGATGCTGACTCTATTAAGCATGGGTAATGCGTATAACTGGTTAGGTCAATACGATAAAGCCGAGAAGTATTTTAAGCGGGTATTAGAGATAGATAAGAATAATGAGTATGCGCTTGCGGGGTTAGGGACAGCTTATCTTAATAAAGGAGATACCAGAAGGTCAGAAGAGCTGTTGACTCAGTCGTTAAAGGTAAACAACGCTACCTACGCCTGTCCTTACGAAGGTTTAGGCTTATTGTATCTCCAGCAAGGTAAAACTAAAGAAGCAGAAGTAAACTTCAAAAAAGCCATCCAGATTAACCCGGATATAGAATACCGCAAATACAACGGCCTGGCTAAGATTTACATTAAACAGGGCAAGCTTCAAGAAGCAAAAGAGCTGCTCAACAAGTCGATCCAGAACTACCCCTACGATAATGAGGCAAAGGAATTGCTGAAAGAGATAGAATGATGGTCATTTTAGTTTCCCTATCATTATTAGTTTCCGGGATTCTGGCGGCTAGGTATTTCTTAAGAGATAAGGCAGGCCTGCTTGAGAGTATAGGGGCTATAATATTCTTTAGTATGAGCGTGGCGCCTTTCATTAATATTAATTTCGCACTTTTTAATAATTATCGCATCTGGAATAAATCTACTCTGTTGGCATCTATCCTCACAGCCGTACTTTTTATTATTTTACTTTTATTTGGTAAAAATGAAAAAAACTCTGAAAAAATAATAAACTTTGGAATCTCGCAGAGTGTATTGTTGGTTTTGATATTGCTCGGCCTGGTTGCTATGTTTTCTTCTTATTATTACAGCGATAAGGAATCCCTGCTATCTTTGGGTTCTTATCTGTTTAAGGGCGATGCCAAATGTTTTTATATGCAGACATTCGAGACTGTTAGGGGATTAGTCCCATATTTGAATGATAAACATCCGGCCAATAATCCTTACGGGATTATTGGCACTCCAGGCAATATTCTGTTTACCTCGACCTTTGTTTCAATTTTTGGATTATATGGTTTTAAAATCCTCTACGTATTATTCAGTTGTTTACTTTTTATTTTTATTTATCTTATAACCAGGAAACTTTTGGCCAGTGAAATTATTGCGTTAGTGACAGCGCTTTTTGCTTTATTTAATCCGTATGCGTTATCTATTGAGGTTCTGGATAGGAATGTAATGGCATTGTCCATTTCGGCAATTTTGGTTTATCTTATTTTGCAGCATAGGAGTAAAATATTCCTTCACGGATTGGTTTTCGGGGTTTTGGCAGGAACGGGCTTGAGGTTTCTGCCTTTATTATTCGCTATACCTATCGTTATCCTTTACTATAAGGAACGCCTGAATTTTAAGAACTATTTAGTGTTTATTTGCGCTTTTATTATTACCTTTACCTTTAATCTTCCACATCTTTATTATCATGGATTTCAGAGTTTAGGAGAAACGGCTTCTTCGTTAAGCTTGATAAAAAAGGCGTTTACGGAATGGCAGCGGACCCCGTTTTTGTCATTTCCAAATTTACTATTTTATATTTTTAATATACTGAATTATTTCGGGTATTTAGTTTGCGGAGTCATATTAGCAGGGATATTTAACTTCTGGAGGAAGGATAAAAGACTTTTTTTGGCGCTTTCCAGTTTGTTTTTCTGCAGCCTATTTATTTTGTCATACCAGAGGAATTGGATAGAGCAGGATAAATGCCGGATCTTAATCAGCAGCATCCTGCCTTTGTATATTTGTTTTGCTTATGGGCTTGATATTATCTTTGCTAAAAAATATTCTTTTAAAAAATGTTTGCTAATTATTATTTGTTTATTAGCTCCGGTTATTTTCGCGCGCACGGTTTCTAAAATTAATTTTAAACAGGATGAGGGATTTTATAAAAGAAGGTTTTTATATCAGACCGAAAGCCTTAACTACTATTCGTTAGCCAGGGGTTTTTTATCAGGAGTAGAGATATCTCCGAATTACAGAAGGTTGTTTGATAAACTGAACCTGAAAAATAAAAGGGCGGAAGAGGGGATTATTTTTAAGAATATTTTTGCTAAAGGAGGCTTGCTAAATTCCGGTAAATTTAAAGACATTTATCGGGAATGGGTGGAACAGTATCCATTCAACGATAAGCGGTCTCCAATATCTTTAAGCAAAAATTATAATTACATAAAGATTGATTTTGAAAAATTGGCCATTGAACCGGTTAATGCTATAAAAAAAGTCGGATATTCCGATATCTGCGCCATAAATTTTGAGGCGAAAGATAATCTGTTCGATGTTTATTACGCGGGGCTGAATGTAAGCTGGCAAGAGCAGATGCTTCCAGTTTGCGTTTTTCTGCGTAAAGAAGAGATAGAATGCCTGGGGAAATTGTATATTGACTTAAATGCCTTCATCGGCCTGAATAAAGACCAGACAGGGTTTGATCTGGTTTATCCTGTAAGTATAGAAGCGGCAGGGGGATTAAAAAAAACAGTACTGGGAGAAGAAATAGAATCCTTTCCTTTATTCTCAGAGCAGAATGCCATGATATTCAAGATACCGCAGGATTTAAGGATAGTGATCAGAAACTGGTTTATTAATGAAAAGGGAGTGCCTTATAAAGTAGACAGCTGGTGCATTAAGACGGATGAGAAGGGTAATTATAAGGCGGAATTCTACTATAACGAACCCGAAAGTTACCTCTAATATAAGAAATGCTGATTTTGGGAATATCCGATAGCCACGACGCTTCAGCAACATTAATAGAAGACAATAAAATTCTGGCTGCTGTTTCAGAGGAAAGGTTTACCCGCAGGAAAAGGCAACAGGGTTTTCCTTATAACTCGATTAAATATCTCAAGAGTTTTATTAATGGCCGGCCGGTGGATAAAGTCTATATCGCCGGACAATTCGGCAGGGCGGCGTTTCGGGTTATGGATAAAGTTTATTCCAGAGGTGACCCCTGCAAGAATCCGCTCTCTTTCTCTTCAAAAATTGCCTATCGGCTGGAAAATTCAATTGCCGCTGTCCCGCTCTTAAGAAATATAGAATCCTGGATCGGCCTATCCGCGGTCAAAAACCGCTTAAAGAGAAGCGGGATAAAATACCGTTCCATCAGTCTGTTGAACCATCACTATTCCCATGTGATCTCCTCTTTGGCCGGAATGGACTCTGTCGATTATCTGGCGGTGTCTTTAGATGCTTATGGTGACGGCGATTCCGGTTTACTGGTCAACGTCAGGAAAGCGAAAGTAGTAAATATAAGGAGGATCTCGCACAAAGACAGTATTGCCCAATTTTACAGCCATATTTCGGCGCAGCTTGGTTTCAAAGAAGGCGAAGAAGGCAAGGTAATGGCCCTGGCTTCCCTGGGAAAAGATACGCCTTTGACCGGAACCTTCAGGAAATTATTCAGGGTAGGAGACAATGGAATTATGGTCAGCCAGGACTATAAAAGGAAATGGTTCTTAAAGATGCTGGGAAATTACGAAATAGAAGATGTGGCTTCTGCTTTACAGAAGGTTTGCGAAGAAGCGGCATTACGGTTAGTCAAGGGCTACGTATCAGAAGGGGTGCGCCAGGACATTTTTCTTGCAGGTGGTTTTTTCGCTAATATTAAAGTCAACCAGCGGCTTCACCAGGAAAAATTATTTAAGAGGATCTTTGTATTTCCTAATATGGGAGACGGAGGAATATCATTTCTTCCGGTTGTAGACCATAACGACGCTCTATGCAGAACTAACCAGGCGGAATTAACCGATGTTTACCTGGGGCCTGAATATAGTGAAGAATATATCGCCCGGATACTGCGCAAGAGCGAACTGCAATATGCCAGGGAATCCGGTGTTGAAGAGAGGATGGCCCAGCTTCTTTCAAAAGGAAAGACCGTAGCCCGTTTTTCAGGCCGGATGGAGTACGGACCTAGGGCCTTGGGTAACCGCAGTATTTTGCATGAAACGACAGACATCAGCGTGAACGACTGGTTAAATAGAAAATTAAAGCGGCCGGAATTCATGCCTTTTGCGCCTGTTACTTTATTTGAGTTTGCCGATATCTGCTATGAGGGTTTTGAGGGTGCGGAAAAGGCCGCTAAATTCATGACCATTTCCTTAGATTGCACCGAATGGATGAAACAGGTCTCTCCCGGAGTGGTGCATGTGGACGGGACAGCCAGGCCGCAGCTTGTAAGGGAAGAAGACAATCCCGGCTATTATAAGATATTAAAAGAATACCAAATGATTACCGGAATACCCAGTTTGATTAACACCAGCTTTAATATGCACCAGGAACCGATAGTCTGCACCCCTGAAGAAGCGATCCGGACATTTTTGTCCGCGGAATTGGACTATCTGGCGATTGATAAGTTCCTAGTGAAAAACCCTTTAGCCTAAAACCGCTTAAATGGTAAAACCTCTGGCGAAAATTTTATTGATAAATCCGGTGGCCAGGAATGGCCAGAAGATGCTGCGTACAGAGAGATGCCAGCAAAAATTATTGGCTCCTGTCGGCATATGGCCTCCGGTTACCCTGCTGGAAATATCAACTTTCCTTAAACATCGCGGCTTTCATAACATAGAAATAATAGACGGGGAAGCGGAAGAGTTTTCTTTTGCAGAGCTTGTCTGCGAAGCGGCAAATAAGCAGCCCGATATGGTTATAATCCAGGCAGCTACCCCTACCATAGAAGATGATATTTTATTCTCCGGTGAGATTAAACGGCAATCGAAAAATACTTCAATCGTATTGATTGGGGTGCATGCTACGGCTTTTGCCGAAGGATTATTGAGCGATCCCGCGGTAGATTATGTTGTTTTGGGCGAACCTGAGCAGGTAATAGCGGAGTTGGCGGATTATTGTTTTAAAAACCAGGGCGATATCAGCAATATAAGAGGGCTGGGATACAAAAATAACGGCGATGTATTGGTTAATGAAAAAGGCTTACCTCGCGACGATTATGATTATCCATCTGTCCCTGAGAGGTCTTTATTAAAAAACGACAGGTACATAATGCCTTTGACCGGAAAGCCCTTTACCGTAATCAAGGTATCCAGGGGGTGCAATTTTTCCTGCTTGTTCTGCACATCAAGGCTGTATTATGGGAAGGGATGGAGGGCGAGGAGCCCGGAGAACATCATAGAAGAGATTAAGGATGTTAAAGAGAGGTTCGGCATCAGCACTTTCCTTTTTCTTTCGGATACCTTTAACAGCGACAATAGTTTTGTGGAAAAGCTATCTTCTTTGGTCATAGAAAATAACCTAGATATAAGATGGGTAGCAAACAGCAGAGTAGATTTGATCAGCGAAGATACGGTTGTGCTGATGAAGAAAGCCGGCTGCCTGCTGGTATCTCTTGGGATCGAATCTTACGATGAGGGCATATTAAGGAAAAACAATAAAAACCTCAAAAAAGAAGCTATAGACAGAGGGATAAGTATCCTCAAAAAACACGGTATTGTCACATATGGTTATTTTATTTTTGGCCTGGAGGATGAAAGCTGGTTTAGCATGCTAAAGACCGCGATAACGGCAGCAGCGTCAAAACTGGATTTTGCTGTTTTTTATTCCCTGACCCCTTATCCCGGTACGCCGTATTTTAGCCGTTTCAATGATTTAAACTGGAAAGATTATTTTCACGGCAGTTCAAACATCGTCGGGTATAAAAACCTGAGTAAACGCGCGATTAAGATCGGAAGATATGCCGCCATGGCCATCTTTTATTTTAGACCGAGGAGACTCTTTTTACTGGCAAAATATGTTTTAAGAGGCAAATTATGTTGATCCATTACCCTTTCAGGTTTTTGAAGGATAATATAAAACGAGGGCTTAACATCCCTTCCAGCCCGTTTTTATTAAATTATTCGGTCACCTTCAGGTGTATCCTGGATTGCAAATACTGCGGAGTGGCCAGGTTAAACAATAATCTCGGAGATGAAGAGTTAACCGCGCAGGACGTCTCAGCGTTTTTAAAAGACAGGATGTTAAAAAAACTAAAAGTCATAGTCATAAGCGGAGGTGAACCTTTTTTTAAAGACGATCTTGCCCAGATTTTACTGGAGTTTAAGAAGTTGGTTTCCCCGTATATTTTTCATATTACCACAAATGGCTTTCTTACCGATAAGATCGTAGAATCAATAAAATTCCTCAAGAAGAACGGGTTAAACATAGTGCTTAAGGTGAGCGTTGACGATATCGCCGATAAACACGACCTGTTAAGGAACAACAAGGGGAGTTTTGACAGGGCTGTTGATACTGTCCGCAGACTGCGCGGCTTGTTCAACAGCAAAGAGCTTCCCATCGGGATAAACCAGACTATATTCGAAGAAAATTACCGGAGTATTCCTGAAGTAGGTAGTTTAGCTAAAAATCTTTCTGCCTCTTATAGGGGTTTTGTGGGGCTCAGGGGTAGGCCGCTCTATACCGGAATAAAAAATGAAGAATACGGATTGGTAGAACTCAGCGATGATGCCAGAAGTTACATAGCCGATAAATTCAGGAGTATGTATAATACGCAGCGGCCTGTTGATGGATGTGCCGGATTGTTTGACGAAATGGTCATCAGGCATTATATAGGCGGACAGATCAGGATGTTAGAGAATAATAAGCCTATCGGATACAGGTGCATGAGCCTGTTCACCCATTTCAGGCTTAACCCTAATGGGGATATTATTACCTGCAGTTATGACCTTGATGTTTTAGGGAATGTTAAAAAAGAAAGTTATTCTTCTATCATAAGCAAGAAACAAACCCGGGATAAGCTTGATAAGGTAAAAGGCTGCGGCAGGTGCTGGTTAGGCTGTGAGGTAACCCCCAGCTGGGTTTCTTCGCTCTTTATTCCTTGGGGATAAAAAATATTCAAGGAGGACGGTTTTGATCAACACGATAACCCTGGTCAACCCTTATTTTCAGAAAAAGACCCAGGCTGTTGCCCAGATAACCGTTGGGCCGCCATTGGGCCTGGCCTATATTGCCTCGGCATTGGAGAGAAAAGGTTACGTGGTGAATATTATCGACGCTAATGCCGAACGCCTGTCTGTTGAAGATACCGTTTCCCGCGTCCTGGAATCTAAACCCGACTTAGCGGGATTTTCAGCGGTTACTCCCACTATCGGTATCTGCCACCAACTCGCCGAAAGGGTCAAAAAAGAAAAAAACAGCATTGTTACTGTGGCCGGAGGCATCCATCCCACCAGCCTTCCGGAAGAGACATTAAAAGATTACGCCGGTTTTGATTTTCTTATCCGTGGGGAAGGAGAGCTGGCGCTGGCCCAACTAATTAGCGCGCTGAATGATCATGCCGCTCTTGATAATATAAAAGGTCTGGGTTACAGAAAATTGGGCCGGCTTTTTGTCAATGGAATAGCCGATAGCGTTGAGGATCTTGATGAATTAGGATTTCCTGCCAGGCACTTATTAAAAAATTCGTTATATAGGACATTTGATTCTGACCGGATGACTTCTGTAATCGCAATGAGGGGTTGCCCGAACAGTTGTATTTATTGCGCGGTCAGCCTGGTCGCAGGCAGGAAATGCCGCAAGAGAAGCCCTGCGCACATAATAGAAGAAATAGAAACATGTTTTCATGAATACAAGACCAGCTTTGTAGCTTTTTTAGACGATACCTTTACCTTCGATAAGTTGTGGATGCATAAGCTGTGCGATGGATTTATCATGTCCGGCCTAAACCGGAAGGTCAAATGGTCATGCCTGACCAGGGTAGATAATATTGATCCGGATTTATTGAGGCACATGAAGCAAGCCGGCTGTGTCAGGGTGGAGTTAGGCATAGAGTCAGGTTCCCAGAAAATCCTGGATTACGCCAAAAAAGGGATCAGTATCCAGCAGACAAAAGAAGCTTTCTTAATGGCAAAAGAAGCGGGGCTCTCCACTATGGGATTCGCGATGTTGAATATACCGGGAGAGACCAGGGATACAATATCGGCAACCAAAAAATTGATCATGGAGTTGGAGCCTGATTTTTTACAAGTATCTTTTGCCACGCCCTATCCCGGGACAGAGTTATTTGAGATTTGTAGAAAAGAAAATTTATTAATTAGCAGGGATTGGTCCAGATATCTTTTCCTAAATAGCCAGATCATAAAAAATCCCGTAATAAGCGAGAGCGAGTTGAAAGTTCTAATGCGGGATATTCAGCAAAGCTTCCACCTCAGGCCTAAATACATCCTCAAGATGTTCTTATATATGCTGAAGAATCCGCAGAGTATAAAGACGATGTTCTGGGCGGGGACAAACGCTTTTCAAAAACTCTTGAGCAGGTAATTTCCTATCGCCAGGTAATCAAGCCCGGACTCTTTGAATGCCCTCAGCGCGTCAAAGGGGGCGCAGACAATCGGCTCTTCGTGCATATTAAAGCTGGTGTTAATCAGGCTGGGTATGCCGGTAATCCTGTGGTATTCCTTTAAAATCTTATAGTAGCTTGGATTATCTTCTTCCTTGAGCAGCTGCGGTCTGGCTGTGCCATCGACATGAACCACGCCTGGAGAAGTTTTTTTCATCCATTCCGTACAGTCTACGGCAATGGTCATGAATTTAGCGTTATATTTTACCTTTTCAATATTGACATAGCATTGCCCCGCATATTCCTCCATGGTCACCGGAGCAAAAGGCATATATTCCGAACGTTTTAATTTAGCATTCAACCAGTCGTTAACACTTTTATCAGTAGTCTGATACAGGATGCTGCGGTTTCCTAATGCCCTCAGGCCATACTCCATCCGGCCTGAAAAACGGGCAACTACTTTTCCCTTGGCAAGAAGCTGGGCAACGGCCGTTTCGATATCCCGAAGATAGTCATAGTTTAATTTTTCTTTTTTAATCTCTGCCTCAATTTCCTCGTTATCGTATTCCGGCCCAAAATAAAGATTATCCAGCTTAAACGGTTTAAGCCCCGAATTTCGGGAAAGGTATTCCAGTCCCGTCCCAAGGCTGATTCCCTGGTCATTCATCGCCGGATGGATAAATATCCCCGTTACCTCAGCTAATTCCGCTATTTTTTTATTCAGCCGGACATTGCCGTAAACACCGCCGGCAAGACAGAGATAAGGAATTGTTGTTGCCCGGATCGCCTCTTTAACATATTTGAGCATTATTTCTTCAAAACGTCTCTGCGCAGCGGCAGCCACATCCTCTTTTCTATATTTTTTTAATTTTTTGTATATACCCCTGCGCGGGGATTGAAAAAAGAGGGGCGGCAGGATAAAATCCCTGCGGTCATCGCTTAATGAGAAGAGGGTTTTTATCAACGGATACACCGTATCCGGGTTGCCATATCCTGCTAAGCCGGTCATCTTGCCTGCCAGCAATGGATTTATGCCGAGCAGCTGGGCTATTGTTCCGTAAAACTGGCCCGGCGAATTAAGCGCCGACGAACCGTAAAGAAATTTACAAATACCGCTTTCACAGGTAAATACCGCGGAAGACATCCCGTCTCCGAAATTATCCGTGGATATCGCCACTGCTTTGTCAAAGCCGGAGGTCAAATAAGCTGAATAGGCATGCGCGCTATGGTGGCCGGACAGCCCTACCGGCCTTTTAAACTTTTGTTTTAACATGGCCTTATTAAATGCCTCAACGCACTTTCTTAAAGTAGCGTTTTTAAATATAGCATGCTGGTAATAAATTGCTGCCTTCTGTATAGACCCCAGAAAAGAATGTTCGCAAGTAGGAAACTTACCCCAGAGTATCCTTGGCAGGGGATGGTATTTATTAGCGCAGAATATAACATCAATATCTTTAAACGTTAACTTGTATTTATCTAGGATGAATTTTATGCTCCTGGCCGGAAAACCGCCCTGATGTTTTACCCGGCTTAACCGCTCTTCCGCTACCGCCAAAAGGATTTTCCCGTCCTTGAAAAGGCTTAGATTGGCATTGCTGTCTTCGTGCAGGGTTAAGAGGTACATACTTTAGTTTTCCTTTTGAATAAAACAATAAGACAGATTAAATTAATAAAGGTGGCTGTAGCTAAAAGCAGATTGTTTTGCACCGTGGTATGCAGCAGCATGGCGATTGCGAATGAAAAGATAGGCACCAGGATTATACCTAGGCCGAAAGCTAAAATATGCCTTGATAGACAATCGCTATTTTTGTAACCAGTCCTGATTATCAGAGAGCCAGGCAGATAGAAGACATATATCGCCATCAGCAGGCATAGAATTTTTAGCATAATTTTCCTATTTTTCGTAGATATATTTCCAGATATCTACGACAGTAATTCCTTTCTGTTTTGTTTCTTGTTTAATGATTTGGATTTTTTTCAGCAGGTCTATACCGGTTTTATCTAATTTCGGCAGGAGGTTACCTTGAGTAAGGATCCTCTTCTGGTCCAGTAATTCAGCCGGGTCTTCTTTTTTTGTCCTTAAGTCGTCACCGATATAAGAGATGTTTTTTCCTTCCACCGCCCGCGGGAAGCGCTCATACCATCTCTGGTCCGCCTCGAAATCAGAAGAAGCCAAAGACCTTATTAAAAAAAATACGGCGATGGATAGTAAAATTAAGCTGGTTAACCTGCTTTTGAGTTTTCCCTTTGAAAATAAATCTTCGATGCCGGCGGCTATAAAGATAATAATAGGGCTAATCAGCATCAGCAGGAAGGTCATCTTCAGGTTGCTCCAGTTTTCCTGCACCGACAATAAAAGATACATCGGTAAAAACCATAACATAAGGAAAATAAATAACTGTCTACGCCGCTTGAATAAATTCAGCGCGCCGGTGAAGATAAGGGAAAACATCAGGATTCCCAGTGAGCTTGCCAGTGTCAGCGGCAAGAGTAGAAAGGTCGGGAATGAGAAATAGGGCGTCCTGATGATCTTATGGTAAAACGGGTAATTAAGCATCCCGTTAAAATCGAATTTCCAAAATAAGAAACGATGTGCGAATACCGGTCGGAAGCCTCCTAAGGACGGAAACTGGGTAGGGTGCATGAACGGGTTGCCGAATGCGTATTGGTTCCAATACAGGATTGGGGCAATGGCCAGAAGACTTCCCAGGAAGAAGAGGGTAATATTCCGTCCTTTTCCAGGCGAAGAAATGAGGAGCTTATAGATTATTGCCGGAAGGAACAAGATGCTTTCGTTGCGTATTCCGCCCAGGGTTCCGTAAACCAGGCCGATGATCAACCCATTGGGAGTATCCTCCAGCAGTAGATATAAGAGGATGGATATTATCATTAACCCGAGTATGTTGGGGTTAAGGTTGTTGATGGAGAGGATGTAGGAGTTAAGCGCAGCGATAACCGCGGAAAAAACGCTTAAGTAAAAGTTTTTGAAGAGCAGCTGGCTGATAAGCAAGGCGAAGATCGCGATCAGTACTCCGGATATGGCAAAGAAAAACCTGAAACCGAATATGTTAAAAAGCAGGTACCAGGGCGTAAAGATGATCGCGCCTCCCAACCGCTGGTCCTTTGAGCTTATTCCGTCAGCATCTTTGTTTATCAAATTATCCGGCAACTTCCCCGGTAATGAATAGGAATATAATTTTTCACCATCTTTTGAAACAAAGTTTATATGTGTATCAGCGATAAAAAGGGAGGGTTCGGTTATATAGGTATCCCAGTATCCGCAGGCCGGGCCCTCGAACCTGAAGAGGTAATTAAAGAATACAAAAAGAATGAGGACGGATAAAATAAACGCTTTTAATTTATTATTCCGGGAGGCGAGATTATTTTTCAGGGTTAACCCCTTAAGCTCATTTATCTCTTTAAGGGTATCATTAAAATATTGCCTGTGGAATTGCGTGACTTCGTTATAACTGAGGTATTTTTTGATAAAGTTGTGCCGTAAAAACATAAATAGCTTAGCCTGAAAATGCATGAGCCTGAATA
>JAZDHS010000001.1:0-16694 GCA_043805735.1 Candidatus Omnitrophota bacterium | reverse complement strand
ACGATTATCCATCAGCTTAAAAGGATGGGCGCGACCTGTGATTGGGCGAGAGAGCGCTTCACGATGGATGAAGAATATTCTAAGGCAGTTGTTGAAGTTTTTGTCAGCCTCTATGAAAAAGGATTGATTTATCAAGGTGATTATATCATTAACTGGTGTCCGCGCTGCCAAACGGCTTTGGCAGATGAAGAAGCGCCTCATCATGATTTGGATGGAAAATTATATTATATAAAATATCCTATAAAAGAAGAAATCCGAAATCCGAAATCAGAAATCCGAAAAAGAACAAAAAATAATAAACATGAAGATTATGTCGTGGTAGCGACGACACGGCCGGAGACGATGCTGGGAGATACGGCGGTGGCCGTAAACCCGAAAGACGCGCGTTATAAACATTTGATCGGGCAGAGGCTTATTCTGCCGATTTTAGAGCGGGAGATACTTGTCATCGGCGATGACATGGTGGATAAAAAGTTTGGCACAGGTGTTGTTAAAGTAACGCCCGCCCATGACCCCAATGATTACGCTGTCGGAAAGAGGCACAAGTTAGAATTTATCAATATCATGCATCCAGACGGTGTTTTGAATACAAATGCGGGTGATTACGCCGGGATGGATCGTTTTGAGGCGAGAGAAGCGATTATTGAAGAGTTAAAAGAGCGCAAGCTTTTGGAAAAAGTAGAAGAACATAAGCACGCGGTCGGCCACTGCTACCGGTGCCATACGATTGTCGAGCCATATCTTTCCAAGCAGTGGTTTGTGAAGATGAAGCCTCTAGCGAAGCCGGCCATCAAGGCGGTGCGAGATGGAAAAATTAACTTCTATCCTAAAAGATGGACTAAAGTGTATTTAAACTGGATGGAGGATATCCGGGATTGGTGTATTTCCAGGCAGATTTGGTGGGGACACAGAATTCCTGTTTACTATTGTAAAAAATGTCAAGAAACAGCAAGTCAAAAGTCAAAAGTAGAGGAAGGCATAATTGTTTCTAGAGTTAAACCTGAAAAATGCTCAGTTTGTGGCTCAATTGATATTTATCAAGACGAGGATGTGCTGGATACCTGGTTTTCTTCGTGGCTATGGCCTTTTGCTACCTTTGGTTGGCCGGTATTGGGAAAAAAAGAAGAGCAGGAGTTGGCCTATTTTTACCCTACCGCGGTCTTGGTGACCGCGCAGGAAATTATCTTTTTCTGGGTAGCGCGGATGATTATGGCCGGGATGTATTTTATGGAAAATATTCCCTTTAAAGATGTTTATATTCACGGTACCGTACGCGATGCTAGCGGGACGAAAATGTCCAAGTCTTTAGGTAATGTTATTGATCCTTTGGAAATTATCGATCAGTACGGTTGCGATGCCCTGCGCTTTAGCATTATTTCGCTGGTAGCGACCGGGCAGGATGTCTATTTGTCAAAAGACAAGTTTGAGTCCGGGCGCAACTTCGCCAATAAAATCTGGAATGCCGCGCGCTATATCTTGACTAATCTGGACCGCGAAAAAGCGAAGGTGGATTTATGTATCTTTGCCCCGCAGGTTACTGACCTCAAGGAAAAATGGATTTTAAGCCAATTTTATCAAACCTTGGATAAGATGACTAAGTCCCTGGAGAACTTCCGCTTCAATGATGCGGCCAAAATAATTTATGAGTTTTTTTGGCATGAATTTTGTGATTGGTACATCGAGTTGGCCAAGCCCACTATTGCTACTGTCCAAACTCAGGTAGTGCTTTATAAGATCCTGGAGAAAACCTTAAGGATCTTGCATCCGATCATGCCCTATATTAGCGAAGAGATCTGGCAAAGCCTGCCGCATGAGGGAACCTCGATAATGGTCTCTACCTGGCCGCACCTGCAAAAGCAATTTATTGATAAAAAAGCGGATAGCCAGATGGAAACTATTATTGCCTGCGTCAGCGCGATTAGAAATATCCGTTCAGTCTGGAAAATTGACCCCGCTAAAAAAATCCCGGTCAAGCTCTTAGTGGGCAAAAAGTCATTAGCGGAAACGCTTAAACGCCACGCGGAATATATTCAAGGCCTGGCCAAAGTGGAATCTCTGGAAATTTCTCAGGATCTCAAAAAGCCAAAATTATCCGCCGTAGCCGTATTGCCGGAAATAGAAATTTTCGTGCCCTTAGAAGGCGTCATTGATGTGGCCCAGGAGGCAAAACGCTTAAAAGAACAAATAAGCACAATCGAGTCGCTTTTAAAAGGTACCGAGCAGAAACTCAAAAACAAACAATTCCTCAGTAAAGCCCCAAAAGAAATTGTCGAGCAGGCAAAAGAGAAAAAGATTGAGCTCACAGAGGCGTTAAAGAAACTAAAAGACAACCTTAAAGGCCTCACTCTGTAAACATAGCCCTAGCTTTCAAGTACGGTTTCTAAACCCAATCAAGATATAATACTATGAATAAAATAGATTTTTCATCGATAGCCACAGCTTTACGTGAAGATATCGGCCGCGGCGATGTGACTACTCGTTTAGTTTTACGGCCAGGCCAGAAAGCCAGAGCTGAGATTATCGCCAAATCCACAGGTGTGGCCTGCGGCGTCGACCTGGTACGCCGGGTTTTTAAAACGGTAGACCAGGAACTGCGTTTTCAGGCCTTAGTAAAAGATGCTGGGCGTATTAAGAAAAATCAGGTACTGGCGCGTATTACCGGGAAAGCCGAGAGTATTTTAAAAGCGGAAAGAGTGGCGCTTAATTTTTTAGCGCGTTTGTCCGGTATCGCGACGCTAACCGCCAAATATGTCCAGTCGGTAAAACCCTACAAAGCCAGGATAATGGATACGCGTAAAACTACTCCCGGCTTACGTATTTTAGAAAAATATGCGGTGCGCTGCGGCGGAGGATATAACCATCGTTTGGGATTGTGGGACCAAATCTTAATCAAAGATAATCACATTGCCCTGAATCGTTCGGTTTCCCTGTTTAATCTGATTAACCAGGTTAAACGCCGGCGGCCCAAGGGCATGTCTATAGAAGTGGAGGTAAAAGACCTTGCCGAATTTCGGCAAGCCTTCAACGCGTCTCCCGACATTATTATGTTGGATAATTTTAATCTCGCGAAAATCAAAAAAGCTTTGCGCATCAGAAAGGCAAAAAAAACTGCCGTTGTGCTGGAAGTTTCCGGCGGTGTGACGCTTAAGAATGTGCGGGCCATTGCCGCTACGGGTGTGGAGAGAATTTCAATCGGGGGATTGACCCATTCGGCGGCGGCATTAGATATAGCGCTAGATTGTGAACAAGTTTAAATTAGTCAGTGATTTTAAGCCGTGCGGAGACCAGCCTCAGGCGATCGAAGAACTAAGCCGGGGGCTCACCAGCAATAACCGCTATCAGACGCTCCTGGGCGTGACCGGATCAGGTAAAACTTTTACCCTGGCCAATGTCATCGCCCGCGCGCAATTACCTACCTTGGTGCTTTCCCACAACAAAACCCTGGCCGCGCAATTGTACAGCGAATTTAAGGAATTTTTCCCCACCAACGCGGTCGAATATTTCGTCAGCTACTACGATTATTATCAGCCCGAGGCCTATATTCCCCAGACTGATACGTATATTGAAAAAGATGCCTCAATAAACGACGAGCTAGACTCACTTCGGCTTTCGGCGACCAGCTCTTTAATGTCCCGCTCCGACGTTATTATCGTAGCCTCCGTTTCCTGTATCTATAATCTCGGTTCTCCCCAAGATTACCAGGAGCTCTTACTGGTACTGCAAAAAGGCCAGAGGATCAGCCGCAGGGAACTTTTAACTCGGCTGGTGAATATCCAGTATGAACGCAATGACGTTACTTTCGCCAGAGGAAAATTCAGGGTCCGCGGCGATGTGATTGATATCTTTCCGTCCTACCGCCAGACGGCCTTAAGGGTAGAACAAAATGCCGACGTAATCGCAAAAATAGACGAAATTGATCTCGTTAGCTCCAAGGTAATTAATACAATGGATAAATGTGTCCTCTATCCGGCCAAACATTTTGTGACCACCCAAGATCGGATCAAACAAGCGATTACCCTGATTGAAGAGGAGTTGCGCCTGCGCCTAAGCGAGTTACAGAGCCAAAATAAGTTATTGGAAGCGCAGCGTCTGGAATCGCGTACTCATTACGATATTGAAATGCTGCAAGAGTTGGGTTATTGCCACGGTATCGAAAATTATTCCCGCCAATTAAGCGGCCGTCCCGCAGGCTCGCGGCCTTACTGTCTGCTCGACTATTTTCCCAGTGAATTTTTAATGGTTATCGATGAGTCACATGTCACTGTTCCGCAGGTGCGTGGAATGTATAACGGCGACCAGGCGCGTAAACAGACGCTGGTAGACTATGGTTTTCGCTTGCCTTCGGCGCTCGACAACCGGCCTTTACGTTTTACGGAGTTTGAGCAGCTGATTAAAAAAGTAATTTTTGTTTCGGCAACACCTGCGGACTATGAATTGTCAAAAAGCGCTAAGCCGGCAGAACAGATTATTCGTCCCACCGGCCTGGTCGACCCGGAGGTTATCGTCAAGCCTTTGGAACACCAGGTAGATGATTTGATCGGGCTGATCAAAGAGCGGGCGCAGCGTAAAGAACGAGTCCTGGTGACTACACTGACCAAGCGTATGGCTGAAGATCTCGCCCAGTACTTAAGCGAAATGAACCTGCGCGTAAAATACCTGCATTCCGAACTCGGCGCAATAGAACGGGTAAAAATTCTACGGGATTTACGCCTGCGTAAATTCGATTGCCTAGTGGGAGTAAATCTGCTACGTGAAGGCCTGGATCTGCCGGAGGTATCCTTAGTAGCGGTACTGGATGCGGATAAAGAAGGGTTTTTGCGATCAGCCACTTCGCTGATCCAGGTTGCCGGAAGGGCAGCAAGAAATATTAATGGCCAAGTAGTGCTCTATGCCGATACGCTTACCGGATCGATAAAAAAGATGCTTAGTGAGACCGAGCGCCGGAGAAATCTGCAGCTGGAGTTCAACCACAGGCATAATATTACGCCGCGTTCGATCCAAAAGGCAGTCAAAGAAGGTATTGAGGCGTTGCAGACTGCCGAAGAATTTGTAGCCGAACGCACCGGCCAAAAAGAAGAGCAGTACGATCAAGAGCTGATTATTGCCCAGCTTCAGCAAGAGATGCAGGACTATGCGCGTAATCTGCTGTTTGAGAAAGCGGCGCTTGTTCGTGATGAAATCAACAAACTAAAGAAACAATTTACAGTAAGAAAGTAAAGACGAATGACCTCTTTAGGGTATCACAAAACCGATGAAGTGATTTTAGCGATATTGCGTAAGCATAACGGGTATATCTCTGGCGATGAGCTTAGCCAAAAAACAGGCCTGGCTAAAGCAACAATCACCAAGCATATCCATCTCTTGCGTGAAGAAGGTTACGATATCCAATGCCAACCGCATTTAGGATATCTGCTGGTCAGAGTCCCCGACCGGCTGGCGGCCGAGGAGCTGAGCTGGCAACTGCATACTCAGGTCATTGCCCAAAAAATTCTTGCCTATGATACCGTAGATTCTACCAATACTACTGCCTATGCCTTGGCTGAAAAAGGCGCCGGAGAAAATACGGCCGTATTTGCCGAAGGACAACGCAAGGGCCGCGGACGTTTTGGCCGGACTTGGGTTTCTCCACAGTCGCAAGGTGTTTATTGTTCATTAATCTTGCGGCCAGAGATTACTTCTGACCAGGCGGCGCTGATCACTCTTTTGGCCGCGGTTTGTTGTGCTGAAACGATCAGAAAGGTCAGCGGCCTCAAGGCCCTTATTCGCTGGCCGAATGATGTCGTGATTGAAGATCGCAAGGTCTGCGGAATCCTCACCGAAATGAAGGGACGTAGTGATCAGGTGGAATTTTTAATCGTTGGGCTGGGAATAAATGTCAATACCCCTTTAAGCCAATTACCTAAGGGGAGTACTTCTTTACGTGAAGAAACCAGGACCAAAAAGCGGCTTTGCCGTCTGGAGGTGGCTAGAGAACTGTTGCGCACGTTTGACCGGGAGTACGCTGCTTTTATTAAAGGCAAAGATATGCATATTACGAAACGCTGGAGCAACCTTTCTGCGCTTTCCGGGAAACGGATCCGGGTCTACCTGGCCCATAAGGCCATTGAGGGACAGGCCCAAGACATTGATGCTCAAGGCGCATTAATCTTGCGCCTTGATAACGGATTTAAACAACACATCTTTGCCGCCGAGGCAATAAAGGTGCGCTAATAAAATAAGGAGATAAGGCCGATGCTGAAAAGATACCAGGTTCTTTTGGAGGATTGGGTCGCTGATCATATTAAGGATATAGCCGAGAGCTATGACTTAAGTTTTTCCGAGATGCTGCGCTGTTTATTGTCCACGCATATCATCGAATTAATTGAGATCAGGACTAAATATAAATCGAATGTCAATTGGGAAAAACACCGCCAGTTTGTAAAGGCGAAGGGTGTTGCGGAGATGGACAGCGCCCAGTTCCACAAGGCGCTTTCCAAACTCTACTTTGAAACGCAGAAGGCGATCGAGTATTTTTACGAGCATGAGCGCGTAAAAAAATCCGCTTAAGCGTTAAAGGGTTTTGAGGCCTTACGGCCATATCGCAAACAATGATCTATAATTCTACGCAGATTAAAGAAATTTTAAAAAAAGAGCATCTCGTTATCAGTAAGCGCCGGGGGCAGAATTTTCTGGTTAGCCAAGATATTCAAAAAAAAATCATTGAGGCGGCCGCACTTTCTTCGTCGGATGAAGTGCTGGAGATTGGCCCGGGTTTAGGGGCGCTTACCGAAGAGTTGGCCAAAAAAACAGCGCAGGTCTTTGCCGTAGAAAAAGACAAAGGCCTGGCCCGTTTTTTAAGCGCTACGCTGGGAGGATATCCTAACCTGACTTTGCTGCACCAGGATATTTTGGAAACAAATATTCGCAAATTTCCATCTCAAGGGCTATTAAAAGTGGTCGGAAACCTGCCTTACTATATTACTACGCCAATTTTGGGGTTTCTTTTAGAAAAGCAGCGTCAGAAATTAAAAGAGATCTATATTACCGTGCAGGAAGAGGTAGGCCGGCGCTTTGTCGGAACTAAAGACACTAAGGAGTATTCGGCATTAACTATTCTAACCAACTATTTTAGCAGCCCGAAGATTCTTTTTTCTATTCCTAAAAAAGCTTTTTATCCCCAGCCAAAAGTCGACTCCGTATATATGCGCCTTTGTCTTTTAAAAGAGCCGCCGGTATTTGTGCATAGTCAGGAACAGTTTTTTAAAATTGTCCGCGCTACCTTTACGCAAAGACGTAAAATCATCCTTAATTCTTTAGCCCACCATATTAGAGAACGCAGTAAAAATGATCTGGCAGAGATATTGCGGCAGTCCGGAGTGAATTACCTGGTGCGTCCGGAAAACTTATCGCTACAGGATTTCGCTATTATTGAAAACACGTTTCACGCAAAGGAGGTCAGTCTTTGAGCCGGTCATTATCTTTTTTACGTGTCAAGGGTAGAGATATCGTTGACGAAGACGGCAAAAAAATATACCTGCGCGGGGTCAATCTTGGTTCTTGGCTACTTTTGGAAGGATATTTTTTTCAAGGCCGTAATTTCGGTGAGCACATTTTTAAGAAGGTCTTTGCGCGGCATAATGGCCGAGAGCAACTGGAGCAATTTATGCGTCTTTATCGTCAGCAGTTTATTAGCTATGAGGATATTCGCCGCGTCAAGGCGCTGGGGGCAAACTGCGTACGGTTACCTTTTAATTACCGTATCTTAGACCGGGAAAAACGGATCGATTATCTGGACCGGGCGATTTCCTGGTGCCGCAAAGAAAAAATCTGGTGTATCCTGGATTTACACGCTGCTCCCGGGGCGCAAAATCCAGATTGGCACAGCGATTCCGACGGAAAGGCCCGTTTTTGGCAGGCGAGAGATAACCAGCGGCTTTTCCTTTCGCTATGGCGCGATATCGCCCGGCGCTACAAAGATGAACCGGTAGTTGCCGGATACGACGTGCTTAACGAAGCGGTGGTTAAAGATTCGCGCAAGCTTTGCCGGCTCTATGATGAGGTGACTGAGGTTATTAGGCAGGTCGATCAAAAGCACATCCTGTTTTTAGAAGCCAATCATTATGGGCAGCAGTTAGAACCATTAGGAAAGCCCAAAGACAATAATACCGCTTACAGTATTCATATGTATTTACCGATTAGCTTCACTTTTAATTTTCACCTGCACCTAAAGTATCCGGGAATGATCGAGGGACTTTATTGGGACAAAAAACGGATTTACTCTTGTCTAAAGCATTATGATCTACTTTCCCGAAAATGGAAAGTGCCGATCTATGTCGGTGAATTCGGGATTAACTTTCGCTCCGGGCATGACTACGGAGAGCTGCGTTATCTTGAAGATGCACTCGCTTGTTTTCGTAAATATCAGTTCCATTGGACATACTGGACTTATAAAGCCATTGCCAACAGCCAGCATCCCGATGGGATTTACCAGTATCTTCCCGACCCGCCTTGGGTGAAAAGGGGAGGGCCGATATTTGGATGGGAGAATTTTTATCATCTTTGGAAAACGCATAAACGCGAAATCGTTGATTCTTGGAAGACCGAGAGTTTTACCAAAAACAAATACCTGGCAAAAGTATTGTCGAGGTATTTCTAACTAAGAAAGGGGTGGATGGTGAAAAAGCTGTTCAGGTATTTATGCTGCACGGTTCTCTTAGTGTGCGCCATGCTGTCGTTTGCCTTTGCTCAAGGTGGAGAGGACTTCATGGTCAAGTTTTACGGCGGCCTGGCCGATATCATTGAGCAGAATATGAATAATCCCGGAAAATGCGTTGCCGAGATTGAACAGTTTATTCAAAAAAACCAGGAGCTAATCGAACAGATGGAAAAAATGGTTAAACAGGGTCAACAGCAGGCTGCGGATCAGCAATTTACTCAACCGGACTTAGCCCAGGCCCAGCAGGCCATGGCGGCAATGATGCAAAGCCGAGCGATGATGGAGATAGAGCGATTTACGCAGGCAATGCAAACCTTTTCCGAGCAGAATCCACAATTTTCCGAACAGCTCGATCAGACCATCGAAAAAATGGCGCCCGAGAATCAGAGAGAATAAAGGAGAAAATAATGCAAAAACTGTTCATTATTGCCTTAGCGCTGGTTTGTGTCTTTGGATTTTTTATCGGCCGTTCGTATTCCCAACAAACAACTTATACCGGTCGGGTCCAATTTGCCTCTACTACCGGAGCAATTAAATTCTTTGATTCCCAGACTGGCAAGGTTTATAAGTACTCCGATACAGATGGCGTCTTGATGCAAGTGTGGACACTGGAGGCCCTGGGCGAAAACTTAAAAATAGAATCTCAGGCTGCTTCCACGTTTGAGTACTAGCCCAGAAGGGCAGACCTTAGCAATTCCATATTAGCGAAGGGTCTAATCCTAAGCACAGAGTTGACATTTCTTTTCTTTTATGATAAGGTAACCCACAAGGGCTAAACCCAATATTATAATTAGGCCCACTATTATATTATAATTAGACCCCAGCTTAAAGGAATGCTGGGTCTATCCTTTAGGATTAGCATAGAGGGAGCTTATGGACGTAGATATTAACTATGTCGCTCGCTTGGCGCGTATCGAATTATCTGATGAACAGAAGCGTAAGCTGGGTAAACAGTTAAGCGATATTTTACAGTACATCACCAAGCTGCAGCAGTTAGATGTCGCCAACGTAGAACCAATGAGCCATGTGCTACCGGTGCAAAATGTATTTCGCCCGGATGTGGTTAGCCCTGCGTTGCCTATTGATAAGGTATTAGCCAATGCCCCGGCGGCTACCAAGGAGGGGTTTGTGGTTCCTAAAGTCATTGAATGAGCATGGCATTGCATACACTCTGCGCCCACCAGCTGAAAGAGTTGTTTGTCCAGAAGAAGGCCGAGCCGCAAGAAGTGGCGCTTGGCCTTTTAGACCGGATTGAAAAAGTTGAGAGCAAGGTTAAGGCCCTTTGCCGGATAGACAAACAAGATATTCTCGCCCAGTGCTCGGCCCTGGAAAAACGCGCTGACAAAACAGCGGCGCTCTTCGGCATACCGGTAGTGATTAAAGATAACATCTGTGTGGAGGGGCAGGATACCACCTGTTCCTCGCGGATTTTAAAAGGTTTTAAACCGCCGTATGATGCCAGCGTGATTAGCCGTTTAAAAAATGCCGGCGCGATTATTTTTGCCAAAGCGAATATGGATGAGTTTGCCTTTGGTTCGTCCTGTGAAACCTCTTGTTATGGTCCGACGCGCAATCCCTGGAATCTGGAAAGAATTCCCGGCGGTTCAAGCGGCGGCTCGGCGGCGGCGGTGGCCGCCGATGAAGCTATTGTCGCCTTAGGTTCGGACACCGGAGGCTCAATAAGGCAACCGGCAAGCCTCTGCGGCGTAGTGGGACTCAAGCCAACCTATGGAAGAGTTTCGCGCTACGGATTAATTGCCTTTGCTTCTTCTTTAGATCAAATTGGGCCATTGACCAAAGATGTGCGCGACGCCGCGCTGGTCTTGAATGTTATTGCCGGCCATGATTCCCTAGACTCAACCTGTATCAATCAACCCGTACCCGACTATACGCAAGCCTTAGAGAATAATGTGCGGGGGATGAAGATTGGCCTACCTAAGGAATATTTTATTGCTGGGTTAGATGAAGAAGTAAAAAGCGCGGTCGAAAACGCAACCAGTGTTTTGCAAAAACTAGGCGCCGAGATAAAAGAGATCTCACTACCGCATACCGAATATGCTGTTGCTGATTATTATATTGTTGCTACTGCTGAGGCCAGTTCTAACCTGGCCCGCTTTGATGGCGTGCAATACGGCCACCGCAGCAGCCAGGCCTTAAGGCTAATCGATCTTTATTTTAAAACCAGGGGAGAGGGTTTTGGCGAAGAGGCCAAGCGCCGAATTATTTTGGGGACATATGCGCTCTCCAGCGGTTATTACGACGCTTATTATTTACGGGCGCTCAAAGTGCGGCGTTTGATTAAGAATGATTTTGACCGTGCCTTTGAGCAGGTGGACTGTGTGGTCACACCGACCGCGCCTTCAGTTGCTTTTAAAATTGGTGAAAAAATTGACGATCCTTTGGCGATGTATCTTTCCGATGTTTTTACTATTTCGGCAAACCTTTCCGGCATACCGGCAATTTCCCTTCCTTGCGGATTTAACCGGGAAGGCCTGCCGATCGGACTGCAGATTATTGCCCCACCTTTTGCCGAAGAGCAGCTTTTGCGTGTCGCTTATGCCTATGAGCAGGCGACGCCCTGGCATACAAAAAGGCCGAATCTGTGAGCAGGAAATATATAACGGTTATCGGGTTGGAGGTTCATGTTCAGCTATTAACAAAGAGCAAGTGCTTTTGCGCCTGCTCCACGCTTTTTGGGCAGAAGGCCAACAGCCAAACCTGCCCGGTATGCCTGGGGTTTCCGGGTAGCCTGCCGGTGTTGAACGAAATGGCGCTCGCTTTCGCGCTTAAAGCGGCTTTAGCCTTGCATTGCGAGGTTTCACCTTATATTAAATTTGACCGGAAGCATTATTTTTACCCCGATCTTCCGAAAAACTTTCAGATTTCGCAGTTCGATTTACCGGTGGCGCGCCAGGGGTGGCTGGTGATTTCCGACAAAGCCGCCGAGAAAAAAATTCGTATCAAGCGCGCGCACTTAGAGGAAGATGCCGGCAAATTGATCCATGAAGAGGCTGGGGCGAGAAGCTTCGTTGATTTCAACCGCTGTGGCACGCCTCTTTTGGAAATTGTCAGCGAGCCGGACCTGAATTCTCCCGATGAGGCCTATACCTACCTGACATTACTGAAAGCAATCCTGGAATATTTGGAAGTATCGGATTGCAACATGGAGGAAGGGTCTTTGCGCTGTGATGCCAATGTTTCGCTGATGGAGGAAGGCGCGCCGACCCTGGGCGAAAAGGTAGAATTAAAAAACATGAATTCATTTAAGGGTGTCAAGATGGCCCTGGAGTATGAAGTGGCACGCCAGAGCGAACTTTTGGATAGCGGTGAAAAAGTAGCTCAAGAGACCAGGCTTTGGAATGCCGAAAAAAATATCTCCCTGGCGATGCGCAGTAAAGAACAGGCCCATGATTATCGCTATTTTCCCGAACCGGACTTAGTGCCTTTTATTCTGGATGAAGCATATATTGGGAAAATTCGCCATTCAATTCCCGAACTTCCCCAGGAAAAAGCCAGGCGTTTCATTAAGGAATACCAAATTCCGGAGTATGACGCCGCCGTGCTCACCGGCGATAAATACCTGGCCGGTTATTTTGAACAATGCGCTAAGCTTTATCCTAAGCCCAAGGTAATTAGTAACTGGATGATGACGGAATTGTTAGCTGAGCTTAATAGCCGATCTCTCTCAGTGCGCGAACTCAAGCTTACGCCGGAAGATTTCGTGGGATTGCTCAAGCTTTTGGACGAGGCGGTCATTACCGGCAAGGTGGCCAAGGCGATTTTCCCGGAGATGGTAGAAACAAATAAAGCCGCCGCTGAGATTGTGAAAGAAAAAGGATTAGTACAGATTAGCGATACGGGCGAAATAGAAAAAATAGTCATTGAGGTGATTAAGCAAAATCCCAAGCCCGTTAACGACTATAAGAATGGCACAGAGAGCGCCCTGACATTTCTCGTCGGGCAAATTATGAAAAGAAGCCGCGGGAAGGCCAATCCACAAATAGCGAATAGGCTACTGAAAGAAAAACTAGAAAGGGGAGAGAATGCGTAAAGGTATTGTGATTTGCTTGGTAATTGGTGGATTTCTTTTTCTGTTTCGGCCTCAGCTGATTATCGGCGAGCCCAAGGATCCGGAGCCGACGCCGCCGGTAGGAGAATTGACGGTTAACGAGGAACAGAAAGATACTGCCAGTGAAGATGATTTCTATAAAGAAATCGAGCTTTTTACCGATGCGCTTACACTGATTCGTTCCGATTACGTAGACGATACCAAGTATAAAGAATTGATTTATGGAGCGCTTAAAGGAATGCTGCAGTCGCTCGACCCGTATAGCCAATTTTTGGACCCGGAGGAATATAGGGAAGTAAAAGTGGAAACCGAAGGGGAATTCGGCGGTTTGGGTATTGAAATTTCGATGCAGGAAGGGTTGCTAACGATTATTTCTCCTATCGATGATACCCCGGCTTTTAAAGTCGGGCTAAAGGCCGCGGACCGCATTGTCAAGATCGAAGGAGAAATTACCAAAGATATTACTTTAACCGAAGCAGTGCGAAAATTACGCGGCAAGCCGGGAACCGATGTGCACATTACCATCATGCGCGAAGGCGCGGAAAAGCTGCTCGATTTTACTATTACCCGGGATATCATTAAAGTGAAGAGTATCCGTAAGGCCAAACTTTTTGAAGACAATGTCGGGTACATTCGCTTGTCGGAGTTTCAAGAAAGAAGCCCGGAGGATTTAGAGGCCGCCTTAAGCCAATTGGAAAAAGAGGGGCTGGATAGTTTAATTTTGGATTTGCGTAATAATCCCGGCGGACTTTTAGATTCGGCGGTCAAAGTGGCGGAGAAATTTGTCCCGGCCGGCAAGGTTATTGTATCTACTCGCGGGCGCCTGGGAAGACAGAATATGGTTTTCCGTTCGGAGACGCGTACTAATCACCGTACTTACCCGCTCATCGTGTTGATTAGCCAAGGCAGTGCCAGTGGTTCGGAAATTGTGGCTGGGGCGATTAAGGACCTCAAGCGGGGAATGCTCTTAGGCACCAAGACCTTCGGCAAGGGTTCGGTGCAAACAGTAGTACCGTTAGGGGACGGCTCGGCGCTGCGTCTGACTACCAGCAAATATTTTACTCCTAGCGGCATCTGCATCCATGAAAAGGGGATTGAGCCGGATGTGAAGGTGGAATTTCAGGAAACTAACGCCGCTGGCAAAGATAAAGAGAACGAGAAGGTCTTTGAAAAAGTAGAGCAGGAAGAAAAGCAGGTAAAGGAAGAAAAGCCGAAAGAAAAACCGGAAGAAAAACAGGATAAAAGCGAAGTAAAGACCACGCTGGAAGAATATATGAAGGAACTGGGGTATTACGACAACCAACTGGTGCGCGCTGTAGATTTGCTTAAAGGGATAAAATTCTATCAAAAACAGGAAGAGGCGCCAGAAGAAGACGAGCTTTAATCCAGAAAGGATAGACCCAGCAATCCGTTAAGCTGGGGTCTACTGGTAGTGATGACTCTTAAACAGAAGATTTTTCTCGCCACTATTATTGCGGTTGTGTTGCTCAACGCCATTGCTTTTATTTTCTTAAGAGGTGTGTTTAAGGAAACGAAGGAAACGGCGCCTCGGCAAGTGCCGAAGGCAACAGTGGCAATCGTCATTGATGACTGGGGGTATAATTTAGATTGCATCAAGCTGCTGCGCCAGATTGATCAGCCGATTACGGTTTCGGTATTGCCCAACTTAGCCTATTCGGTAAAGACGGCGCAAGTTGCCCGGACCCTAGGCCAGGAGGTAGTGTTACATCTTCCTCTGGAACCGGACTTAGAAGGGCGCGAATATATTGGCCTGGAAAAAGACACCATTACCGCCAACATGGATGAGCAAACAGTGCGTTCCATTTTAAATAAGGCCTTGGCCAATGTGGCCGGGGCATCCGGTGTGTCTAACCACATGGGCTCGCAGGCAACAAGAGATAAGCGCCTGATGACCATAATTTTTAACGAGCTTAAAAAACGTAAACTTTTTTTTCTGGATAACCGGGTGATTGGCGATTCGGTCTGCAGTGCTTTAGCTAAAGCGACAGCACTGGAATGCGCTGTTCGCGATATTTTCCTAGATAACAAAAATGAAAGGGAGTATATCCGGGGGCAACTGCGCCAGTTACAGGTAGAGGCCCTGGCCAGCGGCGCAGCCATCGGTGTGGGACATGCGCGGCCGATGACCTTGGAAGTGCTTAAAGAAGAAATTCCGAAAATGCAAGCCCAGGGTATCAAGTTTGTTCCGGTTTCCGCTTTGGTAGAATAATGCCGACCATACGCGTATTGGGAATTGAGACCTCTTGTGATGAAACCGCAGTCGCCGTGGTCGAAAATGGGACTAAAGTTTTATCGAGCATTGTCGCTTCAAGCCTGCATTTACAGAAGAAATACGGCGGGGTGGTCCCGGAAATTGCCACCCGTTACCATGTAGAAGCGATCAATTACGTCTTAGCGCAGGCGCTAGAGAAAGCCGGTATTACCATACGTAAAATAGATGCCGTAGCCGTAGTCTATGGGCCGGGGCTGGTGGGTGCGCTTTTAATCGGGCTTTCTTTGGCTAAGGTGATCAGTCTTTCGTTGGCGGTGCCGCTTTTAGGGGTGAATCACCTACAGGCCCATGTCTATGCCGCGCTTCTGGGAGGAAAAAAGGGCGTGCGTTTTCCGTTTGTGGCGTTGGTTGTTTCCGGCGGGCACACTAACTTATTTTATGTTAGCGATTTCTGGCATTGGGAAAAATTAGGTTCAACACGTGATGATGCCGCCGGTGAGGCCTTTGATAAAGTAGCCAAGATTTTACGCTTGGGCTATCCCGGTGGGCCGATTATTGAACAGAAAGCCAAAAAAGGCAATGCCCGGCAGATTCGCTTTCCGCGTTCCTATCTGGAGCCGGACAGTTTTGATTTTAGTTTTAGCGGATTAAAGACCGCGGTACTTTATTACACTAAAGGCAAAAGTCCGGCCCAATTAAAAACGCTGATACCCGATATTGCCGCCGGTTTTCAGCAGGCAGTTGTGGAAGTGCTGGTCGAAAAGGCGCTGAAAGCCTGTATTGCCAAGAAATCGCAAGAGCTTATTATAGGCGGAGGGGTAATTGCCAATGGCGCCTTAAGGGGACAATTACTCAAGAGAGCCGGTGCCCTGGGGATTAATGTGCGCTTTCCGGAATTTGCGTTTTGCCAGGATAATGCGGCAATGGTTGCCGGATGGGGATATCAGCTTTATAAAAAAGGTCTTCGCTCTAATTTAAATCTAGAGGTTGCGCCTAATCTGAAGATATGACAGGGGGGATGATGCTTACATCTACCGAAATTATTACACGTTTGTTGTTGGCCTTTTTATTAGGAGGATTAATTGGTTTTGAGCGTGAGCTGCACGGACGAGTGGCGGGATTGCGCACGCATATGTTAGTCTGTGTAGGCTCTACCCTTTTAATGCTCACCGGGATGTATCTTTTTTATCAGAATCGCGATGCCGGCTCAATTGATCCCACCCGGATTGCCGCTGGGGTAGTAACGGGTATCGGATTCTTGGGTGCCGGCACGATTATGCGTTTTCGGGCCTCGATCCGCGGTCTAACTACTGCCGCCAGCCTTTGGACGGTTACCGGAATTGGCCTGGCGATCGGCAGCGGTTTTTGTTTTGGCGCGGCAGTAACGTCAGTGTTAGTGTTAGTAGTATTGTTGCTGCTCAGCAAAGTCGAAAAGACCCTGATTCATAAAGACCGTTTTAAGATCTTAAGCGTAGAAACCGTCGGCAACGCCCAGCAATTAAAAGATATCCGCGCAGTATTGGCTGAATACAGCGTTGAGATTAAAGATATCGAAATCAAAAAGCAATCTGAAGGCACTAATGTCATTATTGAATTTGAGTTAAAACTAATCGCGAATTCAGACAATGACCAGATTATTTCCCGTACGATGCACATCCAGGGTGTAGAGTGCGCTAGTTGGAAAGAGTGGTAATAGG